>JAPLRS010000008.1 GCA_026399015.1 Methylococcales bacterium | reverse complement strand
ATATAAAGTCTCTTGATGTTGAGTAATACGTTTTCCAGACAAGGCAGGCACTCCACACAGTGAAATCCTCCTTGTCTTACATATCGTTCAACCGGTCAAGATAATTGACGTCGACCGGACAAGTTAATTGTCGCCGAACAGCTTATACAATAAATGGATTTTCAGATTGGTATTTACCATCCGCTATGGAGTTAAGGTTACTATTACAGCAACATACTTTAGTAAGTGGAATTGTTAATACATATCCATATGCTAGTTCTACATGGCAAGCTTATTTAAAAGTAAATGCTTATACATACAACGACACATCGATATTTAGTGCTAATAATGATAATAGATCAAATCCAATGATGTATGTTACTAAGGTAAGGTCATTTTAACTCTATTTTTGTAGAATGCGTCCTATTAAGGTTCATTTGTTAACATTAAATTTTTTTGTTAATGTCATGTGTATTTTGAATACTTAAAGAATAAGGAAATTTATTATGTGTAATCCTATTTTAAAGTCTGTTTTATCAATCAATATAGCACTACTAATATCAATATCAGTAAACGCAGAAGTTTCAACCGGCATTAGAGGCCCTATAGGGTTGATTGGACCAAAAGGAGATACTGGTTTACAGGGTGCGCAAGGAGATGTAGGCAAAGTTGGACCTATAGGTCAAAAAGGCATTACTGGTCTAAAAGGTGATAAAGGTTTGCATGGTGATGTTGGTGATAAAGGTTTGACGGGGCCTAAGGGTAAAAGGGGAGATTTAGGGCCAACTGGTGATTCTAGAGGTTTGCAGGGGCCTGAAGGGATTCTAGGATTAAAAGGTAAGAAGGGAGACAAAGGAGACGTGGGCGGTTACGGCGTTCAAGGTATTAAAGGTGATAAAGGTGCTTTGGGGTATATTCCGGGAGGAGCTAATATTGGAGACATGCAGTATTGGGATGGCATAAAGTGGATAAATATAGCTGCCGGATTAAATAATACTGAATTAAAAATTTGTAATGGCGTACCAACTTGGTCTGTATTAACTTGTCCATACAAAATTGGAGATACAGGACCGGCAGGAGGAACTGTTTTTTACTTAACTGATAAAACGAGTTTGCATGGATTTGAGGTTGCACCTTTAGAAGATATAACCTATCAAATAGGATGTGATGGCAAACTTTTTTCAACCTTTCCACAAAATGAGTATGTTGGAACAGGTGAGCATAATACACTCGAAATCATATATTGGTGTCCTGAAAGTTATTTTGCTGCCAAGATAGCTCATGATTATACTTTAAATGGGTTTTCAGATTGGTTTTTGCCTTCTGTCATGGAGCTAAAATTGCTTATCGATCAAAAAAAATCAATCGGTGTTTTTTACGATGGGATTTATCTTAGCTCTACATTGCTTGATTATTATGGGGCTCGTTCTTATTCTTCATATGCATACAGCTACGGCCTAAGAGCAGGAAAGAGAACTGATAATGGTTATATAGCTAAAATAAGAGCTTTTTAATAAAAAATATTTATTACATAAAATATTAAATTATATTTAAGATGTCTAATATTATTCATAATTTTAAGTTCATTTTTTTTAGTATTGCATCTACACAAGCTTGACCAATTATTTTTCTAAATTCACTCTGAGAAAGATGAGCAATAATCTCTTGATTTAAGTTAATCATTGATGTGTTGTCTGTAGAATCTAAAAAATTGAAATCCCAATATTTACCTTCATGGACAATATCACATCTAATTTTATATAGTCTTTCAGCAATAGATTTTGAATTAAGTTTACGATGCTCAATATCAGAGAAACCTTGTTCCAATCTTATTTTGTTTTCAGGATTGATAAAATCAGTAAAAAATTTAATAACATATTCTTTAGATTGGCCCTGACCATTGAAATCATAGTAAAGTTTTGCAATATTTTCCGTACAGATAATTAGGAATAATAATTGTAGAGATTCATAATTACGTATTTTTGGCAGGTCATTCGCTAAAGAACAAAGTCTTTGTGTTTGATGCATCATAACTTTTGCACGATGAGTTTGTTGCGATGGATCTTGAATTGCTTCAAGTACAGCTACAAAATTTATTGCCTCGGTTCTATTAGTAAAAAACTCTTCATAAAAATCAATCCATTTTTCCATAATTATTCAGCCAACATACATTATTTAAGTTGAATAAAAAAACCTAAACTGAGTAAAAACCAGCCTAAGGCGTTTGTATATTTCCAAACATTGATTTTCCAATTTAATTGACCACTCCATCCAAAATTAACACCAAATTGCGTTGATAGTCCAAGTAATAGAGCACCAATAAAATTTAAGATCAAACCAAATTTTTCGTTAAACATACTTATTTCCTCTATATAGTGGACTAAATTGGTATAGTAAAATGGGTCTACGTTTAGCAAGCCCACTATGACTAATGCCAAAGTTAAATTGTTTAATTTAATACCTATATCATTCTTTTCTTTTTCTAAAAATAAATTAAAGCGGTTTTCATCATTATATTTTTGTTGCGGATCACCATAACCATTACCGTTATTGGTTCTATTTAGGATATCTTCTTTTCCTTTGTTGGAGTCTGTCATAATTTTTAGGTTTCAATTTATATTTTATTAAGATGCGCAATGTAATTTAATTTTTTCTTTTTTTATATTTCAAAGTTGTAACTGATGAGTAACTCACTATCCGTTGTTATTAATTTATTTTCATAGTTATTGTAATTATTATCAGATTTTATCTCCTATTCAGTTAGTATATTATTTCTAACAAATCAGGTATTACGTTTTTTATATTTAACCCCCTTAACTGGGGCTTTTTTGTGCCTAAAATTTAGGTACCAATTAGCACTTGAATCTATTTGATAACCCTGCGATAACTATAAATGAGCGTCTTTGACGTGAAACTGCGGTCAACCTGCGATAAGGTTGAATCTACTGTCGAGACGATAGAAGAAGTACGGTAATTTAGTTTGGTCTTATAATCTAATACAAATTGACAGCTATGTTAGGTAAGAATACCTTCTCCTGCAATCAATTTATCTAGATAATCTAGCTTACTTTCTTAACGGATCAAGCATTGATTTTAAGCCATTGTGATCAATTTCTTGCATCAGCTGTAATAAACGGCCCAGTTCGTTATTAGGAAATCCTGTGCGTGCGAACCAATTAAGATAGTGTCCTGGTAAATCTGCAATCACTCGCCCTTGATATTTACCATACGGCATGACAAATATAACTAGTTTTTGCAAATCTTCTGGTTTCATAGTTATTAACACCTCTCAAGCATTCTATTTCAACCTATTATAGTGTCTTAAAAACTAGACCAGTACAACCTAGCCTGGTAACTTTATCTGTTACAAGGCTAGGTAAAACCCGCCTTTATTTTGTTGCTTGTTTTATATCAAAACGGTCAAGCATCATTACTTTGTTCCATGCATTAACAAAGTCTGTCACAAATTTCTCTTTTCCATCATCAGAAGCGTACATTTCCGATATTGCTCGGAGTTCTGAATGCGATCCAAATATCAAATCAACAGAAGTGGCTGTCCATTTAATATCACCCGTCTTACGGTTAATGCCTTCATAAAGCCCTTCTGTCTTAGCTGACTTCTGCCACTTTGTGGACATATCCAGTAAGTTTACGAAAAAATCATTACTCAATACTCCAGGTTTGCTGGTGAGAATACCCTGACTAGATTGCTCTGAATTAGCGTTTAATGCGCGCATTCCACCCACTAAAACTGTCATTTCGGGCACAGTTAAGGTCAGCATATTTGCCTTATCTATTAACATTTCCGTGGGTGACATGGGGTTGCCATCTCCATAATAATTTCGAAATGCATCAGCTTTTGGCTCAAGCACTGTAAACGTATTAACATCTGTTTGGTCTTGTGTTGCATCCATACGACCTGGTGTAAAGGCTACTTTTACCGGATAACCCGCCGCCTTTGCGCCTAATTCAACAGCTGCTGTACCACCTAATACAATCAGATCAGCCAACGACACTCTTTTTCCATTGGTCTGTGCTTGATTAAACTCTTTTTGAATGGCCTCTAAGGTCAAAAGTGTCTTAGCAAGCTCTGCTGGTTTGTTAATTGGCCAATCTTTTTGTGGCGCAAGACGAAGCCGTGCACCGTTTGCACCGCCTCGCATGTCTGCACCACGAAATGTAGAGGCAGAAGCCCAAGCAGTTCGCACCAATTCTGGTACTGTTAAATCTGATTTAAGTATTTTATTTTTAAGGACTTCAGTATCACTTGCATCTATTAACTTATGATCTGCTGTAGAAATAGGATCTTGCCAAATAAGTACTTCTGCAGGTACTTCTGTACCAAGATATCGTGCTCTAGGCCCCATATCTCGATGCGTAAGTTTAAACCATGCCTTTGCAAAAGCGAGTTCAAACTCTTGTGGGTTTGCAAGAAATCGTCGCGCAATTTGTTCATAACTTGGATCTGTTTTTAGTGCAATATCTGTAGTAAACATGATAGGCGCATGTCGGATATCTTTATCATGAGCATCAGGCACTAAGTTAGCGGCACTCTCGTCTTTAGGTATCCATTGTGTGGCTCCAGCAGGACTCTTGGTTTTAACCCATTCAAAAGCAAATAAATTTGTTAGATACTGAGTTGTCCATTTAGTAGGACTGGCTGTCCAAGCGCCTTCTAAACCACTGGTAATAGTGTCGGCTCCATTGCCTTTTCCACATTTATTTTTCCAACCAAAACCTTGTTCTTCTAAGCTGGCGCCTGCCGGTGCTACGTCTACGCATTTACTGGGGTCTGCTTTGCCATGTGCTTTACCAAAGGTGTGTCCACCGGCTATTAATGCGAGTGTTTCTTCGTCATTCATCGCCATACGGCCAAATGTTTCTCTGATATCTTTTGCAGCTGCTAATGGATCAGGATTACCATTAGGACCTTCTGGATTAACGTAAATAAGCCCCATTTGGACCGCGGCTAATGGCTTATCTAATTTCCGATCAGCTTTGTATCGTTCATCACCCAACCATTTTTTCTCTGGCCCCCAATACACTAAATCGGCTTCCCAATCATCTGTACGACCACCAGCAAAGCCAAATGTTTTAAAACCCATTGACTCTAATGCTACGTTACCAGTAAGCACCATTAGGTCGGCCCATGAAATCTTATTTCCGTACTTGCTTTTTATTGGCCAAAGTAAGCGGCGTGCTTTATCTAAGTTGGTGTTGTCTGGCCAACTATTGAGGGGTTCAAAACGTTGTTGCCCGCCTCCGGCTCCGCCACGTCCATCTGAAATACGATAGGTACCTGCGCTGTGCCAAGCCATTCTTATAAAAAAAGGCCCGTAATGGCCGTAATCAGCTGGCCACCAATCTTGAGATGTTTTCATTAAGGTTTCAATATCTTTTTTTACGGCCTTAATATCAAGTTTCTTAAATTCTTTAGCGTAGTCAAATTTCCTATCCATTGGATTTGACTCAATTGAGTGTTGTCGAAGCGGAGCCAAATCAAGTCTTTCTGGCCACCAAAATTGATTCGACATAGTTTGTAAGTTTGCGGTACTTGTGGATGTAACAGAAGCTTCTGAGGAATAACTTGCTTGCGAAAAGGCTAGTGTTAACAGTAAAGCACTGGATAATTTTAATTTAAACATTTAATTTCCCTCTTCAATAATTCATATAGAGTGTCTTTCCTGGTCTGTTTAGGTTGTCACCAGTGGCATCAACTTATCACTAGAAATGATTCTGTCTATATTTAGCTTATTAAGAGGGTGACAGGGTAAAACGAAATTACACACTTACCCACAATTGCTGTGGATAACTGTGTTTACAAACCTAAGATATCGTCTTTAATAGCTTGTTTTAAAGAGGCTTTATTCAGATTGTACAATTATTGGTCAATTAAGTATGCATTCTACTTTTTTGCTTTTGATACAAATCGAGTATTTAAGCGCATCAAACCTAGGATAGAAATTAAGAACAACCACAACGCGCCTGGAAGTGGCACTGCTGTAAGCGCTGCGACATCACCCACGTGAATCGCCCAAGCATAATACTTAAATCCATCATTTTTCCAATAAAAATCTTGTGAGCCATTTACAGCCCCAAAGGCCCAGGCTTGCACCCAAGCAGGATCGGTTATATCAGGTGTATTTTCAAACTCTGTGGATGACCAGTACACATCATCTTGTATGTTTGTAAATAAATCATAAGAAGCATTATGCACTGCTGTAATACTTGATCCTGCATCACCGCCTAGCCCGTTGTAAAACAAATTACCCATTTGACTGTCAGCTTGACTAAAACCATAATTTGCAGGGATAGTCGTTGGCAAACTCCATCCACCAATACCACCCAGTGCCAAGCTCTTAACCCATGCCATTGCACCCCACCATGACATACTCCCCTTTGTCACATCAAAGTCAGCCGTTGTAAGTGAATAAACACCACTACCCGCTACAGTATCAAGTTCATTCGGTGTATCGTTTATCACCCCTGAATTTGCATTGATAATGTCTGCTACCAAATTTGGATTACTACTTGCTTGAGTCTGAAATAAATTAGCATCTGCTGCCCAAGTTATGTCTTTTACATCGTCATAGATCAAGCCATTTCCACGATTAAGTAATGTAGCCTGTGTTGAGGCACTAAAAAAGATACTTAATGTCAGGGAAATTGATACGATTTTATTGTTCATAATCAATTCATCTCTTATAAATTACTGTTTCAAATCTAATAATATAGGTTAAATATTTGAGCTGTCCAGCACTTAAAAACCAAGGGTATTTTTTATACAAAAAAGCCCCTGATAAGACAACAGAGGCTTTAGTGTTTTTTTTTAAAAAACAAATACCTTATTTGCTTTTACTTTTTGAGCTACTTAAGCCATCAACGCTTTCACCTTGATTTCTGTGTTGATGATCTTCACACATTGAACTATCGTCTTCTAGACCATCTTGCACACCGTTGTTACCTTCATCACCATCAAGACTATCATCTAAGCCATCGTCATCAGAATCGCTATCAACATCATCCGAGATGCCATCATTGTCACTGTCGTGATCACTGCTATTATGTATGCCATCATTATCTGAATCATCATCTAAATCGTCAGTAATGCCGTCATTGTCAGAATCAAAACAAGTGTTATGGTCAAGATGAT
>JAPLRS010000021.1 GCA_026399015.1 Methylococcales bacterium | reverse complement strand
GAACATCACTGACTATATTATTAATTTTTACAATAGTCGGCGCTTACATTCTACATTAGGCTATGTATCTCCAAATGCGTATGAAGTGAAAAACACCGTAAAAGAACCTATCAGAGTGTCTTAAAAAACTTGACCACTACAAAGTCGTTCATTAAAAATATCTCTAAAGGGTTCTATATAAGGCGCATATTTTTCATCAAGTTCGCCTGGAATAAAGCCGAACTTTTCGCCTGCTTCAACGCCGGGTCTGCTAAGAATAATCCGTTCAATCTTTTTCTCTTTGAGCATATCAGCCGCAAGGCCAGCCACGACATAACTTTTACCTGTTCCTGCAGGACCAATACCAAAAGTGATGGTATTAGCAAGTATGGCATTGATATATTCACCTTGCGCTTTAGTAAGCGCTTGAAGCGGACTAGTAGCTTTTCTTTCTACAACGAGGTCGATAATGTCTAGTATCTCAAATTCTTCATTTTTTGTTGCTTTTCGACCATCTCTTCTACGATAAGATATTTCTCTTTCAGAGGTTTTCATTGCAGCTCTCTTAGACATGCGTTTACTCCCAGTTATCAGATTAACAATCAGTAAGTGTTTTTAAGCATTCGTCGAACTTTAAGATTAAGGGTGTGTGGATTTCCTCCAAGTATAGGTAGCGTGATAGGGGGGTAAATAAAAAAAACTCCCTGAAGTCTTTTGGAGACTTAGAGAGTTTTTAGAAATTTTATTAGGGGGATTTTGTCTTAAGCCGCAGTCGGAGTCGATTTGCGGAGTAGGGGCTGCTGTTTTAGCAGTCTTTAATAAGTGATAGCGCGACCTTTGAAAGTCTTTCAGCATAGTCAAACTTCTCTGGCTATTAGTAGGCTTTATTATTATCAAAAATCATGACAATGTCATGACTATTTTTATAAATTTATAAAAAATTTTAATGTATCTTTCAGCGCATTGTATTTTGCTTAGGCGCAATATTTTTGCTGTTATTTACAAAATAAATGAGAGTCTAATCCACCAACTGTTCATTAATATCTTCCAAATCACTTTCTACAATAATACCTGAGGCTGCTTTTAACTTAAGAATATTAATTAAATAGCCATAACGCGCTTGTAACAAATCCCGTTTGGCGCTAAATAATTGTTGTTGCGCATTTAATAAATCTACACTCGTGCGTGAACCCACATCATAACCTACCGTTGTAGAATCCAATTGGCTTTGGCTACTGACTAAAGCTTGTTCGTAGGCTTTTAACTGCGCAATACTGGTTGTTAAATTTAAATAGGCGCGTTGGGTTTCTTGTTCCATTTGCCTGCGAGCCGCATCCACATCACTTAGGGCTTTTTGTTTATTAAAAATGGCTTGCCTTACTCTAGAACTGTTAGCGCCACCTTGATAAAGGGGTACTTGTAATTGTAAACCTATCGAACCAATTTTAAGGTCGTTACCAAAACCATAATAACTGCTAGTCGCATAGTTTTCGGAAACATTAGCCACGGCATCCAAAGTAGGTAAGTGTCCAGCGTTTGCGCGTTCTATTTCTTGTTCAGCGTACTTTGCCGATTCTTGTAAGATTTGGATATTTAGATCATTTTCAGCGCCCACCTCTAGCCATTTATCCAAACTTTGTTCTAAGGTATTGGGTTTAAGCGTCGGTCTTATGGTGGCTAGTTTTTGAGGGATTTCTCCTGTTATTACTTGTACGGCTCTTAAAGCAATTTGATGATCATTGAGTGCCGCTATTTCTTGTGCAACCACTAAATCGAAGCGAGCTTGGGCCTCGTTTACATCGGTAATAGTTAAGGTGCCGGCATCAAAATTTGCTTTGGCTTGCTCTAATTGCTTAGCTATGGCGGCTTTTTGGGCGTTAAGTAATTCTATTTTGTCTTGGGTTTGTAAAACATCAAAATAAGCTAAGCTAGTGCGCAAAATTAAGTTTTGTTGGGTTAAATTTAATTGTTTATCCGCTAAACTTACCTGAGTTTTAGCTTGATCCATTGCAACGAGATTTTGTTTACGATAAATGGGTTGTTGTGCCTCAATCCCTACTTGATACGCCCCAAAAGATTGATTGCCACCGTGGAAAGGCACACCAGCACCAATAAAAGAAATATTTGTCGTGGCCGCATTTGCACTGGCATTAAAGTTAACGACAGGGCGATATAAGGCTTTGCTTTGCTGAATAATTTCTTGCGCAGCTTGGTTAGCATTTAATGCCGAGGCAAGGGTAGGGTCGTGAGCTAAGGCCAAGTGATAAATGTCTATTAAAGATTGGGCTTTAAGATCTGCTGACATACCGGCTGTTAAGCAAGCATGAGTGCAGAGTAAAGCAATTGCAAGGCTACCGCGTTTAAATAAAAGTTTATCGAATAAAGCTGTTTTAATTTTCATTAGAGTATTCTGTTTCAATTTTAACGCCAAACCAAGCGGCATAAAGGGCAGGTAAAAATAGCACGGTCAACAAAGTCGCAATGGCTAATCCGCCCATGATAGCGACAGCCATTGGGCCAAAAAACACGCTTTGAGTTAATGGAATCATGGCCAAGATAGCCGCAGCCGCTGTTAAAATAATCGGTCTAAAGCGGCGGATGGTTGATTCGACTATCGCTTGCCAAGGGATAACACCTGCAGCTCGGTCTTGATCAATCTGATCAACTAAAATAACTGAGTTGCGCATAATCATGCCTGATAAGGCAATCGTACCCAGCATGGCTACAAAACCAAAGGGTTGATTAAAGAGTAATAGCGCGATGGTTACCCCAATTAAGCCTAACGGTGCCGTTAAAAATACTAAAAAAACCCGAGAAAAACTTTGTAATTGCAGCATCAGTAAAGTCAGTACCGCCAGTAAAAATAATGGAAAACCAGCTGCGACAGAAGCCCCCCCTTTTGCGGACTCTTCAACCGCTCCACCCGTAACCAAACTTACTCCTAAAGGGAGTTGCGCTTTAATTTCTGCTAATTGTTCTTCAATTTGGCCGGAAACTACGGCCGCTTGTAAATCGCCTTGTAAATTAGCGCGCACACTAATGGAGGGTTCTCGATTACGGCGCCAGATTACGCCTTCTTCAAAGCTGGAGGTAAACGTAGCAATTTGCGATAGTGGCACTGCGCCAGCCGGTGAGTTAATCATTAAATCGGGTAAATGTGCTAAACGACTACGTTCTAATTCAGGGCCTCTAGCCACTAAATCAATACGCTCATTGCCTTCTCTAAACTCGGTGATTACTAATTCATGTAGCGCACCATTCAGAACATTTGCAACATCTATGGGGTTAATACCTAATAAACGTAATTTGGCTTGATCGACATTAACTTGTACCACTTTACTGGGCTCTTCCCAGTTTAATTGCACATTAATCAAATTGGGGTTCCCGCGCATAATGTTCGCAACTTGCCGAGCAATATCTCTAATTTGATCAATATTAGCGCCAGATACTCTAAACTGCACTGGAAAACCTACCGGTGGACCATTTTCTAAGCGTAAGACCGACGCGCGTAATTCAGGAAAGTCTTGTTCAAACAGTTTTAACAAGTCTGATCTTAAGGCCTCTCTGGCGGCTAATGTGTTGGTTAAGATAACAAACTGTCCAAAACCTCTATGGGCTAATTGAATATCTAAAGGTAAATAAAAGCGCGGTGAGCCACTACCAATATAAGCCACAAAGTTTTCTAGACCTTCATGCTGTTCTGACCAGTTTGTTAACCAGTGCTCTAGTTTTTTTACTTGAGTGTCGGTAGCTTGATAAGAAGCACCTTCGGTCATTCTTAAATCTACAATCAATTCTAAACGCGTAGAAGCCGGAAAGAATTGTTGCTGTACCTTGCCAAAACCCACAATGGATAATACAAAGATAGCTAAAGTGATCGCAATCACCGTTTTACGATACCGCACACAAGTGGTTACGAGAGTTCTAAACGTACTGTAAAACGGCGTGTTATAGATATCATGATGATGAAGATCAGCGGTTTTAGTGCTTAAGTTAAAACGATTTTTAAACCAAATGCTAATTTTAGAAGGTTCAGGTGCATGGGTAAAATCGGGTAATAGGTGATAGCCTAAAAACGGCACTAAGATAACGGCGGCAAACCACGATATAACTAAAGCAATAGCCGATACCTGAAAGATTGAGCGCGTATATTCGCCGGTGGATGAAGCCGCAGTAGCAATAGGTAAAAAGCCAGACACCGTGACTAAAGTACCCGTTAGCATCGGCATAGCGGTTGAGGTATAAGCGAAAGAGGCGGCTTTGACTCTATCCCAACCTTGTTCCATTTTAGAAGCCATCATTTCTACAGCAATAATGGCGTCATCTACCAATAAGCCTAAGGCTAAAATTAAAGCCCCTAGAGATATTTTGTGTAAGCCAATGCCATAGATATACATCACTAAAAAGGTACTAGCTAAAACCACCGGAATAGTAATAGCGACCACAATACCACTGCGCCAGCCTAAAGACAGCAAGCTTACACTCAGAACAATCACAAGGGCTTCTATCAAAGAATGTATGAAATCATTAACCGAATTAGCGACAATTTTGGGTTGTAATGTTACCGGATTAAGATTCAAACCCACCGTAAGTTGTGATTGCACACGAGTGACAACCTGATCAAGATTTTCTCCTAAACCGATCACATCGCCACCGGCTTTCATACTTACGCCTAATAGCAAAGTGTCTTTACCTTTATAGCGGACGCGATCATGAGGTGGTTCTTCATAACCTCGGTAAACTTTAGCGACATCACCTAGTTTAAAATCCTGATGATTTGCGTTTAAGCGTAACTCTCTTAAATCTTCTAAAGTATCGTAACGTCCCGAAACGGCAATGCGAATTCGCTCATCATTTGAGTTAAATGTGCCACCCGCAACTACCGCGTTTTGGGCTTGCAATAAGCCTATTAGCGTTTGGGTATTAATACCTAAAGTGACTAATTTAGCGTTAGATAGCTCAATAAAAATACGCTGTTTCTGTTCGCCAAAGAATTCAACTTTAGCCACATCGTTTACTTTTAATAATTCTGATCTTATGAGTTCTGCTTGTTTCTTTAAGGCGGCATAATCAAAACCATCCCCCGTTAAAGCATACATACTGCCGTATACATCGCTAAACTCATCATTAAACGTTAAGCTTTCGATGTTTTGGGGCAGGGTATAACGAATGTCACTGAGTTTTTTACGCACCTGATACCAAATCTCAGGCATGTCTTTAGAGTCTGTATCATCTTTAATAAAAATAAAGATCATTGATTCACCGGGTCTAGAAAAACTAGAGGTGTAATCTAAGTGCGGGACTTCCTGCAGCTTTTTTTCTAGTTTGTCAGTGATTTGTTGCTCAACTTCTTGAGCACTCGCACCTGGCCAAGTGGCATGCACTAACATCACTTTAAAAGTAAACGGTGGATCTTCAGATTGACCTAATTTGGTAAAAGTTAATAAACCAGAAATAGTCAGTACTAGCATTAAATACAGTACTAAGGTTTGATGACTTAAAGCCCAATCCGATAGATTAAAACGCTGAGTTAGTTTGGGTTCATTCATTTAGCGGCCTCAATAACAGGCTTAACGGCTTGGTCTTTAACTAAAGTGTGTACGCCGGCAATGGCAATTTTGTCACCGCTTGATAGGCCTTCCGTAATCAGTACGCCGTCCTCTCTAAAAGGCCCAGTAGTCACTGAATGGGGTTGGGCTTTATTATCAGCATCAATAAGCCATACGGTAGATTGACCATTAATCTCTGTTAAGGCTTTACTAGGAATTAAATAGCCCGTGTTGCTTGAGTTTGAATCTTGAGGGGATAATTTAACCCCGACAGTAAGACCAAATTTTACAGATGCATCGGCATGTTTTAATGTGATTCGGACATTAAAAATACGGGTACTGGATTCGGCGGCAGGGGCAATCTCACGTATTTCACCGGGATAAGTCTTTTGTCGATCTGACCATAAGCGAATAAGCACTGGCGCATTTAATTTAACTTCGGCCAGACGAGATTCCGGTACAGCGACTAAAACATCAATAGCTTGGCTATCAGCAATTTTAGCAATGCTTTCACCAGATGAAATAACTTGACCGGGTTCAGCATGAATAAAAGTCACTACACCATCGCGGTCGGCGGTCAGGCTGGCATAGTGTGCTTGGTTATTAGAAACAGAAGCTTGGGCTTTTACTTGCGCTAGTTTAGCGGTAGCGGTTTTGTATTCAGCCTCGCGTATATCTAAAGCAGAAGCAGAAATAAATTTTTTCTCAAATAATTGGCGCTGGCGATTAAGTTCAGCTAAAGCCAGAGCCGTTTCGGCTTCAGCCGCCGCCACAGTTGCTTGGGCAGCATTGGCATTTAATTGGCTATCAGATGGGTCTAGTCTGGCTAGCATTTGGCCTTTTTTAACGACAGAGCCTATTTCTACTTTACGCTCTATGATTTTGCCATTAATCCTAAAACTCTGAATGGATTCATAACGGGGTTTTACTTCACCCACCAGCGCCATCGTATCGATACCCGATTTTTCGCCAATAACGGTTACTAATGCAGGGCGGGGCGGTACTTCTGTTGGTGCAGGTTTGTTACAAGCAGTTACCAGTAAGAGTAAAGGCCAGCCAATGAGTCTTGTATTCATAGTCATGTTTTAGAGTGGTCTGGAGTAATTAAAGTTTTGTAATGATATCGTCTGATTATCGCAGTTTAAACACAAAATTAGTTTAAGTATCAATTAACGTCATCATAATTTCTTGTCATCAATGTTGATTAGACACAAAATCAAATTTACTGGCAATATTAAAATCAATAAGTCATGATACGTGTTTGTAAATTGAAGTTCTTATCATTATTCTTGAGGAAATGGGTTATGTTTAAAAATAATAAAAATTCATATCAATCAATAGTTGCTGTGTTTGTCATGTTTTATGCTTTGTTACTGTCAGAAACTGTTTCTGCGAATGTATTGCCATCATTAAGTTCATTAGAGCTAATTAAATCATCTTGTTCTTCTGGCTCAGAGCAATACGAAGAACTTGTACAATTAAAAAATGAAATTATAAAAGCCGAATCTGTGGCTCAAGCTCAAGAAATTGCGCTTGCACCCACTAATCAGGCTATCGGCGCATTAAAAACTGCCAGTGCTATTTCGCCTTTTAGTGATGATATTCTTAAAGCTGAAAGTAAATTGACCGATGTACGTTCGCGAATTTTAGTCGCCTCGTCTCAGGCAGAAGTTGCAGATGAATTCTCAGGTATGATGCTGGCTGGGCTTGATAATGATCGTGCGGCCCATGTAAAAGTAGGTAAAGTGGGCTGTGACTATTCCTCTGGAGAAATGATCGCTATAGTGATTGGCTTATTTTTAGGCATCATTCCTGGTTTGATCTTGTTGGTTTTGCTCTGCTGATTAATTGGACGCGACTTTATGAGATTAGCCAATGAAAACATCTTAATTATCAAAAATTGTGTTCAATACATTTTTGGTGAAAACACTAGGGTTTATTTATTTGGGTCTCGTGTTGATGATTCTAAAAAGGGTGGCGATATTGATTTGTATCTAGAAATTGATGATAAGCAATCAGTATTCGAGAAGAAAATTGAATTATTATCAGCACTTAGAAAAAGTTTGGGTGATCAAAAAATTGATTTAATCATCAATGATTTTTCTAAAGAAAAAGATATTTATAAAATAGCAAAAAGTACTGGAATATTATTATGAATATTGAAAAGATCAAATTAGATAAAATAATCTATGAGTGTAATAAACATATTGAACGACTCAATAAATCTCATCAAAAACTAAGTGTTTTTTTTCCATTAACGGAAGATCAATATGTAAAGTTTGATGATGAGGCAAGTAGTTATTTAGATCAATATTTGTATCGATTTTCTAAACTGCAAGATAGTATTGGGCAAAAGCTTTTTAAAGCTGTACTAGATTATAAGAAAGAAGAAATTTCCAATAAATCATTCATAGACATTATGAATAAACTTGAGCAACTGGAATACATTCAAGATATAGAGGGGTGGTTTAAGCTTAGAGATATAAGAAATCAACTTTCTCATGAATATGAAGATGATCTTGATGAGTTAGTGACTATCATTAATAAAATTTTTATTTCAAAAGATCTACTGGAAAGCTACTATTTTAAAGTCCTCCAAAGATTAAATTCATAAATCCTTGTTGCTTTCAAACTTGATTCTATAACCTATTTAGGATCAAGTTAAATTTCTAAAACTCCCTCAAAACCTTTCAAATTTAAGTTGATTTATCTTTGCGTTCGCCGGCAACTTAGGTATTCTTATGTTGAGCAAGTAACATATTAAAATACTGGGGTAACGATCAACAGTTACTCCAGCATTTTTATATTTTTTTGTGATGCTTTACAAGCCTAACACCACTTTTTGTACAGCACTCCAATCACCTTGCGGTAGACTTTTATCCCACCAGCGTATGCGATATTCTCTGGTTTCATGGGTTTTCCCTATTGCTAAAGGCCTTTCATCTAGATAGGGTTTAATAGTATCAATGGCTAAAAATAACCATTCTTCATCGTTACGACGACTTTCTATCCAAATGCCTTCATGTCCATATTTATTAAAATCAATACGCACAATAGGATGATCTAACCCCAGTTCAACACTCAACGAAAATTCAGGTACCAAATGATTGGTGGTGTCCAGCGGTGCAATAATGCCTAAGTCTTGGCCGATGACTTCATTATAATTTAGGCTGGCCTTAATACGGTTAATCTGACTAAACAACCTTTTTTGGATACCAGGTTTAACAGCAGTTGGCGGCGCCAAAAAAATGGTGGGCTTTGGATAATCGATTATCGTATCTCCTAATTCGTTTACGATAAGGTATTTATAGGCAGTGGCTTCTTTGGCATCAAGCTGAGTGGCCGGATGCCAGTGTTGGAGTATCCAAATGTAATATTGGATATCCGTTAAGGTGGCAGCGATCTCCGTGGGTGTTATTTCGCAGGTAGGGCCATTGATAGGGAGTTTGGCATTGTAATGACTGAGCCAGATAATTTGGTCAGCGCTGATAGATGGAAAATAGGTGTTGGTAGTCATAATAATTACGAGCTCCGAATAGGAATAGGTAGTGCATTAAAAGATAATCCTGCGTCAGGATCGGTATGGGGGAGACCACCGAAGATATTTAGCCCTACTCGCCGAACTATTGGGACTGCCAACTAACCTTAAGGGAAGTCGGTTTGTGTTGCAGTGAGCTTACTCAATATTTTATTGCGCTATCAATTGTTATCAGGAGCGTACTAAAGTTATGAGGTAACTTACTCTAGAAAATTATAGACTCACCTTTTTCTATAACTCGGTTACTAACATAGTTTAATAATGCACAAAATACAAAGGTATTTGAAAATAAATATTTATAATCGTACTAATCATTAGAGTGAGTCGCCTATTAGTATTCATATGCGTACTAATAGGTTCAACTGATTCCATAATGTAGTTTATACCCAAAGTGGGCAGTAAAACTGAGCAAATATTTAATATGTCTTAATCCCTTCTTAATCAGGGCGGTGGTTCTTACCATCAGAATGGTATCTGAAAAAATTGAAGCGTCTTAATCCCTTCTTAATCAGGGCGGTGGTTCTTACAAAGTAGGATAATCGAATGACGTATAAAGAAGGTCTTAATCCCTTCTTAATCAGGGCGGTGGTTCTTACAGTTTTTTTAACCCAATGTGGAGAATACAATGAGTGTCTTAATCCCTTCTTAATCAGGGCGGTGGTTCTTACGGTAGCACAAAATCTCTAGAGTTGTCCTTAACTGCTGTCTTAATCCCTTCTTAATCAGGGCGGTGGTTCTTACGAGTATAAGTGTATGCAGGTAAATCCAACGTGTACAGTCTTAATCCCTTCTTAATCAGGGCGGTGGTTCTTACTATATAGAATTTATTGAGCCTTGCATGTAATAGTCGGTCTTAATCCCTTCTTAATCAGGGCGGTGGTTCTTACAATCGAATTGTACTACTATTACCTTCTACCTTTTGCGTCTTAATCCCTTCTTAATCAGGGCGGTGGTTCTTACACTTATTCTAACAAAATATGGCTTTTTATAGGTGTCTTAATCCCTTCTTAATCAGGGCGGTGGTTCTTACGTATTAAAAATGAGAATGTCTAATAGAATTGATGTCTTAATCCCTTCTTAATCAGGGCGGTGGTTCTTACAGTCGTAAGCCGTAGCTGGGGAAGTCCTATCTAGTCTTAATCCCTTCTTAATCAGGGCGGTGGTTCTTACATATGATTTAGTGTTTATGTTTAGGGGAAAGGTCTTAATCCCTTCTTAATCAGGGCGGTGGTTCTTACGACTTATAGTGTTGGAAGGTAATCCAAAAAAGCTTGGTCTTAATCCCTTCTTAATCAGGGCGGTGGTTCTTACGCTAACGTAATCGTAATTGATTCTAATACTGGTCTTAATCCCTTCTTAATCAGGGCGGTGGTTCTTACAATAAAATGTATATATCTAAAACACTTCAAAGTCTTAATCCCTTCTTAATCAGGGCGGTGGTTCTTACCCTATTGCTTTACACACAAAGACTAGAAAATCACGTCTTAATCCCTTCTTAATCAGGGCGGTGGTTCTTACCTTCTAATGTCTTCAAATCAGGCATACATTTGCGTGTCTTAATCCACTCTTAATCAGGGCGGTGGTTCTTAAGAATCCTACTGGTCTTTATTAGATGTAAATAGGCGTCTTAATCCCTTCTTAATCAGGGCGGTGGTTCTTACGCCATTGCCATGCTTGAAGAGTATATGCCCAAAGGTCTTAATCCCTTCTTAATCAGGGCGGTGGTTCTTACTGAACCACTTAATGATTATCAACCTAATTGGTCAGTCTTAATCCCTTCTTAATCAGGGCGGTGGTTCTTACAACATTAGAATTAGAAGCTGTGTATTATTACGTTAAGTCTTAATCCCTTCTTAATCAGGGCGGTGGTTCTTACGGACAGCCACAGACGAAAGAGTAAAACCCTATTTCGCGTCTTAATCCCTTCTTAATCAGGGCGGTGGTTCTTACTGTATTAAGCATCTACTTACAAAATGAAATTAAGCGTCTTAATCCCTTCTTAATCAGGGCGGTGGTTCTTACAAAGGATGATAAAATGAGAGTAACTAAAAAAGATTTGTCTTAATCCCTTCTTAATCAGGGCGGTGGTTCTTACTTCATAAAATTTTAGCGGTACAAATACTAAGCACCGTCTTAATCCCTTCTTAATCAGGGCGGTGGTTCTTACGTTGTTGGCGTTAAGTCTTTCTGGCGAGTTCCTGTCTTAATCCCTTCTTAATCAGGGCGGTGGTTCTTACCTAAGCACCGCCTTACTATCAGCTTTTGTATTGGGGGTCTTAATCCCTTCTTAATCAGGGCGGTGGTTCTTACTACAAGCTAGATGTCCTTATAACTATCTAGAGCCTGAAGTCTTAATCCCTTCTTAATCAGGGCGGTGGTTCTTACATCGAGTCATTACTAAACCTACCAAGCTGGGAAGTCTTAATCCCTTCTTAATCAGGGCGGTGGTTCTTACATAAAAACAGCGGCTATAAGTTTAGGTTAAAACGTCTTAATCCCTTCTTAATCAGGGCGGTGGTTCTTACTGCTCAGGTCTTTTTCTACATTTAAAATCAAAAGCTTAAAAGTATAGTTTCCAGAAATTTTCATAGATCAAAAGTTATCTTGTTAAACAGCAATAATCAATCAAGTTACTAATAATCAATTACGGTGCAGATTATTACACTATTTTTTAATTTACACAGCATTTAATTCTAATGCGTTAAAGTTGACAAGCTTGTCAACTCTGTCAAAAAAATGAATCGTTTGCTACGCTTTAGCCCATAAAAATTAGTTAATAACGATACATAAAGGGTTGCTAATGAATAAAACATTAATCGCTTTAGGGATACTCAGTTTATCGGGTTTTTCGGTCAAAGCTGCTAAGTTATAGCCTATGAAAAACAGACAACTTTATATTGCCGCTTATGACATTTCATGTAATAGGCGTTTGCGTAAAGCCTTGTATGTGGTGCGCAGTTATGCTTCCGGTGGGCAAAAGTCAGTCTTTGAATGTTTTTTAACACCTGCCGAAAAAGCCCAGTTGTTAGATGATATAAACACCATTATTGATCCAATAGAGGATCGGTTTATTTTATTAAAGTTGTTGGGTGCGAAGCATATTCGCACCTTGGGTAAAGCTGTATTACCCCAAGATGGTTCGTTTTTTTATGTGGGGTAATGGATGAGTAGTTTATATTTGGATCGTAAAAATCTGGGTATTAAGTTAGATGGTCAAACCTTAGCGTTATATGAAGACGGCGTTAAAAAAGGCACAGTGCCGCTGCATTTATTAGATCGGGTGGTGTTAAGAGGTAATGTGCAGTTAGAAAGCCGGGTGTTGGGGGCTTTGTCAGAACGTAATATCGGGTTATTGGTTTTATCAGGGCGTAATACCGAAGCCACAGCGATGTTGGCTGCAAAATCGCACAGTGAAACGTTGCGACGCTTGGGGCAATATCAATTAACTTTAGATACTGAGTTAAGAAAACCATTAGCGCGGTGGTTAATTTTGGTTAAAGTCAGAGCGCAGCAGCGTTTATTAAATGATGCTCAGGTTTTGAGAGTGGACTTGCGCTATCCCTTAACTGCAGCCACAAAAACGTTAACGGGCATTATTGGGCAATTAAGGGAAGATGCTCAAGATATTAGCTTAGCGAGTTTAAGAGGTTATGAAGGCGCGGCAGCGGCGGCCTATTTTGGTGGCTATGCGCATTTATTTGCTGGTGCGCTAAATTTTACGGGTCGTAAGAAACGTCCGCCCCCTGATCCCGTTAATGTGTGTTTGTCATTGGGCTATACCTTATTACATTATGACGCGGTAAGAGCGTGTCATATTGTGGGGTTAGATCCTATGCTAGGTTTTTTTCATGATGTAAGTTTTGGTAGAGAATCGTTGGCTTGCGATTTAATGGAACCGTTACGACCTTTAATGGATCGGTGGATTTGGCAGTTATTTAAAAATAAGCAGTTACGGCCTGAGCATTTTTCTGATGATGTAGGCGGCAGATGCCAAATGAACAAAGTCGGTCGGCAAGTGTTTTATGCTTATTATGAATCTCAAGCGGGCCCCGCCAGACGCTTATTGCGGCGTTATGCTTATGCTTTAGTTAAACGGTTATCTGATGCGACCACTGTATATTGATGGCGTGCCTGGTTGTCGTGTGGTTTTGGATGAGCCGGCGTTAAGAATAGCGGTACCGGATAAAGCGGATCAATTATTTCCGCTGTCGCGTATTTCTCGGGTGGTGTGCAAGGGCGTCGTTGAATGGTCTATGTCAGCTATGTTAGCTTGTGCTGATGCGGGTATTAATCTGGTGTTTTTGCATAAAAATGGTGATATTAGGGCACGCTGGTTAAGTGTCGGTACAGAGCGGCAATCATTATCTCAGCGTCTGGTGGATTTATTGGCCCGTGCTGATGGAGTGCAACGTTATGAAAACTGGTATTTATCGATGCAAAAATTGGCAGCCCGAAGTTTTGCGAGAAAAGTGGGGATAGCCGATTGGCGTGAGGTGTCTATTGTTGATTTACAAAAAATGCTGGCGGTACATTTATCAGAAGCCCGTCAACAACACGCTAAACTCATGTTAAGTATCTTGCACAGTGAGCTGTTGGTTTTACTGGAGGATAGCGGTTTTGGCAGTGATGAAGAGGCGATATTATCCAATCAATTAGATTTACCCGCTGATTTAAGTAAATTATTGCTGTGGGATTTTTATCCGGCCTTATTAAAGGCGGATAACTCACAGGTCGATAAGCCTTTTGAATTAATGGCTAGATTGTATCAACAGCGCGAAGATCAATTTTATTTATTATTTAAAAGTACCTTAAGTAAATTACAACAGTTTTTATTGGCTGTTAGTTAATGGCCGATAATCAGGCAAATTTATATTTGATTGCCTATGATATCGCTGATCCAAAGCGTTTGAGTAAAGTACACCGGACTTTAAAAAGACAAGGGTTGCCGGTGCAGTATTCGGTGTTTACCGTGGTGATTAAGCGTAAGGCTTTATTAACATTACTGGCCGATCTTGCTGAGCTGATTCATCCAGCTAAAGATGATATACGGTGTTATCGCCTACCTAATAATACGGATATGAAGACCTTAGGAAGGCAGTTATTTCCGCAAGATGTCATGTTATTTACTGAGGGTATAAATCGTTTATTGGGTGGTTGAAATGAAGTTTGTGGTTTATGGTCATTGCTTATTTTTTCGAAAACTTGCAATGTGTTTGTTTAATGGTTACAGTGCTGTGAAATTGAACAGGGAGGTGCATGTATGACACTAGTGTTACAACCTATTATTCCACTTAAGACTTTTCGGTTTTATTTTAAAACAGAAAGTACTATTCGCTTACCTAGTTATCCAGGGTCTGCATGGCGTGGTGCTTTGGGCCATGCCCTAAAAAAGACCGTATGTGTGGTAAGAAATCAACCGTGTCAGCACTGTTTGTTAAAGAATGCCTGCGCTTACAGTATTGTGTTTGAAACCCCACCACCCAGTCATACAGAAAAAATGCGTAAGTACACTGCGGCTCCGCATCCGTTTGTGCTTAAGTTTTTGCCTGAGGTTGATAACAGTCATACCGATTATCAATTTGATGTCATTTTGTTAGGTCATGGGCAGCGCTATTTACCTTATTTGGTACATGCTTTTAAAACGGCTGGCTTGATGGGGATTGGTGGACATAGACAAGTGTTTACCTTACAAAGCGTTGATGATATTGATCAGTATGGCGGGGCGAGTGTGCTTTATGAAAACGATGCGCTTAATGTCCAAAAACCTGCTGACAGTATTAAGTTACCAGCATTACCTGAAAAAATTAAACTCAGGTTTGATTCGCCTTTGCGACTTACCCAAGATAGTAAAAATATTTCAGCGGCGGATTTTAATTTTGCCGTGTTTTTTAGCACCTTGTTAAGACGGCAATCACTGTTGAGCTATTTTCATACGGATACGCCTTTAGAAACCGATTTTGCCAGCTTAACGGGTCAAGCGACAACGATAGATTTTAAGAATAAGCAATTGGAGTGGTTTGATTGGACGCGTTATTCTTCAAGACAAGATGCAGAAATTAATATGGGCGGCTTAGTAGGAACTGTTGAATTAAACATGCGCGGTTTAAGTGTTTTTTGGCCTTATTTGTGGTTAGGCCAATGGACACATGTGGGTAAGGGTACTAGCATGGGTATGGGGGCGTATACCATTGAAAGTTTGGACGTATCCGCGTGACTGTTAAGTCGGTTTTATTGGCGGTTACGGGCTTAACACCTCAGGTAATTACCGAAACATTGTACGCCTTGCATCAACAAGGCCAAGTGATGCCGGAGCAGATTCATATTTTAACCACTTCAGAAGGTTATCAACGCGCTAAGTTGACCTTGATTAATGATGGTTGGTTAAAGCGCTTTTATGATGATTATCGTTTACCGATGCCCGATTTTTCTGAGCAACATATTCATGTCTTGCAGAAAGTGCAGGGGGAGTCGTTAATGGATATCCGCACGGAGGCTGATAACCAAGCGATGGCCGACGGGATTACGGAATGGATAAGAACCTTAACGGCCGATCCTGATATCACTTTACATGTATCGATTGCCGGAGGGCGTAAAACCATGAGTTTTTATGCAGGTTATGCCTTGTCGTTATACGGTAGAGCGCATGATCGTTTAAGCCATGTTTTGGTAGAATCTGATTATGAAGCACATCCGCAGTTTTATTATCCAACACCTTATAGTAATGTGATTTATGGTAATGATGCGACGCGTAAACCCTTAGATACGCTTAACGCTGAGGTGATGATTGCTGATATTCCTTTTGTCAGATTAAGGCACGGTTTAGATGCTGCTTTGTTACAAGGTAAGAGCAGTTTTAGTCAGTCTGTGGCTAAAGCTCAACAAGCCTTGGGTTCTGCATTTTTAAGAGTGGATTTGATAAACCGGATGTTAATTGCCCATGAGATGGCGGTTAAATTGAGCCCGGCTGATTTAGCTTTTTATGGCTGGTTGCTTAAGCGCCAAACCCTTGCTGTTTTGTCTCCCACTTGTCCTAATGAAGGTGTGCCAGAACTGAGTTACGCTGAAGAGTATTTAAAGGAATACCGTTTAATTAATGGTGAGTTAGGTGGAACGGATAGAACCATAAAAGCGTTAGCAGAGGGGATGAGTAAGACTTTTTTTGAACAACGTAAATCCCGAATTAATAAGTTATTAAAACAAACCTTGGCACAAGCCGCAGCGGCTTATTTGATTAGTCCAGTGGGTAAACGCCCGCAGACACGGTATCAGATAATGCTGAAAACTGATCAGATTGACTATTTATAGGAACTTAACGTATATGGCTATATCCCCGTTACTTGAACAATCCAGTCGTATTGCTTTAGCGGCCTTTTTACATGATTTAGGTAAGTTTGCTGAGCGAGCAAAGATTCCGATCAGTCAAGAGCTGTTGGAGGCTAATAAACAACTGTATTGTCCTCATCATAAAAAATTTACCGATGATAAAGGTTGGTTTAGTCATGTTCATGCGGCCTATACTGGCTTGGCAATGGACTTGATTGAAGACTATTTACCTGATTTGACGGGCACTGATTTTGCCCCATTTGGTTCATGGAAGACTAATGCAGCCGATGATTCATTTATCAATGCCGCCGCCAAGCATCATAAACCCGATACTTTTTTGCAATGGGTGATTGCGACAGCGGACCGCGTCGCTTCTGGTTTTGATCGTGAAGAGTTTGAGCAATACAACGATGCAGAAGAGGGCACTTCTACAGGCAAAAATCATTATACCGCTCGACAATTACCCTTGTTTGAGCAGATTAGATTAGATAGCGAGGCTGATCAAGTCTATGCCTATCGTTATCCACTTAAGCCGTTATCACCGAACAGTATTTTTCCTGTTATCGCTAAGCAGTGTGAAGGCAATGACGACAAAGCTGCGCAAAAAGAGTATCTGGAATTATGGCAAGGGTTTGTTGATGCTTTAAACTTAATGCCTAAATCACACCAGAATAATTGGTCTTTATGGTTAGATCATTTTGAAACCTTATGGGGCGTTTATACTCAGGCGATTCCGTCAGCGACGGCGTTTAATATTCGACCTGATGTGTCACTCTATGATCATTCGCGGGTTGCAGCTGCTATGGCAACCGCTTTGTGGCGTTATCACTATGAGCATAATCAAACTGATGAGGTGACCGCTAAAGAACTTAAAGCCCAAGAACAGAGCTGGAAAGATAAAAAGTTCTTACTGGTACAAGGTGACTTCTTTGGTATTCAGGATTTTATCTTTGCCAGTGGTGGTGAGACCAATAAACGGGCCGCTAAATTGCTGAGAGGTCGGTCATTTTATGTGTCTCTCTTAAGTGAATGTGCCGCCTTAAAGGTGTTAGATGCTTTAGATTTACCCTCAACCAGCCAAGTGATTAATGCGGCGGGTAAGTTTATGATTGTGGCGCCTAATACCCCAGAAACGGTTAAGAAGTTATTGGATGTGCAACAAGAATTGGATCAATGGTTTTTAACGCATAGTTGGGGACAAGCGGGCGTAGGTTTAGCTTGGACAGAAGCGTCTTGTAATGATTTTAGACGCGGTAAAGCGGGTAAGCCAAGTCCTTATAAGGCGTTGATCAAGAAACTGTTTGAGCAGTTGGAAGTGATTAAGAATCAACGCTTAAATTTATGTGTGGGTTCAACACCGATTATTTTTAAAGAGTTTCTGGATAGTTTTGATAACAATAAAGGTGTGTGTAAGGTGGATGGTAAATCCCCGGCCAGCGAACAAATTGATATAGACACTTATATTTGTAAGTTGGCTTATGATCAAATCGAAACAGGGAATTGGTTAACCAAACGTGAGCGCATTTTAATTACTCGAAATAGCCTAACGATGCAGAGTACTTTAAAGATTCCGGTATTTGGTTATCACATTAATTTTGTTGAAAATGAAGAGATTCAAGGTAAATTTGGCGAGCAAGCTAAAAATGGCAATCTACTAAGAGCGTGGGACTTTTCTTTACCAGAAACAGCAGAAGGCGCTTTATGGAAAGGTTATGCTCGACGCAGTATTAATGCTTATGTACCTTTATTTGATCAAAAATCTCAAGATGAAGCTGCTTTAGGTAAATATAAAGGTGAAGATTTATTAGCTATAGATGATGCAAAAACCTTAAACCATATTGCATGTGAAGATCAGCAATTGCAGGCAAATCATCAATGGTTAGGGATTACCGCCCTATCAACGCTTAAAGGTGATGTCGATAATTTGGGGTTGATCTTTCAATCGGGCTTAGGTGAGGATGTCAGTTTTAGTAAAACAGCGGCCTTATCCCGGCAGATAAACGCCTTCTTTACGGTGTATTTACCGTGGCTGTGTAAAACAAAGTATTCCAATACCTATACCGTATTTGCGGGCGGGGATGATTTCTTTTTAATGGGGCCGTGGTTATCGCAAATTAAATTGGCTACTGAAATGCGACAAGCTTTTCAAGATTATGTTGCAAATAATAAAGAAGTACACTTCTCTGCGGGGATTAGCACTACAAAGCCAGGCTTGCCGATCGGTCAATTAGGTGAAATGGCAGAGACCGCGCTTGAAATGGCTAAAGGCTATAATCCGGATTCTGGTCAGCCCGTGTCAACTGCACTTAAATCTGTTCGCTTACCTAAAAATGCGGTGTGTTGTTTTAATCAAACGATGTCTTGGGATGAGTTTAGTGCCTTGGAATTGCGAAGAGCACGTTTGCAACAATTACATCAAGACATGAATTTAAGCACCGGATATGTATATGGTTTATTAACCTTGATCAACATGGCTGAAAAGGTTAACGAAAGACCCGAAAACGCCATCTGGCACAGTTACTTTGCGTATCGAACTGTGCGCATGTTAGAACGTAATAAAGGGCTTGATAGAGATCAACGTAAACGTTGGCAAGCAGAACTGGCTGAAGAGATCGCTAATGCAGGCATTATTAGGCATGGTGGTAATTACAGGGTCGCGTTGTTTTGTCATTTATATCAACAGCGTAATTAATTTCAATTGAATAGTAGTCGTTTACTCAACATCATTAAAAAAAGAGATCAACATGGATATAAAACTGACTAAGACCGATAACAAGCTAGACCCGGAATTATTTAATACAGTTGCCCACGATTGGGCTAAAGAGATTGCGGGTAATGACCCCAGAAAAACCGATAACAAGCCGACTCAATTACGTAAGTTTTATGACGAAATAGTGTTGTGGGATAACAAAGTATTAATGCACCCAGAAAAATTTGATGACTATTTGCCCTTTATTCGGATGCTTAACGCAAAAGCGGCTTATGCAAAGGGTCGTAAATTGGTCGATGATAAATATGTGGGGTTACTTAATAGTGGCTTACAACAAGTCACCGATTCAGACACATTGCACACTTTTAAATTGTTCATGGAAGCATTCATGGGCTTTTACAAACAAGAACGCCCTAACTAGCAGGAAGTAGATTTATGCAACTCACTCATATACAAAAATTGACCGGTCAAATTGAACTACTCAGTGGTTTACATATCGGCAGTGGTAATACTGAAATTCATATTGGCGGTACTGATAACCCTGTTATCACCAACCCAATTACCCAACAGCCTTATATTCCGGGTTCTAGTATTAAAGGAAAAATACGCAGTTTGTTGGAATGGCAGTTAGGGGTAGTGAGTCAAACTGACGGACATCCTTTAAGTTATAAACACATCAATAAACTAGATCCTAAGATACAAGATAAAGCTAAAGCGCTAATCAAATTATTTGGTGGTGCGCCAGATGGGGATGTTGATCAAGACTTATTAGCTGAGATTGGTCCTAGTCGTTTAGCGTTTTGGGATTGCTCTTTGGCTCCAGCGTGGGTAAAAGAAATGGATGATAAAAATCTGTTGCTGACCGAAGTAAAAATGGAAAACACCATTGATCGCATCAAAGGCACAGCAGAGCATCCACGTAATACAGAACGTGTACCAGCAACGGCCAGATTTGATTTTAACTTAACCATCCGTGTTCATGATCATGAAGACTTAAGCCAAACTATTTATTTGGGGCTCAAGTTATTAGAGTTAACCGGCTTAGGTGGTTCCGGCTCAAGAGGGTACGGAAAAATTGCTTTTCGGGACTTGAAGTTAGATGGCGAAGATGTACAAACTAATCTTGATGAAGTCAAAATTCAAGAGGCCAGTTAATGCTCCCTTACGTTAATTTATAAAGAAGACTTATGAAATCTTATAAACTCACTTTAACCCTGCAATCGGCCTTTGCTACACCTCTTAAGGGTGATACCTTGTTTGGTCAGTTGTGTTGGGCCATTCGTAATCGCTTGGGTGAAGACGCTTTAACCGAATGTTTAGCGGATTATACCAATAACCAACCGTTTGCCGTGGTATCGGATGCCTTTCCTGAAGGGTATTTCCCTTTACCTAAGTTACCAAGTTACCTTTATCAGTTACCTGAAGACCAAGATCGTAAAGCTATTAAAAAACGCACTTGGTTACCAGAGGCCGCATTTCAACAACCGATTAATCAATGGTTGAAGCTAGCGGTTACCGCAAAAGCATTGGTAAATGTAACAGACAGCAAACCCGCCACGCAATTAAGTGAGAAACATCCACACGCTCATAACACTATCAATCGCCAAACGAATACCACCGGTGATGGTGGCTTTGCGCCTTATAGTGTTGAGCAGGAATGGTTTGTGCCCGGTGTACGTTGGTCAATTTATTTATTGTTAGACACCAATCGCTTAAGTGTAGAAGACTGTCAGCAATGTCTTGATGATATAGGCGCTTTTGGTTTTGGTAAAGATGCCAGTATCGGCTTGGGTAAGTTTAGTATTGATGCTTTTCAGGAATACACGTTACCTGCACAAGCTTCAGCAAATGCCTGTTTAACTTTGGCACCCTGTGCGCCACAAGGCTTAGGTTTTGATAGTCAGCACAGTTATTATCAACTGTTTACCCGCTTTGGACGGCACGGTGATATTGCTGTGCATCAAGAAGGAAAACCCTTTAAGAATCCCTTGTTATTAGCTCAAACAGGGGCGGTGTTTAAAACCTTAGCACCGCAGTCTGGGTTTATTGGTCAAGGTGTGGGTGGTCAGGGTGAGTTATCAAAAACGCTTGCAGCAACTATTCATCAAGGTTATGCACCGGTGTTGGCCATCAATTTTAATGAGAGTGTAAATCCATGACACATTTTTTAGATCATTACACGTTAAGATATACACCACTTTCACCTGTGCATATAGGGACTGATGAGAGTTACGAGCCGGGTAACTATGTAATTGATGAAGACGGGGGTGCGTTATATAGTTTTGATAGCCAGGCTGCGATAACGGGATTAGGTGAAAAGGAGAAAAAGGAATTATTAAGTATTGTTAATGGCAAGCCCGATGATTTGATGTTGACTAGGGTGCAGGCTTTTTTCCATAAGAATAGAGCCGCTTTGATTGCGTATGCTAACTCACCTGTGCCCACGGCTCATGGTATCAATGACTTGTATGAAAAACGCATTGGTAAAACCGCACAGCATGAAGGCTATGGTAAACGCGTTATCAATAAGTTAGAAATTGAACGTACCTTTTATAATCCAGTAGACGGTAATCCTTTGTTACCGGGCAGTAGTATTAAAGGTGCGATTCGTACTGCGTTATTGGACGGGATTAATGACGGCAAACGCCTAAATGATCGTAATGAAAGAAATCAAGCTCTACAGCAACGTTTACTAGACGGTAAGTTTCATACTGATCCCTTTCGACTGGTTTCAATAGGCGATGCTAGTTGGCAAGGGCGTCAGAATAAACCGGCTTGCCAGATTAAGTTTGCGGTCAATCGTAAACGAAAACCTGTTGTTAAAGACGGTCAGTTAGTAAAATCCCAAGCGGAGGCTAATAACTTATATCAATTGCTTGAATGTGTGACGCCGCAGCATTATCAGAGTTTTACGGGAGCGGTAA
>JAPLRS010000020.1 GCA_026399015.1 Methylococcales bacterium | reverse complement strand
TAAGTAATGCTTATTTTTTATACGCCCCAGAGAGAAGATAAAGGAACTGCGTAGAGTTCATTGCCCAACGGTAGCGTCTCTGTGCCGTCATAAAGTAGCACCCCCATTCTAAAGTGGTCTCCAGCAATATTTGCAAACTTTTTTAAGCCACGCAAGTCGGTGTTTTTGACAGTTGCCGCGGCTTTTACTTCGACGGCCACGAGTTGTCCAGCAGCGTTTTCGATCACGATATCGACTTCAAATTTATCAGCGTCTCTGTAGTACATTAGGCGGTAGTCACCCTCTGCCGTTGTGGTGTGCTTAAGTAATTCTCCGAACACAAAGCTTTCTAATATATTACCAAATCGTGTGCGATCTTTATAAATCTCCTCAATGCTTAAATCAATTAGAGTGGATAGTAATCCTGAGTCAATGAATTGCAATTTTGGTGATTTAACAACACGATTGAGGCGGTTGTGTGACCAAACATCAATGCGTCTGAGCAGATACATTTGCTCAAAGATACCGATATAACGTGAAGCAGTTTTACCGTCTAAATTTACTTGCCCCCCTAATTTACTGTAGTTACACATTTGGCCTGAGGTTTGAGCTAAGGCACGCAGGAATCTAGGTAGTTGTTCAAGCTTTTCAATGCCAGCTATGTCTTGTACATCTCGTTGTATTAAGGCATCAATATACTGCCTAAACCAGACCACGCGTCGTTTTGTTGATGATCGTGAAATGGCCTCAGGGTAACCTCCTCTAAGCACTCGTTCTACTAGATCATCTCCAATTGAAGGTGATGTGGCTGCTAAAATTCGCCCCGAAAAGGCGTTATCAATCCAGTTAGCTGTGCGAGTTTCTATTTCGCTCTGTGATAAGGGTAATAGTGACAGGGTCTCCATGCGGCCCGCTAATGAATCGGCTACGGTTGGTAGCGTCATTAGATTAGCCGAGCCAGTCAGTAGGAAACGTCCAGGTCGACTATCTTCATCAATACTTTTTAATGGCAAGTAGTAGCTGCGGTGCGCGTTGAATTTCATCAATGACTGCGTAATCTAGGCTACGAATCAAACCAACAGGATCTTCACGAGCTGATAAGAGTGTTAGTTGATTATCAAGAGTCAGATAACGGAACTTGTGTTCAGCAATCTGGCGCACCAGCGTTGTTTTACCTGATTGACGCGGGCCAGCAATTAAGACGACGGGTGTATCCAGTAAGGCTTCTGCTATACGCGATTTGATTAGGCGTGGATAAAGAGATAATAGGGTCATACAGCTATTTAATCGTAAAATACGGAATTGAATTACGTAAATTTCGGAACTAAAGTACGTATATTATGGATTATAAATAATAGAACCTTTGTGGGCAATGCTTTTTGGCTGGATCAGAAAATTAATTTCTGAAAAACTGATTGGATGCTGGACACTAACGCTGAATAAGCATACCAAAAGCAATGACACGGCGGAATCAGGCAGCACGTTTCTTGTGGGCAATCGCATGCAGTTCGTACCGCGTAATGTTAGCAGTTTTTGGAGTACTTACGAGTTACAGCACGGGCAGTTCGATGGCTTAAAATTCGGCGGAGGCGTTACTCCACGTACATTGATGGGATCGATTAATGTTCAGTATTAATCCAGCCACATTCCCAAGGTTGCTACTCCGGGTAGTTTTTTAAGCACGGTAAGGATTTATTTTTAAGGGTTTAAGCTATAATTAAATTTATAGCTTAACTCACCTGTGTTTTCTATGACTGGAACCTTATCTCCCAATATCGCTTTATACTGGAACGACGCCTTAGCCGAGGAGTTACAGTACTTTTTGACCAAGCGACTTAAATGCGCAGAAACTGCTACTGATCTTACTCACGAAACCTACATCAGAATTTGTCAGGCCTATCAAACTACACCTGTTGATAATGCCCGGGCCTTGGCTTATCGTATCGCCCTTAATTTGGCAGTTGACTATCAGCGTAAAGCCAAGGTTAGACGGCAACATATCGTAGAGCTGGATTTTGATGAGTTTGTCGATAATTACTGTGTATCAGAAATGGGACCTGAACAGATAGCTATTGGACAACAAAGCTTATCCATTTTAGAACAAGCCATGATGGAGTTGTCTGCCGATTGTCGTAATGCGTTTTTTCTGTATGGTATCGATGGCCTTAGTTATCAAGAAATAGCTGATCGTATGGGGATATCAAAATCCATGGTGTGCAAACATTTGGCCCGCGCTACAGCGCATTGCACCCTAAGGATAAAGCAATGCGATTGAAGCCTGACCTAAAAGAAAACTCCACATTACCAGAGGTAAACCAGCAAGCGATTGATTGGCTGTTTAAATTGCGCGCGGAGGATATCAGTCCTGAAGAAATGCACGAATTTGCCGAATGGCTTTCTCAAGATTCATCCCATGCTTTTGCCTTAGGTGAGGCAGAAGACATGTTTGACACTATGATAGTCGCCGCTAATGGCTTAAGACAGAAACAGGGTCAGGACCAGCCAAAGCCAAAGCCTGTTATTGAAGAAAATATACACTCTGCCATTAACGATTACCGGGGGGCTGTTGTTAATGTTCACAACTCATCTAACCGGTTTAGATACTGGTTGACTGTACCCATCGCCCTAGCCGCTGCCTGGTTGCTTGCCGTTTTATCAATAATGCCAAATCAGGCACACCTGCTGGATACCTATTTAAGCGATTATCATACTGGCACGGGTGAGCAACGTGATATTGCTTTGAATGATGGTAGCCATTTACTGCTTAATACTAATTCGGCTGTCTCTGTCGATTATCAAAATGATCTACGTTTAATAACCTTACGGCATGGTCAAGTCCGTTTTACTGTTGCCAAAGAACCACAGCGAGCGTTTGAAGTGAAAAGTGGTGGATTGACTATTCGGGCTTTGGGTACGGTGTTTGAAGTTTATAATCCGGAAAATGACACTGTTCGTGTAGCAGTACAAGAACATGCCGTGTCTGCAACGCTATCAACAGCCCAGTTATCCGAAACAGACTCGACAGTCATTATTAAAGAAGGTCAGCAACTCAACTATCAGGGTGACAGCCAATTACCAACACCTGTAACCGCAAACCTAAGTCAGATAGGCGCCTGGAGCCAACAAAAATTATTTGTTAATGACCAACCGCTGAAAGAAGTGATTGCAGAATTAAATCGTTACCGTAATGGACGGATTTTTATACACGATGCCACGCTTAATAATCAGCGTATTATGGGGGTTTTTTCTTTAGCGAATACCGATGAAGCAGTGCACACACTCAGCAATGTGTTGGCATTAAAAGAAACCAGAATGGGTCTTTGGTGGGTACTGTTACATCGCTAAGCTGCTTTATTAGCGCTTTCCAAAAAATATTTTAATTATCTATTGTCATTTTTTGCTTCATAAACGTTTTATTTAGCCGAGTAAATAAATCAATCAAGGAAATTTATGAAGCAACGGCAAAACCATTCAATAGCGCCAGGTGCAGGTATTTTAAAAGTGTCTGCGCCGGTAATGATATTAGTTCTTAGTCTAATGACTTTGGACTCAATCAGTCTTAAAGTTAGTGCTGCTGAAACTTTACGGCATTACAAATTACCGTCCCAACCACTTAATAGCGCGTTAATACAATTAGCGGCTGAAGCTAATTTAGAATTAGCCGTGACGGCTGATAAGGTAAAAGGACTGACCTCTAATAGCTTAGACGGCGATATGACAGTAGAACAGGCCTTAACCCGCTTACTACAAGGTAGCGGCATGACTTATCGATTTATAAATGCCCATTCGATCACCTTGGAAAAAACACCGGAGCCAGTTAAAAATTCCGAGCCGACTGTGTTAAAAACAGTCAGTGTCAGTGCAAATGCAATTCGAGATTTGGCCGACCCCTATAACCAAGACTACGTTCTGCCCAACGCCACCAGTGGCACTAAAACCGATACACCGATTATGGAAACGCCGTTGAACGTGCAGGTGATTTCCAAGCAGGTTTTAAAGGATCAGCAGGTTATCAATCTGGGCGATGCGTTAAAGAATGTTAGTGGAGTTACAAGCTACGCTAATAGTGGTAATAGCGCTACTGGTGATAATACTCAATCCATTGTCTTAAGAGGCTTTAGTTCTTCCACCTATTTTCGTAACGGGTTTCGTTTATTAGACGGGTCAAGTTCACGTAATATGTCCAATGTTGAATCCGTGGAAGTAGCCAAAGGCCCTGCGGCGATTTTGTATGGCATGGTGGAGCCAGGCGGTATGGTCAATGTGGTCACTAAGCAACCCTTGGCAACCCCATATTACGCTTTAAATCAGCAATTTGGGTCGTTCGCTAATTATCGCACCACTATCGATACTTCTGGGCCATTGACCAAAGACGATACCTTGCTTTATCGTGTAAACGCCTCTTACCAAAACAGCGGTTCCTTTCAGGATTTTGTCAAAAATGAGGACTTCTTTATCGCCCCGATTTTGAAGTGGAACATCAATCCGCGTACCCAGGCCACCGTAGAGTTTGAATATAACCATCAAAATTTGGTTGAGAACTATGGTTACAGACCGATAATTAATGGAAAAATCGTCGATCTGTCCCGCAGACTGAATTATGGCGAATCCACACCCACTGCGATAGATACCTTTTACGGTGGATTTAACTGGTCGCATGCGTTTAACGACGACTGGCAGATTAAACACCATCTGTCTATTAACCAGACCGCTCGAAATGTTTATCTTGACACTCAATACTTTATAACAGATACCGCAATAACGCGATTGCCTACTTCTAGGGATAATCAAAGTAATACCTATGCGACAGGCATCGACTTGACGGGGCATTTTAAGACTTTGGGTCTGGATCATACCCTGCTATTTGGTGGTGATTATTATCGTACAGAAAGTTTATTTGTTGGGAGTTGGATACCCGATGCTACTAGTTCTAATCCTCTTTGTACGGCGTACTCTTGGTGTATTAAGACAGATACTATAGATGCGCTTAATCCAACCCACTCAGGCTTTAGTAACGTTGGATGGATGAAATCTTCATTCATTAAACAGCCAGCCGATCAGTATGGGACTTACATTCAGGATCAAATTAAACTGCCTTACGATGTGCATGTGATGGGTGGTATTCGCTATCAAAATTTTCATCAAAACTTTTTGCAATACTACAGAGGTACTATGGATGGATTTCCTGAAATATCTTCTATACAGTCCCAAGATGCTGTCACTCCGCGTGTTGGCATCCTCTGGCAAGCACAGCACTGGCTGAGTTTATATACCAACTATGTTGAAAGTTTTGGGATCAATTCTGGCAGAATTTATAGTAGCCCGACCCAGTCAAAAGCGGTTCCTGCTACAGGAGCTAATCAATATGAAGGTGGCATCAAAACCGAATTCTTCAACGGTCGCTTACGTGCAAATCTGGCTTATTTTGATATAGTCAAAACCAATATCGCTACCCCCGATCCTAACCCTACCTATGCTCTTCTTGGTGGTGTTGTGGCCACGGGTGCTGTACAAAGCCGTGGTTACGAGTTTGATGTGACCGGTGAAATTGTGCCTGGTTGGAATGCCATTGCTACTTACAGCAATACTGATGCTAAAATTATCAAAGGTAATGATGTTGGTTATAACGCTCCGGGATCTCGCTTTTGGGGTGTACCCAGAAATGCCGCCAGTTTATGGAATACCTATGAATTCCAACAAGGCGATATCAAAGGCCTTAAATTCGGTGGCGGCGTCACGCTCCGTGATGGCCAAGTCGCATGCTGTGATAGTCCTGCCTACACCATACCTGGCTATGCTACCGTGGATGTGCTAGCAGCCTATAGTCGTAATGTGGGTAAATCCAAGGTGACCGTGCAATTGAATGTCAACAATCTGCTGGATAAAAATTATTACACGGGTCTTAACACCCAATCAGTTTTTTTTAACTCAGCCTATTTAGACTTCGGAATGCCACGAACCTTTATGGGATCGATTGGAGTGCAGTTTTAAAACATATTAACCAAAATCGATATTGATTATTAATATTTAATCAGGGGTTGCTACTTAGCAGATATCAGTAAAAAGTGTGTGATATGCCATAGTAAGTGTGGCATATGACACACTTTTTAAATTTAGCTGAAATACTCGTTATGTATTTTTTGGTTTTACCATAAGATTAATTGTATTTTGTTTCTAAGTTCATTTCTCCTGTAGCCCCCAATATATATGGTTTTAATATAGCTTGTGTTTGTTAATGACATGCTATTTTGTATCTGTATATTCAAGTTGGAATAGTAAAGGCATGATATTTGCATAATTTATTGTTTTATTCGGCTCTAAAGTAGCACGATCAACTGAAATAAACAGGAAATATTGCGAATGCCTACCCTCTCTCTTACTCAAGAACAGGTTACTCAACTGTTTCAAGAACATCGAGAAGCTTTAACGCAGTTTTTGGTTTATAAGATACGTTGTCCTGATACTGCACAAGACTTATGCCAAGAGACATATTTGCGGTTATTACGTGAAGATGCCCTGAAGCATGATGAAAATTTAGGTGGTTTTTTATATAGGGTAGCGGATCGACTGGCTATCAATTATCTAAAATGGCAAAACCAAGCTAAGAATAGCGGTTTAGAATTGACTGACGATTTGATCTGCCCTAGACATTTACCCGATGAAATAACGGTCTTACGTCAACAATGCGAAATGCTCTTAAATGCCATTAATTCATTACCTGACAAATATCGGCATGTGTTTTTACTGCGTAAGATAGATGAACTTAGTTATACTCAAATTGCCCAAAAGTTGGGTATTTCAGAAAAAACAGTCCAACGTTATTTGGTACATGCCATGCTGCACTGTCATGAACGGTTACAAATAACGGGTGATTGGATTGCTTAAGTTATGAAAACGACGTCTGATTTCACACCTCAACAATTTAAGCGAGCTGTAAAGTGGTTTGTGTTACTACAGTCAGAAAGTTGTTCACAAAAAGATCATGAAAATTTTGCGCTTTGGTTAGATAAAAACGCCAGTCATCGTGCGGCTTATGTTCAAGCTGAAAATTTTTGGGCTAATATGGATGAACTCAAATTTGTACCTATTCCTAGCTTAGATAGCGCAAGACAAGCAAGGCCTCAAAATCTTAGCTTAGGGTACTTGACGGCCTGGGCCACGATTATTTTCTCTGTGGCTTTGGGCACCGTTACTTGGCTAGAGTTCAATGCAAAAACGACTATCTATACAACTCAAATAGGTGAGCATAAACGCATTGAATTGGCTGACAACTCATTACTTGATTTAAATACAAATTCTAGTGTTTCTGTAAAAATGTCTTTATTGCAGCGCCATGTTGAGTTGATTCGAGGTGAGGCTCAATTTAATGTCATACATAATCGTTTACGACCATTTGAGGTACAAGTGGGTGATTTAAATATTCGAGATATAGGCACTGTTTTTAATGTATTTAAATTTGATAAAGGTGCTTCTATAGCTGTTTTGGAAGGTGAGGTTGAGTTAAATAACGAGCGTACTATTATAAATGAGCCTTTAAGTGCGGGGTCTCAAAGGCAGTATTCTGAGAATAAGGGTTTAGGTCAAATTGAACAGGTGCAAACACAAAAATTAAGTGGCTGGCTCAATGGACATTTAGTTTTTAATCATGCTCCACTCGCTGAGGTAATGGCGGAATTGGAACGGTATCATTCAATAAAGTTTTTGTTTTTAGACAAAAAACTGGCTAACGAAACCTTGAGCGGTACGTTTGACTCAAGTGATTTAAATCCTTTTTTACACGCTTTGGAACGCATGTTACCTGTACAAACTAAGCGTGTTGGTCAAAATATCGAACTACGGAGAGTAGTTCGATAAATTATTGAGGATAATTAATAAAAAATATTTTGTCCAATTTAGACACTTTGCTTTGTTATTACTATTAAGGCGTTAAAAAACGTTGATATCTTGATGTAAAACAAATCAGAGAATTTAAGATGACTCAAAAAAATAAATCACGGTTATTTATTCAGCATAGCCTATTGTTAGCTCCTTTAATGCTAGGTACTGCATACGCAGAAACGGAGCAAACATACAGTTTTAATCTTCCTGCGCAGTCATTGTCAGCTACTTTAGATAGCTTAGCGCAATCATCTCATACAAAATTAGTGTATCCAGATGCGGCAGTTAAAGGTCTAACATCGGCGCCAATTAAAGGTGAATATACGGCTCAACAGGCGGTTAGTATTGCTTTAGGAAAGACGGGTCTTAACTATAAAGTGGTAGATAATAGTTTGATAACGATAACACCTGATATAAGTTCTAAAGCACCTACTACCTTAAAAGCCATGACTGTAGTAGGTGAACAAGAAACTGATGAATCTAGCCCTAGTGATTATAGGGTTTCAAACGCGAGTTCAGCTACTAAATCTGATACGCCAATCATGGAAACACCTTATTCAATCTCTGTTGTTCCACAACAGGTTTTAAAAGATAAGCAAGTTATCCGCGTTGAAGATGCCTTAACATCTGTGGCAGGTGTGCAATCAAGTTGGACAAATGGCGGTGCAAGTGATGTTTTTATGATGCGTGGTTTTCAAAATACAAATTTATATAGAGATGGTTTTTTATTTCCATCGGCACTAGGTGGAAGTACAACTAAGCGTCAAGTTGCTAATCTTGAAAAAATTGAAGTTTTAAAAGGACCAGGCTCTATTTTATTTGGTCGTAATGAACCGGGTGGGGTTATCAATTTAGTTACCAAAAGACCACAAGCTGAATCATATAACTCAATAGAACAACAATTTGGTTCTTATGGAATGTATCGAACTTCAGTTGATTCAACCGGTAAAATCACTAAAGATAATAAATTACTCTATCGTGTTAATGCTTCTTATGAAAATGCTGATTCGTTTCGAGATTTTGTAAAAACAGATAGCTTTTTTATTGCCCCTAGCTTTACTTGGAATGTAACAGATAAAACTCAGGCAAACTTAGATGTTGAGTATCAACATTTTAATAATAGATTGGATTCAGGCAATATTCCAATGGGCACTCGTCCTGCGCCAATTCCTATTAATAGACAGTTGGGTGACCCATTAAACAATAAGAATATTGGTGATAGAAGTTATGTGGGTGCTAATTGGTCGCATGCGTTTAATGACAACTGGAAATTAACTCATCGTTTTGGGGCGGAGTTCTTAGATAAAAAAACGGATTTTACTTTCTTTTTTGGGCAACCCGATGTGGCTGGCAATTTGACCAATAACGACCCTAGTTTTTCCGGTAATCGTGGCTTTAATAATGCGATATCACATCAACAAAACTATTACACAACACTCAACTTAGCGGGTAAGTTTGATACACCATTCTTACAACACAATACCTTATACGGGTTTGATTACTTTGTAATTGATAATCAAGATGCGGGTGCATGTTGTTCAGCTTATCCAGAGTTTGCTAAATTTAATATATTTAATCCTACTTACCAAACCTCAAGAAATCTAGGTGCATCGGCCTTTGTGCCTAGTGCAAATTTTACGCAAGATTGGTATGGCTTATATATTCAAGATCAGATTAAGTTTCCATTTAATGTCCATGGAAATGTGGTGCTTCGTTATGATGAAGCGGTTAGTAATAACAATATGACAAAAGTAAGCTCAACAGATAATCATGTTAGTCCGCGCGGTGGTTTACTCTGGCAGCCAATTAAATGGTTATCTGTGTATGGAAATTACAGTGAGAACTTTGGTGTTTCTAATAGTATTTTTAATGCGCCTGGTCAGCAGCTTTTGCCACCCCAATTAGCTAATCAATGGGAATTGGGTACAAAGACAGAATTCTTTAATAAACGTTTATCGACCACCTTTGCTTATTTTGATTTAACAAAAACAAATGTTGCTGTGTCTGATCCAATTAATCCGATTTTACAGATTACTTCAGGCAAGCAAGAAAGTCGTGGTTATGAGTTTGAAGTAGCAGGGGAGGTTTTACCTGGTTTAAAGACAATAGCTGCTTATACTATTTTGGATTATGCCAAAATTGTTGTTGGTTATAACGGCGGAGTGGGTGATGACACTGGGCATAGAATGTATAACGCACCGCATAACTATGGCAGTTTATGGAATACCTATGAGTTTCAGGACGCTACTTTTAAAGGCTTAAAAATTGGTGGTGGTGTACTTGCATCAGGACAAAGCCAAGGTAGCAATGATAACAGTTTCCAATTGCCTGGTTATGTAACAATGAATTTAATGACCAGTTATGGCATGAAGGTGGCGGGACAAAAAGTAACGTTGCAGCTTAATGCAGACAATTTACTTGATAAGCGTTATTACATTGGTACTAATACTGGCAGTATGACTGGCTTTGGTGCGCCAAGAATGTTTATGGGTTCGGTAAAGGTCGAGTTTTAATTAAGCGTCGCCACCAAAATGGGACTTGAAAGGCATCTTCTCAAGTCTTTATTAGGGTGGCGTATTTTCTGCTTTATGAATCTTTCAAATTTTTTTTATCTTTAGTGTGTGGTTTTAGTGTTCTGAAACGTCTTACCTAGATGAGCTAAAAATTAAAATGTCGTTTTTGATCGGCAGTACCTATAAACGAAGGAATTCATCTTCATGCATTTATCTAATAACCAGCCTAATAATCTGCATCAGCAGAATTTTGGGGGCGGGGTTAGTTATTTAAGTTATCTACAACAAAAGAAAAAGCAGTTTTATGAAGCACTAACGGGTGAAGAAAATCCGGGGGTGATGGCTGTTTTGCTGTTTGTGTTAACTTTTTTATTTCATTGTTGTTTAGCTATCATTATTTTAAAACCTGCTGAAGTTATTATCCCGGCTGTACCTTTAATGATGGAAGTGGCGATGGTTGCGCAAGTCGGTAAACAAGCCGCTATGGCGCCACCAACTCCTGTACCTGTAAAACCGGTAGAGCCCCCTAAACCTAAAGTTAATCCAGTAAAAAAACCAGTTAAAAAGAAAACTGAAGTTCATAAACAACAGCCAATGCCTAAGCCACAACCGAGCGATGTATTTGTGCCTAAGCCATCCGCACAAGAAGAGTCTGCTAGTTCAAGCGTAAGCCAAATTAACGCGGTTGCCACTGCAAGTGTAACAAAATCATCACACGGTACCGAGGGTAGTGAAGTGCCTTTTACTGAGGCTAGTTCTACGGCAAATTACGGCTCTAATCCCAAACCAATTTATCCGACAATTGCAACAAGGCGAGGCTGGGAAGGCCAAGTATCACTTAAGGTGGAAGTTACGGTTGAAGGTTTAAGTCAATTGGTCACTGTATACAAAAGTAGTGGTCATGAAGAGTTAGACGAAGCAGCGGTAACTGCGGTTGAGAAATGGCAATTTACCCCCGCTAAACGCGGTAATGAAGATGTTGCTAGTACCGTTATTGTGCCTATTATTTTTTCTTTAAATCATTAATCATCCCTTGGAAAGCTTTACATGACCGATCATATTGCGCCACAACTTATTATTGATGCCACCTTATACACCTTATTATTTTTTTCGGTGCTAACGTGGACCATGATTTTATTTAAACTGTGGCAGTTTAGTAAAAATAACTTAAATAATCGAAAATTCAGCGAGCTTTTTTGGGATGCACCGGATGTTATCAGTGCGCAACAATTAACTGAAACTGTTGCCAGAGGACCTCGGGCCAAGCTAGCAAAAATTGGCTTTTCGTGGTTGCAAAATAGACAGCAAATATCTGGGCAATCAATTAAATATTTAGGCGTGCCTGAGGATTTGTTAGCACAAGAGTTAACAACTGCTTTGCAAAAAGAAGTTCGTTTTCTAGAAATGGGCTTAACGTTATTGGCTAGTATTGGTAGTACAGCACCTTTTGTGGGTTTGTTTGGTACGGTTTTGGGTATTATGCATGCTATGCATGAAATTACGGCCAGTGGATCAACAAGTTTAGATGTGGTTGCTGGGCCAATTGGTGATGCCTTAGTTGCTACTGCAATTGGTATTGCGGTAGCGGTGCCAGCAGTATTGGCTTACAACTTTTTATTAAGGCATGTGAAACAGAATCGAACAGATTTAGAAAATTTTGTAGTCAGTTTTCTGCAACTTGTCTTCGCAGAACAAGCAAAAGATAAGGTTTAGTCATGGCATTTAAACCACAAGGTGAATCTGAAGAAGCCATGAGTGAAATAAACGTAACGCCATTAGTGGATGTTATGTTGGTATTGGTTATTATTTTGTTGGTAACGGCCCCCTTGTTAACGCAATCTGTGCATGTCACTTTACCCAAGGCTGTTGAAACTACAGCGGATATTAAAGATGCTCCATTACAGTTAGGCATTGATGCACAAGGTTTAATAACATTAAATAAATTACCAATTGCGGATTTAACGATCTTAGAAATAACTTTAAAGGATGAGATGGTAAAAAATCCTGAGGCAGTTGTGCATTTATATGCAGATCAGGCTGTAGTGTATGCCAAGGTTGCAGAGATCATGGCTATGGTGCAACATGCCGGCATTAGTAAAATGGCCTTTGTGTCTGTGCAACAATAATTTATTTGAATGCTAAATAACTGTTTAAAAGTTAAGCGATGGTCTTTGCTTGTACTTTGTACTTCAGTGATAACTGGTT
>JAPLRS010000028.1 GCA_026399015.1 Methylococcales bacterium | reverse complement strand
CGTAGTTAATATACCAATTCAGTTTATCAAAGGCTAAACCATTTAAGCCAAATTCGATCCCTTGGCGTTTAGTTTTACCAATATTGCTAAAGTAACCACTTTTGGTATCAATATTCTGAAACAAAATATCATTGGTATTGATGGTTTCATAAAAAGATAAATTCCATTTAAGTGCTGCGCTGAATTTACCTCTTAAGCCCGTTTCTAAGGTATGAGAAACCACTGCTTTAAGTGGCGGGTCTGACACAAAACTATTAGGTAAAGAGCAGGGCGCCGTTGGATCTGCACAGGTTAGTTCTACCGGTGTTGGCGCTCTAAAACCTTCATTGTAGTTAAAATAGGTAGTAAAATCTTGAAGTGGAGTTTTAAGTGCTAAGGCATCAAAAGGATTAAATGTTACGCCAGCTGAAGGGTTGACTCGCGAGAAAGTATTATTGCCATTGAGTGCTGTGCCCATGTGGTCAAAGGTTTGAACTTGGGCTTGTAACCAGTTAGCGGCGGCATTGACATGCATCCAATCAAAGACCGAAAACGTATTGGTGGCAAATACATTGGAGTAAACACTTTCACCTTTGATATCGACTGTCGTGCTTAAAGGTTCAACTGCAACTTCATAAAAATTGGGTGTAAAAGTGGCGTTTTGCTCACCAATTTTATAGCCAGTCGTTGCGTGATTATAACCGCCACCCACAATAAATTGATTGTCATGTTTTAAGACTTGATAGTCTGAAGTTAACTGAAGATTAATGCCCGTGCCGTTCTGTTTAGCTCGACTGGCTTGAAATGAAGCAGGGTAGGGTGAACAACCTAGACTGGGATCTCCACTTACATAATCAGCATAGGTACCGCAGGTTTGGTTTGTATCGCCTGTATTAGAATTTAGACTAAATGTATCGTTGTTACGATTATAAGTAGTGCCACTGAGTTGTAATTGATCTGTAATCCAATGATTACCTTTCAAGTTAAAAAAATACAGTGTATTTTTAGTAACATCGGGTGCGGTATTAAAAGCCTTCCAGTTTTGTTGCAATAAATCTTGTTGCACTGGGCCTACGCCTTGCATATTGTTGTCTGCAAATGTAAATGAGAGGTCGATATCAGTTTTGTCATCTTCCCAACCAATTTTGCCAAAACCTTGATGAACTTGTGTTGGCGAGTAGGGACGCCAGCCATCTTCATGAAAGACGTTGCCAGCAAAGTACCAATCAAATTTGTCCTTTGAACCACCTACTTCAGCTTGATAGTTTTGGCGACCAAAGGAGCCGCCACTGGCTTGCGCATTATAGCCAGGATGACTACGACCACTTTTTGTCCTTAGGGATAGGGCACCACCCAAGGTGTTTAAGCCAAATAGAGGATTAGATCCCGGCATCATTTCCATGCTGGAAATGGCAATTTGTGGAATTAAGTCCCAGTTAATGGTGTCACCAAAAGCCTCATTTACACGAACACCGTCTTGATAAACAGAAATGCCTGCTGGCGTGCCTAAAACCGGGGAAGCTGTAAAGCCACGGTAACTAATATCAGGTTGATAGGGGTTATTTTGCGTGTCATTGATATTGACGCTTTGTAACTTGCGATTCAAAAAGTCAGGCAGGTTGATAGATTCGTGTCTTTTAATATCCTCATCTTCAACCGTTTGCACATTGCCCGATATTTTCTTTAAGGCGAGGCCGTTGGAGCCAATCGGAGTCGTGCCTATGACTTCTACGTCAGGGAGTTCAAAAACATCAACGGGCGGAGTTTTGTTATCGTTTTCTGTAGTCGATTTAACGTTAACTTTTTTATCGGTCGTTGTTTTTGGCTCAGTTTCAGCGTAAGCAAGGGTAATTAAGGATAGCGGTAAAAGAACTAATAAAAAGTGTTTACGAAGCAAACGGTAAGTCATAAATCTTATGGATATTTAAATAACAAAGTGTTTTGTTATTATAAAAGTTTTTGACTAGGAATTTTTCCTGAATGTTATAAATATCCTTCTTACAACAGTGCTTTAATCTCTGGGATGCACGAACCACAATTAGTCCCCGCTTTTAAGCATTGCCCTACCTCTTGATGTGTTTTGAGTTGTTTTTCTTTAATACACGCGCTTATTGTCTTCTCGCCAATATTAAAACAGGCACAGACCACTTTTCCTGAATTATGACTGCCTTTGGGTGGTAACCCGCTGAGCAGTGCCATCCGTTCTTCAGGTATAAGGGTTTCTTTAGCAAATAAGCTACTTAACCAACTCCGTTCGGGTAGCTTATGATCAGCCGCTATAAAGGTAACAGTATTTAAGCGCCCATTAGTAAATTGTGCTGCTCGATAATTGCCTAAACTAGCATCTTGATAGGTTTGCCAATCTGAGTTTTCGGTTACCTTAGAATTTAAAGCGTCTTGAAGTGCCTTTAACCAAGTTTCAGGTAATTGCTGCCCCGCCAATTCATAACGATAGAAATAGTCACCTTTGCTATTTACTCGATAAGCGACATCATTCAGGTGTAAAGGGTGTCTGGATAAAATGAAACCTTGCCAAATTGCTTGATAGGGTTTGATACGGACAGGCGTATGTTTGTTTTCGGGTTGCTTAGAGATCGGATCGACTTCTGGATTAACTAAGGCCCCCATACGACTATCACTGGCATATTGGGCTGTCCAATGCATGGGTACAAAGACATTACCGGCTTTTTGTTCATCCGTTATCTTAACTCTAGCCAGCATCTTGCCCCATGCACTTTCAAGTTCTGCTAAGGCATCTGCAGTTACATTATATTTTGTGGCATCAAGAGGATGTATTTCAACGCAGGGTTCTGGGCTATGTTGATTAAGTTTTGCTGATAGAGCCGTGCGGGTCATGGTATGCCACTGATCCCTTAATCGTCCTGTATTTAAGATTAAAGGGTAAGCAGCATTGGGTAAATTAACGGGTGCTCTAGGTGTAATAGCAATAAATTGGGCTTTACCGGTAGGCGTAAAATACTGACCATCAACAAACATTCGCGCGCTACCTTTTGGGTTACGAGCGTTTACCGGCCATTGTATGGGTTGTAGTTTTTCATAACTTTGTTGATCCAGTGTGGCTAAGCCAGAGATATCAAAATCTCTGTAACCATACACGGCATCGTTTTCAAATCCAGATAATGCCGCATGTTCAGTAAAAACTTCAGAGGGATTACTATAGTTAAATTCATCAGTAAAGCCCATGCGCTGAGCAACTCGAGAGAGTATCCACCAATCGGCTTTGGCATTACCTGCTGGTTTAAATAAGGCGCGTTGCCGAGAAATTCTGCGTTCAGAATTAGTCACGGTGCCGTCTTTCTCACTCCAGCCTAAAGCAGGGAGTAATACATGTGCCAATCCGCTAGTGTCTGTTTGCGCAATACAATCGGATACCACGACAAAATCACAACGTTCTAAGGCGCGTTTAACAAGATCAGCATTCGGCATACTCACCACTGGATTAGTGCCCATAATCCAGACGGCTTTAATTTGACCTGCTGCCATGGCATTAAAGAGGTCTACAGCAGGTAGACCCGGTTTTGTGGCGATATTGTTTGATCCCCAAAAACGCGCAACTCGATTAACATCTTCTGCTTTAGAAAAGTCCATGTGCGCGGCTAATTGATGCGCTAAACCTCCCACTTCACGACCACCCATAGCATTGGGTTGACCAGTGAGGGAAAAAGGTCCCATGCCCGATTGGCCAATTCTGCCCGTCGCTAAATGACAATTAATAATCGCATTGACTTTATCGGTACCCGACGATGATTGGTTAATGCCCTGGCTATATAGACTCATGACTTTTTCATTATCTTTGAATAAATCATAAAAATATTGCACATCGGCTGCGTCTAGTTGACATTGAGCAGCGATGTCAGCAAGGTTATTAGCACCCAATTCAGCGGTTTGTAAGGCTAGGCTAAAGCCTTCAGTGTGCCTGTCGATATAGACTTGATTAAGTGCCTTTTCCTTATTTAAATAGCTTAATAGGCCATTAAATAAAATAGCATCACTGCCACTTGCCAGTGGTAAATGTAAGTCGGCTAAATCACAGGTTGCCGTGCGGCGTGGGTCAATCACTACTACTTTTAAGTCAGGTCGAGCTTGTTTGGCGGTGCGAATGCGTTGAAAGATAACGGGATGACACCAGGCGGTATTAGAGCCAATTAAAATGATTAAATCAGCGAGGTCTAAATCTTCATAACAACCGGGGACAGTATCTGCACCAAAGGCGCGTTTATGGCCCGCCACAGAAGACGACATACATAAGCGGCTGTTGGTATCCATATTGGCGCTGCCGATAAAGCCTTTCATCAGTTTGTTGGCGACGTAGTAGTCTTCGGTTAATAATTGTCCAGAGCCATAGATTGCTACCGAATCTGGACCGAATTTGTTAATTGTCTCTTTAAAAGTGTTAGCGACTAACGATAAGGCGTCATCCCAATCGACGACTTGTCCGTTGATATGCGGCTCTAATAAGCGACCTTCTAAACTAATCGTGTCACCTAATGCTGAACCTTTTGAACATAGTCGACCGGCATTAGCCGGGTGCGTTTGATCACCTTTAATATCAACGCTGTGCTGAGTTTGATTAACAACCGCACTGATGCCACAACCTACACCGCAGTAAGGGCAGGTCGTTTGAATAGTGCTGTGAGAATTAGACATACGCTTTTCCAAAAATGAGCTGATCTCGAATGCTGGTAATGGGTTGTGCTTTTTCAAGTAATTCTTGATACCAATATCCATCTTGGGTATCACCATATAATACCGCACCAACCAGTTTATTTGCTTTCAGCACCAGTTTTTTATAAATACCTAGGCTGGTATCCGTAAATTGTATCGTTTCAGTCGTATCATCCCCTATAAAGTCACCTATGGAAAAAACCTGTATACCTGTTACTTTAAGTTTTGTGGCTGTGGGTAATGTTAGATATTGTGCTACACCATGTCCAGTTAAGTGATTGGCGCACACTTTAGCTTGCTCAAATACGGGTGCAACTAAACCGAAAGTTTGACCTCTGTGTTGAATACATTCACCTACGGCATAGATTTTAGGGTCATAAGTTTGTAGGGTATCATTCACTATAATACCTTGCTCACAATAAAGCCCAGCGGCTTCAGCCAAGGCTTTATTAGGTCGAACCCCAATAGCCATAACCAATAAATCACATTCTAGTTCAGAGCCATCGGTGAGCCGAACTGTTTTAATGTGCTGTTGATCATCACCTAATAGTTGCTCAACTTGGCAAGCCATTTTAAAGTTTAAGCCTTTTGCTTCCAGTTCCTTTTGTAATAATATGCCTGCGGCTTTATCCATTTGGCGATTCAATAACACTGCATTGTTATGGATTACCGTTACGGTCATGCCTCTTAAAGCTAAACCATTAGCGGCTTCTAAACCTAATAATCCTCCGCCTAATATAATGGCATTTCGATGAGTTTGGCTGTAGGCGAGCATTTTAGAAACATCCGCAATATCTCTAAAACTAATAATGCCCGCTAATTGATTGCCGGGGACATTGGATATAGTAGGCTTAGAACCCGTGCTAATCAATAAGCGATCATAGTCAGCAACCGTGCCATCTTGGGTATAGACCTTTCTCTGTTGGCGATCAATGCGCGTGACCGTTTTTGAGGCGCCGCTATAAAGGGTAATGTTATGTTGGTCATACCACGCTTGATCATTAATGAATATCTCATCCAGCGCCTTTTCGCCACTTAACACAGAGGACAGCATAATTCGGTTGTAATTACCATGCGGCTCAGATCCAAATACTGTAATGTCGTATTGCTTTGGGGCCGATTTAAGTATTTCTTCAAGGGTACGCATGCCGGCCATACCATTACCAATGACGACTAACTTAGCCATGGGTAAGTTTTATTTCAATATGTTGATTGTTTATCCGCACGGGGTAAGAGGCAATCTTAACCGAAGTATCTTCGATACATTCTCCTGTCGTTAGTTTGAAATGTTGCTTATAAATAGGTGAAGCTACGACGGGATCACCATTGACGTCTCCAATAATACCTCGAGATAAAACATGGGCTTTAGCGAAGGGGTCATAGTTATGTAATGCAAATACCGTTTGCATTTTGGCTACATAAAATAAGGCGATTTGTAACTCATCTATCAAAGCACAAATACCGGAGTCTGCTGGTAAATCATCAAGATTACATAGGGTTTGCCATTGGGTCATTACGCCACCTCTACCATTTTAAAGTGTTTTTGTGGGCTAGGTTCTGCTGGACGGATTTGCCCACGTTCTTCTATAAACTCAATAGATGGGTCAGATTGTGCACTATTAACAAAAGGTCTAAAACGCTTTAATTTGGCTTCATCTTCAAGGGTTGATTTCCATTCGCACTGATAAGTATCAACGACATGCTGCATCTGAGCTTCTAATTGGTCACATAATCCTAAGCTATCGTTAATGATGACCTCTTTTAGATGATCTAGTCCGCCCGCCATGTTTTCCATCCATACCGAGGTGCGTTGTAATCGATCAGCTGTTTGAATGTAAAAGCTTAAAAAGCGGTCAATATATTTAATTAAGGTGGCTTTATCTAAGCTGGTGGCAAATAAATCGGCGTGTCTGGGTTTCATGCCCCCATTACCACAGACATATAAGCTCCAGCCAGTTTCTGTTGCAATAACACCAATATCTTTTCCTTGCGCTTCTGCACATTCTCGTGTGCAACCGGATACGGCAAATTTTATTTTATGCGGTGAGCGAAGGCCTTTGTAGCGGTTCTCTAGTTCTATGGCGAGTCCAACACTGTCATCTACACCATAACGACACCAATTACTGCCAACACAGGATTTAACGGTGCGCAAAGATTTACCGTAGGCATGTCCAGATTCAAAGCCAGCATCAATGAGTTCTTTCCAAATAAGAGGGAGTTGTTCAACTCGTGCACCGAATAAATCAACCCGTTGTCCACCGGTGATTTTGGTATACAGTTGATACTTTTTACCTATCTGACCTAACACTATAAGTTTATCGGGGGTGATCTCGCCACCCGCAATACGCGGAACCACTGAGTAAGTACCATCTTTTTGGATATTGGCTAAAAAGGCATCATTGGTATCTTGTAGGGGCGCGTGTTCCGTTTTTAAAATAAAGTCGTTCCAGTTGGAGGCAAGAATCGACGCGACAGTCGGCTTGCAAATTTCACAACCCAAGCCTTTGCCATGTTTGTCGAGCAAGTCATCAAAGGTCCTGATCTTTTCGACTTTAATGAGCGTAAACAGTTCTTGGCGCGTATATGCAAAATGTTCGCAAAGATCGGTATTGACTTCTACACCTTGTTTAGCCAATTCTGAATTTAATACAGATTTAACTAAGGCTGCGCAACCTCCACAACCCGAACCGGCTTTGGTTTCTGCTTTTAATGCGCCTACGGTATGGCAGCCAGCAGCAACTGCCTGACAAATATCCCCCTTACTGACGTCATAACAAGAACAGATTTGTGCCGTGTTAGGTAAAGCATCTGGGCCTAGGCCTGCGGGTTCTGCGCTAAGACTGGGTAAGATTAAACTATCGGGTTGTGCGGGGAGTTGGATACCGTTTAAGCAATACTGTAATAAGGTGCTATAACTGCTGGCATCACCCACTAATACAGCGCCGAGTAAGTTCTTTTTATCAGGGCTGACGACTAGGCGTTTGTAGATTTCTAATTCACCATTTTGGTATGTATAGATAAGAGCACCCGGTGTTTTCGCATGTGCATCACCGATACTGGCGACATCAACGCCCATGAGTTTTAATTTAGTACTCATGTCGGCACCCATAAAACTCGCACTTTGATGCGCCAAATCTGCAACAACTGTTCGAGCCATGGCATAACCTGGAGCGACCAAGCCATAAATCATGTTATTCCATAAGGCACACTCCCCAATCGCATAAATGTCTGGGTCTGAGGTTTTACATTGATTGTCGATAACAATGCCACCACGTGCACCCACTTCAAGTTTACAATCTCTAGCGATATCATCCCTAGGTCTAATGCCTGCCGAGAATAAGATAATATCTGTTTCGAGTTCTTCGCCATCGGCAAAGCACATTTTGTTTAGACACTCTTCGCCATCAGTAATTAATTGGGTGTTTCTATTTGTATGAACGGTGACCCCTAGTTGTTCAATTTTGTTTCTTAATAACGCACCACCCGCTTCATCTAATTGTACTGCCATTAATCGGGGCGCAAATTCAACTACGTGAGTTTTTAAACCTAGATCTTTTAAGGCTTTAGCGGCTTCTAAGCCTAATAACCCCCCACCCACCACCACGCCCACTTTGCTTTTATTCGCGGCTGTTGCAATGGCCTCAAGGTCTTCAATGGTTCTATACACTAAACATTGCGGTCTATCGTGTCCGGGGACAGGTGGCACAAAAGGAAATGAACCTGTGGCTAAAACTAATTTGTCATAAGAGACTGTATGACCTAGTGCAGAAGTAATAGTTTTGGTAGCTCGATCAATCTTAGCGGCTTTGTCACCTAAGAGCAGATGAATGCCATGTTGCTCAAAAAAGTTAACTTCAACTAATGATAAGTCTTCAGCTGTTTTTCCAGAAAAGAAAGCAGAAAGATGCACGCGATCATAAGCTACTCTAGATTCTTCGCAAAAAGTAGTGATGTTGTATTCATCTTTAATAGGGCTGGCAACGAGTTGTGCTAAGAAATGTTGCCCCACCATGCCATTACCAATGACAACTAGATTTTTTTTAGTGTTCATATTCAACCTCAATGCTGAGGGGGATTTATCTAATAAAATCTCCCTTAACCCCTCTTTGTTAGAGAAGGGGGGACTTAATAATTAAGTTTTAAGTGCTAAAGAACTTAGAAGTTAATGTTGCCTTGTAACCAAATTTTCTGAGTGTCGGTATTTGCAAAGGTATCTGTAGTTGCAGTAGCTTTGTAACTATCGGCGCTGTAATAAGCATATTTAGCTAACAGTGAATAATGTTTACCGAATTTTTTAAGAATCGATGCGTCCCATTCTTGGCCATACTGGAGTTGTCCGGTATCGTCAGTAAAGTTATGAAATACGCCTGTCAATATGATGTCACCTCTGTCAAAACTTGAAACGACAGTGCCAAAAACATCACGGATACCATTTTTGGGAGTTGTTAAGAAAAGGTCAGCCCAGCCTTGGAATGCATGATTGGTGCCCAGAGGGGTATCAAATGTTTTATTGGTACCATGGCCGTCAAGTTGTTCAACAGCCGCTTGAAAAGTTAGGTTATAAGCGGTAAATCCACTCATTAAATTAAAACGATCTGCGTCATAAGCTACATTTCCATGTCCATAGTCCGCTTGATGGCTGTATTCAGCGGTATAAACCAGACCGTAGTTGTCGCTAATTTTTAAGCTGTCTCCAGGCTTTTGATAATTGTTCATTCTAATGCCGTAAGATTGGTTAGACTTATTCGCATTTTCTTTTTCAGTGTAATCCAACCAATAACCGTAACCCACCAAATTACCGTAATCGCCGACTTTATAATTTACATTTAATATCGGTGCCTCAATGTTTTCTGTGGTAGAGGTAAAGGTATTAACATTGCCGATATAACCTGCATTAACCGTTAAGCCAAAAATCTGTTGGTTGTTGTGGGTTAGTAACACAGAATCAAAAGTGGTTTCCATTTGTCGCCATCCGACATTACCAATAAACCGATCATCGTCCAATTTAATGCGTTGTCTTCCCCCTTTGATAACCGTATCTGGAATGCCGGCATAGCTTAACCAGAGTTGATTAAGTTCACTTTGTTGTGGATCAGCGATTTTTGAATACTGTTTATAACCATTGGTAGTGCTGTTATAGTCTTCATCCATGGCTAGGTTGCCTTCATATTCTGCATAGCCTTGGATTCCGTGGTAGACAGGAGAAAGTAAACCAATTCGTAATCGTGAAGTAACACCATTAGCTGTTTTGGGGTTAGGTTTACCACCTTGGTCTTGGTTAACATTTTCCCAGCGCGTGTTTAAATCAAATTTTACCGCGCCATTTTTCCCATAATGATAAAAGTTAAGGGCGTCTTCAATATCTTGAGTAATCCCTGCTGAGGCAGATGTGCTGAGCACTGATAATGATAAAATTGCGCTTGATATTGCATGGTTTTGCTGAATTTTGGACATAAAGACTCCGGTCTTATAGTTAAGACAATAAGTAGTTTTAAGGTTTTTTAAAGGGAAGATGGAAATAACTTCCCTTGTGTTAATTAGGTTTAGATTTTTTAATGCGTATGCTCACATTCCGCTAAAAAAGTTAGTAAACTGGTTCGGTACTTATAATAATCAGGGTGTGCTAGTAAGGCTTTACGGGTTCTAGGTCTTGGTAAATCAATGGTTTCAATTTTTCCTATTTTGGCATGAGGACCATTTGTCATCATGACTACTCTATCGGCTAATAAGATTGCTTCATCAACATCATGAGTTACCACAATGGCCGTTACTTGGGTGCGCTCCCAGACTTCCATTAAGACTTCTTGTAACTCCCAGCGAGTTAAAGAATCTAACATGCCAAATGGTTCGTCTAGTAAAAGCAATTTAGGTGATAAAGCAAAGGCTCTGGCTATACCCACGCGTTGACGCATACCATTGGATAATTCGCTGGCTTTTTTATACAAGACATCACCTAGGCCGACTCTGGTTAAATAATATTCAACAATATCATTACGCTCTGTCTTGGTCGCATGAGGGTAGACTTTTTCCACACCAAGAGCGACGTTTTCATAAGCCGTTAACCAAGGGAACAAGCTAGGTGCTTGAAATACCACACCACGATCAGGACCTGCGCCATCTATTTCTTTATTATCAAGTACGATAATGCCTTCCGAGATACTATTTAAGCCGGCGGTCATGGATAAAACGGTTGATTTTCCACAGCCGGAATGGCCAATAATTGAAATAAACTCGCCTTTTTTAACTTTAAGATCAAAACCATCTACGACTTTAACTGTACTATTGCCATCCGGTGTTGGATAGATTTTTGAGAGTTGTGAGAATTCTAAATAACGCGGTCTTTCTAAATCATTTTTACTGACTAAGAACTCAGGTTGGTCCCAATGCTGATTTGTATTGGGTTGCACTTGGGGTAAGCTGACTTTTTCGGCACCTACTGCTAGGTTTTTTTCTATGCCGATTGCCATTAAATATTGAGTAATTTCAGCACGTAGTTTCTTGAAAGTATCATTTTGATTTAAAGCGGTTCTGTCACGTGGACGCTCAATATTCACAGTAAAGTCAGGGCCAAAAGTTGCATCTGGTCCAGGTTTTAAAGCAATAACCCGATCAGCCATGTAAATCGCTTCATCGACATCATTAGTAATTAAGATGACGGTTTTCTTTTCTTGCTCCCAAATGTTTAAGATTTCATCTTGTAAATTACCTCGAGTTAAGGCATCCAAGGCACTTAATGGTTCGTCTAATAATAAAATATCGGGACTTGCTGCTAAGGCTCGGGCTACATTAACGCGCTGGCGCATGCCACCCGATAATTCAGCAGGTTTTTTAGACATGGCCGAGCCTAAGTTAACCATGCGAATATATTTTTCGGTATGGACTTTACGCTGTGCCGCAGTCCAATCGGTAAAAATAGCATCAACAGCCAAAGCGACATTTTCATAGACGGTTAACCATGGCATCAGCGAGTAATTCTGAAAAACCACGCCTCTATCTGGACCGGGGCTAGTAATTGCAGCACCTTTTTTTAGGACTTCCCCACTATCGGCTTGGATTAATCCTGCAATGGTTGAAATAAGCGTGGTTTTCCCACTTCCTGAGAAACCCACAATAGCGACAAACTCACCTTCTTTAATACTTAAATTTAGGTTTTTTAAGATCGAGTTTTCGCCATAGGATTTACAAACATTTTTCAACTCAATCAATGGTAAACACGGATCATTAGAAGGCATTGCAGGCTCAGTTGTGGCGTTTACATCAACGATTTTAAGTTTTAAGGCAGACATAATGACTCCTAATTAAAGATCGTTACTAAATGAAAATACTTTTTGGAACGACTGCATAATCCTATCCAAGATAAAGCCAATAATACCGATGGTAAATACAGCCACCATAATGCGCCCTAGTGAATTAGAGCTACCATTTTGAAATTCATCCCACACAAACTTTCCTAAACCTGGGTTTTGCGCCAGCATTTCTGCGGCAATCAATACCATCCAACCTACACCAAGGGATAAGCGCATACCGGTAAATATGTAGGGTAATGCGGAAGGTAGAATAATTTTCTTGATCTGGGTAAACCAGTTAAGGCGCAGCACTTTACCAACATTGACTAAATCTTTATCGATAGATGAAACGCCAACTGCGGTGTTAATCAGTGTTGGCCAAAGAGAACATAACGTGACCGTGATTGCCGAGGTTAAAAATGATTTTTCAAACCAAGAGTCATCACTGGTTATATACATTGCGCTTACAACTAGCGTTACTATGGGTAACCAAGCTAAAGGTGACACAGGTTTAAAGATTTGAATTAATGGATTGATGGCCGTATTAATCACAGGACTCATGCCGCACAATAAACCTAATGGTACGGCTACTAATGTCGCAATAATAAAACCGGCAAACACGGTATAAAGACTTGTGAAGATTTTGTCCAAATAGGTAGCTTGGCCGTTATAAGGTCTTGATTTTATGATCGCGTTGGGGTCTTCGCTTAGAGTTTGTGCATTTCGTTCTGCTTGGCGTTGATAATATTTAGCGGCTTTTTCTTTTTCTGCGAAATGATCGGTTAATAATCCGCCCGCCTCATCCCATACCGCAATAGGGCCGGGTATTGCGCCTAGACTGGTATTTACTTGAGATGCTGCAATACTCCAGGCACCTAAGAACAACATAAAGGCAATAATAGGAACCCCCATGATTAAAAATAATTGGCGTAATTGTTGAGTCGCATTTTCGCCAGCCGCTATTTTAATTAGAGGCACAAACCATGTTAGACCAGTGATGTTAAAAAATTTGATAAGTTGCTTATGCATGGTGATTACCTTTTGCAGTTCTATAGGGTTCTTAGTGCGAGTAATTACTTTTACTCAACGACTTTGCCGCCAACTACTTTTTGTTTGCCTTTTAAACCGATAGCAAACTTATTTAGATAGTCATTGGGTTTTGTTGCGTCAAACACTACACCATCAATATAATCAGAGCTGGGTGCTTTAATACCTGTTTCTTTTTCAGATGGAAAGTCGCTCGATTTAGCTTTACCTTCTTTAATTAATGCATTGGCTGCGGTCATGAAAATATCAGGACGATAGACTTTTTTAGCCGTTTCTAAATACCAAGCATCCGATTTTTGCTCATTAATTTGTCCCCAACGCCTCATTTGCGTTAAGCTCCAAATGGCATCACTGTAATAAGGGAAAGAGCCGTTATAGCGTGCAAATACATTAAAATCAGCTAAGGTACGTTTATCACCTTTTTCGTATTCAAAAGTACCGTTCATGCTATTGGCTATGACATCATAGTCGGCGCCCACATATTGTTTTTGTGAAAGCATTTCAACGCCTTCGTTACGGTTTTTGTTGTTCTCCGCATCTAGCCAAAGAGAGGCCCTAATTAAAGCTTTAATGATGGCTAAATGCGTATTTGGATTTTTATCCGCAAATTCTTTTGTAACCCCAAAAATCTTTTCTGGACTATTTTTCATCAACTCATAATCACTGATGACAGGAACCCCAATGCCTTTAAAAACGGCCTGTTGATTCCAAGGTTCACCGACGCAGTAACCTACAATTGTGCCTGAATCCATAGTAGCAGGCATTTGAGGAGGTGGTGTAACAGATAAAATAGCTTCCGCATCAATTTGACCAGAAGTGTCTTCTGGTGGTGCATAGTAGCCAGGTTTAATACCGCCAGCTGCTAACCAATAGCGTAACTTCATGTTATGTGTGCCAACAGGAAAGGTCATTGCCATATTAAAAGGCTTACCCGCATTTTTGTATTTTTCTAATACAGGTTTTAACGTGTCTGCTTTAATAGGGTGCACGGGTTTGCCGTCGGCCATAGGAATTTGAGGCTTCATTTGTTTCCATACGTCATTAGAAACAGTTATCGCATCGCCATTGAGGGTCATCGTAAAAGCGCTCACAATATCCGCTTTTGTGCCATAGCCAATAGCCGTGCCAAAGGGTAGGGTTGCTAGCATATGTGCGCCGTCTAACTCACCATTAATAACGCGATCTAAAAGTACTTTCCAGTTAGCCTGTGCTTCAAGTTGCACTGAAAGACCTTCGTCTTCAAAATAGCCCTTTTCAAAGGCAACCGCTAAAGGTGCCATGTCAGTTAATTTAATAAAGCCGAGTTTGATGCTTTCTTTTTCAAGATGTTCAACAGCACCCACCTGAGTTGCAAAGCTTAAAGTCGCGATAGCTGTGGCCGTTGAAAATTTGGTTGCTAAGCTTTTGAGCGATAGTTTTCTTGTTTCTTTCATGATAGTTATCCTATACATAGATTTTGGGCAAAAAAAAACGTCGCTGAATCGAGTGATAAATCACTACGATTGAGTCGACGCCTTTGTCTGGTGCTCAGCTTTGAGCAAATAATTAGATTCCGCCTTTGGAATCTTTGTAATTATTAATGCAGAAGCTGTGCCAACTTCTAATTATATCGCTTATTTTTTTATAATATCAAATATTACAATATCTTATGTTTAAATTTTCAGTTTCAGCGTTCTAGGATATTTAAAGTTTTTATAGTTGCTGGTTGTTATGTTGCGTTAAAAATGTGCATAAAATCTAGTTTTGCACCAATCCGAACCTCTAATCTTCTAAAATAGAAAGCTAACAATGGCTTTTAAATGACCTTTTTCTATGACAGGGATGGCTAACATCGTACTGAGATTATTTAATTCTGGGCTGTAATCTGTTTCATTATCACCCGTAATAATGGGCATGCCCGTGAGCCAAACGCGTCCTAATGCGCCTATGCCCTTATTAACCGGTAAGGTTTCAAAGATTTCTGCTAGATCGTTGGTTTCTTTGCTAAACCCCTGTTGGCAGATAAGTTGAGTGCCTTCAGAATTTGGTATCCATATCTGGATACGTTTAGCGATGGGTGTGGCTTTTGCGGATAGAAAGGCCATGATATAGGGTTTATTAGGATTGTCGTACACAGGTAAACTGATGCCCACTGTGATGCCTTCTAATTGGGCTTCTTTTGTCCTGATAAAGTTATCTGCTTGACCGATATCTTCAATAAATACCGGCATGCCATTGTCCCAAGTTAGTCCAGCTATGCCTTGGCCTTTGGGTACGGACAATTCTCGGGAGATTTTTTCAAAATATTTTAGGGTGCCATAATAACCATCCATCACACTGAGCGTGTCAGTATTATTAGCAGATTTATTCCAGACTTCTATCGCACCGGCATGGTCTTGGTCATCTCCGCACAAAAATACGACGACGGCCATTAAGAACTCACCTGAAAAGATAGGTAAAGCAATGCCACAGGTTAAGCCTGCATTTTGGGCTGAAAGAGTGCGTTTAAAGTAAGAATGTTCAAATTGTGTAAGCACAATAGGATGGCCTTCGGCCCAGGCTTTGCCCGGTAAACCTTCGTTATAAGCAAATTTTTGCTCTGCACTATCCGCTTTAAATTCGGTAAGGTCACCATACAAACCAGATCCAAATTCCAGTTGAGTTCTAGCTTTGTCGGGCACCCATATTTCGGTGACTTTAATAAATGTTTTCATAGAGTTTTTGCTGGTAACGCTTATTTAAACAATTCTGACATGGCAATAACATTTTTAGCCATTTCACCTAGAGTAATTTTTCTATCCATCGCTAGTTTTCTAAGCGTGTGATAGGCCTCATCTTCACTAAAGTTTTGGGTTTTTATGAGAATGGCTTTAGCACGATCGGTTAGTTTTCTATTTTCTAGCTTTTCTAAGGCCTCTTCTAAAGCAATCTTAAGTGCTTGTTGATGGTTAAAGCGGGTAACGGCAATCTTTATAATGGGGTCTAATAACGCGGGTCTTAAATTGTTGATAAAAAGCTCACTGATGCCCGCTTTAATCGCTAGATCAATTAATTCGTTTGTTGCGCTGTCAGTAAATATAATGACTGGTGTAGCTTTCTGTGCAGTTAGTTTTTGTAAGTCTAATACAGTGGCTTCTGTTATAGCCCTGCTATTTAAAATAATAAGATCGGGTTTTATTTCTTTAAGGAGCGTTGGGATATTATCTGCAAAGGAGGCTAAAAAATGCGTATAGCCAGCCGCTTTAAGTTCAGATTCTAAATTGAATAAAGGGCTGTCTTCAATTAATAATACGCGATGTCTAATCATGAGGCAGTTTGGTTAGCGCTAATATTGACACACCATTCTTGTAATACAATCGTTGCAGAATTGGCTTTTATTTATTTATTTATTCTTAGTGATTTTATAATTTGCACGCAGAATAAATTCGCTATGTGGGGGTATTTCAATCGTATCGCAAGATACATTGCCAGATTCTACACACACAAAGCGTTGGTAATCGTCAGTTTCTAAATCGGTAATAGTGGGCGGTAAATCTACACCTGGATTCCATACTACCGCTGTTTTATGGTGTGTTGCTGTAATCACTATTTTTCGATTAAAAGCATCGTCTTGAATCACTAGGGGGTTTTCTACATCTTTATAAATTCTATTAACTTCAGCATTAATAGTTAGATTGCCCTCTTGCTGATACTCTTCTTCATTTTGGGCTTTATCTAAGTAAGCTGAGTTATCTAAGCCTAAAATCTTAATTTCATTTATGTGGCCCACATTAAAATAGGCATGCAGGGCTTGGGTGATAGTAAAGGCTTCATCCCCAGTATTACGCGTGATTAAATTAACTGTGAGCGTGTCACTAATAATCACTTCTAATTCAAGGCTAAAAGGTTGCTGCCAATAGGCGGCACTTTTTTCTGAGGTTTCAAACCGAAATACTATTTTAGTTTCATGTTTTGAAACGGCCTCTGTTCTTAAAATGTCCCAAAGTCCATTACGCACAAAACCGTGATCGGGTCTTTTATTTTCAGAAGGGTCGGGTCCAAACCAAGGCCAGCATAAGGGGATGCCACCTCTAATAGCTCTGCCTTCTTCATACCAAGAGTTTTGACTAACAAACAGTAAGTCTTCTTCTTCGCGATGGGGTTTAAAGGATAGTATTTGGGCGCCATGCAAGGAAATAATGGCGCTCGCGCGAGCATTGTTTATAAAAATAAAAGGTAAATGACCGTTGCCCTTTGTAAATTTGAGGTGGTCTTTAATGCCATGGTCACGATTTAAATGCTCAATTCTCATGCGGTTATTTTAACATGCTTGATAGGGATATATTTTAGAATAAACTCAGTAAAGCCGGACGTCTGCTAGAAGAGCTTTCAAAAATAACCACTGTTTTTCCATGCACTGTGTAGTGACTGCCTTTGTAATGTTTTTGTTTAGTAGGTGCGATAATGTCATATGGCGATTGTTGCGAAGTATCTAAAGCAACGCACCATTTTTTGTCTTTAATAAGCGGTAGACGCACAGAAGTACTTTCATCTGACATGTTCATCACGACATGCAAATCAGCTTCATCTTCTTCAATACCGGTTAGAGTAAAGGCAAGTATTCTGGCGTCTGGGTCAAACCATAGGGGCTTATCAATCTCTGTGCCGTGCCAAGTAATGTCAGCAACTTCTTTACCTGTGGGTATTTCACCGGTTAAAAAGCGTCTGCGCATAATGGCTGGGTGTCTTTTACGGAGTGCAATCATTTCTTGCACAAAGCGTAACACATCAGCATTTTTCTTAGAAAGCGTCCAGTCTATCCAACTGATGTCATTATCTTGGCAGTAACAATTGTTGTTGCCGCGTTGACTATGTAAAACTTCATCCCCTGCCAATAACATAGGGACACCTTGACTGAGTAGTAAAATAGTAAATACGTTTTTAGCTTGTTTTTTGCGGAATTCTAAAATATCTGCATTGTCAGTGTTGCCTTCAACACCGTAGTTATAACTTAAATTATTGCTGCAGCCGTCACGATTATCTTCGCCATTTGCGGCATTATGTTTTTCGTTGTAACTAAATAAATCATAGAGCGTAAAGCCATCATGACAAGTGACAAAATTAATGCTGTTGATCGGTAAGCGTCCTTGATGTTGGTATAGATCGCTACTGCCAGATATGCGAGTGGCTAATTCAGATAATAAGCCTTTATCTCCTCGAACAAACTGTCGAATAATATCTCTATATCTGCCGTTCCACTCTGCCCAGCGATAGCCAGGAAAACTCCCAACTTGATAAAGTCCTGCGGCATCCCAAGCTTCCGCGATTAATTTGGTTTTAATGAGTTGTTCAGAGAGTTCAATGCCCCATAACACTGGAGGGTCTTGTAAAACTTCACCGTTTTCACCTCTTGCCATGGCGCTGGCTAAGTCAAAACGAAAGCCATCCACATGCATTTCTCTGACCCAATATTCAAGGCAACTTATAATAAAACGGGCGACTAAAGGGTGATTGGCATTAACGGTGTTTCCACAGCCAGTGTAGTCACGCAAAATGCTTTTGTCAGCGTTATCTGTGTGATAAAAAGATTTGCCGCCAATGCCTCTAAAATTTATGACAGGGCCATCAGCACCTGCTTCAGCGGTATGATTAAAAACTACATCCATAATCACGCCAATACCGGCTTTGTGTAGGGCTTTAACTAAATCTTTAAATTCTTGAACATGCGTGCCCTGTTCAGGCGTTACACAATAGCCAGGGTGTGGGCTAAAGAAACTATGGGTGCTATATCCCCAGTAGTTCTTTAAACCGAGTTCCGCTGTTTTTGGTGGTACATCTTGTTCGTCAAAAGCCATGACGGGTAAAAGTTCTACATGGCTAATACCGAGTTTTTGTAAATAAGGAATTTTTTCGATAAGACCCGAAAAGGTACCAGGATGCTTTACTTTAGAAGAAGAATGTCGAGTAAAACCGCCCACATGTAGTTCGTAAACGATGGCTTTTTCACTGCGAATAGCTAGGGGTACATCACCTTCCCAATCGTAATGATCATCGGTAACCATACAGCGCATTGAAGTGAGTACGTTATCACCTGGATTGCATGCCGCTTTTCTGTTCCAGCGTTTATGACTAACCGCTTGCGCCCATGGGTCTAGTAAATGTTTTTCTTTTTCAAAACGGAAGCCAGAATCACGTGCTTGACCTTGTCCATCCATGCGCCAGGTGTACCAAGTGCCAGCTGGTAGTTTAGCGACATAAACATGCCATGAGAAAAAAGTGCGATTAATATCTTTATTAAGGCGAATGATTTGGAAGGGTTCATCGCTATTGGCACTAGAAAATAATAAAAGTTCTACATGCTCTGCGTAGCGACTAAAGATAGAGAAGTTAACCCCTTTCTCGCTGTATTTTGATCCTGACGGATAAGGTTTACCATGTTTTAGCTGGTAGTCTTGGTGCATATTCTCTTCTTTTATTGTTTAAACATGAGACTATTCATGTTAACCGTTAAGTATTTATGGCTAAAGATTGTTATCAAAAAATTGATTGATCTAATACCAATGAGGCTTATGTTAGTAAATTAAAAGAATAATCTTAAGTTTTACCTAAAAAATAGAACGACTATGTTCTTGGCTTACATTTTTTAAAACTGCGTATGATAGCAGTAATTTGACGGTATTTAAGCTTAATCTAGTTATTTTTAGAAACATAAACTAATTTGAAGGCTCTTTTTGTTTGGTAAATTGTCGGCTTTTCGCTAAGTCGTCATACTAATGTGATAACTTATGCAAAAATTAAGCCACTTTATTATAGAGCTGATTTAATAATGATTATTAAATAACTCTTCTGTTCTAAGAAAGGTGTGCTTGCGTTAATATGGTGCGTCGCGAACTAAATTGGCGCAATGTTAAATAGTTCGTTACAATAACCATTCTTAAATAGAGGTATTTGTTATTTACAAGCTTGAATTTTTGTCTTAAGAAGATCTCGGCTGTTAGTTCAATTCTTTAAATCAATAATCATTTAAACCGTTCACCGCTTCGTTTGTTGTAGCCGTCCCTGTTTAGGGGGACATGATTTCTAATTAATCTAAAGGTAATACTATGTTAATTTTTTGTAAAAACGCTAGAAATATGCGTTTCTCTGCTGTTTTACTATTCACCTTAACAATCACTTTAATAAGTTCGGTAGCCCATGCTTTACCTAGTTTTTCTCGACAAACCGGTGAGAGCTGTAGCGCTTGCCATACTCAATCTTTTGGACCAAATTTAACTACCTTAGGTCGTGAGTTTAAATTAGGCGGTTATACCATGGGTGGGGGTAAAGGTTTGGCTGCTAAGGCTCCGGCGGTAAGTGGGATGATTATGGGGTCTTTTACTAATAATCAAAAGGACTTAGCAGATGGAACTTTAGCGCCTGGTTATAACAAAAACAATAATTTTAGCTTTGATGAAGCTTCGCTATTTTATGCGGGTAAGATTTACGACAGAGTGGGCGCGTTTAGTCAGATTACTTACAACGGTTATGAAGATATTTTAGAAATGGATAATACGGATATCCGTTTTGCCGATCAGTTAGATTTGGATATCCCATTTACTTATGGCGTGTCATTAAACAATAACCCAACTGTTCAAGACCTATGGAACTCGACGCCAGTTTGGGGGTTTCCTTATGCAGAAAGTGCAGTTAGCCAAGGCGCTGGATCAACTGCTTTAATTGACGGTGGTTTAGGATCACAAGTGGGCGGTGCATCGCTTTACACTATGATTAACAATTTATTGTTTGTAGAAGCGGGGGCTTATGGATCCTTTTCAAGTAGCTCACAACGCGCATTTGGTATCGCAGCACCTGATAGATTGGCGTTGAATGGTTCTTCTCCTTATTGGCGCGTGGCTTTACAGCAAGATTTTAAGGGGCATTATTTTGAAGTGGGGCATTTTGGTTTGACAGCTGATTTATTGCCAGGTCGAGTGAATGGCTTTGGTGCAGACCAATATACAGATATCGCTTTTGATGCCACTTATCAGTATTTAGCCAATCCAAGACATATTTTTGAAGTTAAATCGACTTATATCTATGAGGATCAAAAGCTATCTGCAAGTCGATTACAAGCAGGAGATCCGTCTAATCCCAGAACTTATTTAAATACCTTTAAAGTAAATTTAGCCTATACCTTTGATCAAACATACGGTATTACCTTTGCTTACAATCATGTAGATGGGTCAAAAGGTCCAATTATTGATCCTACTGATTTAGCAAATGCAGCTAAACCTAATAGCCAATACTTTACTACCGAACTTGTGTATGTGCCTTTTGGTAAAGACAGTTCACATCTTTATTTAATGAATCTACGCACAAGTTTGCAATATATTGGCTATACAAAAGCTAATGGTCAAAGTTCGGGTGATCAATTAAATAATGTCTTTATGGTTAACGGTTGGTTAGCTTTCTAATATCGCATTTTATTCAGGCAAGGTAGAATACCTTGCCTGAGTGTACCTCAGTCAATATCCCTTCCCAAAAAAACTGTTAAGACTCCACTATGCATACTGAACGCTATACTCGTTTTAAAGATATTTCTGTGAGTGAAAGAATTTTAAACACGGTGTTTTTGCTCACCGTTGGCATGGGTTATCTTATGGCCTTAGCTAATATGTATTACACGCACCAAGGTTTAGATGGCAAAGCCGGGTTAACAATTGAAGATGTGGTGATTAGTTATCATGGCAGTAGTAATCAAACTCGTCTAGGCACAGCAATTAACGGCATTATGAAAAGTAACTTGCGTTATGCCAGCGATAAAGATGTCATTATGCAGTGGATACACAATGGTGCGGATGAGTCTGCTTATAACAACAAAATTAAACCGATATTAGATAGAGATTGTGTAATTTGTCATACGCCAGCTATTAATCCCTCATTACCTGACTTAACCCATTATGAAACCGTTTCTGAACTAGCCCATGCTGGTGGTGCCACTTTACCTACTTTGGTGCGAGTATCTCATATTCATTTATTTGGTATTGCCTTTATTCTGTTTTTTATAGGTAAGATATTTTTATTGTGTGATATGAATGTTTATGTCAAAAGAGTCGCTGTGGTGATTCCCTTTGCGGCTATGTTATTGGATGTTATTTCTTGGTTTATTACCAAGACAACTCCCTCGTTTGCCTATGTAGTCGTTTATAGCGGTGCCTTAATGGGCTTATCCATGGGCTTACAAATTCTTTTAAGTATTTATCAAATGTGGTTCTATTCAAGAAAAGCAGACTAGATTTCCCTATAAAAAACGTTATATTTATAAATAATGTTAAATATCACTTTAACATTACCACTCTATAGACTAATTATTAAGCAGCACCAAGCCATATCCAATACAATGTGTTGCTTAAATTAAAACTAATTTTTAATACTTTCCGTGAGTTGCTAATGACCCCTGTTGTTTTCTTTGCTAGTTGCTTAACTGTTATATTTACTTTATTTGTTCCCTCATTAGGATTTGCTGCCGAACACGTCGACAGCATTTCCGCTAGTCATCTTCTTGATTTAACAAAACATTGGGCAGGTTATCTTTCATTAGTCGTGTTTGCCTTGGCTTACATTTTGGCTATGACAGAGGAAGTGACTGAATTAAAAAAATCAAAACCCATGGTTTTTGCAGCCAGTTTAATTTGGATTTTTATTGCTATTGTTTATGCTCAGGGTGGCATGAGTGAGCAAGCAGGCTTAGCATTTAGGGCCTCACTAGAAGGTTACGCTGAGTTATTTTTATTTATCATGGTGTCGATGACTTATTTAAACGCCATGGAAGATCGTGGTGTCTTTGATAGTTTGCGGGTTTGGTTATTGAGTAAGAACTTTACCTATAGACAATTATTTTGGATTACTGGTTTTCAATCTTTCTTTATCTCATCGGGCTGTAACAATTTGACCACCGCCTTATTAATGGGGTCAGTAATAATGGCAATGGGTAAAGGCAGTCCGCGTTTTGTCATGTTGTCCTGTATTAATGTAGTGGTTGCTTCTAATGCGGGTGGTTCGTTTAGTCCGTTTGGCGATATTACAACCTTGTTAGTTTGGCAAAAAGGCGTGGTACCTTTTGCTGACTTCTTTACTTTATTAATTCCAGCAATTATTAATTTTGTAGTGCCTGCAGCAATTATGAATTTCTTTATTCCTAAAGAAAGACCCGCGGCGGTTAAAGAAGCACAAGTGATGCAAAGAGGGGGTTGGGTCATTATCTTTTTGTTTGTATTAACTATTATTACCTCAGCATGTTTTGAAAATTTCTTAAGTTTGCCACCAGCAGCCGGAATGATGTTGGGCTTAACTTACCTTAAGTTTTTTAGTTATTACTTGCAAAAAACTCGGCATGCTCATGCGCATCAAGAAAACTTATCTGTTGATTTAACAGATGTGATTATTGATTATTCAGATGCAGTAAGAACTAACGACTCTGCTGTCGTTAAATCGAATAAAGCAGATGAAGAAACGCCGTTTGATATCTTCCAAAAAGTAGCTAACTTAGAGTGGGATACGCTATTATTTTTCTACGGTGTAATGGTGGGTGTAGGTGGATTAAGCTTTATAGGCTATTTAACGTTTGCATCACAACATTTATATGGGTCGATTGATCCCACTATTGCAAATATTTTAGTGGGTGTCGTGTCTGCATTTATCGATAACGGCACTATCATGTTATCCGTTTTAACTATGGAGCCCAATATTTCTCAGGGGCAATGGTTATTGGTTACTTTAACTGCCGGTGTAGGAGGAAGTTTGTTAGCGGTTGGTTCTGCAGCTGGTGTGGGTTTGATGGGGCAAGCCAAAGGGATTTATACCTTTACCAGCCATTTAAAATGGACGCCTGTTATTGCTTTGGGTTATGCGGCGAGTATTGGTACACATTTTTTAATTAACAGTCGTTTTTTCTAGGCGAGTGTGTGGCCTCTGATATTGCTAAAACAGCTTTTGATAGCGAACATTTCTTAAAAAATCTCACCACTCGTCCGGGCATTTATAAAATGCTCAATGACAAAGGTGAGATTATCTACATTGGTAAGGCTAAAAACTTAAAAAATCGAGTTTCTAGTTATTTTAAAACCCAGTCTGCTTCAATTAAACAACAAGTGATGGTCGCTAAAGTAGCGGCCATCGAAGTCACGGTAACCCATACCGAAGGTGAAGCGTTATTACTTGAATGCCAGCAAATTAAAACCCATAAGCCGCGTTATAACATCTGTTTACGCGACGACAAGACGTTTCCTTATGTGTTTTTGTCTACCCAGCATGATTTTCCGCTGATAACTTATCACCGTGGAGCCAAGCATAAAAAAGGTCGATACTTTGGACCTTATCCTAGTTCTGGCGCGGTTAAAGAAAGTCTGAAGTTATTACAGCGCTTGTTTCCGGTGCGTCAATGTGAAGATGGCGTGTATAACAATAGAACTCGACCCTGTTTACAATATCAAATTGAGCGCTGTACAGCGCCTTGTGTCGGTTTAATTGATAAACCGACTTATGCCTTAGATGTTGAAAATACCGTGCTGTTTTTAGAAGGTAAGGGGAGTTTGTTAATCGATAAACTGATTGCCAAGATGGAATCTGCGTCCGCGGCACTTGAGTTTGAGCTAGCGGCTGGATATCGGGATCAAATTGTTAAATTACGATCAGTTCTAGAAAAACATTTTGTGTCTGGCGAAAAAGGGGATGTTGATATCATTGCCTGTGCCAGTAAAGGTAATGTGGCGTGTGTACAAGTGTTTTTTATTCGTAATGGTCAGCATTTGGGTAATAAGGCGTTTTTTCCGAGTATTACGGGTGAGCATGAGCCTGCGGCGATTATTGAAGCCTTTATTCCGCAATATTATTTAGATAAGCCAGTGCCTCATGAACTTATTGTGAGCCATGAGTTGACCGAAGAGTCTTTATTACTAGAAGTACTAGCTACTCAAGCTAAACATGCGGTGACTATTTCGGCAAATGTGCGAGGGGAACGCTTAAAGTGGTTACAAATGTCTATCACTAATGCAGAAAATTCTTTGCAAAGTAAATTGGCTGATAAACAAGGTATTTATGCGCGGTTTTTAAGTTTGCAAGAAGAACTTGGCTGTGCGGAATTACCAAAACGTTTAGAGTGTTTTGATATTAGTCATACGCAAGGTGATCAAACGGTGGCGTCTTGTGTGGTTTTTGATAGAGAGGGACCGGTAAAATCAGCGTATCGTCGCTTCAATATTACGGGTATTACTGGCGGGGATGATTATGCGGCCATTCATCAAGCTGTTTTTAGACGCTTTAAACGTCTAAAGGCCGGTGAACACGAGGCTCCAGATATATTGTTTATTGATGGTGGCAAAGGTCAAGTGCATGAAGCGCAAAAGGCATTAGCGGAATTAGACATAAACAATGTTATGATAGTCGGCGTTTCAAAGGGACCCGATAGAAAGGCAGGGATGGAAAAGTTGATTCTTGTGGATCAGGAGCAACCGCTGGATATAGTTCCAAGTGCAAGTGGCTTGCTTTTAATTCAACATATACGAGATGAAGCGCATCGGTTTGCTATAACAGGACATAGAGCACGCAGAGGTAAGGCATCTAAGCAGTCGGTTTTGGAGAGTATTCCGGGGTTAGGCGCTAAACGGCGACAATTATTATTGAAACAATTTGGGGGACTGCAAGGCATTACCAGCGCAGGTGTAGATGCACTTTATAGCGTAGACGGCATTAGCAAGCAGTTGGCAGAGCGAATATACGAACTATTTCATCATCAAGATGGCGATTCAATTTAATATACCTACAAATCTCACGCTGTTAAGAATCGCGTTAATTCCTTTGTTAACAGCGGTTTTTTATTCATCTTGGCAGTATTCCAATTTTGCTTGTACACTTATCTTTTTTTTAGCGGGAGTAACTGATTGGTTAGATGGTTATTTAGCTAGAAAATTACAGTTAGAAACGCCTTTTGGGGCATTTTTAGATCCTGTTGCAGATAAATTGATGGTTGCTATCGTGTTAGTTTTAATCGTTCAGCAACAAGCAACTGCCTATTTAGCTATTCCTGCGGCTGTTATTATTGGTCGAGAAATTACGATTGCTTCTTTACGCGAATGGATGGCGGAAATAGGTCAACGTGCTACAGTAAAAGTTTCACAAGTCGGTAAATGGAAAACATCGGCGCAAATGTTGGCAATAGGGATGTTGCTTTTTAGAGATGATTTATGGGGTATGCCTATTAATATGATGGGTTATGGTCTACTTTATATAGCTGCTATATTAACTTTGTGGTCTATGGTGAGTTATTTAAGAGCGGCTTTTGCTGCGATTAATGCAGAATAAGAATTAAATTGCTTAGCGGTAGCAATGTATATCCGCTAGATTTTTTTAACACACATAAATACAGTGTATTGAAACACTGAAATATAATAAAAATGGATCAGGACAAAGAAATTTTTCAAGCCAAAGAGTTAACAGCTAATGATGTGTTGTTAGCCGCTTTACAATTATTTACCACAAAAGGTTATTTTAAAACAGCATTGACTGATATTGCTGTGGTTTTAGAATTGCCTGACACCCGCCAAATTTATCAGCATTTTAATGATAAGCAAGCCATGGCTGTGCAGTTATACGACACTATTTTAGATAGTTTAAGTATTTCTATTGATGAAATTAGACGTAAGAATGAAAAACCCTCTGAACAATTGCGTGGCATTACAGATTTATTGTTTAGATTAACGGATGAGGCTCCTGCGGTCATGCGATTTTTATGGTTGTTAAAGCATGATGAGTTTTTACCAGAAGCTAAAGCTTTGCACGAGGCACCCGCTTTTGTAAAAATTAATAAAATTATTCAAGCCGGCATAAGAGTCGGTGAAATTAGAGAGTTAGATTCTAATCTTATTAATGCGCAATTATTTGGCGTTATTAATACCACTTTGCGCGCTGTGTTAAATGCAGAGTTGCCTAAAAAAGCCGATGCTTATTTGAGTCAAACTTGGTTGGCTGCTTGGCAGTTGGTTGCTAAAAAATAGTTAATTCAATTTTTGTGGGGGGTTAATGATGGGGGAGGTCATTAAGTTTAAGCGCCCTACGATTGCTGAACGGCATAAAGGTAAAACCCTCTGTCAAAGCGGTTTCCATAAATGGAAAATCGTTAAAGAGCAGCAGTTTGATGTTAAGCAGGGCAAGTTGATCACTGTCTATCAGTGCGAGCGTTGTGCAAAAATTAAATCTAAGGCTTTGTAGTTTTGTGGCTAGAATTAAGTGACTATACTAGATTGCTCAGTTGTTGAATTTGTTAATAAACTTTGTTACTATTGAGTTATATAATAATGACTTTGTGCTTTTTTAGGTATTAGCTATATGAACAGGTTAATAATTTTTAGTGCTCGATTATGATACTTACCAACCAGTTAATTCTATGATTGCAATAGTTGATGATGATGTAGAAATAGCAGAGGCTATTGGAGTCTGGGTGCAAATGATTGGTATAAAATGTACTGTGCACCATTCTGCTGAATCGCTAATTGACTGGATAGATCAATTTCAGATAAAGAACTCTCGTTCTCTCTATGCCGCTATACTGGATATTAACTTACCCGGAATTAATGGCCTAGAATTAGGTAAGCAACTCAGATCCTCTTTTCCTGATCTAGTAATTGTGATGGTATCTGCATTGCGCCATGAAGAAATTAATAATTTAGGGACTCTCCCCAGTAATGCGCATTTATTAAGAAAACCTTATGACTTAGATGAGTTGGAAGGTATTTTGTCACGGGTCGCATAATAATTTGTGATGAACAATTTGCCTCCTGCTCCGCATAAACGTTGGTTTGTTATTTCTGGTGTTGCTCTGCTTTACTTTTTGGCGGGTAAACTCAGTTATTTGGCCGTCATCCCCCCTGGTTACGATGCAATTATATGGCCAGCTTCTGGTGTTGCATTAGCCAGTATCTTATATTTTGGCTATCGGGTTTGGCCGGGTATTTTTATTGGAGCATTTTTTGTTAATGCTTTAATAGGTAATTTATCCAGTCAGATATCAGAAAATCTTATCGGCTTATTAATCAGCTTAGTGATCAGTATTGGCGCAACTTTCCAAGCCATCTTAGGTGCTTATTTAGTCAAGCGTTTTGCGGGTTTCCCAGATAATTTTATTAAAGGCAATCAGCTTTTTTTGTTTTTTTTACTCGGCGGTGCCGTCAGTGCCTTGGTAAATTCTACCCTATCAGTTACCACGTTAACACTGGCTGGCCGAACACCAGTAATAGATTTTTTTTCTAAATGGGTGGTTTGGTGGTCAGGTGATTTTTTAGGTGTTTTCATTTTTTGTCCGTTGATCTTGGTTTGGTTATGGCCTAAGCAACAATGGGGCACTAGGCGTTTGGTGCTAACATTTACGATAGCTGTGTTATTTATATTGACAGGCCTCGCTGTTTTTTCTGCTAAAAGTCACGGAGATGAAGAGTTAGAAGGCGATTTTAATTTGCGTGCTTCGGTAATGAACGCCGAATTAGAAAGTGCTATCGTTGCACATCTTAATGCGTTGTATTCTTTAGAGCGGTTTTACGCAAGTTCTGATAATGTGACAAGTAAGCAATTTGAGACTTTTGTTAATCATTATTTTGATGAAATGAAATCGATTCAAGCGTTAAGTTTAGATTCGGTGGTTTACGGTCTTGATCGGCAAGATTTTGAGAATAAGATGCGATTGCAGGGACATCCGCAATTTAGTATTACCGAGCGTGATGTAAACAACCAATTTGTGCCAGCTAAACAACGTAATGTCTATGCGCCTGTGACATATATTCAGCCAGAAAAAAACAATGTTGGGGTGTTAGGTTTTGATATGTATTCTGAACCAATGCGTCGAAAAGTGTTTGAGCAGGCCATGGTGAGCGGTGATATTGCGATGACAGGGCCATTAAGATTGGTGTTAGGTGATGGCGGTTTGCGAGGGGTTATCGCTGAAATGCCGCTTTATAAAAAAAACTTACCGCATTTAACAGTCCCCGATAGAAAACAGAATATTACCGCTTGTGTCACGCTTGTCTTATTGCTTGATAAAATTGTTTTTGTTGCCTTTCAAGATATAGATTATAAAGACTTGGCTTTTAGAGCCATAGATAAAAATTCCACTACAGGTGAGCATTTGTTGTTTGAAAAAGATTGGAATTTGGCTTATTCCATGCAAAAACAAGAGCGCAGTTATTTTGGAGAGCCATTTTCATTAACGAGTAAAACAACTATTCAGGTTGCTAATCGCTTATGGAATTTTGAAATTGTGCCTACCAGAACTTGGTTAGATGAACATAATCACCCTTATCAAGAAGTGGTCTTGATGGTGGGTTTGGTGTTAACTGGATTGGCTGGTGTTTTTATTTGGGTGGTTTCGGGGCGTGAAGTTTTGTTAGCTGCTCAGATGCAAGATAAAGCCCGTCAGAGTCAGTTTATTGCGCATTTGGATCGGCAACGCAGTCTTGGGGCAATGGCAGCTTCTTTAGGGCATGAGTTAAATCAGCCTTTAACGGCCATAATGACTAATGCTCAGGTTGCTCAGCGCGGTTTGCTTAAAGAAACTTTATCACCTGCGCTCTTAGAAGAGTTATTAGATAAAATTGTTTTTAACACCCGTCGTACACATCTAATTATCGAAAAAATTCGCAGCTTTATTCAGCCGTCTAAGTTTGAACGCCTGCCCATTGATATCATTGCTCTTGTTAAAGATACATTAGAGTTTTTGACTCAAGAAATGATGGCCTCGCAGATTAAAGTGAACTTTTTTCTGGTTGATGAAAAGTTATTTGTTTTAGGTGACGCAATTCAACTTTCGCAGGTATTGCTTAATATCTATCGTAATGCCCTAGAAGTTTTACAGCACAGTACGTCAAGACGCTATATAAACATTTCAGTAACGCAACTGGATGATTGGACAGTTATAACAATAACTGATAGTGGTCCTGGATTTAGTAAAGAAGCGCTAAAACAGGTTGCTACGCCTTTTTATACCACTAAAAGTTCAGGTTTAGGATTGGGTTTGTCTATCTCAAGAGATATTATCGAACAGCATCTAGGTCAGTTACTGATTAATAATAACGAGTATGGCGGCGCATGTTTTGAAATAAGAATTCCCTCCATAAAGTACTAAACCCGCTATTAACATATTTAAGGATCAATTATCTAGAATTATATGACAAACAATCAGTTCGATATTCCGACTGCAGTTCTTCTGCTTGGATTATTGTATTTAATATTACCAATCATGACTTGGATTGTGCTTAATGGGCAACGATCAAAACCTGTTACCTTATGGTGCGGTGGTGGGCTTTGTATAGGTGTTGGTTTTTTAATGATTGGACAGCGGCCGTCTATTCCAGCCTGGATGTCATTCCCCTTAGCAAATGTGTTGTTGTTTTTAGGGTATTGGGGTCGCATTCAATCGTTGCGCTTAGAGTTGGATCTGGCATTGTGGCGCAAATCTTGGGTGTTTGTTTCGGTAATAGTGTTTTTACTGATTTTTGAAGGTATTCGGGTTGGCTTGCAGGATACTCACATTCGTTTAGGGTTCGTGTCTTTTTATCATATTGTGATGGCTTCAACGGTGGCTTATTATGCACTGCGTATTGGTCGCGAAAGACATGCCCCCAATGCTTATTTAATAGTGTTAGTCCATGTATTACTAACATCAATTATGGTGTTGCGTGTCATAGAATTGATAATTAGTAGTGATCATTCAGAGGCAATGGTTACTAGTATGGTTGATGTTAAAGCAGGTGTTATTGGGATATTGTCTGCTGTAGTAAGTAGTTATGGTTATATTGGACTTATGTTGGATCAGGCTATTAGTAATGCAGCAAAGTTAAAAACAGACAAGTTATTAATACTAAATAAAAATCAGCAAGTTATTGCGCATTTAGATCGACAGCGAAGTTTGGGGGCTATGTCTGCATCAATTGGACATGAGCTTAATCAGCCCTTAACAGCCATTATGACCAATGCGCAGTTAGCTAAACTTGGTATCGAACGTGGGCATTTACAAATTGAGCAAGTGCCAGACATACTTAAGAAAATTATTTTTAATTCGCGTCGGGCGCATTTAATACTTGAAAAGGTACGCGCTTTTATTAAACCAACCATAGTAGAAAAAAGACCGGTTAATCTGAATGTCTTAGTGCGTGAAACGGCTGAATTAATCAAACAAGATGTGATGTTACATAACATTCAATTGGAATTGATTAAACAGGATTCCTCTTTATCTGTTTTAGGGGACGCCACTCAACTTTCGCAGGTATTGGTTAATCTTTATCGCAACGCCATGGATGCCTTACAAAATCAATCTAAAGGTAAAATTACCGTTTCTATCCAGAGTATTAAAAACTGGGCTGTTATTACGGTGGAAGATAATGGGTCGGGAATAACTGATGTCGTGTTGGCGCAGATAGGTGAGCCATTTTTTACCACAAAGCCCGAAGGTTTAGGCTTGGGTTTATCGATTTCTAAAGCCATTATTGAACAGCATGGTGGGCAGTTGATAATGGGTAATACCCCACAAGGGGGTGCGAGTTTTGATATAAGATTACCTATTAATCCATCGAATAGCTAAGATTGTAATGAGTCAGTCAATATCTAAACTCTCCATTTTTAAGAATTAAGCATAATAGTTATTGGATTATTTGCGTGTTGTAGATCTGATATTTTTAAAGTATCAGTCAGGCGTGGTCTTTGAGTTTTAGTTTAGAGCCTGATGATGTGCAGATGTTTAATAGTATAGTTTTAGTTGGCATAGTTTTTTGGTATAAGTTTGCCTAGTAAATTGTGTGTGGTAAATATTTTTAGGACTTTAGGGTAAATCAATGAACGGAATAATGATGCCTGTGACGGTTGCCGATCGTAAAATTGCGGAGCGCTGTTTAAAAGGCCGGGTGGTTTTAATTGACGATGATTCAGAAATTGTGTCTGCGTTAGTTGGGTTAATAGAGATGGAGGGTTATTTTTGCGAGAGTTATTTATCGGCTCAGGATTTTTTAGATGCTAGTTGCGCCCTCAACTACCCTGGTCCTTGGTGCGTGCTGAGTGATGTAAAAATGCCAGATATTGATGGTTTAGAATTACAGCGCTTATTATTGAATAAGGGTAATCCACCCTTAATATTAATGAGTGGGGGTAGTGGGGCTTATGAGGCTGTTGCAGGTTTAAGAACGGGTGCGATTGATTTTTTAATTAAGCCTTTTGATGCGGATGTCTTAATGTCTGCTATTGAAGTTGCAATTCTTAAAAGTAGTCGGAGTCAAGAGAGCTCCTCAGTTTACTTGGATGCTAAAAAGCGCCTTACTAGCTTAACGACTCGTGAAGTGGCTGTGGTTAACTTACTTATGAAAGGTAAAATTAACCGAGAAATTGCCGAAGAATTGGATATTGCCCTGCGAACTGTAAAATTACACCGCCAACATGCTTTTGAAAAATTAGGTGTTAGTAAAATAATCGAACTTGTTAAGCTAATGGAGGTTGCAATACAGGAGTAGCTAGATATTGGTCAATTGAGAGTTTTTTTAATCAGACAAATCTTTTCAGTAGCAATATTTCAATAAAATGTCGTGGTTTTATTTGTAACCAAGGGCAATTAGCAATTAGCAATTAATGTTAATGGCCCCATGGGTTCATTCCAAAAAAATCTTGCACCATTAAAATGCCTACTTTTTTGATGAGGTGAGTGCTTACTACGAATATTTACAGAATAATCTTCGAAAGATTTTTAAAGTCTTTTTAGTATTTTGGTGAATTTAATGGATTTTTTATAAAATATTTATATTTAAATAAATTTATATTTTGTTAGTTTATTTTTCACAAGTTTAGTCAATAAGTGGCTTTTATTTCTTTTTAAAATGGTTTTTTTAAAGTGTCATGTTTTATATGTGATTGTCGTTGTTTTTAAATCTGCTTAATTTGTTATTATTGTATAGTATTAAATTTATATAAAAAATATTCATTACTTTTTTATGTAATTTATTTAACTTAAAAAGTTAATATTTTTAATAGCTTGCCCTTTGGGGTTATTGTTTTAATGTTAATTCTCTTTAGACTGCATTCCATGGCATTGCAGATTAATTTTTTGATACTTGTGTTGCCACATTTATTAATATCTCTGCTGTTATTGTTTTGGTTAGCAGTAGATATTTTTTTTTTGATGCAATATTTAATTATTTCAAGGGTGGGCGATATGTTATATATAAAGAATATAACGGTAGAAGAAAAAGTTACGCTTGAGGAGATGAAGAAGAATCATCCGAGTCGTTTAACAAGACAAAGAGCACATGCTATTTTGTTAACTGTTACAGGTTTTGATATTAGAGAGATAGCTAAAATATTTGATACATGTCGCCAAACAGCGGCGACATGGGTGCGTGGATGGGAAAGAAAAGGGATTGTTGGTTTGTTTGATAAACCAAGATCTGGTCGTTCTCGTAAGGCTGCTTGCCATTAATATTTTTATTACATTCTTAGTTTAATGTGATGATGGGTAATAGTTTTTTTGCTGGGTGTTAAACAACCCTCTTTGAAATAGGTGCGCAAAAATCAGTAGTACCGGTTGATGTAACACCTGCAACACAAAAGTAATAAATTTGACCGGGAATTAAACCCGTCATTTCAAACTTGGCTTGAGTGCTGTTGCCAATGATGATAAATTCTTGTTCAACGCCATTTATCGCAGAGGCTTGCATCATCCATATATAAGAACCAGCGTGTTCAATCATTTTAGCTATCAATACAACAGTACCTGAGTTACTGCCATCTATAACCGTCAATATTGCTTTCTCTCGCGGAGTTGGTTCTTTAGTTGTATCGAAGCCAGCACTTAATATCAGGGCTGCGACTCCAAGTGACACTCTTTCTACATAAGCGGCAAGAATTCTATACATAGAGTCTGCAATCGCTTCTTTATCATGCATCAATGCAGTAGCTGCTTTACCGCCATCAGCTGCGGCTAATTCGGCAGCTTCAAGTTCATCTACGGCTATTTTTACTAGGGTTAAGTTGATATCGGGGGTTGTAAAACTAGGGTTCCCGGTCATTTTGAGTAACACATTGCGGTAAAAGGCAATTTTAACGGGAATACTTAATAGGATAAATGTTAGGAGCACTTTGATTATTTTCATAAATTTTTCCTGGTAGTTTTTGGGGTGTGCAAATTTAGTATACGCACTTTATGAATAATAACAGTTTTATTTTTAATTATTTTATTACAAAATTTTTTAAGTAAAAATTTAATTGTTACAATTAATATCTTAAAGTGTCATTTTATATGGCCTTGTGGGTATAATGTAATTATAAACAATGAGTTATTATCATTGATGTATTGATTTTATAAATGAGTGCTTGAACAGGTATTGCTTGTTATATCGGAGAGTAAAATAAATCTGATGAGGTAAAAGTATAGGCTTCAACACGGACGTTAATATGCTAACCAAGCCTTGTTAAAGTTCTCAAATAGATTGGTAACGCCTTTAAAGACAGTGTAATAGTCTTAAAATAAATGCCTAAAGCTTTACCAAGTTGAGTTAAAGCTTTGCCAATGTCTGTTAAAGGTTTAACTCACCTTGCTAAAGCTTTAACTCACCTTGCTAAAGCTTTAACACACCTTGGCAAGGGCTTAAGAAGTATTGGTAAATGTTTAACAGGTATAGCTAAATCTTTAACTGCACCTAGCAAGGCTTTAATAAGCCGAGTTAAAGTGTTGGTAAGGATTTTTAAAGCTTTATGCGTTTATGTTAAGCCTTTAACTGAGGTTGCTAGATGTTTAGGGCTGACTGGTAAAGATTTAACAGGGTCTACCTAGGCTTTAAGTAGGCTTGCTTGAGTCTAATCAGGTAGCCAGTATTTTATAGATTGTTTAGTTTGTGATTTGCTATTATTTAATAACGTGAAAATTCATTAAGATAGGTTGTTCATGAAAGTAGCAAAAGCTATTTCAGTTAAGGGGGTTAAAAAAATCCCCTGTTTATTAATTACAAGTTATTTCTTACTAGGTGCTTTTGTGTCGTCTGCAAATGCTTCTTTAAGCTTTAATTTTAATTATTTGCCCTCAGTTGATGGTCATGGCTTTGATGATCCTAACTATGGTGCAGAAAGGCAGGCTGCACTTAATAGTGCGTCAGGGATGATAGCGGCTTATTTTATTAATTACACCGCAGATTTGACCTATGATGTAGTGTCTTATAGCAAAAATGATGGATATTTGGCGTCAGCAGGCAGTGATCAGTTCCTTGTGCCAGGTACTTTTCAAACCAGCATAGTGCAAGAAAAGATTCTTACAAACGGTGCTGTAGATGGTAATGGTGTGACTGCTGATGGCAATATAAATTGGAATTTTTTTAGTGGTTACAACTGGGGCTTAACGAATAATTTGGATTCCACCCAGTATGATTTTAAATTTGTAGCAATGCATGAATTATTACATTCTTTTGGGTTTGCATCCGATGTAGATATAAACGGCGCTGGTTTGGGTGGTTTTTCTCCAGGCAATCCTGATACATGGGCTACTTTTGATCAATTCTTAACAGATGCCTCTGGTGTTAGTTTAATAGGCCCTGATGGTGTTTTTAATAGTTTACAAGTTCCAGCATTAACTGCCGGTACTTTTAATGCGCCAGGTGTGCTATTTAATGGATCAAATGCTAAGGCTGCTAATGGCGGGCAAGGCATTCCTATTTATACCCCTAACCCATGGCAGTCGGGCAGTAGTTTGTCGCATCTTGATAGTGAAAGTACACTTACAAATCTCTCATTAATGAATCCTGCTGCACATAATTTAGGTTTAGATGTTAGAGCCTTAGGGCCTATTGAATTAGCTATTCTCAAAGATATTGGCTTTACACAGGTTGCTGCAATACCGTTGCCAGCAGGTGCATGGTTAATGTTGGTAGGTCTGTTAACTTTATTGGGCTTGAATCGACAACGCATGTTGCTTAGATAAACAATCATTAGAAGTGCTTGTAAAGCTGTTTTTGAGACTTTTGGGTGCTTTAAAAAAAGTTAAAAATATTTTGTATTTTTGCCCTTTGGGGTAATTGTTTTAATGTTAATTGTCTTTAGACTAGGCAACATGGACACGGAAACTAAAGTTTATTGGTTTGCGGTGTCATTTGTTGATTTAAATACGCCTAAATTGAATAGGGCAGTGTTTTTATAGTTTTGGATTAACTATCCAATTGATTTAAAGGTGGATAACATGCTTCATGTAAAAGATATAACTGAACAAGAAATGCAAACCCTAGAAGAGATGAAGAAAAATCATCCGAGTCATATGGCAAGAATACGCGCTCATGCAGTATTGTTAAGTAACAGTGGTTTTGAAGTACAAGAATTATCAAAAATATTTGGTTCTTGCCGACAAACCACAGCAACATGGTTAAGAACGTGGGACAAAAAAGGTGTTTGTGGTTTATTTGATAAACCACGCAGTGGTCGCCCACGCTTGGCTGCATAAATGCAGTGTTAGATTTATATATCTTTAGATCTGTAGATTTAGCGATAATTACATTTTTCAAGGCTCAATATTTTCTCTGTTTAAAAAAACGGTTAGTGACGTAGGGTTACTAACCGTTTTTTTTGATGATTATCTGCTATTTATTTTATTAAACTGCTTTGCCTTAAATAAGGTGTGCTGAGGTACGAAGCGCACCAAATCATTTATATATTCCATTCAAGCCTTTATCCCCGTTACCAACGCATTACCTCCAATTCGATTACTGACTTGAATGCGCACAAAACCCGCGGCTTGCATTTGTGTTAGGGCGACATGTTCGCGCATTACATGATCTTCTGATTCATCATTAAATAAATGCACGATCCATTTTTCTAATAAATCGTTGCGCTGCATCTCAGTAAGTACTTTAAAGTATTGCCCCAACTCTTCTTGGATTAAACGTGTGTGATGCCTAATGTCATTTAAGGCATAACGATCACCGTTTATAAATTGACCATTGGGTTTAAGTACTCTAAAGATTTCTTTTAAGGCCTGTTCACGGTAGCTATTTAGAAAATTATGGATCGTATAGGCAGTGGCGATGATATCAGCGCTATTGTCGGGCAAATTCTTAAGTGCAGTTAACGCATCATCTCCACAAAAACTGAGTTGCCCAGCATCTACCCACTGTTTTAAATGCTGTTTAGCCTGATTTTGCATAGTGGGTTCGTTATCAATACTAAGTATGTGCATGTTTTTGGTGCCTGATAACATGGCTAGGGTAGTGATGCCGGTACCACCACCTAATTCCACAATTTGCAATGTGTTTTCTGTAGTAGGGTAGGCATTGACAGCACTACCGACTAAGCGACTCATTTCAGTAGAAGCTGGGCAGATTAGTTTTAAAATGTCATATTCTTGGCCGATTACGGTTGAGAACATAGCATCATAAGGTGTGGTGTTGCTCATTGGTTTCCCCTTTTATTATAAGTATGGGTAAGGTTAACGAATGGAAGGTGTTAATAACAGGCTGCCTAGGGCATGGCCAAAAGACGCGCCAAATTTGCCGCTCATTTTATCCAGAAAGCTCTTTTGTTGGGTAAAGTTAAGTAGTTTTTCGGCGCCAATAATGTTTTTAGCCACGGCGTCATCGTTACCGTAAGCATCAGAGATGCCTAGCTTAATACTTTCTTCACCTGTCCAAACTAAGCCTGAGAACATATCAGGGGTTTCTTTAAGTCTGTCACCTCTCCCCGTTTTAACGGCAGTAATAAACTGTTGATGCACTTGGTTTATTAAAGATTGCATAAACTGAGTCTCATCGGCTTTAGGGGGTGAAAAAGGATCAAGCATAGCCTTATGGGCGCCCGCCGTTAATAATCGGCGTTCTACCCCTAATTTTTGCATCACATCCACAAAGCCAAAGCCATCCATAATCACGCCGATAGAACCAATTAAGCTAGAGGGATTTACAAAGATTTTGTCGCTGGCTGAGGCAATGTAATAACAACCCGATGCGCAGATATCACTCACTACGGCATAAATAGGTAACTCAGGATGGGCTTTTTTTATGTTTCTGATTTCTTCATATACATAATTAGATTGCACTGGGCTACCGCCGGGTGAGTTTGCGTGCAAGATGATACCTTTGGTTTGGTCATCTTTAACGGCGTCTCTTAAACTGTCTATGATATCGGCCGCATTGGCTTCTTTGTCTTCTGCAATTGCGCCGGATATATCGATTACAGCAGTGTGATATTTGTCATCACCGCCCAAATTGCTTTTTATTTTGGGATAAACGTTGATGCCTAAAATGGCAAACATATAGATAAAGAATAAAGATTTAAAGAAAATACCCCAGCGTCTGGCCGTGGTTTGCTCTTTAACAGCGGCCAACGCTACTTTTTCAAGCAGACTGCGCTCCCATTGTGGGTCGGTAGATTTAGGTGTGTTGCTGGCGTCTTGTTGCTGATCCATAAGTCTTTAACCTTAAATAAAATTGAGTAGTTCAGTGGGTTGTTGTAAACACAATAAAGGTTTAAACGGTTGTAATAACTCGGCGGGTTGGGCGCCACAGGTAACGGCTACCGCTGGAATTTGGGCATTCTGCGCCATTTGTAAATCAAACACTGAATCACCCACCATTAAGCAACGATCTTTACTGGCTTGAGTGTGTGCAATGATATCGTGCAACATTTTGGGATCAGGTTTTGAGATGGCTTCATCAGCGCAACGCGTGATGCAAAACAAATCTTCTGTTTGCGTGGCTTTCATCGCTTCTTGCAAACCCGCTCTGGTTTTACCGGTAGCAACTGCCAGTTGGTAACCGTCTGCTTTAAGTTTAATTAGCATCTCTTTAACCCCCGGAAATAAATCATCGGGGTTAAGTTGTCTGGATAAATAATGCGCTCTATAACGATCGACTAATTTAATGTGTAATTGTGCATCCGCCTCTGGGTATAGCTGTGCTATGGCTTTGCTGGCACTTAAGCCAATGACATCTTTGGTCGCTTGGTCTTCGGGTATTTTGCATTGATAGTCTGCACCGGCATTTTGTAGGCAACGACTGATCCAATCAATTGAATCCATCAGCGTGCCATCCCAATCAAAAATTATTAGATCAAAGCGTTGCTTCATTTTTTAATAGGCGGGTTAGTTCGGGTGGTAATGGGGCTGAAATGCGCATGGGAGCTTCAGTCACCGGGTGGATAAATTGCAAGGTTTCGGCGTGTAAAAACATGCGTTTATAGCCTTTATTTCTAAAAGCTTTATTAAGCTCATCCACGCCATAGCGTTCATCACCTACAATGGGGTGACCAAGACTTGCTGCATGTACGCGAATTTGATGGGTACGTCCGGTTTTGGGCGATGCTTCAACTAAAGTGGCATTAGAGAATAATTCTAAGCGTTTAAATAAAGTTTCAGCGGCTTTGCCTGCTTGGCTAATAACCACGACGCGTTCGCCACCTTTACTAATATTTTTTAATAACGGGGCGTTAACAATGAGTTTTTTTCTAGCCCACTGGCCGGTTAATAGAGCTTGATAGGTTTTTTGGATTTGATTATTACGAAACAAGGCTTGTAAGAGTCTTAAAGCACTACGTTTTTTAGCAATTAACAAACAGCCAGAGGTATCTTTATCTAAACGGTGTACCAGTTCTAAGAAGCGTGCTTCTGGTCTAATGAGTCTTAAACCTTCAATAATGCCAGAACTGACGCCGCTGCCACCATGCACGGCAAATCCAGCGGGTTTATTAATGATAAGAAAACCATCATCTTCAAATAAAATGCCATTTTCTAGCGCCGCTTGTAAACCTTGCGGGACATAAGATTCTTCAGTGCGTTCGGCAACTCTAATAGGGGGTATTCTGATAATATCACCCGCCACTAAACGATATTTAACATCGCTGCGCCCTTTATTTACGCGGACTTCGCCTTTTCTGACTAAGCGATAAATTCGGCTTTTAGGTACGCCTTTTAAACGCGCAATTAAGAAATTATCGAGACGCTGATCACAGTTGTCAGCATTAATTTCAACATAGACAACTTGTGGTGTTGGGTTTTCTTGTATACTCATGGTATAAATAATAACAGCATAGTGTGATAAATATCGCTTTAAAATTGAAGTAATTCAATAAGGTTGATATATTAGGCAAGTTTTTAAATAAACACTTTGCAGCTCGGCCCATTTTAATAAGAATAGGGTCTAAGAGCTACTTAATGAGCACTAAAATAGCGCGCCTGGTGTGATTAATGTCTCATTATACGATTTTCGGGTTCATCGTTCGACCCTAGACGCACGATTTTTTAACACTTGCTTGAAACAGAATTTACCACTAAAGACTGTAAAAAATTAAATTAGCATCGCTCGCACCCTTTCGCAGATTTCGTTAGATGAAATCGCATACTCTCTAAAGTGCGTAGATGATGGAAAATAAGACCGTAGAAACTAAGCTGATTGTGTCTAAGACATAGCGTTTTTTGTTTATATTGCCACGTAATTTGATGCAATAAGAAATACAGTCCAGTAAGTAAAATCTGGGAATGGAGCAGGTAACAACAAGGATACAACATGAAAAGAATGCTTATCAACGCTACGCAGGCTGAAGAACTGCGAGTTGCATTGGTAGACGGTCAAAAATTATATGATTTTGACATTGAAATCCCTTCAAAAGAACAAAAAAAATCTAATATCTATAAAGGTATTATCACTCGGGTAGAGCCCAGCTTAGAAGCAGCCTTCGTTAATTATGGCGCTGATAAACATGGCTTTTTACCTTTTAAAGAAATTGCTCCGCAATATCGTCAACCTCAAGAGCCTACAGAAGACGGGCGTCGTCCGGCCATTAAAGATCTTATTAAAGAAGGTCAAGAAATCATCGTTCAAATTGAAAAAGAAGAACGAGGTAATAAAGGTGCTGCTTTAACAACTTATATTAGCTTGGCTGGCACGTATTTGGTGTTGATGCCAAATAATCCTAAAGCGGGTGGTATTTCAAGACGTATCGAAGGTGATACGCGTAGTGATCTTCGTGAGGTGATGGCGTCTTTGGTTATTCCTGACACGATGGGCTTAATCGTAAGAACCGCGGGTTGTGGTAAAAATGCTGAAGAATTACAGTGGGATTTAAACTATTTATTACAACTTTGGGAAGCGATTGAACGCTCTTCAACGGAGCAAAAAGCGCCTTTCTTAGTTTTTCAAGAAAGTAATGTCATTATCAGAGCCTTACGTGATCATTTGCGTGGCAATATTGATGAAATATTAATTGATAATGAAGATTCTTATCGCTTGGTGCAAGATTTCTTAAAAGAAGTCATGCCGCATTTCTTACCTAAAGCTAAGTTATATCAAGATGCGGTGCCTTTATTTAGTCGCTATCAGATTGAATCTCAAATTGAAGTTGCTTACTGCCGTGAGGTGTCATTACCTTCTGGCGGATCAATAGTTATTGACCATACTGAAGCCTTAACTTCGATTGATATTAACTCTGCGCGTGCGACTAAAGGCAGTGATATTGAAGAAACCGCTTTAAATACTAATCTAGAGGCCGCTGATGAGATTGCGCGGCAATTAAGATTACGCGATTTAGGTGGTTTATTCGTCATTGATTTTATCGATATGTTATCGAATAAAAATCAAAAAGCAGTTGAAAATCATCTGCGTGATGCTTTAAAAATTGATAGAGCGCGTATTCAGACCAGCCGTATTTCACGTTTTGGTTTGTTAGAAATGTCGCGTCAAAGAATGCGTCCATCTTTAGGTGATGCAACTCAATTACCTTGTCCGCGTTGTAAAGGTCAAGGCACTATCCGTAATGTGGAATCTGTCGCGCTTTCTGTGTTAAGAATTCTTGAAGAAGAAGCGATGAAGAAAGGCACAGAAAAGGTAATCGCGCATTTACCAATCGAATGTGCAACCTTCTTGTTAAATGAAAAACGCCACGCGATTGAGCAAATTGAGACGCGTCTTAAAGTCGGTATTGTTATTTTGCCTAGCAAACATTTAGAAACGCCTGCTTACGATATTGAGCGTATTAAAGAGAAAGAATTTGCGGACGATAAACCGAGCTACGCGCAAATTAAAGCTGAGGAAATAGCTATTCCTGAGTTTGCTCAACAAGTTAAACCTAAGCATGAACGAGCAGCGGTTAAAGAGTTTATGCATGATTCTCCTGTACCTGTACAAACTAAAAATGAATCAGCTAGTTTAATTAAACGTTTCTGGGATAAGTTAGTCGGTTCAAGTTCTGCTGAACCAGAAGCAAAAGTAGTGACTCCTGCTGCGACTGTTGTTGACAAAGCAAACTCAACTGAAGAGACTGCACAGCCGTCCAATAGAAACCGTAATAACAGACGCGGTAGAAATGGTCAGCGTAATCAAGACAGAAATCAAGAAGGTCGTAACAACAATAATAGACATCAACAAGACCGTAATAAGACGCCTGAAGCTAATCAAGAGTCTAAAGAAGTTAATGAGAATAAGGAGTCTCAAGAAACAATTGAAGGTTCTGAAAATAAACAACAGCATCCACAAAACCCAAATAAAAATCGTAATTTACGCGGTAGAGGTCGAAATGTAAGAAGAAATCTTGCGCCGACAGCTGATCCAGTTGAAGATGCGGTTGAGACAGTGCAAACGACACCAGTAGCGGTTATTGTTAGTGACGCGCCTGTGGTTAATGCAGATGTTGAAGCGACGGCTTCTGTAGCTCAGGTTGATGGACAAGCGCCAGTATCTGAGGGAGAAAAAAGAAACTCTAATCGTAGAGGCCCAAATCGTAGAAGACCTCGTAATCCTAATTATAAAAAAGTTGAGGGTGATAACGCTCAAGCAAGCAACCCTGTTGCTGCAGAGCAATCATCGGCTGTCGAAGTTATTGCGCCAGTGTTTACACCAGCGCCTGCACCAGCACCGGTTTATGAGCCAGTTGCTAGTCCAGCGCCAGTGCAACTGGAAGCACCAGTAAGGCAAGAAGCACCTGTGTTTACGCCGCCACCTGCACCTGCGCCAGTTTATGAGCCGGTTGCTAGCCCAGCGCCCGTTCAACAGGAAGCACCTGTGTTTACTCCACCGCCTGCACCCACGCCAGCAAAGTCAGATTCTGAAACAGAATAAGGTTAAAGTTGAGTAGAAGTTAAATAAAAGGGGCATACAGTGTATGCCCCTTTTTTATGCTATTTGTAGCGGACTTCTAGCTTATCTTGGCCAAGAAACCATCTTAAGCGCGTAATAAGATCATCAGTCGGATGAATGCGCCATTCATCGCCTAATTGTAAATTAGCTTTTGCTACATTTGAGGTGTAATTAAGGGTGATTGGGCAATTGCCACCTTTATAAGGTGAGAGTATTTCTGTTAGTTTATGTAAAAACACGTTGTTTGACGTCGTGTCTTCAACACTATCCCAATTAATAGCTAAAGATCTAGCAAAGCTTTCTCGAGCTTGGTTTATGTCGTATAGTTTTTCCACGGTTAAGCGTAGTGTCCCAGAAAAATTATCGATGGCTAATGCGCCTTCGGCAACGACTAAGGTATCTTTAGAAAAAATATCACGGTATTGATCATAAGTGTCACCAAATAGAGCGCATTCTAAACGCCCCGTTTTATCATCTAAAGTTGCAAAGCCCATGGTTTTGCCATGCTTATTTTGGCGAGTACGCACTTCAACTACCATGCCAGCAATACGCGCTTCCATCTTGCCACGAGATACTTGTAATGAAGCGATTTTTCCGTGCGTAAAATGCTTTAATTCAGCTTCATATTGGTCGATAGGGTGACCAGTTAAGAATAAACCTAGCGTCAGTTTTTCTGCTGCTAAACGTTCTTTATCAGACCAAGGTTCTACACTATTTGTATAATCGTGGGGGCTGTCATCATCGGCATCTGTTTCGGAGTTTTCAAACGAAAAGAGATCATTTTGGCCTGTTTGCGCCATTTTTCCATGTTGTTCAGCAACGCGTAAGGCGGTGGGTAATTCTGCTAGATGACTGGCTCTATTGGGGCTAAAGTCATCAAAGGCACCGGCTTTAACTAAAGCATCAAGGACGCGTCGATTAACTTTGCGTAAGTCTACGCGTTTACATAAGTCATAAAGATTTAAGAAGGGGCCATTTGTTTCGCGTTCTTTAATAATATCTTCAATTGCGGCTTCCCCTACACCTTTAATGGCGCCTAAACCATAAACAATATGATTTTGATCGTTAGCCGTAAATCGATAATTTGAGACATTAATGGTGGGCGGTAAAACGACTAGTTTCATTTGCCGGCATTCTTCAATTAAGATAACCACTTTATCAGTGTTATCCATATCAGAAGATAATACGGCCGCCATAAAAGCAGCCGGATAATGCGTTTTAAGCCATGCTGTTTGATAAGCAACTAAGGCATATGCCGCTGAATGCGATTTGTTAAAACCATAGCCAGCAAATTTTTCCATTAAGTCGAATACATAGGTGGCAATGGATTCGTCAATCTGATTGGCAATTGCCCCTGAAGTAAATTTCTCCCGCTCTTTCGCCATTTCTTCGGGTTTTTTCTTACCCATCGCACGGCGGAGCATATCTGCACCGCCAAGGGTGTAATGCGCTAATTCTCTGGCGATTTGCATTACTTGCTCTTGATATAAAATTACGCCGTTCGTAGGTTTTAATATAGGCTCAAGTAAAGGGTGCGCATATTCTGCCTCTGCACCATGTTTTACATTGATGTAATCGTCAACCATGCCTGACTCTAAGGGCCCTGGTCTAAATAGCGCCACTAAAGCAATAATATCGTCAAAGCAATCGGGCTTAAGTTTTTTAATTAGCTCTTTCATACCGCGAGATTCAAGCTGAAAAACCGCGGTGGTTAGGCCATTTTTTAAGAGCACATAAGAGGCTAAGTCGTCACGAGGGATGGTGGTAATATCGACGAGCTCTTCATTAGCTAAGCGTTTTTTGGCATTAATGGTTTGCAGTGCCCAATCTATAATAGTCAGGGTGCGTAAGCCCAAGAAGTCGAACTTAACTAAGCCAACAGCTTCAACATCATCCTTATCAAATTGGGTAACTAAGTTACCGCCACCTTGTTCACAATACAGCGCAGTAAAGTCAGTGAGTTTAGTGGGTGAAATCACCACGCCACCCGCGTGCTTGCCCGCGTTTCTAACGGTACCTTCTAAAGATAACGCCATGTCGATGAGCGTTTTAACTTCTTCTTCGGTATCGTAAAGTTGTTTAAGGTCAGGGCTATCTTGTAGCGCTTTGGTGAGGGTCATGCCGATTTCAAAGGGAATTAACTTAGCCAGTTTGTCGACAAAACCATAGCCAAAACCTAAGACACGACCTACATCTCGAATAACTGCTTTTGCAGCCATTGAACCATAAGTGATAATTTGCGCTACATGGTCTCGACCATAATGCCGCGCCACATAATCGATTACCTCATCTCTGCGATCCATGCAAAAGTCGATATCAAAGTCGGGCATAGATACCCGCTCTGGATTTAAGAAACGCTCGAAGAGTAAATCAAATTCAATGGGATCTAAGTCTGTAATTTTAAGGGCATAGGCCACTAATGACCCCGCTCCGGAACCCCGTCCAGGGCCAACTGGAATTAGTTCGTTTTTCGCCCATTGAATAAAATCGGCCACGATCATAAAGTAACCAGGAAAGCCCATTTCGGTGATTACTTTGAGTTCTGTTTCTAAACGCGCAAAGTAAACCTGTTCATTTTCTTCTTTAGTGCCAGTACCAATAGCTGGGTATTGACGTAAGCGATCTTCCAAACCTTTTTTAGATTCACTGGCCATTAAATCGCCTAGCGTCATGCCGGCTGGAACAGGGAAGTCGGGTAGAAAGTTTTCCCCTAAAGTGAGTGTTAAATTACAGCGTTTAGCAATTTCAACAGAGTTTTGTAAGGCTTCTGGAATATCGGCAAATAATGCCAGCATTTCTTCTGTACTGCGTAAATATTGCTGATCAGTGTAATCTTTAGGGCGTCGTGTATCATCTAAGACACGACCTTGATTAATACACACTCTAACTTCATGAGCGGCAAAATCTTTTTGATGAATAAAGCGCACATCATTGGTGGCTACAACGGGTAGGTCACATGCAAGTGCAAGTTCAATAGCGCCCGCAATGTAGCGTTCTTCTTCGGGTTTTCCGACTCTTTGCAGTTCAAGGTAAAAGCTGTTTTTAAATAACTCACCCCAATATTCCGCACATTTTTTAGCTTCGACGGTATTTTCTGCTAAGAGGGCTTTGCCAATATCACCCTGCATAGCACCCGATAGTGCAATTAATCCAGCGTGATTTTCTTCAATCCATTCGCGTCTTAGCATAGGAACACCTTGATGCTGGCCTTCTTGATAGGCTTTTGAGGCAAGTTCAGTTAAGGTGATATAGCCAGTATGATTGTTGGCTAGTAGCGTGAGTCGATAGGGCGTAGCTGGATCATCTGGATTAAAAACCAATACATCTGCCCCGGCAATTGGTTTTATACCTGCGCCGCGGGTGTTTTTATAAAACTTAACTAACGAAAATAAGTTTGCGTGATCAGTTACTGCAACAGCAGGCATATTTAGTTCAGTTAAGCGTTTAACCAAAGGTTTGATTTTAACGATGCCGTCGACCATCGAAAATTCGGTGTGTAATCTTAAATGAATAAATGCGGGTTGCATGAAAGCTGATATTTATGGGTTTAGGTAATGGGTATTAAGGCTATTTATGAGGTTTAAACCACGAGATTATTTTATCACACTCCACTTTGTCCTATTATTTATGGCAGTCTGTCCGTCAAAAAAGCTCAAATTATTTAGGGTAAACTGATTAATGATGACAAAATCGTGGTTAAATACGCGCGAGTGATAACTTTATCGCCTGCATATAGAACAAGGTAAACCAAATGAGCCATTATCGACATATTTTATTAGCGACAGATTTTTCTAAACAAGGTGATTATGTAGCAGACAAAGCTAAGGCCCTAGCTGATACTCATCAAGCAAAATTAAGTATTGTGCATGTGATTGATAATATACCTATGCCAGATGCTTATTACGGTATGGTTATCTCGTTAACTGAAGCGTCAGATGATGCTTTGCTTGAAGCCGAAAAAGCTAAATTAATTAATTTAAGTGGGCGTCTTAATGTGGATTTGGCAGATTGTTGCTTATTGTGGGGTATTCCTAAGCAAGAAATCATTAATATTGCTAAGCAACAGCACGTTGATTTAATCGTGGTGGGTTCACATGGTCGGCATGGTTTGGCATTATTGTTGGGGTCAACCGCTAACAGTATTCTGCATTATGCAAAATGTGATGTGTTAGCGGTTAGATTAAAAGAACCTGATTTTAACTAGCTGACTCGGCGCCTTCTGCATCAAGTTTTGATTCATCACAGCCTTTTTGAAAGAACACTAAAGAGGGTTGAAACGCGCTTATATCAATAGTTAGGCTGGTTTCTTTTTGAAACTTTGCCACGATGTCTGTAGCGGCATCACGAAAGTTCATCACTAATTTACTGGCCAATTTTTGTTGCGCCTCATCTGCACCCAAGGCAAAGGGATCTTCACCTAGGTTGGTTCTATCAATGGCTGCTTGAAGAATATCGCCTGAAATTTCTTGGATCTTTGTTTCAAAGGTTTTGAAAATAGCCGCGCCTTTGGCTTTTTTAATGCGCTCTATATCTTGGGTGTCCGCATAAAGTAGAAATGCGCCTTTTGCGCCTTCATAATCATTTTTACAAATACCACCATCCATAATTCTGACTAAATTTAAGGTTTTTTTACCTTTGGTAATTGTCATGGGTGGATTCGGCCCCGAGGAGGGTTCTGCGGGTTTAGCAAGCGCAATCGCATCTGGATTTTCTAAAAGGCTACCATCGGTTGCAGATGTTTCTTTAACATCATTTGAAGCACAACCTACTAAATTTAATAAGACTAAAACGAGTAAAAAAATTAAGCGGTTAGGCATGGTTATCTCAGGGTTGATGAGTTGGTAAGTTTGGCTTAATTATAAGACTTAATCAAAGATTGTTTAACAAAAAAATACTGGATTTAGCCGTTTTTTCTAGTTAATTTGCGTTTATACGTGCAAGGCTTTAGTTATCGTTCTCAGTTATAATAACGCGATTATTTGACGGTATAAAAACCGTGCGTATTTAACAGTGATAAATTAAAAAAGACTCAGGAGATTGGTGTGGCAAAGGCAAGTGAATTAAAACGCGGTATGGTAGTTGAGATTAATGGTGTGCCACATATGGTAAAACAATTTGATGCTAAAAGTCCTTCATCGCGTGGGGCTTCAACATTATATAAAATTAGATTTACTAATCTTAAGACCGGCCAAAAATTAGATGAATCTTTAAAAGGTGATGATTTTTTTAAAGACACCGATTTAGTCAGAGCAAAGGTACAGTTTTCTTATGTCGATGGCGAAAACTATATCTTTATGAATACAGAAGATTATTCACAATACAGTTTAAGTCGTGATGATTTAGATGATCAAGTTTACTATTTAACAGAAGGTCTTGAAGGCATTATCGCTTTATTAATTGATGATGAAATCTTTGGCATTGAACTGCCTAGCTCTGTTATTTTACCTATCGTAGAAACGCCTCCCTCAATTAAAGGTGCAACGGCATCGGGTCGCACTAAAACAGCACGCTTACCTACTGGCCTAGAAGTACAAGTACCTGAGTATCTAGAAACTGATGAGCTTATTAAGGTTAATACCGAAAACGGCAAATTTATGTCTCGCGCTTAATTTTTATTAAGGGCAGGTTTGATGACGACTGATAGTGATACATTGTTAAAAGTAGCGCAAGGGGAGTTTGTTTTAGAACGTCTGCCTAAGCGTTCTTTAGAATTATTACGCGCGTGGGATGCCGCAGATGAGTACTTGCTCAGTCATCTAGCCGAACAAACACCGTTGGCTTTAGATACGCGGATTTTAATTTTAAATGATAGTTTTGGGGCTTTGGCTTTAGGTTTGCACGCGTTTAAGCCCCAAGCCGTTTCAGATTCTTATCTATCACAGCAAGCCACTCGGCTTAATTTATTAGCTAACAATCTCCCTGAAGCTAGTATTCGTTTAACGAATAGTCTTGAAGTTTTAGAAGGTACTTTTGATTGGGTACTTATTAAAGCGCCAAAAACGTTGGCCTTGTTAGAGGATCAGTTAATTCGGATACGTCAGAATATTAACCCTACCACGCAGGTAATTGTGGCGGGTATGGTTAAAACGATGACACCGAATATTTGGAAATTGCTAGAGCGTTTAGTCGGTGCAACAACAACGTCTTTAGCCAGAAAAAAAGCTCGGCTTATATTTGCTACCTTAGATCCCAGTATTAAAGTGGTTGAGAGTCCTTATCCAGTTTGTTATCAACTTGAGGGCTCTGAGCACATCATTAGTAATCATGCGAATGTCTTTTCGCGGGATAGTTTGGATATTGGGACGCGGTTTTTTCTCCAGCATTTGCCTGATACTCAAGGTGTTGTTGATGTTGTGGATTTAGGCTGTGGTAATGGTTTATTAGGCTTAATGACTGCGGAAAAAAATCCAGATGCGGTAGTGCATTTTGTGGATGAATCTTTTATGGCAGTAGCTTCTGCCCAAGATAACTATGTGCGGGCTTTGGGTGCTCAGCGCTCAGCGCATTTTAAAGTGGGGGATGGTTTGCAAGATTTTGCAGCAAACTCTGCAGATTTTATTTTGTGTAATCCGCCATTTCATCAGCAAAATGTGATTGGTGATCAAATTGCTAATAGTATGATTAAAGCCTCAAAAGATGTTTTGAGAAAGGGCGGGGAGTTATGGCTAGTTGGCAACCGACATCTTAATTATCAGCAAACTCTTAAACGTATCTTCGGTAATTATGCTTTGGTAGCTGAAAATAAAAAATTTGTGATTTTAAAAGCTAAACGCCATTAAAAGAAAATGTTGGAATAGCGATGGTGTTTCCTAAAAACCGCTAGGTCTTTAGGAAACGATTACTTGAGACTATTACGCAGGCGTTACATTCTCAGCTTGTGGGCCTTTTTGACCTTGAGTTACTTCCATTGTTACTTTTTGGCCTTCACGCAATGTTTTGCGTCCAGATCCGTTAATTGCACTGTGGTGAACAAATACATCTTTTCCACCTTCTTGTTCAATAAAACCAAAACCTTTTTCATCATTGAACCACTTAACGGTACCTACAACTTGATCAGACATAATACACTCTTAACTTTAGAAAAAACGCCAATTTATGTTGGCTTTACAAATACCAGCCCCCATAAAGAAGCCGCCTTAACTTAACTGCGGCTTAATAGTAGCACTAAAAATGCAACTTGGGCAAAGAAGATTTTCAATAAATTTCTAATATTTTTTATCTAACAGATTTTCTATGCGTTTAAGCAGGTATTGATTATTTACGCTTGGACTTAAATGTCGGTAATCGTTCGATAATTTCATGAATAAACAGTGCTGAAATAATCAACAGTGTGCCAAATAAAATTTTGATGGTGAGTAGTTCATGGTTAACAAAATGCCCCACTAGTAAGGCAAGAACTGGCGAAATTAAGTTAATTAATGAAACACGCGTGGCCGTTAAGTGGGTCAGTAAGTAATAGTAAAAGATGAATCCTAGTGTCGTGGCGATAATGCCTAAGTATAGAATGGATGCTAAAGCCGTAATAGATAAAGAATTAGGAAGTTGGGCATCCTCAACAATTGCCCACGTGATGATATACAGCGGCGTCGCAATTAATAGTCCTCCCATCACTTGTATTAAAGCAGGTAATTTAGCATTAATGCGTTTTATGCTAACTGAGCTACTTGCCTGAAAAACAGTAGAAAGCAGTAAAGCGCCAATACCAAAAGCGGCATGGATACTTATTTGTAAAGCCGATCCAAAGATAATGCTTAATCCACCAATACCCAAACTATACGCAAATAGTTTACCTAAGGTTAAGCTGCGTTCTCCAAGAAAGATGGCGGATAATAAAGCTGTCATTAATGGCGTGATCCCTGAGACAACAGAAATCCATCCGGAGGGTAAAAATTGCGCAGCCCAATAAGTGGGTAACATTGCGCCGTATATTTGTAAGGCAACAGCGCCATAGGTGAGTAGGGCTTTACGATGTAAGGGTAAAGCTTTTCTGGTTAAGGCCACAAATAACAGCAGGCAAATAGTGCCAAGCGTCATTCTGGATGTCACACCAAATAAAAAGCCTGCACCCTCACCACTCCATTTAATAGCTAGAGGGGTGGTGGACCAAAGCAGAATAACGCTGATATAAGTTAATAATATACGCATAGGTGAGGATTTTAACTTATAAGGTCGTATGTTAGTTCGGCTTTGTTTTATAAAAATAATTATAATGGCGACCTACTCATTTTGGAAATTGACTATGAAAGAAATAATTCACACAAGTAAAGCACCAGCAGCCATAGGCACTTATTCGCAAGCGGTTAAAGTGGGTAAAACAGTTTATCTTTCTGGACAAATTCCTTTAGTGCCGGAAACTATGACGGTTGTTGAAGGTGATATTACGGCGCAAATTGTGCAGGTTTTTGATAATTTAAAAGCAGTCTCAGAAGCAGCCGGTGGCGAGTTAGCTGATATTGTTAAGCTCAATGTATTTTTAACGGACTTATCACATTTTCCTATCGTTAACGAAATTATGGGGCAATACTTCCAAGCGCCTTATCCCGCTAGGGCGGCTATTGGTGTGGCAGCTTTACCTAAAAATGTCGGCGTTGAAATGGATGGTATTTTGCAACTACCTGATCAAGAATATCCGGCCTGTTAGTTGATGTTATTAGCCCACTGAGTGACTTTAATGTGAATGAACTTAACCAGTCAGTCAGTCAGTTATCAGGCGTTGGAGCCCAGACTTTAAACCGTCTTGAGAAGCTAGGTATTCGGGTTATTAGTGATCTGATTTTTCATTTGCCGCTTCGTTACGAAGATAGAACCCGGGTTTATTCTATTGCTGACTTGCGTGTGGGTATGCATGCTTTAATTTGCGGCCGGGTGGAGTTTGTTGATGTGCTGCCTAGAGGTAGGAAAAGCTTGATCTGTAGAATTGCAGACGATACCGGTGCGCTATCGGTGCGATTTTTTCATTTTAATGCCCATCAACATAACTTATTTAAGCCGGGCACTTTAATTAGTTGTTTCGCCGAAGTGCGTCAGGGCTTTAGTGGCTTAGAAATGTTACATCCGGATTATCGAATTATAACTAATCCGGATGCAGATATTACGGAACCCCGCTTAACCCCTGTTTATCCCTTAACAGAAGGTATTGGTCAAACGGCCTTAAGAAAAATCGTTAAACAAGCTATTAATTTATGTCAGCAGAATCCACAATTATTGGTGGAATGGATTCCTGAGCCTATTTTAAAACGCTATAACTATCCGTCTCTTGCAGAGGCTATTAACACCTTGCACGCCCCTGATGAGGCTATATCAATAGAAGCTATACAGAATGGCAGTGTGCCGGCTCTTAAGCGTTTAGCCTTTGAAGAGTTGTTAGTACACCATCTTAGTTTGCGTATTAGTAGAAATAAAGCCAGACAATGGCAAGCACCTCGATTTGTAGAGAGTCAACAGCAGGTATTAATTGAGCAGTTTTTAAACAGTTTGCCGTTTAAATTGACGGGTGCTCAGCAGCGAGTAATTAAAGAAATTACCGAAGATTGTAGGGCGCAAAATCCTATGATGCGCTTAGTGCAGGGCGATGTGGGATCTGGTAAGACAATTGTATCTGCTTATGCCGCATTATTAGCCATTTCCGCTGGCTATCAAGTGGCAGTCATGGCGCCGACAGAGTTATTGGCTGAACAGCATATGCGGAATTTTAGTCTTTGGTTTTCTGGGTTTAATACACAAGTTGCATTTTTAACGGGGCAGATCAAAGGTAAAGCGCGTAAAGAAGTTTTACAAGGTTTAGAAGCAGGGAGAGTAGGTATCATCATTGGTACGCATGCCTTATTTCAAGAAAGTGTAAATTTTAAACACCTAGGCCTCATCATTATTGATGAACAGCATCGCTTTGGGGTTAATCAGCGTATGGCCTTAAGAGAAAAAGGTCAGCAAGGTAATGTGCGCCCGCATCAATTAGTGATGACCGCTACACCGATTCCTAGAACTTTAGCTATGTTGCAATATTCTGATTTAGATGTGTCTATTATTGATGAATTGCCTCCGGGCAGAAAGCCTATTGTGACGAGTGTTATTCCTGCCGAACGCCGAGCAGATGTGATTGATAGAATTAACAGTTGGGTTGATAAAGCTCGGCAGGTATATTGGGTGTGTACCTTAATTGAAGAATCTGAAGTTTTAGAGTGTGAAGCCGCAGAAAAAACCGCTGAATTTTTAAGCTTAGCCTTGCCTAATGTGCGCGTGGCTTTAATTCATGGTCGAATGAAAAGTGCTGATAAAGATACAGTGATGCAGGCGTTTAAAAATCATCAAATAGATTTATTAGTTGCTACTACAGTTATAGAAGTAGGTGTTGACGTGCCTAATGCGGGCCTAATGGTGATTGAGAATCCAGAGCGCTTGGGTTTATCGCAATTACATCAATTACGCGGTCGGGTAGGGCGAGGTGAGGGCGATAGTTATTGTTTGTTAATGTACCAAACACCTTTGTCTGATGTGGCTAGGCAGCGTTTAGGCATACTGCGCGATAGTAATGATGGCTTTATTATTGCCGAAAAAGATTTAGAATTGCGCGGTCCCGGCGAAGTGATGGGAACTCGGCAAACCGGTGCTATTAATTTTAGAGTGGCGGATTTGGCTAGAGATGCGGATTTATTAGATACTATGCCAAGTATTGGTGAACAAATTTTTAAGCATGCCCCGCAGGTCATACAACCCTTGTGTGATCGGTGGTTGGGTGCTTCGACAGATTATGCAGAGGTTTAGTTTAGCTTGACTACAAAAAGTGTTTTATTTAATCAAGAGCCCCTCTGGTTAGAAAATCGGCAAGGTATAAGACGTAAATTGCCTGTCGCTGTTCAGTCTTGGACTTATGAGTCTGGTTCTTTAACACAGCGTTTGCGGAATTTTTATGGTTCGGGTGTGGCGGTTAAGGTATTGTTACAGTGTTGGAAAACACCTTATTTAACCGAACACCGATTATTAGATATTCCTAAGCATGAGTTTGTGTTAACCCGAGAAGTATTGTTGCATGTTAAAGGTACGCCGTTAATCTTAGCCAGAACAGTAATACCAACGACTACGGTTAAAACGGCAAAAAGTAATTTGTCTAAATTAGGCAGTCGGCCATTAGGGGAGATTATATTTTCTTACCCAAAACTTGAGCGCATCGCCATGGATGTGGCACTAGTACAATTACCAACTTGGAAGTCTACTGTTTTAGATCAAGTACCCATAAAAGAACCCATCTGGGGTAGGCGAACTGTGTATAGCATCGCCAACAAACACATGTTGGTGAGTGAGTTCTTTTTACCCGAGGTGTTGCTCGAATTTAAGTGATGTTTAGTTAAAATTTGGCTTATTTAACGAGGTTAATTGTCAGGAGTGCCTAATTCTAGAAGCACGAGACCAGAAAATATTGTATAATTTTGCTTTATTGGGATGTTAGCTCAGTTGGTAGAGCAGAAGACTCTTAATCTTTGGGTCCCGAGTTCGAGCCTCGGACGTCCCACCAATAATTTCAAAGGCTTAGAGTAAAATCTAGGCCTTTTTTATGTCTAAAGTTTCTTCATGGCGCACTGGTAGCGCAATTTAAAATAAAAACCCGCAATAAAAAGTAAAAATTGAGCGTAGAAAACCGGTATTACCCAGTTTTAATATAAAAAATATCAAACATAACTACAAATAAGGAACGTAATGCACCTAATAGCTCTAATCTTTTTACTCATCTTTTTTGTCACCTTAAGAGCAATTTTACGGTTTTTGTTCCCAAGTCAATTCCCTAAAACTAAAAAAAATATCGTAGACGATAATTAATTATTACTACCAGATAGATTTTATTTGATTGATTTACTCCCCTATACCCTATTATTTTTAAATCCTCCATCGGGGCACCTATAGGCAAAAATAGAAGTCTAACAACTGGTAATTAGGCTTTAAATTTAGTGCGACGATATATAGCTTTATTCTGTCAACCAGCATCTAATACTTGCCAATTTCTTCCGAGAAACAGCGTTCAGGTATACCAGTATGTATTGTTATTTTGGATGTTTTATAATTTTATGGCTGACAATATAAGCGCTGAATTAGAAGAAAATAGATGCTGATTAACAAACGCTAGAAAACTCATTTATGTAAATAATTATTAATAGTCATACAAGCCATCTTTGCTTGTTGCATACTCATCGTATTATTACTTTCAGATACCGTAATTTCAGCACAATTAGTTCCGGTGATATTTGAATAATTCTTTTCAACCTCATCTATTCCTGTGGATTCATGCCTATCAACTTCTTGAAATTTTATAAGAAACTTGCTTTCGACCCAGCCCTTGTGTGACTCCTCCAGAAATGATGGGTCTACGACCCGAATCCATGACCATCCATTCTTAGTACATTCTTCATACACTAATGTTGAGTAATCAATGGTAATAAATTGGGTTGAATTAAGCGCACTGGTGGCTTTTTCATTAATTATCTTATCAAAACTATCACCAGCTCCATTTCTGACATAAATTGCCTCTCCAGTTATACCGTATTTCATTCCTGTTATTTTACTGGTTGTATCACAAGCTAATGGAATTGTGTGTTTGTTCACAATTTCCGGTTGAGAGATGGGAGTGCTGGTCTGTGATGGTTTATCGTTAGTATCGGTTGATGTGTAAAAAATAACATATAAAACGCACAGCCCAAGCAATATATATAAAATTGTATTATCACCAACATCAACAGCCCGATTATTTAATTCAACTTCATTAGTGTCTTTATCAATCGACATGGGACAATCTATAGGCTCTTCAGTATGATTAATAATTTTGATTGGCAAGTCTTTTTGACAGTACCTGCATATCACTGCTTCTTGTTTGATAATTTCAGCACAATAGGGACATTTTTTATTATCTTCTTGCAGTAATCTTTTCTCTAATTCATTTCTATTCGTTTTCATCATTAAAGAATGAGGAAGAGCGACAATAAATAATAAAGTCCCATAAATCCACCACCCAATAAAATCACGCCCTTTATTTTGGGCGATAAACGCGGGGATGATACCTAAAATAATTGCCCAAAATAAAATGCCCATTAGTACTCCAATATATTAATTTATTTTTCTAAACTACCTAAGCATTGATATTCTTTAGTTATTAACCATGATTGACAATCTCCAAATCCCAGGACATTACAAGTTCTAGTAGTTCCCCCTAATGGTTCAGCATCTTTATATGCCCAGCCCGCACATTTTCTTCTTGCAAGACTTAACCCCTGAAGTTCGTTTACATGAGCAGTTTCATATGATCCTACCTCATACGATAGTTTAACTATGCCATCTGAACGACTTCCGCCTGTAGCTACATACTCTCTTGTGACAGCACAGCCAGCAATAAACATGATAAATAAAATTAATAAATATTTTTTCATAAAAAACCTTAATAAATTGTAAAAATTATCGAAAATATACGAGCCATAAATATAAATTGAGACCTTTGCTTGATTAGGTGATCTCTGTAATACAATGGACTAAATCTCATTTTTTAACTTACTTTGACGAAAAACAGACAAATCAAGCTGATTTATAGTCATAAATAGGGGGGATTTACCCCCGTGTCGCCTTATTAGGCGTACCTCTCCCGCTTAATGGATAACCCGCGTTTAATGTTATGCGCTACGCACATGATTTCTACGCGTGTGCGATTTCGACCTAAGCCAAGGTAACGCGCTTTACCCATGGTGTAATGGAGTTTAAGCACACCAAAGACGCGCTCTACTGTACTTCGAATACGCGACTGTATTTGATTAAATGCCTTATCTTCTTTTGTTAACGGTCGGTTACGATAAGCCCGTTTAATCAAACAATTTTTAATACCGCGTTTTAATAACCATTCGCTGTGAGCCTGGCTCTGATAAGCGCTATCCGCATAAACGCTCGTTTCATTGCCATGAAGTAACGTAGTGAATCGGTTGGAGTCATGAACATTACCTGCGGTGTAATCCATTGCCTTAATAAGCCCGTCTTCATCTACATTGAGATGCGCTTTATATCCGTAGGTGCTTTTACTTTTACCATCAGAGGCCACTTTAACGTTCCAACTCGCTTCTGGATCTTGCGTAGAACTCCCATCTTTCTTTTTATTGGGCCGACATTGTTTGGCTTCAATCACGCTGGCATCGATAATACTAATTTCACCTGACTTGATGTATAAGCCTTGCTCAGTGAGCTGATCATTGATAGCCGTTAGCAATGACTGCATTAAATACTTCTTTTCCAATAATTGACGAAAACGCCAGATCTTTGAATGATCGGGGACTGACTCCGAGATGCTTAGTCCAATAAAACGACGAAACAACAAATCACGTGCCAGTTGTTTTTCTAACGCAGGGTCACTTAAGGCATACCAACTTTGCAATAACAGCGCTTTAAACATCAACAAGGGTGGCCAGGCTTTTTCTCCTCGCTTACTGGTATGTATACCGGAAAGTATCTTTTCTACACGAGACCAATCAATTAACTCATGGACGTCATCGAGCTCTTTTAAGGCGGCATGCTCAATCAGCATCGCATCAACAAGTGTTGTTTGTTCTAGATTTTTCCACGCCATTTAAATACCTTTGAGAGTCATTTATGTTGTGCGTATTATCTCATTTATAGCTGACTTTGACTGGCTTCGTGCAAAGGTCTCAAATTTAACTACTTATGGCTTCTTACTTGGTAACTATCTATTTTGTCAGACTCTTCTAGTTTTACTAGAATCTCTTTAGGTTGCACTCTAATCTCAAGCCAAGCCCTTAAAAGATAAACTTCATTTCTTTCAAATCTATGACTCAAAACCTGATTGTAATCACCGCTTTCTGATTCAACATATAAATCATGTTTTCCGGGCTCAATTGCAATTTTTAATGGTTCTTCTGGAGTTATTTGCCCAACAAAATGATTATCAATTGATAATTTACTTGGAAAAACAGTGTTGATACATGCGCTACATGACTTACTATCATTTTTGCTCGTATAAATTATTAAGGTTGATTTATCTTTGACTAGTGGCGTTGAATCAATTGGTACCGTTATTATTTTTCCGCAACCAGATATAAAAATTAAAATAGTTAGTAGTCCTATAATGTTTTTCATCATTTACTCCTTCTCCATTTGTAGATTACTATTCTTAAATATAATTGCCATAGGAATTTAATTAATGTTTGATTATTTAAATGTTGCTAGTTAGAAGTTAAAAAATACTCATAAGTCCAAACTTCATAACTGCTATTATTTAAAGCGATTTTAATTTTTGCAATATTTGAAATAGGCCTCCTTTCTATTACCTCAACGTCCTGGGCATCATTCGTAGCTTTGCATAGCTTCAAAAAATCAGATGCTTGTTTTGCTGACGCCTCTTCTTCATTAATATCAGTATTTAATTTACTGATTGAGTCTCTACTACTCGTGGTATTCGTGATAATTCCACTCTGTGCACTTATTGATTGCACATCACTCAAGTATTTTGTTTCAATATCTCGCCTTTTTTTGTCAAGTTCAAGAAATTCCAAACTTAATTTGGATATTGCTAATAAAGAGCTTCCTGTGGAAGGGCTAATATTGCCATTAGAATCTTTTTTATTTAAAAGTACACTATCTGTTTCACAAATAATTGCATCTTCATTTAATATTGTTGGTGTTATTTTTTTTACAGGGCTTTCAATTACTTCAGAATTCTTAATTGATGACTTTTTATTTTTTGACTTACTTAAAGCTTTCTTAGGAGTTATATCAGCTAATTTCTGAGGTTCTTTTAAGGGGGGCAAGCTATCATTCACATTTGAATCGACTTTATCTGTATCAAATTTTTTATGTCCTTTTTTATCCCAGCCTATGAATTTTGGTTCTGGTGCCTTCTGATAGGATATTGGTGCCTCATAACTATATCTGTGTGCATTTCCACAGGCTATTAGATTCATCAGTGCAAAAATGACAGCTATCGGAACAATTCTTTTATTTCTCATGATGTTTGTATTTACTAGTAAGCTATAGAAAAACACATCATAACTTAGCTAAAAATATTTTACTTAACTATATTGATATAAATATGTTGCAATATTTTAAGTATTTAATAAACTATCAAGTTATGATTATAATAAGGATATTTTATGAGGTTATCAATGCAAACATCAATAGCACAAATTACCGCAAATCAACTGAACTCCAAGAAGTCTACTGGCCCAATTACTGAACTAGGTAAAAACAAAGTCTCAACTAATGCTATTAAGCACGGGTTGTATTCTAAAAACCTAATACTTGCAGATGAAGATGAGCTTGAATACCAAAATTTACTTGAGCAATTATATTTAGAACTAAACCCTATTGGCCTAATTGAGCAAACATTAGTTGAGCGTATTTCCATTGCAATATGGCGTCAAAAATGGCCTTTACGATCAGAAACTACTCATATTGACTTTACAGAGAGACTCTATATTGCTTGATAAGACTGTGACGATTATCTGGGTTTACGCACACAAATATTTTGAATTTCTGCTTAATTAACAATAAACCTTGTGCTTTATAAGTATAAGACTTATAGTCTAAACACGAACTCGCATAGATAACAGTTGACTCGTCTAGCAAATCATCCTCCCAAGCCTGCTTGTTCTGGCACTCCAAATACCTCAATGGGTATTGCTCCAACTAGAGCCATTGCTTCAGTTATCTGCGTCACTGCTGCAAAGTATAGAAAAACCTATGGAAGCATCTGATAGGCCACTTGGTTTTTCCAGTAGACTACTGGACACTTCTGTTTAAGTACTAGAAAATCAAATCACTGTATTTTTTATGACGATTCACTGTTCGTCCAGATCAGTAGAGCACTGGGTGGTTTTTTTGTAGTCCTTAAAAAGGGTAGTCCACTTATTGCACAGACAACAGCTTATGAGGGTGCGTGTGTTGAAGCAGTTAAACAGATCAGTCCAGTACGTTAACGTGTTCTTCTACTAGTAAATAATGATTTTTCGCTTAGGATTGCGATAGTGAGGTGCTTAATAGTGCTGACTTGATAGCAGGTGCTAGCTTTTTAAATACCTATCCGTTTTGGCAAGATGCACTTTACGACTAGCTGGATGCTAACCAACGATTGCAAAGCGTTCTTTTAGCTTTGTATATCACCCGCAAGTTCCTCCCGAAAGGAGTACTACCGTATGACAACGACCACTTTTATGCCTGTTACTGATGGCGGTAAAGCTAATTTGCTAGACCATCTTTCCACGGCTTTATTGCCGTATTCAACCGTATTAAATATCGCCCCAGAGGATATTGCCTCGCTCTCCGCGGATGCGCAGTCTTTTAGATACACCTTGCAAAGTGCCAGTGATATGCAGGCCTATTCACAAAGCTGGACCGCTTTTAAAAATAACCAACGAGACGGAACAGGTGCTATCGCTAGTTGGCCGGTGGTGCCTGCCTTAGTAGTACCTATGCCCACAGCGGTTAAACCGGGTATTATTGGTCGGTTGTCGAGTTTAGTGGCGCAAATTAAAACCAATAAAAATTATACCGCCGCTATGGGTAAAGACTTATGGTTAATTGGGACTGAGATTGTTATTGATCCCGTGTCATGGAAGCCGGTTATCAGTGTGCAGTTTCAGGCGGGGCATCCAACGGTACTGTGGACTAAAGGCCAAGCGTCTGCGATTGAAATATGGGTCGACCGTAATGACACCAAAGGTTTTTTACTGATGACGATTAATACAGACCCCAATACAGCAGACACCGCTAGTTTGCCATTTGCAGGGTCGAGTGAAATGTGGCGCTATAAAGCCATTTATTTACTGCATGATGTGCAAGTAGGGCAGTGGAGTGATGTGATCAGCGTGTCTGTTGGTAGTTAGTTTTAAACGCCGTTTACGATTGATCTAAATTATAAAAGCCTTGCTATTTAGTGAGGCTTTTTTATGTCATGAGCGCACATTAGTTCTGACAAAATGCTTCTTAATAACAGCTAGATGCTCACCCGCCGTTGTTAAAGAATCAAGCAGCGTCGAATATTTGCCACATTTTTAGAAAAATCAGCATTCGGATTCTCCAGAATTTATCCTTAACTTATTGCTAGTTATATGATTTAGATATATAAAAAATTTGAAGTTGATTAACAACTTTAGTTGTTTATGTTGGCGTCTTTCGTGATTATAGCTTTTGAATAGTTCAGAAATTCATCTAGGTGTTGAGTAATAATATTAAGAGTAATTGGCAGTTGTAGGCTTTGATAATCATGCACGGCGATATTTCGAAAGCCAATCATGCGTTTTAGAGAATCTGCCAGTGTTTTATCTATCCAGTTCGCTTGCGCTAGTAGTGAGAAAACATCGCGAGCACTTTGAGGTACCCCTATTTTTTCACGTCTGATTAAATGTTGTCCCATATCTAAAGCCGCTTCACAAGCTCGTTGAATGTTTAAAATTGCTGCATCTTGACGTGTGTGGTTATCGGCGAAACTTGCTGGATCAGCTAGATATTCTTCACGAGCACGCTTCACACACCTTTCTATGCTAGCCGCTTTATTGATTAATACATCATCAACCATAGATATTTCCTCTGGTCTGAATATCAGATAATAATGTGGCGCGTGAGCTATTGAGTGCTGTTTTTTCACTAAGTACAAAACATTCAAATAACCCGGCCTCTAGATTTTTTCCCCATAATCTCTGTCCAATTTGAAGAATTTGATATTGCATGACGGTTGATGCGGCTCGCATATCTAGTAAATCTACTGAGTAACCCGTTTTATCCGCAAGATTATTTGCTATATCCCAAAGCTGAAGTGGGTCTGCGTATCCAGCAACTAATACAGCTAAATCTAAGTCGCTCTCGGCGTGAGCATTACCGGTAATGCGACTACCAAAAGCATAAATCGCTATAGCATCAGGAAATGCCGATCTTAGGGTGCTTACAACTTCGGCACTCTCAGTGACACTGAATTTAATGCTAGTTTCTATTGCCTTTTTATCAGTTGGGGTTGCTTTTGAGGACATTAAATACAGCAGTTTGTGGAGTTAGGTTCAAAATTATTCATAAGCTTATCATTTTAGTGGCTTGTAGTCATTTATCTTACATAAACGCTAAAAGAAAATCCCAATATAAATAGATTACTAAGCGTCACAGACTGTCGTAGTGATCTCGTATTCTATATTTAGATGGTTAACTGGAATGGAGTGGAATATGAATAAGTTTGTTAATGGACAAAGTCAGTTTTATGCGTATTTATCTCGGCTACGTTGGATAAGGCGGTGGGGTATTATGCGCACAGCTGAGCCAGAGAATGTTATGGAACACAGTTGGGAGGTGGCGGTGATTGCACATGCCTTGGCTTTAATAAGAAATCAGTTTTATCAAGGGCAGGTTGATGCTAACGCTATTGCGACTGCGGCGTTATTTCATGATGCGAGTGAAGTGCTAACGGGGGATTTGCCGACACCGATAAAATATTTTTCTAGTTCAATTACTAAGGCCTATCAACAAATTGAAGATATTGCTTGTCAGGAGCTAGTGGCTTCGTTGCCAGAACCCTTACAGGCCTCTTATCAGGTGTTGTTGTGTGATAAGTTGCAATCTGAGAGTCACCATCAAATTATAAAAGCCGCGGATACTTTGTCGGCCTATTTAAAATGTTTGGCTGAGTTAAAGGTGGGTAATAATGAGTTTAAAGTGACTGCTCAAGAGTTAGAGCGCAAGTTAAAGGCTTCAACTTTGCCAGAGGTGGGATATTTTATGGAGACCTTTATCCCTAATTATCAAGTACCTTTGGATGATATTATCCGCCGTAGCACCCAGAAAAATTTTACTGAGGGTGTTACGGCGTAAGTAATTAGATTTGGATGGGGCTTAGTTGACTGCTTCTATTTTTAAGACGCCTTGAAAATAGAGTTCGTGGTCTTCAAGTTCCCAGCCTTCTGTTTCTAAAACATCGGTATCGTCAGAGGCTTCGATTAAATCATTTAAGCGATCTTCTTCTTCAACTGATATTTCATCAGGATAAATAAGCTGTGTTTCACCATCAGAAAGCTCTTCAATTTCTAGTGGTTGTTCTATAAGGTATACATCAATACCTTCTTCATTGGCTAAATCAATGTTCGGTTTTTCAGTTGCGTCTATTAAAGCAGAGCCACTGTCCCATACTGTTTCTAATGTAAGAGTTAGATTGTCTTTTGTCCAAGTTTCAATCTCAATAACAGAGGTTTTTTCGGTTGTTGAAAGGCGCCAAGTAGTCATAGATGTATTTAATTAGTAGTTGCGTTGTACGGAGAATTTAGCCAATAAAATTAGCGCTGCTTTGTATTCTGATTCGGGTAAAACATTTAAAGCGTTGATAGCTTTTTCAGCTTCTTCATCGGCACGTTGCTCAGTATAAGCAATTGCTTGGGTGTTTTGTACGATGGTGTACACCTCATTAAAGGCTTCACGATTACCATTTTGGATGGCTTCAACGATAATTTTGGCCTCTTCTGCTGAACCATGTTGGATAGCGTAGATTAATGGTAAGGTAGGTTTGCCTTCTGCTAGATCATCACCTAAGTTTTTGCCTAAATCTTCTGGGCTGGCTTTGTAATCAAGCACGTCATCAATCAGTTGAAATGCGATGCCTAGGTGTTGGCCGTATTGAACTAAGCCTTCTTCAACTTCTGGTGTAGCGTCAACTATAACTGCGCTTAAACGCGTAGCAGCGCTAAATAATATAGCTGTTTTTCTGGCGATAACTTCTAGATATTTGCTTTCGGTGGTTTCTGGATTGTTGCAGTTTAATAGTTGTAATACTTCGCCTTCTGCAATGGCTGTCGTGGTTTTGGAAAGAATTTCCATCACCCGCATGTTGCCAGTTCTTACCATCATTTCAAAGGCACTTGAATATAGATAGTCGCCTACTAAAACGGTGGCTGCATTACCCCAAACTACATTGGCTGATTCTTTGCCACGTCTTAAGTCTGATTCATCTACAACATCATCATGTAATAAAGTCGCGGTGTGAATAAATTCAATCACTGCTGCCAATATTAAGTGGTTATTTGTGACAGTGCCTAGGGCTTTTGCTGCCAATAACAATAACATGGGGCGTAATCTTTTGCCGCCGTTGCCGACAATATAATGTCCCATTTGATTGATAAGTATTACATCTGAACTCAATTCATCAATGATGAGTTGGTCAACTGCTTTGGCTTCACTAGCGGTTAAATTCTTGATTAACTTGAAATCAATTGGTGCCTGGATGTTCGAGTCTAGTTGTGATTGCGATGACATTGATTTAAAATCGGCCCTGTGTGTTTAACGTTTTTATAGTAACAATTTCAAATTGTTTATTTTGCGCGCATTATAGCGCAATAAAAAGCCAACTGCCCATGCTATTGAATTTTTAACCCAAGTTGATTTAAACATTAGCGAAGTGTTTTAAAGTGACTTAAGTTAAAAAAACGAATTTAGGTTGACGCAATGGGTATTTAAAAATATAATTGTCGATTAAATTTTAATAGATTAATGCTTGATGGAGCTTGCTCAGATGTATGCGGTAATTCAAACAGGTGGTAAACAGTACCGCGTTGAAGAAGGTACTTATTTAAAAATAGAAAAATTAGAATTAGGCGTTGGCGACAGCGTAGAGTTCGATAAAGTACTTTTAATTCAATCAGACGACGCTGTTAAAGTGGGTCTTCCTTTTATTGAAGGCGGCAAAGTTACAGCGACTGTTTTGTCTCAAGGTAGACATGACAAAGTAAAAATAATTAAATTCAGAAGACGTAAGCACCACATGAAAAAAATGGGGCACCGTCAATATTACACAGAAGTCCAGATTACTGGCATTTCTGCTTAAGAACTAGGAGTTAAAAAATGGCTCATAAGAAAGCTGGTGGTAGTACCCGAAACGGTCGTGATTCTAATGCGAAACGTTTAGGCGTTAAGCGTTACGGCGGTGAATCAGTTACTGCAGGCAACATTATTGTTCGTCAACGTGGCACTCAATTTCACCCAGGTGACAATGTTGGTATTGGTAAAGACCATACTATATTTGCTACTGCAGATGGTAAAGTTGCTTTCCAAATTAAAGGTCCAAATAGTCGTAAATATATCAGCATCGTTACAGCTTAAGCGTATAGATTGATTGTAAACGGCTATGATTGTAGGGTTATTTAGATTAACCCGAAGGCTTTGAAAAAGCTCCGTCCTTTATGGCGGGGCTTTTTTTGTTTTTATCAGTTGGTTTTGAGTGTGGCGGCGTTTAAGTTATGAGATTTGTTGATGAGGCAGAAGTTCGCGTTGAAGCGGGTGATGGTGGTAATGGCACTATCGGTTTTCGACGTGAAAAATATATCCCTTTCGGTGGGCCGGACGGTGGTGATGGTGGCGATGGTGGCAGTGTCTATTTAGTAGCCGTTGAAAATGTAAATACTTTAGTTGATTTTAGATACCATGCGGTTCACAGAGCTCAGCGTGGTCAAAATGGTATGAGTCGTAATTGTACCGGTAGAAAAGGTGATGATTGTTTTGTCCCTGTGCCATTAGGAACTAAAGTATCAGATAAGGACACTGGCGAGGTGATTGGTGATTTAACCGAGTTAGGTCAAACACTACTAGTTGCTTCCGGTGGCTTTCATGGTTTAGGTAATACGCGCTTTAAAAGTAGTATTAATAGAGCACCTCAAAAAGCCAGTAAAGGCTCAGAAGGTGAACACCGCATTTTGTTATTAGAATTAACGCTGATTGCTGATGTGGGTTTGTTAGGTATGCCGAATGCGGGTAAATCGAGTTTAATTCGCTCTGTTTCATCGGCAACACCAAAAGTAGCTGATTATCCCTTTACCACCTTACATCCCAATTTGGGTGTGGTGAGTGTGGATGATTTACGCAGTTTTGTGATTGCTGATATTCCTGGTGTTATTGAAGGTGCAGCGGAAGGTGCGGGCCTAGGCTTACAATTTTTAAAGCATTTATCGCGTACTGGTTTGTTGTTGCATTTGATTGATGTGGCGCCCTATGAAAGTATGGATACACCTGTGGAAGCGGCAAGAAAAATCATTCATGAGGTTGAAAAGTGGAGTGATGATTTAGCGCACAAGCCTCGATGGTTGGTATTAAATAAAACCGATCGATTGCCATATGATGAGATGGATGATATTTGCCAGTCTATTGTTGATGAGTTGAAATGGCAAGGACCTGTTTTTAAGATTGCGGCGATTAATGGTAAAGGGACTCGAGACCTTATGTTTGCCATTATGAACTTTTTGGAAGAAGAACGGCGGAAAGAAAGTGAGCAGGAATGATTTTGCTAGCGTTAAACGCATTGTTGTAAAAATTGGTAGTTCTTTACTCACTAAAGGTGGTCAAGGGCTGGATCAAGTAGCCATTAAAGCTTGGGTAAAGCAGATGGCTACTTTAAGACTAAGAGGTATTGAAGTTATCTTAGTCTCATCAGGTTCTGTAGCTGAAGGCATGAGTCGTTTAGGTCTGAAGACCCGTCCAACTTTATTGCATGAATTACAAGCGGCCGCATCAGTGGGTCAAATGGGTTTGGTACGTGTTTTTGATGATAATTTTCAGCAACATGGCTTGCATGCATCACAAATCTTATTAACTCATGATGATTTGTCAGATAGACAACGCTATTTAAACGCTCGCAGTACTTTACTTACGTTATTAAACTTTGGTGTAGTGCCCGTTATTAATGAGAATGATACGGTGGCTACTGAAGAAATTCGTTTTGGTGATAATGATACTTTAGCAGCGTTAGTCGCTAACTTAGTTGAGGCAGATTTATTAATCATCTTAACTGATCAAATGGGTTTATTTACCGGTGATCCCAGTGTTTATTCAGATGCTCAGCTCATTAGTGAAATAAGTGTTAATGATGATCGTCTAGATTCAATGGCTGGGGATAGTCGTAGTGGTTTAGGTAAAGGCGGCATGTCTACTAAAGTCCGGGCGGCTAGGTTGGCAGCAAGATCGGGTGCGGCTACTGTTGTAGCAGCTGGCGTGGTAGAAAATGTCTTAGAAGCCGTTATTGATGGTGTTGATTTAGGAACTCATTTCTTGCCTGATATTGAGCCTTTAGTGGCCAGAAAGCGTTGGCTTGCAGGTCAATTGCAAGTTAAGGGGCAATTGGTTTTAGACGCTGGCGCGGTTAAAGTGCTTAAAACTGAAGGTAAAAGTCTTTTAGCGGTTGGCGTTAAATCAATATCTGGTCAATTTGATCGAGGCGAATTGGTTTCATGTTTAGATGAAACTGGTTTAGAGATTGCGCGTGGCTTGGTTAATTATGGCTATGCGGATGCTTTTTTGATTGCCGGTAAAAGTAGTTCAGAGTTTGCGGCTATTTTGGGTTACGCAGATGATTCTGAAATGATACATCGGGATAATATGGTAGTAATTTAGGCCGTTTTAGTGCCGAAATAATGAGTTAAAAGTAGTAGGACAACTAGGGACAATAGAGCCGTATCAGTCTGATGGGTGAGGACTGATGTTTCATCTTTAATTATTAAAGAGCAGTGTACTATGCAATCTTCTGAAAAAATTAATTCGGCACAATTCTTGGAGCATCAGCTCCAAGATGTTATCAGTTTGCTTGAAAAACAGCATTTAGAAAAATCCCTCGTTGAGAGAGGTCCGGGCGCTAATCATGAATTGATCGAAGCGTTGCTCCACAATCAGCATCAAGCGCGTTTGCAGGAAAAGTTTGAACATTTACATCCTGCCGATATCGCTTATATCCTTGAATCTTTACCCCTAGATCAGCGTCAAATTGCCTGGGATGCTGTTAAATCCCAGCATGATGGACAAGTCCTGTTAGAAGTATCGGATGCGGTTAGGCATACCTTGATATCAGGTATGGCTGCTGAAGAACTCGCTAACGTTGCAGGTAAGTTAAATGCCGACGAGTTAGCTGACATCGCGTCCGATCTACCTAAGCGGGCAATGTTAAAAATCCTGCGTACTTTAAACAGTGAAGAACGCCAACATCTTAATGATATTTTGTCATATCAAGATAATCAGGTGGGTGCTCTGATGGATTTTGGCATGATAACTATTAGGGAAGATCTAAATTTAAAAGCCATTATTGGTTATATTAGAAAACTAGGTAAATTACCCAGTCATACGGATAAGCTATTTGTAGTAGATCAGCATGATAGGGTGCAGGGTGTATTGCCGTTGCAACGTTTATTGACTCATTTACCATCTCAACAAGTTTCGGAAGTGATGGTAACGGACTTTATTCGCTTTCAAATCGATCAAGAAACAGCTGAAGCCGCTCGAGCCTTTGAACGCTATGATTTAATTTCTGCTCCAGTAGTGGATAGTGACGGGCGCTTACAAGGTCGACTTTGTGTGGATAATATCTTAGATTTTATTCGGGAAAAAACCGATGAAGATTTGTTGATTCAAGCGGGGGTAGGGGAAGAAGAGGATCTGTTTTCTAGTGTTTGGAAGTCTGCTAGTAATCGCTGGGGTTGGTTATTAATTAATATTGGTACCGCATTTGTATCTACAAGAATTATTGGCGTTTTTGAAGATATTATTTTGCAATTAGTTTCTTTGGCTTCACTGATGCCCATTATTGCGGCTATGGGGGGCAACACTGGCAATCAAACGAGTATGTTGATTATTCGAGCTTTGGCTTTAGGGCATATTAATGCCAGTAATGTTGGGCGGATGATTAATAAAGAACTGGGCCTGTCATTAATCAATGGGACTTTTATAGGGCTAATTATGGGGCTTTTAAGCTACTTATTGTATTGGGATGAGGCCTTGTCTATAGTGATGGCGGTGGCTATGTTTCTTAATCTATTATTAGCGGCCGTGGTTGGTTTGGCTATTCCGTTATTACGGCATAAATTTGGTAGAGATCCAGCGGTGGGTACGAGTGTGATATTAACGGCTATTACCGATTCGATGGGTTTTTTTATTTTTCTGGGTTTAGCGAGTGTGTTTTTAATCAAATAAGCCTGGATGATTCGTGTTAAGTCGTTAAAACTTCAACGATTGCAAGCTTAGTATTGCGTATAATAGTCCTTCAAATTTACCATTTTCAGTGTTTAAGAATACCTGTTTTATTTAAGTACGAGTTTTTCAAATGAATTTATTAATCAACTACCTTTCCTTGTGCTGGTTTAGAAATAATCCTATTGAGTTATTCCCATCTAGATCTTTCATGTGGAAAGCTGTTATTTTCTATCTTGTATCTGGAATTATTGTAGAGGGGTTAATAGCCGACCCTGCTGATGGTACGTTAGAAGTATCATTACGTACGATTATGGCTTTTTCATCGATTGCGACTTATCTATTTATATTTAAAAAATGGGAATATTTCAATCAGATGTTCATAGCCATTTTTGTCTGTGAAAATTTTATTATGACTCTCGCGACTATGACAGAAGGTTTATATTTTTACCTTGTCATGAAGCATTATGAATACGCTGAAGAGGTTTCAATAGCTATTGCTGTTGTATTGGTGCTTTGGTATATCGCAATTGTGAGTTATATATTAAGAAAATCATTTTTAACAAAAACGAGCGTCAGTATAATTTTGGCGTTCAGTTATTTTGTTTTAACTTATGGTTTACCCATGTTATTCATGGATATTTGATTTAGTCAGGGGCGGGCGACAAGTTTTTTTATAAACTGTCTGCAAATGAGAATATCTTTGTAAGTGGAGTATTTGCTGGCACTGTAGAGTCGTTTAATAAGAGGAGTTTTAGGTCCTCTTATTAAATCCAGATAAAATTTATCCTCACTAGCAAGTTTATTTGATAGTGAGTTAATCCATAGTTTAAATGTCTTTAGCTAGTTTTTCCGCATAACCAGTATAAGTACGCGGCGTTAAAACAAGTAATTCAGCTTTTGCTTCTGCAGGGATCTCTAAACCTTCAATAAAGACGCGCATTTGTTCGGGTGTAATGCGGTGTCCACGGGTTAATTCTTTTAGTTTTTCATAGGGTTTTTCAATGCCATAACGACGCATAACCGTTTGTATCGGCTCAGCTAAAACTTCCCAGTTAGCATCAAGATCTGCTTCGATGGCATCTACATTGATTTGAAGTTTAGAAATACCTTTTAAGCTGGCTTGAATAGCGATACTGGTATGAGCAATACCGACACCAATGTTTCTTAAGACAGTTGAGTCCGTTAGGTCACGTTGCCAGCGTGATACGGGTAGTTTATCAGCTAAGAAGCCAAATAGTGCGTTAGCGAGTCCAATATTGCCTTCTGAGTTTTCAAAATCAATGGGGTTTACCTTATGTGGCATGGTGGAAGAACCTACTTCGCCCGCAATGGTTTTTTGTTTGAAATAACCCAGAGAAATGTAGCCCCAAATGTCACGGTCAAAATCTAATAAGATGGTATTGAAGCGCGATAAGGCATGAAAAAATTCTGCGATATAATCGTGTGGTTCAATTTGTATGGTGTATGGGTTCCACTGTAGACCTAAAGATTCGACAAAGTTCTTTGAGAATTCGGCCCAATCTACAGTAGGGTAAGCAACGGCATGAGCGTTGTAATTGCCTACTGCGCCATTGATTTTACCCAATAAATTCACCGCTTGAAGTTGTTCTTGTTGACGCAACATGCGAGCAGCAACATTGGCAAATTCTTTACCTACTGTAGTTGGAGTCGCTGACTGGCCATGTGTTCTGGAGAGCATAGGTTGATCAGCAGTTTCTAACGCTAGTTTCTTTAGAGCGCCGATACATTCAGAAATTTGATGTTGAATAACAACGCGACCTTCTTTTAGCATTAAGGCATAAGACAGGTTGTTGATATCTTCTGATGTGCAAGCAAAGTGAATAAATTCACTGACTTTTTCTAGTTCTGCATTGCCGGCTATTTTTTCTTTTAATAAATACTCAACCGCTTTAACATCATGGTTTGTGGTTTTTTCGATGTCTTTAACGCGTTGCGCATCTGCTTCAGAAAACTGATCAATGATGTTGTTTAATAATTCATCAGCCGTTGCACTAAAAGCTTGTACTTCAGTAATTAATGGGTGCTTAGCCAGTGCTTGTAACCAGCGAACTTCTACTAAGACACGAAAGCGTATTAAGCCATATTCACTAAAAATAGGACGTAAGTCTTCTACTTTATTGGCATAGCGACCGTCGATCGGTGAGATTGCGGTTAAGGCAAAGTTTGTCATGTGTATGTCCTGATAAGAGAGTAAATGTCTTAATATTGATTGTATTTTGTTTCGATAATGCCGCCACCTAAGCAAACATCACCATCATAAAAAACTACGGATTGACCGGGTGTTATGGCTCTTTGTGGTTCGTCAAAAGTGGCTTTGCAGCGGTCGTTGTCTAACGGTTCTAGTAAACACGTTTGGTCGGGTTGGCGATAACGTGTTTTAGCCGAACATCTAATAGTGGCTGTTAAGGGTTTGTTATTGCACCAGTCTAATTGACTTGCTTCAAGCGTGTTGTGCAACATCAGAGGGTGGTCATGGCCTTGTCCGACTAAGAGAATGTTATTTTCTAAATCTTTTTCTAATACATACCAAGGTTCATCTGGGGCATCTTTAACACCACCAATACCTAAGCCTTGGCGTTGACCTAAAGTGTAATACATTAAACCAGAATGCTTGCCTATGTATTGGCCTTCGGGTGTGCGCATTTCACCCGGTTGAGTTGGAAGATAGCGTTGTAAAAACTCGGTGAATTTGCGTTCCCCAATAAAGCATATGCCAGTGCTGTCTTTTTTTCGGCTATTGGCAAAGCCGGCTTTATCAGCAAGCTTACGAATTTCTGGTTTATGGAGGTGGCCAATTGGGAAGAGTGTTTTGGATAAGGCTTTCTGGCCCAAAGTGTATAGAAAATAGCTTTGCTCTTTGTTGGGGTCTAGGCCTTTTAATAACTGAAACTCTGATTCATTATTTGGATTTGTGCCGACGCGAGCATAATGCCCCGTAGCAATATAATCAGCACCTAAATCTTCAAGAGCGTAGTTAAGAAACGCTTTGAATTTAACATGCTTATTACAAAGAATATCCGGGTTAGGCGTACGTCCGGCTTTGAATTCTGCTAAAAAGACTTCAAACACTTCATCCCAGTACTCAGAAGCAAAATTAATAGTTTTTAATGGAATGCCTAATTTGTCGCAGACTTGTTGTGCATCTGCAAGGTCTTCCATTGCAGTACAGTATTCAGTCCCATCATCTTCTTCCCAGTTTTTCATAAATAAACCGGTTACATTATGGCCCTGTTCTAGAAGTAATAGTGCTGTTACAGACGAGTCTACACCACCCGACATGCCGACGATTATGTTTTTAGGCATTATTAATATCTAAGAATGATTTTATAAAAGATAAAGGATAACGCTGGCCACTTAAATATTCATCAACACTTAGTAACACAAGAGGGCTACGCAAGCGGTGTTGTTGTGCAGCAATTTCATCACGGGTAAGCCAGTGTGTTGCTACTATGCCAGTGTCTAGTGTCTGTTCAGGATTATGACTATGGCAGTCGCCAGTAAAACAGAATCTTAAAAAGGTCGGGGCTTCTGGGTTTCTGCGCCATAACTGCACCGAAATAAGTTCTTTAGGATCAAATTGCCACGCAGTTTCCTCAACGACCTCCCTTTTTACAGCACTAATAAGATCTTCATTTTGTTCAAAATGACCTGCGGGTTGGTTAAACTGTAAGCCGTGTGGAGTTTCTTCTTCAACTAATAAAAAGCGATTATCTCGCTCTATAACAGCTGCAACAGTAACATGTGGTTTCCAAACCATTGATGATTTCCAACTTTAATAAAACCGGATATATTACTAGATAATAGGTGCTTATGTTGATAAAAATGGGTGGCTCACTTTGTTATTGGTGTTTGTTAAGCCTTAAGTTTAAACAGACTAATGGGGGGATGTTAAATTTGTTGTGTGTTGGTGCTTGAATTAAATTACTATTGGCACTATTGTTTAGTTTTCGAAGATTCTTTATTTGTAAATATGTCTGATTTTGACCCATTAAAATCCACTGATGATGACTTAGCTGTTCAGGAAGCTAAGCCTAAGTTAAAAAAGCCCCCCCTGTACAAAGTTATTTTATTAAATGACGACTTTACGCCGATGGATTTTGTTATTGAGGTTTTAATGGACTTTTTTAATATGTCTGAAGATAAAGCAACGATGGTGATGTTACAAGTACATACTCAGGGCGTGGGGGTGTGCGGAATTTATTCTAAAGAAGTCGCCGAAACAAAAGTGTATATCGTTAATGATTATTCACGAGAAAATCAACATCCATTGTTGTGTTCAATGGAAGAAGCCTAAGTGGAGTGTTTATGTTAAGTAAAGAACTAGAGGTTACATTAAGTAAGGCTTTTAAAAACGCGCAAGATAAGCGTCATGAGTTCATTACCGTTGAACATCTGTTGTTAGAGTTGCTCGATAACTCTGCTGCAGAAACTATCATGAGAGCTTGTGGTTGTGATATATCGGCTTTGCATGAGCAGTTAACGCAGTATCTTGATGAGACCATGTCTTTAATACCGCTTGGTGTGCAGAGAGAAACACAGCCTACTTTAGGTTTTCAGCGCGTGTTACAGCGAGCTGTATTTCATGTACAGGCCTCTGATAAGAAAGAAGTCACTGGCGCCAATTTATTTGTGGCTTTGTTTAGTGAGCAAGATTCACAAGCGGTATATCTATTAAGTCAGCAAGATGTGTCTCGCTTGGATGTGGTTAATTATCTGGCACATGGTGTATCTAAAGCTGATTTAGAAAAAGATAATCCAACTGAACAATCAGCCGAGACCACCAGTGTTGAACCTGAGATGTCTAGTCCTTTAGATAAATATACAACGAATCTAAATGAAGAAGCCATTCAAGGGCGTATTGATCCATTAATTGGTAGAGAACTTGAGCTTGAACGCACTATTCAAACTTTGTGTAGGCGTCGTAAGAATAATCCTTTGTTAGTGGGTGAAGCTGGTGTTGGTAAGACGGCGATTGCAGAGGGCTTAGCCAGAAGAATCGTTGAGGAGAATGTTCCTGATGTTTTAATGAATAGCGTGATTTATTCTTTAGACCTAGGGGCCTTGGTGGCTGGTACTAAGTATCGAGGTGATTTTGAAAAGCGCCTTAACGCCTTGATCAGTCAGCTTAAGAAGGAACCCGATTCTATTTTGTTTATAGATGAGATTCATACCATTATTGGTGCTGGTTCTGCTTCAGGTGGTAATATGGATGCTTCTAATTTGATTAAGCCTGCATTAGCATCTGGCCACTTACGCTGTATTGGTTCTACAACTTATCAAGAGTATCGTGGCGTTTTTGAAAAAGATCATGCTTTAGCACGTCGATTTCAAAAAGTGGATGTGCTGGAGCCTTCTGTAGAAGAAACTATTTCAATTTTAAAAGGTCTCAAATCGCGCTTTGAAGAACATCACAATGTGAGTTATTCCAATGAAGCTCTGCGAGTGGCTGCGGAATTGTCAGATAGATATATTACTGATAGACATTTACCTGATAAAGCGATTGATGTGATTGATGAGGCTGGTGCAAAGCAACGGATGACCTCTGAAGCGGAACGTAAGCAAGTGATTGATGTGGTTGATATTGAAGACATCGTTTCTAAAATTGCCCGTGTACCCGCTAAATCAGTGTCATCAAATGATATTGATAAATTAGCGAATCTAGAGAAAAATCTCAAGATGTTGGTGTTTGGTCAAGATGAAGCGATTTCGGCCTTGGCTTCTGCTATTAAATTATCTAGAGCTGGATTACGTGATGCCCAAAAGACAATTGGTTCTTTCGTGTTTGCGGGTCCAACTGGTGTTGGTAAAACCGAGGTGACTCGTCAGTTAGCTAAAGTGCTTGATGTTGAGTTGATTCGTTTTGATATGTCTGAGTATATGGAGCGTCACACCGTTTCAAGATTAATCGGTGCGCCTCCGGGGTATGTGGGTTTTGATCAGGGTGGTTTGTTAACTGAGCAGGTTGCTAAGCATCCTCATGCCGTATTGCTATTGGATGAATTAGAAAAAGCCCATCCTGATGTGTTTAATTTGTTATTACAAGTAATGGACCATGGTTCCTTAACGGATACTAATGGTCGTAAAGTTGATTTTAGAAATATTATTTTGGTTATGACAACTAATGCAGGTGCAGAAGAGGGTAGTCGTGCATCGATGGGCTTTACTCAGCAGGATCACGCTAGTGATAGTATGAAAACATTAGAAAGAGGCTTTTCCCCAGAGTTTCGCAACCGATTAGATGCCATTATTCAATTTAAACCTTTGGATATTTCTATCGTTGGCCATGTGGTAGATAAATTTATTTTTGAATTAGAGGCGCTCCTAGCAGATAAGAGGGTAACACTCGCCTTAGATGAAAATGCAAGACTCTGGTTGGCTGAGCATGGTTGTGATCCAAAAATGGGTGCAAGACCGATGGCGCGATTAATTCAAGAAAAAATCAAGAAACCTCTAGCGAATGATTTGCTGTTTGGCAAACTCGCGCAGGGTGGTCATGTAAAAATTTACGTGGAAAACGATGATATTGCTTTTGTTATTGAAAGTAACGAGTTAGAGGTCTCTGAAGTTAACTCTTAAAAAGCTTTAAGCGTAAGCGCTAATAATCTTGTTAAAAAGATATTAGCGCATACGGAAAGTGATGCGACCTTTAGTTAAGTCATAGGGTGTCATTTCAACTTTAACACTGTCACCCGTTAAAATACGAATGTAATGCTTACGCATTTTGCCAGAAATGTGAGCAGTAACAACGTGTCCGTTCTCAAGTTCAACGCGGAACATGGTATTAGGAAGCGTGTCTATTACTTTGCCTTCCATTTCAATTTGATCTTCTTTTGCCATCTGTAAATTGTCTCGATAATTAAAACTCTGCATTATAGCATAAGCTGTTTTTTTTCAATAGAACAGTGCGCTTAAATGTTTGTTAATGATTCATTGTTTGCCATTCATGGTCAATTAAGTATTCGAGCGGTTGGTAATTTGTTTTATAGGTCATTTTTTTACACGTCTCTATCCATAAGCCGAGATATAAAAATTCTTTATTTGCTTGTAAGCAGTGTTTAATTTGCCAGAGCACTGCAAAAACGCCAGGACTGTAGTCTGAGAATTTAGGATCGAAAAAGGTATAAACAGCTGAGCACGAGTCATCAAATTGATCGACAACGGCTATGCTTGCTAATTCATTGTTAATAGAAAATTCAATAAAAACGGTGTCACTCCAAGTGCTACTTAGAAAGCTAAGGTAATCTTCTGGGCTAGTATTTGCCATAGAGCCATCAAGATGACGGGATTTCTGATAGCGTATGTACATGTCGTAATGCGCTTGCTCAAATAGTGCGGGTTTGATTTTGGCTTGCGTATTAATATTTTTATTTATGCAGCGTTTTTGGCTTCGATTGGGTGTGAAGTGCGCAACTGGGACTCTAACGGGAATGCATGCAGAGCATGTTTGGCAATGTGGTTTGTATACTTCATCGCCACTACGCCGAAATCCTTGGCTCATTAGTTGTGCATAGATTTCGGAAGTCATTTGATAGCTAGGGTGTACAAATGCCGATCGAGATTGCTGGTTTTCAAGATAACTACAAGGGTAATCTTGGCTTAAAAATAGCGGGATTTGTATCATTTTTTTTGCCATGCAAGTATAGAGGCGGGGGCTTCACAGTGTTTATCAATTAAGGATTTAAATTTATCTCTATTTAAGTTTACAGCGCCCAAGTTAGCTAAGTGCGGGCTGTGTACTTGGCAGTCAATGAGTTGGTAATCCCAGTTTTTTAATTGTTCGACCAGTGTTACAAAAGCGACTTTAGACGCATCAGTCATTGTATGAAACATAGATTCGCCAAAAAACATTTGACCAATAGTTACGCCGTAAAGGCCTCCAACTAGTTCGCCTTCAAACCACGCTTCAGCAGAATGGGCAAAGCCTAAATGATGCAGTTTTGTATAAGCTGTCGCAATTTCGTTTGTAATCCAAGTACCGTTTTCGTCTTTGCGAGGCTGTGCACATGCCTCAATGACTTGCTCAAAAGCTTGATCTATAGTCACGATGAACTTTTGTTTTTTAAGGGTTTTTCGTAGGCTTTGAGAAATAATTAATTGATCTGGAAATAAGACCAGCCTAGGATCTGGGGTCCACCAAAGTATAGGCTCATCGTCGTTATACCAAGGGAAAATGCCTTGCCGATAGGCATTTAATAAGCGATCTGTAGATAAACAACCTCCTACAGCAAGTAGACCATTAGGGTCTTTTAAGGCTTTTTTTATGGGAGGAAAGTTTTGATTGGGTTTGTCAGGGTCTAATAGCGTTAGTTGCATAAGAGAAATGATTCAGGTCCTAAATAGTAGGCTACAGTTGTAGTCGTTATTTTAAGACCTGAACCACAAGTTTATTAAACTAATTCATCTAAAAATTTTTCAGCATCAAGGGCTGCCATACAACCGGAGCCCGCAGAAGTTATGGCTTGTTTATAAACAGAGTCCATAACGTCTCCTGCTGCAAATACGCCTTCAATACTAGTGGCTGTTGCATTGCCTGAAATACCACTGTGTACTTTAATATAGCCATGATCCATTTCTAATTGACCTTCAAAAATACTGGTATTGGGTGTGTGACCAATGGCAATGAAAACACCATGCACATCAATGTCTTTAGTTGTGTCATCAATGGCATTTCTGATTCTCATGCCTGTAACCCCCATGTCATCGCCTAATACTTCATCAAGTGATGCATTCCATTCAATTTCAACATTACCATTTTCAGCTTTTTCTAGTAATTTGTCAGACAGGATTTTTTCAGAGCGGAATTTGTCACGACGATGTACAACTGTTACTTTTGAGGCAATATTTGCTAAATATAGCGCTTCTTCAACGGCTGTGTTGCCACCACCAATCACGGCAACTGGTTTATTTCTGTAAAAGAAACCATCACAAGTTGCGCAAGCAGAAACCCCTTTACCTTTAAATGCCTCTTCTGAGTCCAAACCAAGATAACGAGCTGAAGCACCTGTGGCAATGATAAGAGCATCACAAGTATAGGTGGCAGCATCACCAATAAGTTTAAAAGGTCTTGAAGATAGGTCTGTGGTATGAATATGATCAAATACTATTTCAGTTTCAAAGCGTTCTGCGTGACGACGCATTCTATCCATTAAATCTGGACCTTGTAAGCCTTCTACATCACCGGGCCAGTTATCTACTTCAGTTGTGGTGGTTAATTGTCCACCTTGTTGCATGCCAGTGATAATAACAGGCTTTAAATTTGCTCTGGCAGCATAGATGGCCGCTGTGTAACCAGCAGGGCCAGAACCAAGAATTAAGAGCCGACTGTGTTTGGGTGTAGTCATTTTGTAGTCCTATTTTGAGTGGGAGTGGGTAAATAAGTTTAATTATGCAACTGAAATTAACTTAAGTAAATTAGAATCTAGCTGGAAATGCTGAAAATATTAATTTAACATGAGTATATATATTTGTAACTATTTGTGAGAATAATTTATCATTAATTTATAATATGTATTACATCTGTTTTAATCAAATTTGAGTCTTAATTATGTCGGCTGTTATGGAAGAAAAAACGTCTCGTGGTTTACGTGAAATTGCAGTTTTAGCCTTTTTTGCCGTAGGTGTGTTTTTCTTAGTTGCGCTTCTAACTTTTAATAAAGATGATATGGGTTGGACCCATAGTGGTACTGGCCAAAGAGTTACTAACGCTTGTGGGTTATCAGGCGCATGGCTAGCGGACTTTACTTTTAGTTTTTTTGGATTGTGTGCGTTTTTATTTCCGGTAATTGTTTTTTGGCATGGCTATCAGCTTTATGCTTTAGCTAGGGAAAGACAGCATAAAATTACTACCGCATTTCAATGGTTAGGGTCGATTGGCACTGTTGTATCGAGTGCGGCTCTGCTTTATATGTATTTGTTGCGAGTGGGCATGGATTTGCCAGGCGGCACTGGTGGCATTTTAGGTCAGGAAACGGGTGATGCGCTACTTTTAATGTTTGGAAATTCAGGTGCTACTTTATTTCTAATTGTTTTATTTTTATCGGGTCTTACCTTAGCCACCGACGTATCGTGGTTAAAAGTAATTGATTTGGTAGGCAAATATACCTTTAGTTTATTTCAGATTTTTAGTTTTAGTGCGGTCCGAGCAAAAGATGAGCTAAAGTATAATTCTGGTGATATCGATAGGCCAGAAAATTTCGATGTAATTGAAGTGGAAAATGATGATGAATCATCTTATTCGACTGTAGCAATTGGTAAAGTTGAAAAATCGTCAATCGGAAGCAGTCTTTTACATTCTTCGTTATCAAGCTCTAAACAACCAATTACCCCCCGCTCAGGATCAGAATCTAAAATTCAACTGCCAGAAATAATCTCCCCACCTAAAATTAAGTACAAATCTGGTGATGATGTATTACCTGCTTTGGCGTTGCTAGATGAAAGAGATACACGTGTTGTGGGTTATTCAAATGCAGAATTAGAGGCTATGTCTCGATTAGTGGAAGGTATTCTTGCGGATTATAAAGTTGCCGTAAGTGTGGTGGCTTTTCATCCTGGGCCCGTCATTACTAGGTTTGAATTACAACCTGCTGCAGGTGTAAAAGTTAATCGAATTTCTAATTTATCTAAAGATTTAGCCAGAGCTTTATCGGTCACCAGTGTCCGTATTGTTGAAATTATTCCAGGTAAAACTGTTGTAGGCCTTGAGATTCCTAATAGAGAACGGGAAATGGTGACCCTAAAAGAATTATTAGTGTCACCTGCTTTTGTTAATGCAAAATCGTTGTTAACCCTTGCTATGGGTAAAGATATTTCAGGGGATCCTTTAGTTGCTGATTTAGGTAAAATGCCTCATGCCTTGGTTGCGGGGACAACAGGCTCAGGGAAGTCGGTAGCTATCAATACCATGATTCTCAGTTTGCTTTATAAAGCGACTCCGGAAGAAGTGCGTATGATTATGATAGATCCAAAAATGTTGGAATTATCAGTTTATGAGGGAATTCCGCACTTATTGACTCCTGTGGTTACTGATGTAAAAGAAGCGAGTAACTCATTGCGTTGGGCCGTAGCTGAGATGGAAAGGCGTTATAAGTTAATGTCAAAATTGGGCGTCAGAAATTTAGCGGGTTTTAATCAGAAAATTGATGAAGCAACTGCAAATGGTGAAGTGATTAGAGATCCGATTTATAAAATTCTTAATCCACTAGAAGAATGGAATGATATTCCAGTTTTAACTAAACTGCCTAGTATAGTCATTGTCATAGATGAATTAGCCGATATGATGATGATTGTTGGTAAGAAAGTGGAAGAGTTAATTGCGCGTTTGGCTCAAAAAGCTAGAGCCGCAGGGATTCATTTGATTTTGGCAACGCAACGTCCTTCTGTTGATGTTTTAACCGGTTTAATTAAAGCTAATATTCCAACGCGTATATCGTTTCAAGTTTCTTCTAGAATTGACTCGCGTACTATTTTGGATCAAGGTGGGGCTGAAGCATTGTTGGGCTTAGGTGATATGTTGTTTTTACCGTCAGGAACGAGTATTCCTACCAGAGTTCATGGCGCTTTTGTTGATGATCATGAGGTGCATCGTGTCGTTGCGTTTTTAAAAGAAACGGCACCGCCCGATTATTTAGACGAAATTACTAGAGATTGCGGTGAGGGCAGTGATGGAACTTTTAGCGCGACGGGTTCAGGGGGAGGGAATTCTGAGAATGATCCTTTGTATGATGAAGCTGTTATGTTTGTAACTGAAACTCGTAAAGCTTCTATTTCTAGTGTGCAACGTCGTTTCAAAGTAGGGTACAATCGGGCTGCAACAATTATCGAAACCATGGAGGTTGCAGGTGTTGTATCATCCGCTGAAACAAATGGATCAAGAACAGTATTAGCACCGTCTCCTGTTAGAGATTAATCAGTAAGCCTGTATTAGTTGGAGTATAGAATGAAAATTATAGTGATTTGTGGTCATCCTAACTCAGGTTACGAAGGTGTGCATCAGATATTAACTCAAGCAGGACTAGGTTTACCCAAGGCATCTCGGCGTGAATTAATTTCATCTGATGATTTACATGAAAAAATATTTAATTCATATGGGGTTGATGTAAAGCTTTTAGATTCAATAGCACCAATAAAAATGGGAAAAATTTGGCAATATTTAGCCATTGATCTTTTTATGGGGAATATGGAACAAACGAATTGGGGGTGGGCTAATGATAAAAGTACCTGGTTATTAGATTTCTGGAAAGACCAAGATCCGCATGTAAGTTTTATTTTGGCATACTCACCGCCTGAATATGTTTTGGGTAAAGCTTTAATTAATCGTGATATTACTTCAGCTGAAATTGATGTGGTTTTGGCGTCATGGATAGCCTATCAAAATGAGATATTACGATTTTATAAGCAAAATTCGGATCGATGCCTTTTAGTCAATGCGGTTGCAACAGGACAAGATCCAACTACTTTAGTTGCTAAGGTAAATTCTACTTTTAGGTTGGAGTTGTTTCAAATATCGGAATCAGAGGCTATTTTTACGAACACCTCTTCAATTGCAGAAACTTTATCAAAAGCTTTGATTGATAATGACCATGCGGCGAATATCCTTTATAGAGAATTAGAAACTTTGGCAGACATAGCGGATTCGCGTACTTTATTATTACAGGTGAAATACAAGCAAGCATTTGAAGAGTTTATAGAATTGCTTAATGAAATTGATAAAGCAAAAATCAAGATCTCTGGAGATAGAGAATATATCAATAAGTTGGAGCAAAAGCAGATAGATTTAGAGTCTGAAATACAGCAGTTAACACAGAATAACCAAGAGCGTGATCAGTTTAATTCAAATCGTAAAGCGCTTATTCAAAAGTTGATGCAAGCGCGTGATGAACAAAATATCCCATTATTAAATGGTGATGAAAAGACCAAATTAGAAATGCATTTAGATGACTCAGTTCCTGTTAGTTCTGAGAAACCTAATTTAATTGAGCAACCAGATGAACTTGAACATTATTTTACTCAGTGGCAAGAGTTATCTAATAAAGAGTAGTTTAGTCTAGATATTGTTCGTCTAAATCTTTTAGGTGTTTTAATTTTTCCTTGATTTTTATTTCTAAGCCTCTATCCACTGGTGTGTAGTAACGAACTGGACTTAGTTGATCAGGGAAGTAATTTTCTCCAGCTGCATAAGCTTCTGGCTCGTCATGTGCATAACGATAATGTTTCCCATAATCTAGAGATTGCATCAGTTTTGTGGGGGCATTCCTTAAATGGACAGGAACACTTAGGCTGCCACTTTGCTTAGCATCCATTTTAGCGGCGTTATAGGCCTTATAAACTGCATTACTTTTTGGTGCACAAGCTAAGTAAATAATAGCTTGTGCTAAGCTTAATTCACCCTCCGGACTTCCAAGTCGTTCTTGAGCCTCCCATGCATTAATGGCAATTTGTAAGGCACGGGGGTCAGCATTGCCAATATCTTCAGAAGCCATTCTAACGATACGTCTAGCTAAATAAGCTAAATCACAGCCCCCATCCATCATTCGACATAACCAATATAAGGCAGCATCAGGTGCGCTACCTCTAACTGATTTGTGTAAGGCAGAAATTTGATTGTAAAATTCTTCACCTTGATTATCGAAACGCCTTACTCCGCCTGATAATACCTCTTTAGCACAGTCTCCAGTGATTTCTGTATTGCCTTTGGCATTCGTTAGCTCTGCCGCTAATTCTAGTAGGTTAAGCAGTTTTCTAGCATCTCCATCAGCACTTTCGGCAAATTGTTGTTTGATACTATCGGACATAGTAATGTCCATATTACCCAAGCCTTTTATTTTGTCATTTAGTGCTTGGTCTATGACAACTTTTAAGTCTTCTTGCGTTAGGGAATTAAGGACATAGACGCGGGCTCTGGATAATAAAGCGTTGTTAAGCGCAAAAGATGGATTTTCAGTTGTGGCTCCAACAAAGTAGATAGTGCCATCTTCAACGTGAGGTAAAAACGCATCTTGTTGAGACTTATTAAAGCGATGCACTTCATCAACAAATAAAACGGTGCGTTTATTTTTTTCTTGTTGGATTTTCTGTGCGGCACTGACGGCGCTTCTAATTTCTTTAACACCCGATAATACGGCTGATATCGGCATAAATTCAGCGTCAGAGTGTTGAGCGATAAGCCGTGCTAGGGTGGTTTTTCCTGTACCAGGAGGCCCCCAAAATATCATGGAGTGTAGACGCCCCGAAAGAATAGCCTCATATAAGGGTTTGCCCGCAGATAATATGTGGTGTTGGCCAATATAATCCGACAGTGTTTGCGGGCGCATTCTATCCGCTAAAGGTTTTGTTAAATCATCAAACATAAGTCCATTTTGATACATACTTGTACTGATGTTATACAGAATAAAGGTTATTTATGATTTATTCTGAGAATACATCAGCCCCTTTGGGGGCTTCAAATTCAAAGATACTGGCTTTAATAGTTGGATTTAAAACAACATTAGAAAAATAAATACGAGTTAGTTGGCCAAAGTTGTCACTTAATTCCATGCCGCCTAAACCGCCTTTGTCTAAGCCAATTAGAATGTATTTGAAGCTGCTCTCTTGGTTTTTAGGTAGCAACTTGATCCATGTTAAATCTCCTTCAACACCCTGGTCTTGCATAGTAAAGTTGTCATCTAATGAGATGTTGCCACTTAATAGTAAAGCGGGTGTAGAGCCAACAGATTCATCTAGTTTCTTGATAGTAACTTGATCTAAGTCATTATCGTAAAACCAAACCTTTCCGGAGGTTGAAACAATTTGTTGTTGGAATGGCTTTTGATAATTCCAGCGAAACTTACCTGGACGTTGTAAGTAAAAGACACCGTAACTAGTTTGATAAGGTTTCCCTGCTTCGTTAATTAATACTTGTTTAAAATCTGCTGTCAGTGATTTGGATGATTTTAAAAAAGTTTGTAATTGTTGCACAGGTTGTTCAACTGCAAGGCAGGAGTTCATTGCAGTTAATAGAGAGTAAAAGCAAAGACTAAGGAATATGTGTTTATTAAGCATGATTATTTATAGTTTATTGTTGTGCTGGTTTGTTATCGCTAGGATCGGGTTCAAAAATATCACTAGCGTCAGATGGTTCGTTATCAGGGTTGAAAAAACCTAGGCCACATTCTGAAAATGTAACGGGTTCAGAACCTGTTATGTATGGAAATTGTTTGCCACTACCACAGTCTGGATTGATTAAAAGTCCATTATTAGGGTCAATCCACGCCATAGTTATATTGTCGGGTCGTGTTAAATTGACTGCTTGGGTGGAAATTTGTTTCATTAATAATGACCAAATGGGCAAAGCACCTGTTGAGCCCGTTAAGCCAATGGGTTTGTTGTCATCTCGGCCTAACCATACTACAGATAAGTAATCCCCAGTATAGCCGGCAAACCAACTGTCTTTGGCATCGTTAGTAGTGCCTGTTTTACCAATCAAACCGTAATTTTCAGGGAAATAAGAATAAGCTGATTTACCTGTGCCTTCATGCATAACACCTTGCAACATAGTGTTAACAATGTAAGTGGCTGCAGGGTCTAGAGTTTGTTTTACTGTAAAAGGGTAGCTCTGTAAGGCAGTTCCTTTTTGGTCGACAACTGCTCTAATGGTTTTAATTGGCGTTGAAAAGCCATCCCCTGCTAAGGTTTGATACATTTGCGTCACTTCAAGGGGTGTGAGTGCGCCAGCTCCAAGTAATAATGAAGGATATAAGTCGAGCTTTCTATTAACGCCCATTTTCTTTAGCGTGTTCGCTACATTTTCGACACCAACATCCATGCCAATACGCACGGTTGCTAAATTGTATGATTTAGCTAAAGCTGTATGTAATGGCACATTTCCATGTTCTTTATGATCATAATTTTTGGGAATCCAATCAACACCATTTCCACCTTTTACGACAATAGTCGAGTCACTAATTTGGGTGCTAATTGTATATTTATCAGGATTTTCAATAGCGGTTAAATAAACGGCGGGTTTTATTAAAGATCCTATAGGCCGAACCGCATCGAGTGCGCGGTTAAAACCACCTGCGATACTTTCTCTGCCACTTGTTAGCGCCGCTACTTCACCACTATCGCGTCGGGTTACAATGACAGCTGCTTCAAGTTCATTTGCACGAGGTTGTTTTGAGAGTTGATTTAATTTTGTGGCGACAGTCGTTTCTACGGTATCTTGAACTTGGGTATCTAATGTTGTAAAAATTTTTAAACCTTCTGAGGTTAAATCTTCTTCATGATAATCTTGTTGTAATTGTCTTTTTACTAAGTCTAAAAACCCCGGATAGCGATTAGACGCTCGTAACATTCTAGGTATGATGTTTAACGGTTTTGCAATAGCTTCAGTGGATTGCTCGGGTGTTATGTAACCTTCATTTGCCATTTCTTGTAAGATCAAGTTACGTCTTTGTAATGCTCTATCTGGGAAGCGTCTCGGGTCGTATTCAGAGGGACCTCTAACTAAGGCAACCAGCGAGGCTACTTGTTCTAAGGGTAAATCTTTTAAAGTACTACCAAAATAAAATTCACTCGCTAAGCCAAATCCATGCACGCCATTAGGGCCATTTTGTCCTAAGTATATTTCATTGAGATAAGCCTCTAGTATTTCATCTTTTGAGTAATGATATTCCAGAATGAATGCCATTAAGGCCTCTTTAGCCTTTCTTGATAAACTGCGTTCTTTTGTTAAATAAAAGTTTTTAACGAGTTGTTGGGTGATCGTACTGCCACCTTGCACCATCCCGCCTGCGATAACATTTGTCCATATTGCTCTAGCAACACCTCGCAAAGAAATACCAAAGTGTTGGTAAAAATCTCTGTCTTCAGATGCAAATAAGCCATTGAGTAGCGCAGGTGGTGCTTCGCTGAGTTTAATCAGCACTCTATCTTCTTTAATACTTGGGTAAAAACTACCAATTTGCACGGGGTCCATACGCACGATAGCAATATCTTGATTTGTCTTTAAATCAGAAATCTTTTCAATGGTTGCACCATTAAACTTAACCTGCATGGAGACGCTGGTTTGGGGTTGATCCCAAAAACCGAACTCACGGGTTCTAACGCGTAGTTGCGAACCTTGTTTAAAATAGCTTCCTTCAGCAGAAAGAGTTGCGTCATTCTTATAATGCAACATCTTTAGTAAAGCTTCTAGCTTTTCGATGGGTTGCGCATATCCCACATAAAGATCTACAGGGCTCGCATAGACACGAGCGGGGATTGCCCAACGTTTACCTTCAAATTGCTGACGAACGTTATAATCTAAATAGCCTAGGTAACTAGTAAAGAAAAATGCAACAACAGCAAAGCCAATCAGGAATAAATTTCTGAACCAATGAGAAGGCGTATTTGATTTTTGTTTCGGTGGCTTGTTGTTATAACGGGAGCCGCGACTGCTGGTTTTCTCTGTTGTTGGATCGTATCGTGTCATGGTTGTCAATTATCAAGTTCAATTAACTATGGACGGTATTATACCTGTTATCTATCGATCAATCAGAAAACGACTAATCAGTCTATTTAATGATGCGAACTAATAAATGAACGGATTAATGTTGTTTATGAAATTATGAGATTACTCTAAAGAGAACACTATTTTTCCAGTTGTGTGACCAGTTTCAATGAGTTGATGGGCAGTCATTGCTTCTTCTAGTTTAAATATTTGACTCACATGTAATTTTAACAAGCCTTGTTCTGCCCATGCTTTGCATTGATTTAAGATTGCAATATGATCATCTCTAGCGTTATCAAGATCTCTTAGCATAGGTGTTAACATTAATTCAAAACCTATGAGCAGGTTGCGTAATCTAGCTTCTGTTAAATCGATTTGACCAGGATCTAACAAGGTAATTAAACGACCGAAATGCGCTGTTGCTGAAATACTTTCTTTAAATACTTCTGCTCCAACAGTATCAATGACTAAATCCGCACCTTTGCCGTCAGTTAATTGCTTTACTTGTTCGGCAAAACCATTCGGTTTGTAAAGGATAGTTTCATCTGCGCCTAAGTTTTTTGCGAACTCTGCTTTTTCTGCAGAACTCACAGTGGTGATGACTCGGGCGCCTATAATTTTGGCGAGTTGTATAGCAACATGCCCAACGCCACCTACGCCGGCATGAATTAAAACGGTTTGTCCTGCTTGTAATTGCCCTTTGCTAAATAAAGCTCCCCATGCGGTAATTAATACTAAAGGCGCTGCGGCCGCTTCAATTGGGGAATAGTTATTAGGGCTTAAACTTAACCAGCGCTCATCTAAAACGGTGTATTCGGCATAGTTACCCTGTTCACGCCCTAAACCGCCGTTGCAAAACCAAACTTTATCACCTACCTTGAAATTCTTAACATCTGCTCCTGTTTCAACAATCAGTCCAGCACCATCACAACCTAATACTGTAGGTAAGGGTAGGGGATAAAATACCCCATGGCGTCTGACTTTGGTATCGACAGGATTAATGCCTGCTGCTTGAAGTTTAACTTTAACTTGAGTGGCGGCGCTGAGTGTCGGTTCTGTAATGTCTTGATAGCTAAGGGTGCTAGCCTCTCCTGCGGCTGTCATTAAAATGGCTTTCATGTTTTGATCCTCGTAGGTGTATTTTTAATCTGGAGACCATTGCTGACGATAGTCGGTATATTGGTACTGTTTTTCTTTATGTAGCTCTTGATTCTGGTAGCTGTAAATGGTGGGTAAATTATAGCCATTAAAACGATTGGCTTTAATTAAACTGTAGGCCCCCACATTTTTAAATATCAATTTATCTCCAATATTTAAAGGTTGGGTAAATTGGTATTCTCCAAAGATGTCACCGGCCAAACAACTACTGCCTGCCAAAATAATAGGGTATTTAGCATTAGCTTGATGTTCGTGTAAATCTAATTTGCGCTGATATTCAAAGACTTCGGGGTGATGATTAACTGAGGTGTCTAGAATAGCGATGGTCTTACCATCACTTATAAAGCAGTCCAATACTGTTGTTACAAGGTAGGCGACGTTATTGACTAATGCTTTTCCTGGTTCTATAAATACGTCTAGATTATAGTCTTGCTTAAGTGCACTTATTAAGTGGATGTAGGGTTGGTGATCCTTTATATCTTTAAATAAATATCCCCCTCCCAAATTTAGCCAATCTAATTGCGCCAATTGTTTGCCAAAATACTGGCGGAGTTTTTCAACTGTTTTAATGATTGGAGTATAGTCAGTACTCGAAAAAACCGTATGGAGTTGTAAACCTTTAAGGTTTTTTAGATCATTAGTTTGCCAAAGTTCATCAATGTCTACGCCGAGTTTAGAATGCGGGCGACAGGGATCAAATCTATTATCGTTAAGAAAAGACAGCTTAGGGTTAACCCTCAGACCTATGCTGGTTGAGTTGATGCCTATTGCTAAAAAGCGCTGATACTGAGATAAAGAATTAAAGCTAATATGGCTAAGCAAAGGTAATAGCTCGTTCCATTCATCAGGTCTTAAACCTGGGGTGGTTAAATGCAAACTGCCGTTGATTCCTAAGCACTCACTGGCTAGTTTGGCCTCAAATAAAGAACTGACCGCAAAACCATCTACCCATGGTTTAGTCGTTTCTAATACTCTTGAAAATGGTAAAGCTTTAATTGAATAGAGTACCTTACAGCCAGACTGCTGGCGTAGGGTTTGTAATTGAGCAAAGTTTTTTTGCAACTCATTTGTATCAATAATAAATGCCGGAGAGTTGTCAATTTGAGCTTTAAGGCGTTGTAAGTCCATTAATAAGTATAGGCTGCTGGGTTTTATCTATCATCATAATACAGAGATATGTATAGATGAAGCCCAAAGCCTCTAAATACAAATAAAAATGAGTTTATTTGTTGATGAGAATTAAGTTTAGAGCATTACTTATTTGATTATGGTTTTTTGCTACCTGATCTGATTTAGTAATGCTCAAGTGTGAGTTGTGTTGATTTAAATAATACTAAAGTCTGTGTTGTGTAAAGCTAGATGTGTTCCTATAACAGCAATTTGTAAGGCTTTGCCTTTTGCACTTCCATCAGCATCATAAAACAGAGCACCAGTTGAGTCGTTGTATGAAATATAATCATTAGTATCTATAGCTTTAGTGCCGATGATAAAGTTTTCAGTATTTAAATTTCCTATTGATAGTTTATTAAAGGTTAGGTGATCTAGTTGGATTTTATCTTCACCAACCTTAAAATCCGTAATTGTTACTTTTGATAGTGAAGACAATACAAAAGAATCATTACCACTGCCTCCGGTTAACTTGTCGTTGCCTCCTCCGCCATTAAGTATATCGTTGCCGTCACCACCAATTAAACTATTTACTGCGGTATTTCCGATTAAAATATTATCTAAGTTATTTCCATTGCCATTAATTGCGGCTTTACCTATAAGGGTAAGATTTTCAATATTATCGGTATCCGTTAATATGTAATTAATGCTGCTTTTTACTGTATCAGTTCCATAACCTGCACCTTCAATTACAAGGTCTTTTTTATTATCAACAAAATAAATGTCATCGCCATTGCCGCCGGTCATTTCGTCTGCACCTTTACCGCCATCAATGGTGTCATCACCTTCGCCACTATCTAAAATATTATTGTTAGCATTGCCAGTTATGTAATTATTTTCGCTGTTGCCACTGCCAGTAATGGCTTTACCAGTTAAAGTGAGGTTTTCAAAGTTATCTGGTAATGTGTATTCATCCATTGAAGTAATAATAAGATCAGTGCCGCTATCAGCGTCTTCAGATATGGAATCAAATTCATCGATAATGTAGGTGTCATCGCCTAGACCACCGGTTAAGTTATCGGCTCCCTTTCCACCATTAAGAATATTATTGCCATTATTTCCAGTAATAGTGTTATCTAGATTATTTCCTGTGCCGTTAATATTGTTAGCAGAAATGTTTTCTGAGTCAGTATATAAATACAAATCTTCGATATTCGTGCCTAAAACATATGATGCTGAACTATAAACGGTATCAAATGAAGAGTAATCATCAGAGTATATAACTTCAGTAATTGTATCTTTAGCGTTGTCTACATAGTAAACATCATCACCAATGCCACCTATTAATTTATCAGCTCCAGCGCCACCATCCAAAGTGTCATTGCCATCGGCGCCGGTTAAAGTATTAGCTGCGCTGTTCCCTTTTAAAATGTTATCGTTTGCATTACCGGTAGCGTTGATTGCTGTTTTTCCACTCAAAGTTAGATTTTCGATAACTTCAATATCCGCCGATTTTAATGTATAGGTAAATGGGATAACTAGTGTATCAATACCACCAAAATCACCATTTTCATCTTCTTCAATAAAAACATCTTTTTTGTTATCTAGAATATAAGTGTTGTCCCCTGATCCGCCGGTAAGTGTATCATTTCCAGTGCTGCCATCTAAAGTGTCGTTGCCATCGCCACCTGTTAATTCGTTATTTGCAGAATTGCCAATTAATAAATTGTCACTGGCGTTTCCTGTGCCATTAATTTTTGCAGTTCCCGTTAATATTAGGTTTTCAATAGCATCTGCATCATTCAAGCTATATTCAATAGAGCTAATAACCGTATCAATGCCATCTACATCATCTGTAATGGTGTCATTGGAGTTGTCAATGTAATAAAAATCATCGCCAGCACCGCCATCCATAGCATCTGATCCGAAACCACCATCCAAAGTGTCATTACCATCACCACCACCACCTTGAAGAGTATCATTACCAGCGCCGCCTGTTAAAATGTTATCTGCGATATTTCCAATAATGATATTGTCCGATTCATTACCAGTGCCTTTAATTGCAAGCTTAGCTCCTTCTATTTCTGGGTCAAATAAAGTTAAGTTTTCAAAATTATTTTTTAATGTGTAATCGATGGAACTAATGATTGTGTCATTCCCAGAACCCCCTGTACTATCTTCAATAATTTTGTCAGCAGTATCAACATCTACATAATAAGTGTCGTCACCATTGCCGCCAATTAATGAATCTATACCTAGGCCACCCGTTAATGTGTCGTTACCGTCACCACCGATTAAAGTATCATTTCCATCGCTACCTTCGATGCTATCATCTCCATTGCCACCGATTAACGAGTCTGCTCCTATGCCCCCCGTTAATGTATCGTTGCCTTCGCCACCGATTAAAGTATCATCTCCATCACCTCCATCAATACTATCATCTCCATCTAGACCATTTATCGTGTCTGAGAAAGTCGAGCCAATTAGAGTGTCACTTTCGTTAGATTCCGTTGTTGATGTATTATTTTCATCATATTTTTGGTAAATATTAATGTTTAAAAGTGCGGGATTACTCGATAATTGTCCATCTGAAGCTGTCACATAAAAGTTAATTGTTGTGTCATCACTTAATGGTTCAATAGCAGATACTTCAGGTTTGAATGTATAAGATCCATTGGTTTGGTTTAGTTCTAATACACCAAAATTAAAACTTACTATTGTCTTATTGTTAGAGTTACTTACTGTATAGATATTGTCGGATTTTAAAACAATACCATCTGCATCAGTAATGTTGTATGTGATGGCCGAGCCTTCTGGATCTATCGCATGTAATGTACCCGTTTTTGGGCTTAAAGTGATTGAATCGTCAAAAGCAGTATCATAATAATTAATTTCACCTTGCAAATCTGGTTGATTTGGATCACGAGTCACAAACAATGGAACATCGTTAACTGGCAATAAATTGAAGCTTTGGTTTGTGGCTACACTACCACCGTTTCCATCAATAACGTTATAAGTAAAATCAACACTTCCAAAGTAATCGGTATTGGGTGTAAAAGTCCATGAGTCATCGTTGTTGTCAGTAAACGTACCTTTGTCAGAAAGTAAAGAGTTGACTAATAAAGTGTCTTCATCGACATCTGTATAGCCAGCAACTAAATCGCTTGTATTGATGATGTAATCAGTGTCTTCAGTTCCATCTTCAAGTGAAACAATCGCTGTCGGGTCGGTTAATGTTGGTGCGTCGTTAACTGGCGTTACAGAAATGGTTGCTTGTACTGCTGTGATTGATTCTAAACCTTGATTATCAACTGTTACGACAGTAAATGCATTAAAAGGGAGATTAGCATTGGTACTGTTATTCGCATTTGCATCTGCTTGCCAATAGGCGTTATGAGTGGCATCTATGGTGGAATTACTACTATCAGCAACCCAAGCGGTTGCTGTTTCAATGGTTGCTCCAATAAGAAGTGTGCCAGAAGTCACGTCTTTGATATTAAATGCAGTTATTGATCCATCTATATCTATAGCATCACTTTGAGATAATAATGAATCAAATGTTATTTCGACAGTTGTATCTTCATCAACGGTAGCAATGCTTTGATCGCTGTTCGTGTTATTAACGTTGAAATCAGTAAAAGTTGGAGCATCATTTACAGGTGTTACAGAAATGGTTGCTTGTACTGCTGTGATTGATTCTAAACCTTGATTATTAACTGCTACGACAGTAAATGCATTAAAAGGGAGATTAGCATTGGTACTGTTATTCGCATTTGCATCTGCTTGCCAATAGGCGTTATGCGTGGCATCTATGGTGGAATTACTATCAGCAACCCAAGCGGTTGCTGTTTTAATGGTTGCTCCAATAAGAAGTGTGCCAGAAGTGACGTCTTTGATATTAAATGCAGTTATTGATCCATCTATATCTATAGCATCACTTTGAGTTAATAAAGAGTCAAAAGTGATTTCAACGCTTGTGTCCTCAGTAGCAATTGTAATACTTTGACCGATGTTAGTAATTGACTTTGGAAAGCCTGTAAAGGTGGGAGGGACATTAATTAATGCATTTATATCTGCTGTGGTCCAAGTGACATCACTAAACTCAATTTTTTGAATTTGATAATCGACACCATTAAAATAACCGGCTAGGGTTAGTGTTTCTATATTTGCTTTAAATGTAATTGGATCGGTAGAGTTATAACTGATAATTAAGTCATTTTGCACTCGATTATGACTAGTGATATCAAGGCTTGATACATCTGTAAAATGAATTGTATCTATATGGCCAACTGACGAATCAAACTCATTGATGGTATCGGAACCTTCTCCTTTTGATATGATGAAGGTATCACTACCTGTTCCGCCATCAAGTGAATCATTACCTAAACCACCAATGAGTGTGTCATTACCCTCTTCACCGTTGAGATCGTCATTGCCATCTCCACCTATGAGGCTATCGTTACCAGTTCTACCAAATATAAAATCATTACCGGCACCGCCATCAATCGTGTCAGTTAAGTTGGCACCGATTAGGTTGTCATCACCATCTAACCCCAAGATTCGGTTATTGGCGTCATCAGTTCCAGAAAGTGTATCTGCCCCCCCTGTGCCAGTAGATACAATGATAATACTTTGAGCCAATACGGCACCTTGATCCCACGTTACACTGTCATTAAATTTAATTTGTGGAACCTGAGCAGGTGTACCAGAAAAATACTGCGACAGCGTTAAAGTATCACGAATAGGTGTGCTTAAAACGGGATTTATGGAGTTATAAATGATGATTAAATCGTTTCCGACTCTATTAAGTTCAATTACTTCATCACTATTGACATCGGTGAACAGAACAGTATCAACATGGTCTGCAGATTGATCAAATTGAATGGTATCTGATCCATCTCCTTTAGAGATAATATAAGTATTATCACCAAGCCCACCGTCTAACGTATCATTACCTCTGCCGCCCTCTAAAACATCATTACCCAAACCACCACTTAGTGTATCGTTCCCCCCCTCACCCAAAATTAAGTCATCGCCCATTCCGCCAGTTAATGATTCATCAGTGTTTGAGCCTAAAATAAGAAAGCTACCATTTTCAAAAGATAATTCAGTGCCTGTCAGGTCTGCTATTGTTAAACCTGATAGTAGGATATATTGATCTAATTGATTGCCGTACTGCACTTTAAGATCCTGCCCAAATTGTATTAATTTTATATTTGCAGCACTAAAAGTAGTGTCAAAACTTAATATATCTGAAGCTGGGTCAAAAGTTAGTGTATTGGTTAGTTCTGTTGTAAAAATGTAATTAGTGGCCATTTTTCGAATTACTTAGTGTTGGGTTAATAAGGTATATGACTAACAAAGAAAAGTGGAAAACGAGTTTCAAATATACTTTTTGTTACTTCAAAAATTACCTTATTAATACCATTGATTTAATTTTTTGTACAGTATGCTTAGGTTATGTCATTACTGTTTTATTGATTAAGCATTTAGAATGCTTGCACTTAATGAAAATAAAAAACAAATATTGGTGTTATATAGGTTGTAAGAAAGCATTTAGTGGTTTATCCTATGCGGTCCCCGAAACGTGGGAGTCCATAAGTAGGAGAGATGGCCGAGTGGTCGATGGCGCACGCCTGGAAAGTGTGTATACGGCAACGTATCGAGGGTTCGAATCCCTCTTTCTCCGCCACTTATGTATTTTACGAGATTCTAAGAAGTACATTAAACCCGCAGATTGCAAGGTCTAGCGGGTTTTTTTATGCCCGCAAGGTTCTATAGGGTTTATTGACATTCAAATATTCTGGGGGTATAAAACGGGGGTACATTTGCTTTTAATAAGCCAGATACCCCCAAACCTTTAAAAAGTACCCCCAAAATGGCAATATCAGATACCACCATAAAAGCCGCTAAACCCCTACCAGATAAGGATTACAAGCTATCTGATGAAAAGGGTTTACATATCTTAATTAAGACCAATGGCTCTAAATACTTTAGGCTTAAATACCGTTTTGCTGGTAAAGAGAAAACATTAGCCTTGGGGGTATATCCAGAAACCACCTTAAAACAAGCCAGAGAAAAAAGAGATCATGCCCGTAAGCAAATAGCCGATGGTATTGATCCCGCTATTTCTCGAAAGATTGAAAAGGCTGGAAGTTCTGAAAATACCTTTAAAGCCGTGGCAGAGGATTTTTTAATCACCAAGCAAAGCCAGTGGAGCGTTACCCACCATAGGCACATTAAAGAATGTTACGAGCGAGATGTTTATCCATGGATAGGTAATAGACCTTTAAGAGAATTATCCGCGGTGGAAGTATTAGTTACACTTAGGCGAATAGTAGACCGTGGAGCCATAGAAACAGCCGCTAGGACAAAGCAATTTATAGGGCAGGCTATCCGCTATGGTATAGCCACTGGCAGAGCTGAGCGCGATGTAACGCAAGATTTACGCGGGGCATTACCATCGCCAGCAAAAGGACATTATCCCGCTATAACAGAACCTAAACCATTGGGGCAGTTATTAAGGGATATTGATGCTTATCAAGGTAATTTTGTTGTAAGAACCGCATTACAGTTACAGCCGTTAATATTTGCTAGACCTGCAAACCTTGCAATGGCTGAATGGAGTGAATTTGATCTAGAGGCGGCTGAATGGCGAATAGCCGCAGATAAAATGAAAATGGACAATGCACACATAGTACCTTTAAGCACCCAAGCCATTGCCTTATTAAAAGATATTTATCCGCTAACAGGTAGCCAGAGATATGTATTTGCAAGTTATCAAAGCAAGACAGGCAAGGCACATATAAGCCGAGAGTCTATAGGGGCGGCTATAAGGAGAATGGGCTATCAGGGGCAACATACAGCGCATGGATTCAGAACTACCGCATCAACATTACTTCATGAGCAGGGTTACCATTCCGATATGATCGAAAGACAGTTATCTCATGGGGAGCAAAACAAAGTTAAAGCCGCCTATAACCGTGCGCAACATTTACCAGAAAGACGAAAGATGATGCAATCATGGAGTGATTACCTAGACAGCCTTAAGAATGGCGCACAGGTGATAGGTTTTAAAAAAACGGGCTAATTAACGGCAATGCTTGCCGACAATTTAAAATTATTTTGTGCTACTTTTCGCTATTTGAGTAAAGATTTTTTACATACTAGAAAATATTAAGATGTTTTATAGTGTTCTATAAAAAATCATGTTGTTTATTTTTATTTTGTGTGGAAAATAGGTTTTAAGATTTTAGTCAATAGTGTCTTATACCAATGTAACCCACCACGATGGAAAGTTATAAGAACCCTAAAATCTAGTTTGTCAAAGGTTCACCGCAGAGGCGGCTACGAATTACAAGCGTTTGAAATTTACTTTTTAAACGCCTGTATTTTGTAATCTATCCATATCAAGTACAGGCATAACTTTATAGGTTATCGCCATGCAATCAAACAATATTATCCGTTTACCCCAAGCCATAGAAAAAACAGGCTTAAGCCGTTCCACCATTTACGCATTAATCAGCCGTGGCGAGTTCCCACAGAAAATAAAGTTATCACCGCGCACAATGGGATTTTTAGAATCTGAAGTTGATGCTTGGATAGTTGACAGACTTAACGCATCAAAAGCGGCTTAGTGTCATGGGGAGAATAGGCAGAACCACGGGGGCAAACCGTGGCTTACCAAAAAACTTGCCCGTTAATTTTACCACCAGACTTAAAGCCATGCTCATTAAAGTTAGTGAGTGGTTGCGCTTATTGGGGGCTTCAATATGACTGAATCCATAGACAAACCAGAACCAATACTTTTAAAAAAGTGGCAGATGATTAATGCCGCTTTATATGACAAAAACTTAAGTAAAAGTGATGTGGCTATCCAGTATCAAATATTAGACCGCTATAGCGTTATAAATGGCTCATGTTGGCCTAGTTTTAAGCGGCTAGCCAGTGATACAGGATTATCCCAGCGTATGGTACAAAAGAGCGTTAAAAAACTCACAACAATGGGCTATGTGGCAATAGTTAAACATGGTGATAGAGTCAGCTCGAATCACTATAGACCTGATTTTAGTCTACTAGATAGGGTAGAGAACCACAGTTCCCTACCTAATGACGAGGTAGAGAACGCTAGTTCCGTATGTAGGGAACCACAGTTCCTTAAGGTAGAGAACCCCAGTTCCCTTAAACCCATTAATGAACCCGAGCATAAAGCGAGGGGTGAATTAGTGGGGCTTGAGGATAAACCCTCAAGTGCCGCTTCGCTCGCTACGCCCTTGGGGGGCTTGCCGCTTGCGTCAGAGGTTAAAGATAAGTATTCAGACTTTTGGGAGGTCTATCCTATGAGAAAACATGTTAGTAAGGCAGAGGATGAAATAACCGCCATGCTAAGCAATGGGGTATTGCTGGCTGATATTGTCGAGGGGGCTAGACTGTATGCCGAGCATATCAAGGTAAAGCAAGCTACATGGAAAGGTGGCAAAGATTATACGATTCAGCCACAAAACTTTATTGCTAAAGAACGATGGCGAGATGATTGGACAATTACCCCAAAGCCAGAAGTTAAGCCGAAAGTAGTTATTGATGAGAAGATCGTTATTGATGTCCCTACCGATGAAGATTTTGAAAGAATGTGGAACGACTTCACGGAGCATTGTGATAAATGCCCAAGTTGTTTAGGGTATTCTGCTTGGGATGAATTTAAACCTGTTAAAGATAAGTTTTTATTTGATTTTTGCGATAACGGGAAATCAATGTATTATGAATATTGGTTTTACAATGCAAAAACTCGTAAGCTAAAAGTCAAAAAAGAATCAAATAAAAATGAATTAATTGAATCTTATTATCAGTATCAAAAATCTACTTTCCTATGTGAGGATAACGAGGATGCAGATATTAGAATGGATAAGGCTGAGTTAAACTCATTTCATTTATTTAAGTAATTTTTAATGCAATTTAAATGCTAAGCCACGCAAAAGTATTGGTTTTGCATTATCGTGGCTTAAATGGCGAATTTGGGCGCATAAAGGTCTGATACTAACAGGATTAATACAGATGAAAGAATCAACTAAATTTAAGACGGGTATATCTGGCAATCCTAAAGGAAGACCAAAGGATAAGACAGCTTCATATTTACTCAGAAAATCAATTATTAACGATATGCCACAAATCCTATCAACCTTGATAGAACAGGCTAAAAATGGGGATACTGGGGCGGCAAAGATTTTACTAGATAGATGTTGCCCTACGCTTAAACCGCAAGCCATGGCAATCAATTTACCAACAGATGGCACATTAGCCGAGCAAGGTAGTTATATTGTAAATGCTACTTTGTCAGGGGCTATTGCACCCGATATAGGCGCACAGTTAATCAACGCGCTATCTAATCAGGGTAAGTTAATACAGTTACAAGAATTGTTAGACCGAGTGGAAGACTTAGAAGTCAATTTTGCTTCACAGCTTCAAACCTTACAATTAGCCGCTAAAAATAGCAGGGTAAGCCGATGACCTTAATAAAACGAATTGAAGACCTAGAAACTCTAATGGGCGCACAAAAAACCGTTACCCACATATTGAGAGTTATCGTTGATATAACCGAGCAGGAAGTTATAGGTTATAACTGTAATGATGTTAAAGTTTTTCGTGAGCCTAACGAGTCTATCAGTCAGTTAAGAGAGCGATGTTTTAAACTGGGTGATTGGTCTATCCCGAGAAAAATAGCCGAGCCAATTTATAATGCTTAATGAAGCTCAATAAATTACGCACCAGATCAAGCGCAAACCACTAAGATTAGGCTAATGGTTTATTAGGAGTGGGGCAGCCTACACTTCTATTAAATTTTATCCTGCGACTAAGACTCTATATAAAATTTGTATAAAACTAAAACGGGTATTTTCTTACCGAGTGCTTGGGAAATTGGTTATTTTTAGAATAACGCCATAGATAAAAAATAAGTGCCGAGGTGGTGGGTGCTTTTATTTTTTGGGGGTACATTTGGGGGTACATTTTAAAAATAATAATTTGAAAGCATTGTTTAGCGTGGCTTGCAGTTAATTGTTCTAATGACTCTTTCACTTATGATGTGAAAGCATTAAACCTGCAAGGCGTTGGGCTTGGCGGGTTTTTTTATGCCTATAAGCTTTAATATCTCGTTATTTTGCTAGTTTAAAGCAGAATATACTTGTTATTGATTAAGTTTGATAACACTCAACAAGTGTTTTAAATAAATTCAACATGCTTTAAAGGCAAGTCTATAATTTTTTATATTTAAAATATATATTATAAATTGTTTGTTTTTATGGCAAAATCGGTTTCGATCTTCAAAGTTAACTCATAATTTGTGTGTTAGAAATTTTATGAAAGAAATTAAATCATGATTAAAAATCCGTCAAAGCGCCTCTTTATTTTACTTGCCCTCTCAATTTTTGTGGGTGAGTTTATGATCATGATTAGTTTTAAATATTGGCTTCCTAGTGTTTCAGAAGAGATTGGCGCTGCTATTGATGCAACCTTGCTTACTCTGATAGCAACTCCCGTGTTGCAACTTTGTTTAATCAAGCCAATCAATCAATTAGTTGAGAAAATTCGTAAAGATCAAGATGAATTAAGGTTGGTTGCGCAAGCATTTGAAGTTAATGAGGGTATTCTTATTTCTGACGCTGATTTCAATGTGATACGAGTTAATAAATCATTTTTAAAAATGACCGGTTTTAAAGCACCTAACTTGTTGGGCAAGTCTGTGTTAGCGCTGATGTCGAACAGTTTTAAAGAGTTATTTGAAAGTGAAATTAAAAATAACTTGGCTGATTTAGGTAATTGGAATGGTGAAAGTACGACTCTTCAGTCAAATGGCGATGAAACGCCAGTGCAAGTTTCAATAACGGCAGTTAAAAATGAAAGCGGCGTTGTCACAGAATATGTTAGTGTTTTAAACGACATTACCACCCGAATAATCAGTGAGCGAAGAATATATGAATTGGCTTACATTGATGAAATAACAAAGTTTCCTAATTTAAATCAGTTGCTGATTGATTTGGAAAAGAGTTTTTTGCTGGATGAATATCTCGCTCTGATTGTGTTTGAACCAGATAATTTTAAATTATTAATGGATGCGCACAGTTATAAATTGGGCGATTATTTTCTTAAAAAGATTGCTTTAAGGTTAACACGAGAACTATCACCAAATTATGCAATTTATAAGATTCATGGTAACAAGTTTGCAATTTTACTTCAAAACATAGGTGGAGACTTAAGTAACGCCAGTCGCAGTGTTAGCCATGTTGAGTCTAGTATTAAGTCAATTTTTTTTACGCCTTTCTCAATTAATGGTTTTGAACATTATTCGGATGTAAGTATTGGCGTTGTTATGGCTTTTGGTCATGAATATAATGTAGAAGATCTAATTACTTCAGCTCAAATTTCATCGCATCAAGCGTCACGAATTGAGGGTAATAGTTCAGTTTTTTACGATAAAAGCTATAAAGAACAAGCGAGTAAAAAAAGAGAGTTAGAGAATCAGTTACATTTAGCTGTCTCTAATAAAGAACTAGAGTTTTATTATCAAATACAAGTGAATGCTAATAATAAGGCAATCGGTGCAGAGGCTTTGGTAAGGTGGCATCATCCAGCTTTAGGGTTAACCTTTCCCATAGAATTTATTCCACTTGCAGAAGAGAGTTTGCTTATTGAAGAAATAGGGAATTATTTATTGGAATTAGGTTTTCAACGACTCATTGAATGGGCTAAACAGGAAGAAACTCGTCATTTGACACTTTCAGTAAATATTACGGCTAAACAATTTCATCGGCCGAATTTTCTGTTAAAAATAGATGAGCTCTTTAAGAAGTATCCTATCGATCCAACTAAGTTAATGCTGGAATTAACGGAAAGTATCAGCGTTGATAATTTAGAGTATGTTTCTGCTAAGATGAGGCTTCTAAAGGAAAAATACAACATCAAATTATCGCTAGATGATTTTGGAACGGGGTATTCTTCTTTGGGGTATTTGCAATCAATGCCGTTTGATGAAATAAAAATAGATCGATGTTTTATTCATGATGTGACCACTAATCATAAAAATGCCAGCATTGTTGAGTCTATTATCGCATTGGCAAAAATATATAATTTTAGATTGATTGCTGAAGGCGTAGAAACTAAAGAGCAACTAGATTTTCTAAGAAAAAGTGGCTGTGAGAATTATCAGGGGTTTTTATTTTCAAAGCCTGTGCCGCTAGAAGAATTGCATCCCGTTGTCGCTAAATTTGTTGGAGAGCAATCGCCTAAAGAGGAATGATTATAAACTAGTCAGTTAATGTTTAATCACCTAAACGTGGCCAAGCGGTTAATACAGCTTTAACGACAGTCGCTAAGGGAATCGCAAAAAATACTCCCCAAAATCCCCATAAGCCGCCAAAGAATAAGATAGCGATAATAATTGCTACAGCGTGCAAGTTAACTGCTTCAGAAAACAGTACGGGCACTAATACAACACCGTCAAGTGCCTGAATAATTGAGTACGCAATAGCAATGTACATAAATTCATCCCCATCAAATCCCCATTGAAAATAAGCAACGCTAATTACAGGAAAGGTGACTAGGGTAGCTCCTATGTAAGGAATAATAACTTGCAAGCCCATTAATACGGCTAGGAGCATGGCATAGTTTAAATCTAGGGTAGCGAAAGTGATATAACTGACAAACCATAGGATGAAAACTTCGGAGAATTTCCCTCTGACATAATTACCCATTTGAATGTCTACTTCTTCCCAGACGCGCACTGTTAAGTTTTTTTCTCTGGGCATAAATTGTAAAAACCAATTGACCAATAAGGCTTTGTCTTTTAAAAAGAAAAAAACCATCATCGGCACAAGAAATAAATAGACTAGGGCGCTGACGATTCCTACAACTGAAGCGGCAGAAAGCGATAATACATTTTGACCGTAGGTTAATAATTCTTGTTGTAAGCCCAACATAATTTGTTGGATTTTGTTTTCGGAAATTAATTTCGGGTACATTTCAGGTAAACGCATGATACCGCGTTGGGCGCGATTTAATATCTCAGGAATGTGTTGAATAAATTCAATCGCTTGTTGAGAAACTAACGGCATTAAATAAAATAGTAAAAAGCCTAAACAAGTTAAAAACCCAGCAAATACAACATAAACCGCTGGCAGGCGAGGCATGCCTAAGCGTTCAGATTTAGCAACTAAGCCTTCAAGTAAATAGGCAATCACGATGGATGCAAAAGCAGGCATCAAAATATCTGATAAAGAATAAATCAGCATGAAACTGATTATTAAAAACATCGCTAATGAAACAGCTTGGGAGTTAGGTATAAAGCGTTTAAAGGAGTCAGAAAATAAACGTAAATTAACAGTTTGTGTATTGCTCATAAGCGAAGAGTATTTTTATTATTATTGTTTAGCGCATTCTACATCTAATGCCCTTATTCTCAATGCGGTGATTTTAAATGCCAGGCGGTTTGTTGGTATTATTTGTAAATATTATGCTTAGAAAAGCTTATAAGTATCGCTAGATACTTTTAATGTCACCTATAAATGATAATATAAGCACAATTAAATTTTTGTCCTCCCTCTTTAAGGAACAACATGATCCCAGTTATTTTATCGGGTGGCTCTGGAACGCGTTTATGGCCACTTTCTCGTAGACATTATCCTAAGCAATTTTTACCTCTCGTTTCAAGCCACACCATGATCCAAGAAACCTTATTAAGGTTGACTGGTTTAGCGGGTTTACAAGCGCCGATTGCTGTGTGTAATGAAGATCATCGCTTTATGATGGCGGAACAGTTAAGACAGATAGATGTTAATCCAAGTGCAATTATTTTAGAGCCTCTAGGAAGAAATACAGCGCCAGCTGTGGCTTTGGCTGCTTTAAGGGCGTCATCAGAAGATGATGTGTTATTAGTATTACCTGCCGACCATGTAATAGAAAACATTCAAGTTTTTCAACAGGCAGTCAATCAAGCTAAGGTGTTAGCAGAACAAGGTTTCTTAGTAACATTTGGCATAGTGCCAACGGAGCCAGAAACTGGCTATGGCTATATTAAACGATCTACCGAGGCTGTGGAAGCGGCTTATAAGGTGGCGTCTTTTGTAGAAAAGCCTAATTTAGAAACAGCTAAGTCTTATTTAGATAGCGGTGATTATTATTGGAATAGTGGTATGTTTGCTTTTACCGCCGGTAGCTTTTTAAAAGAATTAGAAAAGTTTAACCCTGACATGTTAGAAAAGTGTCAGCTAGCACTTAAATCTGCAAAAGTTGATATGGATTTTGTGCGTTTAGACAAAGAAATATTTGCAAGTTGTCCTTCAGATTCAATTGATTACGCTGTCATGGAAAAAACGGCTAAAGCCGTTGTTATTCCAATGGATGCGGCCTGGAACGATGTGGGTTCTTGGTCAGCGTTATGGGATGTAACAGCAAAAGATAGTTCAGGTAACGCTATTATGGGTGATGTATTTACGGTTAATACCCACAATTCATTTATTCATGCGCATAGTAAGTTAGTAACAGTTGTCGGGCTTGATAATGTCATCGTGGTTGAAACTGATGATGCCGTCATGATTGCTGCCAAAGATAAAGTGCAAGATGTTAAAGACATTGTAGACCAATTAAAGGCTCAAAGTCGTTCCGAAGCAGATATTCACCGTAAAGCCTACCGCCCCTGGGGGCACTATGACTTAGTGGATACTGGTGAGCGTCATCAAACTAAGCGCATAGTGGTTAAGCCGGGTGCCAAGTTATCTTTACAGAAACATCATCACCGCGCAGAGCATTGGGTGGTGGTAAAAGGTACGGCTTTAATCACTAAAGGTGACGAACAAGTTTTAATTTCTGAAAATGAATCAACTTATATCCCTTTAGGTGTTGTGCATTGTTTAGAAAATCCAGGCGTTATTCCTCTAGAAATTGTTGAGGTGCAATCTGGTAGTTATCTGGGTGAAGATGATATTATTCGCTTCAATGATCAATACGGACGTGTTTAATTTTAATCAAGCTTATTGAGTGAGTCGGACTGGTTTACTCTAAAAAATATTTATATATAAAAGGAAATACAATGAGTCAAAAAGTTACAAAAGCGGTTTTTCCTGTTGCAGGTTTAGGAACGCGATTCTTACCTGCTACTAAAGCGATAGCAAAGGAAATGTTACCCGTTGTTGATAAACCTTTAATTCAATATGCGGTTGAAGAGGCGGTAGCTGCTGGTATAGACACTATGATTTTTATTACTTCGCGTAGTAAAAATGTGATTATCGACCACTTTGATAAAGCACATGAATTAGAAAGTGAATTGGAAGCTAAAAATAAAACTGAATTATTAGCAATTCTTAAAGGTATTGTGCCACCCAATGTGTCATTCGTATTTATCAGACAAGCAGAAGCGTTAGGTTTGGGTCATGCGGTTAATTGCGCTAGACCAGTTATTGGTGATGAGCCTTTTGCCGTAATTCTTCCAGATGATATGGTAGAAGATGGTGACCGCGGTTGTATGTCGCAAATGGTAGAGTTGTTTGCAGAAAAACAAACGTCAATATTAGGTGTTGAGCGTGTTAATCCCGCGGACACAGGTAGTTACGGTATTGTAAAAACCCCAGAAACTTCTGAGAAATATGCAAAGATTGATGTGATTGTAGAAAAACCAAAACCAGAAGTGGCTCCATCAAATTTAGCCGTTGTGGGGCGTTATATTTTAACACCAGCTATTTTTGAGAAAATTAAAAACACGGGTCGTGGTGCAGGTGGTGAAATTCAGTTAACAGACGCGATTGCAGATTTAATGAAAGACGAAGACGTTTTAGCGTATGAATTTGAAGGTAAGCGTTATGACTGTGGTGCTAAATTAGGCTTTTTAGTCGCTAACGTAGAATTGGCTTTATTGAATACAGAACTAAAAGACAGTTTTAAAGCTTATCTTAAAGATTTAGTCAGTAAATTTTGAGGCACTTATAGTTGCTGAGCTATATTGAACATCGTTATATAAATCGATGTAACTAAGCTAAAAAAACTTAAACCCCCATTAAACGATTTACGCTTAATGGGGGTTTTATTTTAACTAGTAAGACGGGAGAGTGTTACGTCTTTTTATACTTAAAAGAGTTGTTTAGCTACGAGTAATCTCTTCAACAACCGGTACTTTAGCGCGTTTTTGTAACCAGATTACGCCGGCAATATCTGTAATACCCGCCCACAGTCTATCCAAAGTTCCATATTTAGAAACACCCATAGTTCTGGATCGATGATTAACAGGTTCAGAAATAACCTCTCCTCCTGCTCTTAAAATTAAGGCGGGTAAAAATCTGTGCATGTGGTTAAAGTAAGGGAGTTCGAGAAAACTTTCTCTAGAAAATACTTTTAAACCACACCCGGTGTCTGGAGTGTTATCCCCTAATAATTTGGCACGAATGCCGTTAGCAAATTTAGAGGAGAAAATGCGCCAGCCAGTATCATGGCGTTTGTTACGCCAGCCCGCTACCATCGCCAGCTTAGGGCGGTGTTTTCGCTCTTTAAGTAGTACATCATACAGATGCGGGATGTCTGCTGGATCATTTTGGCCATCCCCATCTAAGGTGGCTATCCATGGATAAATAGCTTGTTTAACGCCAGTATGAACGGCTGTACTTTGTCCACAACTTAAGGCGTGATTAATGACTCTTAAGGCTGGAAAATCTAGTAATGCTTGGTTTAATACTGAGGCGGTTTCGTCTTTACTGCCATCGTTAACATAGATGATTTCATAAGCAGCTGCTGTGCTCATAGCCTGAGCAATCTCAGTAATGAGAGGGACAATATTCTCTGCCTCATTGTGAACTGGCACAACAACGGAAATTTTCATAGTTAAACAATCCAAGTAGTTTTAAAAATAACTGTCTATTTTAACGATAATCAGCCTTAGACCCTACTGTTTGATTAAAAAATTCTATAAAGAGGTTAAATATAAAGAGATTTAGTTGTGTAATACACCGCTTGGACTTGCAATCTAGACCATTATCCTTTAACTTAGTCGAACATCCGTAAAGGCTAGGGGTGCTGTATTTCCTTACAAAAGAAAGGAATAAGGCTGAGAGAAACCCTTTGAACCTGACCCTGGTTAATGCCGGCGTAGGAAAGCCCTCAAACGTCCCTGCGTCTTGTTTTATTGTATTTGGAGATAACATGAGCGCTGTTCTAAAAGACGTCAAAGCCACAAATGACGTAAAGATTGATTCCTACCCCGCTTCAGAAAAAATATATGTGCAAGGCAGTCGCCCCGACATTCAAGTGCCTATGCGTAAAATTAATTTATCAGATACGCCTGTACATTTTGGTGCGGTAGAAAAGAACGGTCCACTTTATGTTTACGATACCTCAGGGGTTTATACTGATCCTAATGTAGTCATCGATTTAAAAAAAGGCTTAAGCCCAGTGCGATCAGCTTGGATAGCAGAACGAAATGATACAGAAGAGTTATCAGGCCCTAGCTCAGACTATGGTCAACAGCGTTTAGAAGATCCTAAAACGGCTGATTTACGGTTTGAACATATTCGTAAACCACGTCGTGCTAAAGCGGGCAAGAATGTTTCACAAATGCACTATGCTAGACAAGGCATTATTACGCCTGAGATGGAATATATTGCCATTCGTGAAAATCAAAAAATGGAAGAAATGCGTGAGCTATGGAAAGACCAGCATCCTGGTGATTCTTTAGGCGCTTCTATTCCGGCTGTTATTACACCTGAATTTGTGCGTGATGAAGTCGCGCGTGGTCGTGCGATTATTCCTTGTAATATTAACCATCCAGAATTAGAGCCGATGATTATAGGGCGTAATTTCTTGGTTAAAATTAACGGTAACTTAGGTAACTCTGCGGTCACTTCTTCTATAGAAGAAGAAGTTGAAAAGATGCTATGGGGTATTCGATGGGGTGGCGATACCATTATGGATTTATCGACTGGAAAAAATATTCATGAAACGCGTGAATGGATTTTGCGTAACTCGCCAGTACCGATTGGCACCGTGCCCATTTATCAAGCCCTAGAAAAAGTTAACGGCAAAGCTGAAGATTTAACCTGGGAAATTTTCCGTGATACCTTAATAGAGCAAGCAGAGCAGGGCGTAGATTACTTTACGATTCATGCGGGTGTGCGTTTACATCACGTGCCTTTGACTGCAAAACGTATGACAGGCATTGTGTCTCGTGGCGGTTCTATTATGGCGAAATGGTGCTTAGCGCATCACACAGAAAGTTTCTTATACACGCATTTTGAAGAAATCTGCGAAATCATGAAAGCTTATGATGTGTCTTTCTCATTAGGTGACGGTTTGCGTCCTGGTTCTATTTATGACGCGAATGATGCTGCCCAATTTGGCGAGTTAGAAACCTTAGGTGAGTTAACTAAAATCGCTTGGAAACATGATGTTCAAACGATGATCGAAGGTCCGGGTCACGTGCCTTTGCACATGATTAAAGTGAATATGGATAAGCAGTTGGAAGAGTGCGGTGAAGCGCCTTTCTATACTTTAGGGCCACTGACCACTGATATAGCACCGGGTTATGATCACATTACGTCGGCTATTGGGGCGGCTAATATCGGTTGGTACGGCTGTGCAATGCTTTGCTATGTAACGCAAAAAGAACATTTGGGTTTACCTAATAAACAAGATGTACGTGAAGGTATCGTGACTTATAAAATTGCGGCACATGCTGCTGATTTAGCTAAAGGTCATCCTGGCGCTCAAGCGCGGGATAACGCGATGTCTAAAGCTCGTTTTGAATTTCGCTGGGAAGATCAATTTAATATTGGTTTAGATCCAGAGAAAGCGCGTGAATTTCATGACGAAACCTTACCGAAGGAATCTGCAAAGGTAGCGCATTTTTGTTCTATGTGTGGACCACATTTCTGCTCAATGAAAATCAGTCAAGATGTGCGCGAGTATGCTGCAGAAAAAGGTATTCAAGATGAGCAAGAAGCCTTGTTAAAGGGTATGGATGAAAAATCCAAGCAGTTTGTTAATGAAGGTGCTGATATCTATCATAAAGTATAATGTTTTAAAGTTTGTTCTCTAGCTGTTCTTAGCTAGAATATAGCCATACTAATGCGGCAAAGGATTGCCGCTTTACGTATTCAAGATTACCCCTCTCTTTTTAATTTCGACACTTGATTAGGTCCTACGATGGAAGATAGAAAAAACATTGTTATAAAAGTTAAATATCCTACCTCTGGTAAAAACTCCGTGGATGCTACTAAGCCAAAAGTTGTTGAACAGTGGGATGTAAAGCGCATAGCGATTGCGGCAATTGGTTTACTGGCGTTTATAGTGCTTCTGGTATTAGTCTTTTCTGGTGATGATGAACAAAAAACGACAGTTTCACAAACTGTAGTGAGTGAAAAATCAGTGGCTGATATGGATGAGAGCAAAGCCCTTGATAAACCGTTAAGTAAGTTTGAAGAAAAGTCAGTGGTAAACGCTAAAGATAAACCTCTTCTCAAAGCGATAGAGCCTACGGCTAAGACAATAGAGACGTCTAAAACAGTCTTAAGATCTTTACTCACCTTTAATATTAAAGACAGTGAGCCACAAGTGGCAGTCACATCTCCATTGCATTTAAGTAAAACAAAACCTGTTTCAGTATTTTATTTTGCTGAATTGAATAATATGAAAGGCAAAACTGTTTATCTTGAATGGTTATTAGAAGGTGACTTGATTACGCGTAAAAAAGTAAATATATCAGGTGATAATTGGCGGATGACAAGTCGCCAGTATTTAAATGACAATATTAAAACGCATTGGATAGTAAGGATTATTGATCATAAGGGACATTTAATTACTCAAATTCCTTTTGAAGCTATCTACGAATAACAGAGTTTTTCCAGGTATAGATTAACTGACAAAAAAAGCCTCATCATTGATGAGGCTTTTTTCTATCTAAAGTTCTCTAGTCGATAAAGCGTTTGGTTATATCGCCAAAGGCATCAATTCTACGGTCACGCAAGAAGGGCCATATTCTTCTGACGCGTTCTGATCTGGCACTATCAAGCGTGGCGATTAATAACTTGCTTTCTGATTCATTGGCTTGCTCAATTAACTCCCCTTGTGGTCCTGCAATAAAACTATTGCCCCAAAAGTTAATGCCGGCTTCAGAATCAGGAGCTTTTTCAAAACCAATTCTGTTACAAGAAATAACCGGAATACCATTAGCCACAGCATGAGCGCGTTGAATAGTAATCCAAGCATTTAATTGGCGTTGTTGTTCTTCGTTGGTGTCTTCTGGATCCCAGCCAATTGCAGTAGGGTAGATTAAAATTTCTGCACCGGCTAAAGCCATTAATCTAGCGGCTTCTGGATACCATTGATCCCAACAAATTAATACGCCTAATTTGCCAATACTGGTTTCTATAGGTGTAAAACCTAAATCTCCTGGGGTAAAGTAATACTTTTCATAAAACCCCGGATCATCTGGGATATGCATTTTTCGGTATTTACCCGCAATACTGCCATCTTTATCAAACACTACGGCGGTGTTGTGATACAAGCCTGGGGCGCGTTCTTCAAAAATAGTTGCAACGATGACTATTTTTTCTTCTTTAGCGACTTCTGCAAGAATTGCGGTGGTGGGACCTGGAATGGGTTGTGCTAGATCGAAGGTATTATGGTCTTCATTCTGACAAAAATAAGGTCCTAAATGTAGCTCTGGTAATACCACTAAGTCTGCATTGATTGTGGCTGCCGCACGAATTTGCGCTATAGAAAAGTCTAAGTTAGTTTGTCTATCCGCATTACATGATTGTTGAACGGCCGTAACGATTAAAGGTGATTTCATAATTCAGTCATAGTGTGTTTTGATGACAGGAATTATAAACTATTTTTGTATTTGATCAGCTGGCTATGCTTTATGAGTGTCGTAATAAAAGCATGTTTTTTAAGGGTTCATGGAGGGAGAAGAAATTTTTTATAGGGAAAATTCGTCTAACTAGAATTATATGCTACTCTATGCCTCATTTTAACCGGGGAAAAACATGCAAGCAACGGTCAAATGGGTCGATGGTGTGATGTTTGTTGGCGAAACTGGCAGCGGTCATGCAGTCGTAATGGACGGCCCACCTGATCATGGTGGGCGCAATATGGGTATGCGTCCAATGGAAATGCTCCTTTTGGGTGTGGGTGGATGCTCGTCTTTTGATGTGGTGCAAATTTTACAAAAGGGTCGTAATCATATTGTAAACTGTGTTGCAGAACTTACCGCAGAGCGTGTTGATGCAGTCCCCAGTGTGTTTAGTAAAATTCATTTACATTTTATCGTGAGTGGTAAAGATTTAAATCCCGCTACGGTTGAAAGGGCAGTGAAATTGTCAGCAGAGAAATATTGCTCTGCTTCCATTATGCTAGGAAATGCAGGGGTAGAAATTACCCATGATTTTGAAGTTATCGAGGTTTAAGAGATTTGAATAAGTTGCAATTACATGGCTTTAACAATTTAACAAAGTCACTCAGTTTCAATATTTACGATATTTGTTATGCACCTGCTGAACAACAGCAAGCCTATATTGAATATATTGATGAAGCTTATAATGCTAAGAAATTAACGCAAATTTTAAAAGATGTGGCGGAAATTATCGGGGCCCAAATTTTAAATATTGCGCATCAGGATTATGATCCACAAGGTGCCAGTGTTACTATGTTGATTTCTGAAGGTGATTCACCCCCACCGCCCAGCATGAACAGTCAATCACCTGGTCCCTTACCTGAAACAGTATTAGCGCACTTAGATAAAAGTCACATTACAGTACATACTTATCCAGAAAGCCATCCTGATAATGGTATTAGTACTTTCCGTGCGGATATTGATGTATCGACTTGTGGTCGTATCTCACCTTTAAAAGCCCTTAATTATTTGATTCATAGTTTTGAGTCAGATGTGGTGACTATGGATTACAGAGTGCGGGGGTTTACCAGAGATATCTCAGGTAAAAAACATTATATCGATCACAATATTACGTCTATTCAGAATTATATTGCTAAAGATACCCAAGAAAGCTATCAAATGATAGACGTGAACGTTTATCAAGAAAATATCTTTCATACCAAAATGATGCTTAAGGAAACTGAGCTAGAAAATTATCTTTTTGTGAAAGAGAGTAATTTAAGTGGCGATCAAAAAGTAGAAATTGAGAAGAAATTGCAAAGAGAAGTAGCGGAAATTTTTTATGGCCACAATTACCGTCGTAAAAAAATTAAAGTCGCTGACGAAGAAAAGTAATCGTTACTCAATGTGATGCCTATTAAAAAGGGCTACTCTCTTACGAGGGTAGCCCTTTTTTGTAAGGTTTATTGACACTGCTACAGCTAGTTATTCGCAGGTGATTTACTGTAAAGTGCCTCGTTAAGCGCCTCAAGTTCTGGGAGTTTAGGGCGGTACAGAAACAGTCCTAAGGCAGATAATCCTGAAAAGATAAATAATGTATTTTGTTTATCGCCCCAAATAAACATTAAAACCCCATAAGCTCCCATACTCATCACTAATAGCATTGAGACGATAACGGTTAATTGATAGCGTTTTTTAGCGATAAACCGAGTATTACCATCAGAAAACGGCATGGTTTGGTTTAATCTTAATTGGATATAGCGGATTAAATTAGTTATCGGAAAAGTAATAATAGAGATGACGTAAAAGATTGTTCTAATCAATTCACGTGGATCATTTTCTAAGACTTGTTTGATTTCTTCTGCATTGCTTAAACAAAAGAATGTCGATATTAATAAGGTAGTCAGTAGCAGACCTTGAATAATCCACAGTTGCGTAAGGTCAGATTTTAAGGGTTGCACGTGTTCTGGCATGAGGATATCTTTAAGGCGACATTGAGTTACACTCAATTCTAACATAGTCGTATTTGGCACAGCAAACAACCGGTACAAGGGTATGCATTTATCAGTTGAAATACACACACTTCAAGACGCGGTGAGGATCTCCAGTCTCAGTCCAACATGGGCTTTCGCCCCTGCCACTAGGGAACTTGGAGAGTGTCTCACGGATTGAAGTTGATTATAATTAGTAACAATATCAATAATGAGATGGGGATCTATCCACATAAAACCGCAATTTTATGATTCTTCTTTCAGGCGGTTGATATTTTCGGATAACCGCTGTTGCGCCCACCTCACTATTGAGGTTCTAGTATAATAAGCTATCATCCTAAGCCTATTTGTTCTGGCATTTTAAATCCCCCGATGAGTATCGTTCTATCACGGTGCGTTGTTTTTTTAAGTTAACAGAGCATTCTGATATGCCTGCTTAACACTCCGCCGAGACGACTTAGTACTCCGCTGAGTATTTTGAGTGCTCCGTTAGCCTTTTTAGGAGTCACAGAATCATGAGTTGTTAGTTTTTAAAACGCATGAGTGCTTTGTTAGATTAGCGGAGCATTGAGTTGTATCAGCAGAGCACTCAATTAGTTTCACGGAGCATTCTAAAATGCTAACTGAATGGTTTTTTATCATTCTTGAGTGTTCATTCGTTATGCCTAAATGTTCCTAATAACAACTGGATGCTTACCCGCGCTTGCAACGTGTTTTGGGGTGAGATTTTTTGTCTAAAAGTTATCCCCAAAAGCTGTGGATAACTCTGTGTGTTATTGTGGTTTAGCTCTACTAACTTACTGGTTTTCTTTGAATTTAGTTAGATTGTTTAAATATTGTACAGCAGGGTTAGTTTATTTAAAATCAATAACTTATATTGTGTCAGCCTGTGTTTGTATGTTTTATTGGGTAGTAAACTGGCTTTTGCCTGTTATTTGATTTGTCAATGTGTAATTGTGAATAAGTGTTATAAATTTATTGTGATTTTATACGTGTTTTTCAAGGTAATCTTGTGTTAGTTCAGTAGGCGTTTGTGAATGCAATCTGTCATGTTAAAAAGACTTAGTTATAATATGTCCAATCACTCAAACAAATAATAAGGATAAAACATGGGTTTTTTAGTTGCATTAATTAAGCTAGGCATCAAGTGGGCGCCTAAGTCTATTGTATTAAAGATCGCTAACTATAAGTTAAAAGGTATTGCAGAAGTAAAAGATTATGTAGTTGATTTAGATGCCAGAACGGTCTACGCAAATACTTTGTTATACGGAGAAACTGAAGCGATTGAAGTGTGGGCAGAACACTTTGGAATTATTTTGGAAAATGGTGCGTTGTTCGGCGACAATTAACTTGTCCGGTCGACGTCAATTATCTTGACCGGTTGAACGATATGTAAGACAAGGAGGATTTCACTGTGTGGAGTGCCTGCCTTGTCTGGAAAACGTATTACTCAACATCAAGAGACTTTATAT
>JAPLRS010000037.1 GCA_026399015.1 Methylococcales bacterium | reverse complement strand
ATGGCTAAAGAAAAATTTTCACGTAGTAAGCCCCATGTAAACGTAGGTACAATTGGCCACGTTGATCATGGTAAAACAACATTAACAGCGGCATTAACAACAGTAATGGCAAAATTGCACGGTGGTGCAGTTAAGGCTTTTGATCAAATTGATAATGCACCAGAAGAAAGAGCGCGTGGTATCACCATCGCAACTTCTCACGTTGAATATGAGTCAGATACACGTCATTATGCTCATGTTGACTGCCCAGGCCATGCTGATTACGTAAAAAACATGATTACTGGTGCTGCTCAGATGGACGGCGCAATTTTAGTATGTTCAGCAGCTGATGGTCCTATGCCTCAAACAAGAGAGCATATCTTGTTGTCAAGACAAGTAGGTGTTCCATATGTGGTAGTATTCTTAAATAAAGCTGACATGGTTGATGACGAAGAGTTAATCGAACTTGTTGAGATGGAGTTAAGAGAGTTATTAGATATGTATGAATTCCCAGGTGATGATACACCGATTGTAAGGGGTTCTGCATTGCTTGCACTGCAAGGTGATGAAAGTGATATTGGTATGCCGTCAGTAGTGAGATTGGTAGAAGCATTAGATTCATATATTCCATTACCAGAAAGAGCAGTAGATGGTGCATTCTTAATGCCGATTGAAGATGTGTTTTCAATTTCAGGACGTGGAACAGTAGTAACAGGGCGAATTGAGCGTGGAGTTATTAAAGTCGGTCAAGAAGTTGAGATCGTAGGAATTAGACCTACAGTAACAACAACTGTTACTGGTGTTGAAATGTTCCGTAAATTGTTGGATCAAGGTGAGGCAGGCGATAACGTTGGTCTACTTTTAAGAGGTACAAAAAGAGACGAAGTTGAACGTGGTCAAGTATTAGCTCACAAAGGTACAATTAAGCCACATTCACATTTTAATGCTGAAATATATATCTTATCTAAAGATGAAGGTGGTCGTCATACACCATTCTTTGATGGTTACCGTCCACAGTTTTACTTCAGAACTACTGATGTAACAGGTGCGGTTGCTTTACCTGAAGGTGAAGGCGTTGAGATGGTAATGCCTGGTGATAATATTTCTGTAAAAGTAAAGCTAATTTCACCGATTGCGATGGAAGATGGTTTACGTTTTGCAATTCGTGAAGGCGGTCGTACTGTAGGTGCGGGTGTTGTTGCATCAATCATAGAGTAATATATATGTCAAATCAAACTATCAGAATCCGATTAAAATCATTTGATCATAAATTAATTGATCAGTCGGCTGGTGAGATAGTAGAAACAGCAAGACGTACTGGGGCTCAAGTAAAAGGTCCAATACCATTGCCTACTAAAAAAGAACGCTTTACCATTTTGATTTCTCCGCATGTTGATAAAGATGCAAGAGATCAGTATGAATTAAGAACGTATAAAAGATTATTGGATATTGTTGAGCCAACAGAAAAAACAGTAGATGCATTGATGAAGTTGGATCTTGCAGCTGGTGTTGATGTCCAAATCAAATTGAATTAAAAATAGAGGAATTGGCACATGTCAATAGGTCTTATAGGTCGTAAATGTGGTATGACCAGAGTGTTTTGTGAAGACGGTACATCAGTACCTGTTACGGTTCTTCAAATTGACTCAAATAGAGTAACTCAAGTGAAAAGTGTTGAAGTTGATGGATACCGATCAATTCAAGTTTCTGCAGGTTTTAAAAAATCTTCTAGAGTTAATAAAGCGTTGGCAGGACATTATGCTTCTGCCAACACAACTGCAGGAAGGGGGTTGTGGGAATTCAGATTAGATGAAGTTGAAATATCTGACTATTCAATTGGTACTGAGCTTTCTGTGAATATTTTCTCTGCTGGTCAGGTTGTTGATGTCCAAGGAAAAAGTATTGGTAAAGGTTTTGCCGGTGGTATCAAAAGACATCACTTTAGTATGCAAGATGCAACGCATGGTAACTCGCGTTCGCACAGGGTTCTCGGCTCTATTGGTATGTGTCAAACTCCTGGGCGCGTATTTAAAGGAAAGAAAATGGAAGGGCATCTTGGAAATGTTAAGACAACAATTCAGAATTTAACAATTCATGCTGTTGATGCTGATAGAAATTTAATTTTAGTTAAAGGTGCCGTGCCTGGTGCTAAAGGGAGTGATATTGTAATTACTCCTGCTATGAAATTGCGAAATAAAGGTTAAGCCATGGGATTGCATATACCTGCTTTAAATGAAAATGATTTATCTGGTAGATTAGATGTTAATGAATCTATTTTTGGTCAATCGTACAATGAAACATTAATACACCAGTTAGTTGTTCGCTATATGGCTGGTTCAAGAGCTGGGACAAAAGCTCAAAAAACACGTTCTGATGTTAGTGGTGGCGGATCTAAACCATGGCGTCAGAAAGGAACTGGAAGAGCGCGTTCAGGAACAACAAGAAGTCCTGTATGGAGAACGGGTGGTGTCGCATTTGCTGCTAGACCAAGATCTTATGATCAGAAATTGAACAAAAAGATGTTTCGTGTAGGCATCAAATCAATACTTTCTGAACTATTGAGACAAGACAGATTGGTAGTTAGTAGCGATATCTTAGCGGTCACCTCTAAAACAAAGGATTTGTATAATAAACTTAAAATAGTTGATGCAAAGAGAATTTTAATAATTGTAGAGGCTGTTAATGTAAATTTAGCTCTAGCTGCAAGAAATATTCCTTATGTTGAAGTTGTAGAAGCTATAAATTTAAACCCTGTATTATTGGTTTCTGCTGATAAAGTAATTGCTACTCCAGGTGCTGTAAGTTTATTAGAGGAGAGACTGGTATGAGCTTAAATTCATATTTGCTAGCTAGTGTGTTAGAATCACCAATTATTTCAGAAAAAAGTACTACAGCTGCAGAAAACTTTAATCAATTTGTGTTCAAAGTAAAAAAGAATGCAACTAAGAAACAAGTTAAGAGTGCAGTTGAATTAATGTTTAATGTGGAAGTAGATTCAGTTCATGTCCTAAATGTAAAAGGCAAAATTAAAAGAGCTGGAAAGACAATGGGAAAAAGATCAGACTGGAAAAAAGCTTATGTCAAGCTTAAACCCGGTCATGATATAGAATTTTCTGCTGCATAAATAAATAAAATAATAGATCAATAGGAAACGGTAGATAGCATGGCGATTGTAAAATCAAAACCGACCTCACCGGGATCACGGTTTGTAGTTCGTATAAAAAATGATGAATTACATAAAGGAAAGCCCTTTGCACCTTTACTGGCTAAAAAAAGTAAAAGTGGCGGTCGAAATAATCAAGGGCGTATAACAACACGTCATATCGGTGGTGGTCATAAACAGCACTACCGTATTGTTGATTTTAAAAGAAATAAAGTAGATATTCCTGCTGTAGTTGAGCGTATTGAATACGATCCAAATAGAACGGCAAATATTGCTTTAGTGTTGTTTAAGGATGGCGAAAGAAGATATATTATTGCTCCAAAAGGAATAAGTGTAGGTCAAGAAATAATTTCATCTGAAACAGTTCCTGTAAAAGCTGGAAATTGTATGCCTTTGAGAAATATTCCAATGGGTACAACAGTTCATTGTGTTGAATTGAAGCCAGGCAAAGGTGCTCAGATTGCTAGAAGTGCTGGAACTTCAGTTCAATTAGTTGCTCGAGATGGTGCGCATGCAACAATCAGATTACGTTCTGGCGAAATGCGCAAAGTAATGGCTGATTGTAAAGCTGTAATTGGTGAGGTATCTAATTCTGAACATAACTTAGCATCACTTGGTAAAGCTGGTGCATCAAGATGGAAGGGTGTAAGACCTACTGTACGAGGTGTTGTAATGAATCCTGTAGACCATCCGCATGGTGGTGGTGAAGGTAGAACATCAGGTGGTAGACATCCGGTTTCACCATGGGGTATGCCTACAAAGGGATACAAAACCAGAAAAAACAAACGTACTGATAATATGATTATCAGACGTCGTAAGCAGAAATAGAGAGGTTCTAAAGTGCCGCGTTCAATTAAAAAAGGTCCTTTTATTGATCATCATCTTTTAAAGAAAGTAGAGGATGCAGTAAGTTCAAATAATAGGAAACCAATTAAAACTTGGTCAAGAAGATCTATGATTATCCCTGACATGTTAGGTTTAACAATAGCAATTCATAACGGTAAATTACATATTCCGGTCCTAATATCTGAAAATATGGTTGGACATAAATTAGGTGAATTTGCACCAACACGCACATATAAAGGCCATGTGGCTGATAAGAAGTCAAGGTAGGTTGAGTAATGGAAACTAAAGCAATATTAAAAAACGCTCCATTATCAGCACAAAAAGCTAGATTAGTTGGTGATCAAATTAGAGGTTTAACTGTAGAGAGTGCACTAAATACACTTAAATTCAGTTCAAAAAAAGCAGCATCAATTTTCACTAAAATACTAGAATCAGCTATTGCAAATGCTGAACATAATGAAAGTGCTGACATTGACGAATTAAAGGTAACCACAGTATTTGTAGATGAAGGTGCCACAATGAAAAGATTTAGGGCAAGAGCTAAAGGGAATGCTAATCATATCCTAAAAAGAACCTGCCATATTACAGTTAAAGTAGCAGAATAAGAGTAGGGGCATAAAATGGGTCAAAAAGTTCATCCAACTGGCATACGCCTTGGTATTGTAAAGGATTGGAATTCAAGATGGTATGCAAGTAGCCAAGATTATTCTAAGTTTCTCTTTCAAGATATAACCGTAAGAGATTTTTTAAAGAAAAAACTTGCTCACGCATCGGTTAGTAAAATACAGATTAACAGACCAGCCAATAATGCACATATAACTATTCACTCTGCTAGACCAGGTATTGTAATAGGAAAAAAAGGTGAAGATATAGATGTATTACGTGCTGAAATATCTAAAATGATTGGTGTTCCTGTTCAGCTTAACGTTGAAGAAATCAGAAAGCCTGAATTAGATGCTCAATTAGTTGCTGAAGGTGTTGCTCAGCAATTAGAAAAGCGCATTATGTACAGAAGAGCGATGAAACGCGCTGTTACAAATACTATGCGATTAGGTGCAGAAGGTATCAAAATAAATGTTGGTGGTCGTCTAAACGGTGCTGAGATTGCAAGAAGTGAATGGTATAGAGAGGGAAGGGTTCCTCTGCATACACTTCGTGCAGATATTGATTATGCGACTGCAGAGGCTCATACTACATATGGAATTATTGGTATTAAGGTATGGATATTCAAAGGCGAGGTCTTCGATATGGATACGCATCTTGCTTCTATTAACTCAGACACAAAAAAATAGTTGAAGGAACTATATTATGCTTCAACCTAAAAGAACTAAATTCCGTAAACAACATAAAGGCAGAAATAACGGAACTGCTGTAAGAGGTTCATCTGTTAGTTTCGGTGAATATGGACTAAAGTCAATTGGACGTGGTAGAATAACGGCCCGTCAAATTGAGGCAGCTAGAAGAACAATCACCCGTCACGTTAAACGTGGTGGTAAACTTTGGATTAGAATATTTCCTGACAAGCCAATTACTAAAAAACCATTAGAAGTTCGTATGGGAAAAGGGAAAGGTAGTGTAGAATACTGGGTTGCTCAAGTTAGACCTGGAACAATGCTATATGAAATTCAAGGTGTATCTGAAGAGTTGGCGCGTGAAGCTTTTGCACTAGCAGCAGCTAAGCTACCTTTGAAGACATTATTTACTGTTAGGACTATAATGTAATGAATGCAAGTGAATTACGTACTAAAAGTACGGATGAATTGGAAAATTTACTGGTTGAATTATCTCGTGAAAGTTTCAACCTAAAAATGCAGAAAGGAATTGGTCAATTGACTAAACCTGATAGAGTAAAAAAAATTAGAAGAAGTGTTGCGCGTATTCACACTATTCTTAATGAAAAAGTGAGTGCATAAGATGACTGATAATCAAGCTAAGTTAAGAACAATTACTGGTAAAGTTGTCAGCAATAAAATGGATAAAACAATTACAGTTCTCGTAGAAAGAGTTGTAAAGCATCCTGTTTACGGTAAGTACATTAAGCGATCAACTAAAATGATGGCTCATGACGAAACTAATAGATGTAACGAAGGAGATGTTGTTTCAATTACATCTTGTCGTCCTATGTCAAAAAATAAAACTTTTAAACTAGTTGAAGTTTTAGACGCTGCAAAAAAATAATAGTTGTATATTTAATTAAATTAGGAACAAATCATGATTCAGATGCAAACTAACCTTGACGTCGCCGATAACAGCGGTGCAAAAAGGGTCATGTGTATCAAAGTACTTGGTGGGTCACATCGTCGTTATGCTGGCATTGGCGATATTATAAAGGTCAGTATTAAAGATGCGATACCACGTGGAAGAGTAAAAAAAGGGGAGGTTTATAACGCATTAGTAGTTAGAACCAGAAAAGGAGTTCGTAGAACTGATGGGTCAGTAATTCGATTCGATGGAAACTCAGCAGTTATTTTGAATAATAATTTACAGCCATTAGGAACTCGTATTTTTGGTCCTGTTACTCGTGAGTTAAGAGGTGAGAAATTTATGAAAATTATTTCACTAGCTCCTGAAGTTTTATAAGGTAGGATCACAAAAATGGCTAAAATTAAAAAAGGTGACGAAGTTATAATTCGTACCGGTAAAGATAAAGGAAAAAGTGGTAAAGTTACTAAAATACTTAAGGAAGATAAAGTATTAGTAGAAGGTATTAATCAGGTTAAGAAAAATCAGAAAGCTAATCCAAATGCTGGAATTTCTGGTGGCATAATTATAAAGGATATGCCAATAAATATTTCTAATGTTGGTTTATATAATCCACAAACAAAAAAAGCTGACAGAGTTGGTTATAGAATTTTAGAAGATGGCAATAAAGTCAGGTTCTTTAAATCAACTAACGAAGTTATTGATGTTTAAGTGGAGATGAATAATGGCTAGATTAGAAGCAGTTTATAAAGAAAAAGTATTGCCAGCTCTTATAGAACAATTCGGATATAAGTCTGTTATGCAGGCACCGAGAATTACAAAAATCACACTAAACATGGGTGTTGGCGGGGCAGTAGCAGATAAGAAAATACTACAGTCAGCTTTATCTGATATGGAGAAAATTTCTGGACAAAAGCCTGTTGTTACATTTGCCAGAAAGTCTATTGCAGGTTTTAAAATTCGTGATGACATGCCAATCGGCTGTAAAGTAACTCTAAGAAGTGATCGTATGTTCGAATTCTTAGATAGATTAATTAGTATTTCAATTCCTAGAATTCGTGACTTTCGTGGATTAAGTTCTAAAAGTTTTGATGGCCGTGGTAATTACTCAATGGGTGTTAAAGAGCAAATAATATTTCCAGAGATCGATTACGATAAAATTGACGCATTACGCGGAATGGACATTACTATAACTACAACAGCTCAAACTAACGAAGAAGGTTTGGCGTTGTTAAAGTTATTCAATTTTCCATTCAAAAGTTAAGAGGCAATTTATCATGGCAAAAAAATCAATGATTGCACGCGAAGATAAGCGTAAAAAATTGGTATCAAAATTCGATTTAAAGCGTAAAGCTTTAAAGGAAATAATAAGAGATCCAAATTCGAGTTACGAAGATAAAGACAAGGCTCACTTACAACTCCAAAAATTACCAAGGGATTCTAGTGTTACACGTATTAGAAATCGTTGTAATTTGACAGGTCGTCCTCATGGATACTATCGCAAGTTTGGTCTCAGTCGTAATAAATTGAGAGAAGCAACTATGCGTGGTGATGTTCCTGGCGTAGTCAAAGCAAGTTGGTAAGATCTTAAACGATCAAATTTGGAGAATTTAAAATGAGTATGACAGATCCAGTAGCAGATATGCTGACCCGTATTAGAAACGGTCAATCTGCTGGTAAGAAAAGTATAAAACAACCTTCATCTAAGTTAAAGGTGTCGATTGCAAAGGTATTAAAAGAAGAAGGATATATTACAGACTTCACAACTGAGACAAATGGTAGTCATACTGAAATGACAGTTGAGTTGAAGTATTACAAAGGTGTTCCTGTGATAGAGTCAATTAAAAGAGTTAGTAGACCTGGATTGCGTATTTATAAATCTAAAGACGAATTACCAAAAGTACTTGGTGGCTTAGGTATTGCTATTGTATCAACATCTAACGGTGTTATGACAGATAGAGCTGCGCGTGCAATTGGGCATGGCGGCGAAGTTATTTGTACTGTTTGTTAATATAGGTCTAATATGTCTAGAATTGCAAAAGCTCCAATCACTGTGCCTAAGGGCGTTGAAATTAAATTAGTGGGAACAGATTTAACCGTTAAGGGTGTAAAGGGATTACTATCGCATAGTTTGAATTCTTCTGTAAGTGTTAGTGTTAATGATGACATTGCAACAATTGAATGGAATGCGGATGATAAAAAAGCAACAGCGCAAGCTGGTACTGCTCGTGCTTTATTAAATAATATGGTCATCGGTGTTTCAGATGGCTTTGAAAGAAAACTAACATTAATTGGTGTTGGTTATAGAGCTGCAGCAAAGGATAATATTCTTAATCTTTCGTTGGGTTTCTCGCATCCAGTAGATTTTATAGTTCCAAGTGGCATAACAGTTGAAACTCCAACACAAACTGAGATTGTCGTTAAAGGTACTGATAAGCAATTAGTAGGTGAAGTATCGGCTAAGATTAGAGCTTATAGACCACCAGAGCCTTACAAAGGAAAGGGCGTCAGATACGCTGACGAGCATGTTGTAAGAAAAGAAGCTAAAAAGAAGTAAGGTAGCGAAATGGATAAGAAACAATCTCGAATGAAAAGAGCGTTAAGATTACGTTCTAAAATAAAAAGTTTAAGTGCAACAAGATTATCAATACATAAAACATCTTTGCATATTTATGCACAAGTAATTTCTGGTGATGGATCAACTACTATTGTAAGTGCATCTACGAATCAGGAAACTGTTAAATCTTCAATTAAATATACTGGTAATGTTGAGGCTGCTGCTTTTGTTGGTAAATTAATCGCGGAAAAAGCTCTAGCAGCTGGTGTAACTGAGGTTGCATTTGATAGATCTGGTTTCAAGTATCATGGAAGAGTTAAAGCTTTGGCCGATGCTGCTCGTGAAGCTGGTTTAAAATTTTAGGAGAATAATGTGGCTACTGCAAATGCACAAGTTAGTACAGATGGTTTACAAGAAAAATTAGTTAATGTTAGAAGGGTTGCTAAAGTTGTTAAGGGTGGTAGAGTATTTGGCTTCACTGCATTAACAGTAGTTGGTGATGGTGAAGGTCGAGTAGGTTACGGTGTAAGTAAGGCTCGTGAAGTACCTATTGCAATTCAAAAATCATTAGAGCAAGCAAGAAAAAATATGCGTAAAGTTGCCCTTAAAGGTGATACCTTGCAATATCCTGTAATGAATACTACCGGTGCGGCAAAGGTTTATATGCAGCCAGCATCTGAAGGTACTGGAATTATCGCAGGTGGTGCGATGAGAGCAGTATTCGAAGTTGTTGGTGTTCATAATGTTCTTGCTAAATGCATAGGTACAAGCAATCCTATCAATGTTGTAAGAGCAACTATTAATGGTTTAACTGGTATGCATAATGCTAATCAGATCGCTGCAAAGCGCGGTCTATCCGTTGATCAGATAATCGGATAATTGAAATGACAAGTTCAAAATTAAATGTCACTATGGTAAAAAGTAAGTTTGGTCGATTACCGAGACATCAAGCCTGTCTTAAAGGTTTGGGATTAAGAAAAATTAATCAGTCTGTAGTCGTTCTAAATACACCAGAAAATAGAGGTATGATTAATAAAGTATCATACATGCTAAAAGTTGAGGTAATTTAATGTATTTAAATACAATTCAATCTGCTGAAGGTGCTCGTAAAAAAAGCGTAAGAGTTGGAAGAGGTATTGGTTGTACTCTTGGTAAGACTTGTGGCAGAGGACATAAAGGTCAGAAAGCGAGAAGTGGTGGATTTCACAAAGTTGGGTTTGAAGGCGGTCAGATGCCTTTGCAAAGACGTCTACCTAAAGTTGGTTTTAAATCTCTAAAAAGCAAATTTACTGCTGAAGTTAGATTAAGTGAAATTGATTCATTGTCTGAAGCTGAAATTGATTTAAAGACCTTGATATCAGCTAATATAGTCCCTATTTTTACTAAAACTGTAAAAATAATACAATCAGGTTTAATAAATAGATCTGTTGTTATCAAAGGTTTGAAAGTAACTTCTGGAGCTAAAAACTCAATAGAAGCTGCTGGCGGAAAAGTAGAGGCGTAAGTGGCTACTCCAACTTCAAAAATTGCAAATAAAGGCAATGGCTTATCCGAGCTTAAATCGAGATTGTTGTTTGTTGTAGGAGCCTTGGTTGTTTATAGGATAGGATCACATATTCCTGTTCCCGGTATTGACCCTAAAGCCCTTGCTGCTATGTTTGAACAACAAAGTGGTTCTATTCTTGATATGTTTAATATGTTCTCGGGCGGTGCTCTTATGCGTCTTAGCCTATTTGCATTAGGAATCATGCCTTACATATCAGCTTCCATTATTATGCAATTAATGACAGTTGTTTTGCCCTCAATGGAGCAGCTTAAGAAAGAAGGGGAATCTGGAAGAAGAAAGATTTCTCAATTCACAAGATATGGGACTGTTGTTTTGGCGACATTTCAAGCAATAGGTATTTCTATAGCTTTGCAAAATCAGACCGCTGGTGGTTTATCTGTTGTGCTTAATCCAGGTGTTGGCTTTATATCGATTACAACTATAACATTAGTTACTGGTACTGTTTTCTTAATGTGGTTAGGAGAGCAAGTAACTGAAAGAGGTATCGGTAACGGTATTTCTATGATAATTTTTTCTGGTATAGTTTCTGGTTTACCTAAAGCAATTGGTGGAACTCTTGAATTAGCTCGCACCGGTGAAATGAATGGTGCGTTTATTTTGATGCTTTTTATTCTCTCCATATCTGTAACTGCATTGGTCGTTTTCGTTGAAAGAGGGCAGCGTAGAATAATTATTAATTATCCTAAACGTCAAGAAGGAAGAAAGCTTTATGGTGGTCAAAGTAGCTTTCTACCATTAAAGATAAATATGGCAGGGGTAATACCTCCTATATTCGCTTCTAGTATAATATTGTTTCCTGCAACTATTGCTGGTTGGTTCGGTAATACAGATGGTTTTTCGTGGTTGCAAGATATAGCCACTATGTTGTCTCCTGGGCAACCTGTCTATGTAATGATTTATGCGACGGCTATTATATTCTTTTGTTTTTTCTATACTGCACTTGTATTTAATTCAAAGGAAACTGCAGAAAATTTAAAGAAATCTGGAGCTTTTCTTCCAGGTATTAGACCAGGTATTCAAACATCCAATTATATTGATAAAGTGATGACAAGATTAACGCTTGTAGGTGCATTTTATATTACATTGGTTTGTCTCTTACCTGAATTTTTAATTGTATATTGGAATGTACCTTTCTATTTCGGTGGTACATCGTTGCTTATTATTGTTGTGGTTGTTATGGATTTTATCTCACAAATGCAGACACATGTTATGTCTCAACAATATGAAGGTTTAATGAAAAAATCTAATTTAAAAAAATAAAATTAGATATATTAGTTTCGCAGGAGTTTATTATGAAAGTTCGAGCTTCAGTTAAGGCTATTTGTCGTAACTGTAAAATTGTTAAAAGAAACGGCGTTGTTAGAGTTATCTGTGTCGATGGAAGACATAAACAAAGACAAGGTTAAAATTTGTTGCGAACAAATTATAGAAATGCTATAATTTTTTGCTTAACTATAGATTGCTACAAGGGGAGTATCTAGATGGCACGTATTGCCGGGATAAATATACCAGATCATAAACACGCCGTTATAGCATTGACTGCGATTTATGGTGTTGGTCGTCAAACTGCAAGTGAAATTTGTGAAAAAGTTGGTATTCAAACATCAGTAAAGATTAAAGAGCTGAGTGAAGAGCAATTAGAAGCTATTCGTAATGTGGTTTCAAAAATGACTGTGGAAGGTGATTTGCGTCGCGAAGTTTCTATGAATATCAAACGTTTGATGGACCTAGGGTGCTATCGCGGAATCAGACATCGTCGTGGTTTACCATTAAGAGGTCAAAGAACGAGAACTAATGCACGTACTCGTAAAGGCCCCCGTAAACCAATTAGAAAATAAGTGCTCCTTTAGAGGTTTTATAAATGGCTAGTCCAAATCGCGCTAGAAAAAGAATAAAAAAAGAAGTGGCTGATGGTATCGTACACGTACATGCATCTTTCAATAATACAATAATCACTATTACAGATAGAAAAGGAAATGCTCTATCATGGGCTACCTCGGGTGGATCTGGATTCAGAGGCTCAAGAAAAAGTACTCCTTTTGCCGCTCAGGTTGCTGCTGAAAAAGCTGGTATAGTAGCTCAAGAATTCGGAATGAAAAATCTTGATGTTATGATTAAAGGACCTGGTCCTGGTCGTGAGTCAGCTGTACGCTCATTAAACAACTTGGGTTTCAAAATTAATAATATCGTTGATGTGACGCCAATTCCACATAATGGATGTCGTCCACCTAAAAAACGTCGCGTTTAGAGTCTGGAGTAGCAATAATGGCAAGATATCTTGGACCTACTTGTAAATTAAGTAGAAGAGAAGGAACTGATCTTTTTTTAAAGAGTAGAGGTAAGTCTTTAGAAAATAAATGTAAATTAGATCAAAGACCAGGTCAACATGGTACTAAACGTACTCGTAATTCTGACTATGCATTACAGTTAAGAGCAAAACAAAGATTACGTAGAATCTATGGGATTCTTGAAAAACAATTTAGAAATTATTATAAAACTGCTGATTTGAAGAAAGGTGCGACAGGTGAAAATCTGTTAAATCTTCTTGAATCTCGATTAGATAACGTTGTTTATCGTATGGGTTTTGCTTCTACAAGAGCAGAAGCAAGGCAGTTAGTGTCTCATAAGTCTATTGCAATCAATGGTTCATTAATTAATGTTCCATCTTATCAAGTTTCTCCTGGTGATAAGTTAACTATTAGAGAAAAAGCTAAAAAACAACAAAGAATAGTTGATGCATTAACTGTTACTGAACAATATGGGTTTCCATCTTGGGTAGAAGTTAATTCTAAAGAAATGACTGGTGTTTTTAGTTCTTTGCCTGATCGTGTTGATTTGGGTAGCGATATCAACGAACAACTTGTTGTTGAACTTTACTCTAAATAATAGCTGTACTGAGGGATATAAATGCAGAATCCTATTTCTGGCTTGTTAAAGCCAAGATTAGTTGAAGTAGAAAGTAAGTCTCCTAATCATTCAAGGATTGTAATTGAACCGCTTGAGCGTGGATTTGGTCATTCACTTGGAAATGCTTTAAGACGAGTATTGCTATCAACTATACCAGGGTGTGCTGTCACTGATGTTGATATTGATGGTGTCCTACACGAATATACTACTATCGATGGTGTTCAGGAAGATGTCATCGATATACTGCTAAATTTAAAAAAACTTGCTGTCATACTTCATTCTAAAGATGAAGTTGAACTTACATTAACTAAAACTGGCGCGGGTTCAGTCACTGCTGCGGATATTAATCTGCCACACGATGTTGAAATTGTAAATCCAGAATTAGTTATTGCAAATTTAACTCAGTCTGGTGTTCTTAATATGAAAATAAGAGTACGCAGAGGAAGAGGATATGAACCAGTTAGTGTTAGAAAGCTTAATTCTGAAAACACTTTTGTTGTAGGTGCATTGCAATTAGATGCTGCTTATAGTCCAATAGTTAAAGTTGCATATCAAGTTGAAAGTACTCGTGTTGAACAGCGTACAAATTTAGATAAACTTGTAATTGAACTTGAAACTAACGGTACTGTTGATCCTGAAGCAACTATCAAATTAGCTGCGACAATTTTACATGATCAGTTATCTGTATTTGTTGATTTTGAAAAAGTCAACGATCAAGTTGATGACGATGAAATTGAAATCGTTGAGGTTTTCGATCCTGTATTACTACGTCCAGTAGATGATCTTGAATTGACAGTGCGTTCAGCAAATTGTTTAAAAGCTGAAAACATATTTTATATTGGTGATTTAATTCAAAGATCTGAAGTTGAATTATTAAAAACACCAAATTTGGGTAAAAAGTCTTTAACTGAAATTAAAGATATTCTTGCTTTAAAAGGTTTGTCATTAGGTATGCGTCTTGAAAATTGGCCACCTGATAATCTTGCTGATCATACCCATACAATTACAACCCATTAACATTAGGTCTTTTTATTTATGAGACATCGTAAATCAGGTAGAAAATTAAATATTACTAGTAGTCACCGCAAGGCATTATTTAGTAATATGGCTAATTCACTTTTTAAGCATGAGTTAATCAAAACAACATTGCCAAAAGCAAAAGAATTAAGAAGTTTTGCAGAACCTTTGATCACTCTATCTAAAGAAGATAGCGTAGCTAAACGTAGATTAGCCTTTGCTAGATTGCGTGATAGAGATATGGTAACAAAATTATTTAACGAATTAGGTCCACGTTATAAAAATCGTGCGGGTGGATATTTACGTATTATGAAATGCGGATTTAGACCTGGTGATGATGCACCTATGGCTTACGTTGAATTAGTCGATAGAGCTGAATAATATCAGCTAACGAAAAAAAGCCGGCAATGCCGGCTTTTTTTATGTCTAATTGCTTTGGGTATATACATATTTCAAATGTATATACCCAATATTTTTTATTGCTCTAAATAATCTAGTTTACCTTCTTTACCGTTCCATTCATCTGCATTTTCAAGAGGTGATTTTACCTCAGTTATGCTCGGCCAATTTTTAGCTAATTCGGCATTTAATTCAGCAAAGTGTTCTTGTCCTTCTGGTAGTTCATCTTCTGCAAAGATCGCGTTTGCTGGACATTCTGGCTCGCATAATGTACAGTCGATACACTCATCAGGATCAATTACTAGAAAGTTAGGTCCTTCGTGGAAGCAGTCAACTGGGCATACATCTACACAGTCAGTAAATTTACATTTAATACAATTTTCAGTGACTACAAAAGCCATAATTTATCCGGGAAAAAGTTTAAGGAACGTGTTTTATAATTAATTTATTTTAGCAGAAAGGTTGATTGTATTAAATATTAAGTTTACTTAATTTAGAATATCTTCTTTCAAAAGGGTGGTGAATAAGCTATTTGAATCTTCCTTTTTTTTCATTCGCGCACTTTCTAATCCTATTCTAGATAGTTTTTTCAGTTGATCATCTGCATATTTTTGATCTTCTCGCGATGGGCTAGATAAGGCGCGCGCAAAATAACTTTCCGCTTCGTCGAATTTATCCAATGATAATAAGAACTCAGCAAAAAAATGATTGCTTTCAATGCCATTAGGATTGATTTTAATAGCAGATTCAAATAAATTTTTTGCAGTTTTTTCATCCCCGAATCCTATTGGCCATAGTGGGGTCATGTAGTAAAGAGCGCCCAAAGTAACATAAGCTGATCCATCTAATGCATAAGGGTCTTTTTTTATAGCATCTTGGAGTAAATCATGCGCATCGTGTATGTATTGTAGAGCATTCACAGGGCTTACATTGTCAGCATTACATGCTTTAACGATAGCCCTCCATATTAATAGTTCTGCCCTTTCAGGGTATTGTTGTGCAACATCTACTATTTTTATATATAGTTTATTGTATGCTTCTTCTTGTTGTTTTTTTGGAATGCTATAGTGGATTAATGCCCACTCTCTTTCGATGTCTTTAAGAGAGTTGGTTAGGCTTCCTGCTAGACATTGTGTTGTGAGTATCAATAATGCAACAAACGTTGTTTTTTTCATACAACGCAATATATCTTATAACTACCTTGTATTCAATACCCATTTATATTTTTCACCAAGAATTGTATGGATTCACTGCTAAATTGTTATTGTAGTACCTTATATCTTGTGTGACTTCTTGACCAATCCACTCTGGAATTGTAAATGGTTGGGTTTCACTGTCTAATTCGATTTCTGCTACTATTAACCCCTGGTTTTCACCATGGAATTCATCTATCTCCCATGTCTTGTTTTCATGTTCAACATAGTGGCGTGTTTTCTCTATAATTGGTTTTTTACAAAGTAACTCAATTATCTGGTTGGCATCTGTAAGTGGAATTTCATATTCAAATTCCATTCTCTTATTTCCAATCGTTGCTGATTTAATGTTCAACCAAGCTTGTTCATCACTAATTCTTACGCGTATTGAAGTTGTGGGTATAGAACTTAAATATCCCTGTTTAAAAATTATTGCTTTCTTGACTTTTTCACGCCATGATTCATCCTTGAGTAAAAATTTGTGTTCTATTTCAATAGCCATTATTTTTTTTACAGTTGTTTGAATTATCACAATAGGGTGGAGTTTGTGTTTCTGAGCATCCACAAAGATAGATTGTTTGTGTTTGTTCCGCTATAAATTTCAATGATTTTTTATCTGAAAATTCTCGGTGTGCGTTATTACATGTTGGCATTGACTTACTGTACCCACAAGTACACCATTTATATTGATTGCCTTTAATAACTTCAATGGCCATTTCTGAGTACATTTTAGTTTTCATAATTGCTCTTTAGTATGTTGCGTGTATATTTACTTCTATAAGGATTAATTGCTAGAAGTATGTAAAACTTATTTCCTTGTTCATATTGATGTTTTAACGAGATATATTTTTATCACTATTGTTAAAACTCTCGCTTTATTTAATTGTTCAGCAATGCTAAAGTTACAAGCGATCAGTTTAGATTCGAATTATAACCACTCTTTTGAGTATTTCTTTAATTTATTATTAGGACATTTATATGGCTTTTGAATTACCCGCATTACCCTACGGAACAAATAGATTGGTACCTTACATCTCTGAAGAAACTCTTGAGTTTCATCATGGAAAACACCACCAAACTTATGTTACTAATTTAAATAACTTAGTACCTGGAACTGAGTTTGAAGGTTTGTCATTAGAAGAAATTATCCTTAAATCTTCTGGTCCTATTTTTAATAATGCTGCTCAAGTATGGAATCACACATTCTATTGGAATAGCTTAATTCCTAATGGTGGTGGTGCTCCAACGGGTGAATTAGGCGAGCTAATTAATACAACTTTTGGTTCATTTGAGAAGTTTAAAGAAGAATTTACAAAAACTGCCGTTACTACCTTCGGTTCTGGTTGGGCTTGGTTAGTTAAAAATTCTGACGGTAGTTTAGCTCTAGTTAGCACTAGTAATGCTGGATGCCCTTTAACGACTGGTCAAACACCTTTATTGACTTGTGATGTTTGGGAGCATGCGTACTACATTGATTACCGTAATGCTCGTCCTGCTTATTTAGAAGCTTTTTGGGCATTAGTTAACTGGGATTTTGCTGAAGCTAACTACAAAGCTTAATTTTGTTAGTCTCCGCCACTATTTGAAAAATATAGTGGCGGTGATTTTTATTTCTACTTTGGTTTTTCTGGTTCAAGTTCTTCTGTGAGTATTTCTTTTAAAAATGGAATCGTCAATTTGCGTTTAGCTGCTAGTGACGCCTGATCCAATTTTGCTAATAACGACCATAAATAATTTAGGTCTCTGTCAAAATGCGTCAAAATAAAATTGGCGGTTTGATAAGATATATCAAACCCCATTTGTGCGGCTTTAAATATCAATGCTGCAATTTTCTCAGCGTCCTTTAATGATTTTAGTCTGAGTGTTAGTCCCCAATTCAAGCGAGTTTTAAGATCAGGCAGGTTTATCTTTAATTCATTAGGGGCGTTTATCGCGGCTAATATGAGTGTATTACCTAATGATCGGTGTTGATTAAAAAAATTAAAAAAGGCAATTTCCCAGGGGTCGAGTCCTGCTATTCTCTGGATATTATCGAAGCACACAATATCAAATTGTTCTAAACCACTCAATACATCAGGATCCGGCAGATTTGTTATGCTTAAATCAAAATAAAAAGAGCTTAAATTAACTTGTTGAGCTTTCTCACAGCAGGCTCTTAGCAAATGACTCTTTCCCAAGCCAGACTCTCCCCAGATAAAAATTTGGGGCTCTGTTCGATTTATGATTGCATCTTGTAACAGACTAACTGTTTCTATATTACTACCTGCATAGAAATCATCAAAAGTTTGATTAGCTCTAAACTCAAAGCTTAAGGGTAATTGCTTAGCAGGCAACATGAATTTATTTCCTAGATAATCTTACGTAAAAATTAGCGCCAAAAAACAATATTAAACTTAATATTAATTCTAACGAAGGATATAAACGTTCATTATTTGCATAGGTTTCTACTGAGCCGTGAATAAAATAGGCTAAGCTAATATAAGCCATCCAGGAGCAACTTCTCGTATTACGATTTAAAAAACCACGCATTGGTAATAATAGCGGTGTAATAATAACTAATAGCATTAAAGCAACTGGAAACGTTTTACTAGGTGCTAATAGAGTATTCCATAGCATTAATAAGACAAATAATCCTAGATAAGCGCTAACGGCTAAGGTATGAAAATACACGGGCTTGATAATCATGCGTCTTATACCTCTTTTAATAATAATGCAGTTTTAGCCAAGCGCGCACCTAAGGCTAGACAAAGCTTTTTTTCGTCTTCTGTAATATGGTTAGGCTCATTTGCTAAATGACTAGCTCCATAAGGAGTTCCACCTGATGTGGTTTCTCTTAATGCGTGTTCGCTATACGGTAGACCCAATAACATCATGCCATGATGTAATAATGGCAACATCATAGATAATAATGTGCTTTCTTGTCCGCCATGCAAGCTACCAGTGGAAGTAAAAACACTCGCAGGCTTGTTTATTAATGAGCCATTAAACCAAGCTTCTGTTGAGCTATCTATAAAATATTTCAAAGGTGCTGCCATATTGCCAAAGTGAGTTGGACTACCTAGGGCAAGGCCATCACAGATTTTTAAATCCTCCAATGTCACGTAAATTGTGCCGGTTTCAGGTATGGTGTCAGCTATTTTTTCGCAAATAGTAGATATTTCGGGTACCGTTCTTATAATAGCTTCTGCACCACTAATCGATTCAACGCCTCTTGCAATATGTTGTGCCATTTGGGCGGTTGAGCCATGCCGAGAATAATACACGATTAATATTTTTATCAACGCACGGTTCCTAATATAGTGAGTACTGCTTCTGGAGGGCGTCCTATAGTAACTTTATCGGCTATGATTACAATAGGTCGTTCAATGAGAATTGGATTGTTTATCATCGCATCAATCAATGTTGCTCTGTCTAGTTCTGCGTTACCCAAGTTTAACTCTTTGTATACAGTTTCTTTTTTTCGCATCAACTCACGTGGCTCTAGTGCTAATTTAATTAGAATATTGTCCAATTCTATATAACTGGGAGGTGTCTTAAGGTATTCAATTACCTCTGCAGTTATTCCATTAGCTTCAAGTAACTTTAAAGTCTCACGAGACTTACCACAACGGGGATTATGATAAATTTTTGCAGTCATGCTTAGTGCTCTCTTAGGGGGATTGCCCCCAATAAAATAATTGCCGTTATAATAGCATTTTTAATTAAATTTACCCTTTAAATGCACCAGTTATAACTTCTTATACTCGGGCTAACTTAATATGGGTTTTCTTCTATAGGCTATCGTTTGCAAACAAAACTATTATCTGGACATATAAAAGATCGATGCACTCAATACTGGTTATTAGCACGCTTTGATAAACCCATTGGTATTTTAATTTTATTGTGGCCTGCACTATGGGCGCTTTGGGTGGCAAGTGCAGGACATCCTGATCCCTTAGTTTTAAGTGTCATTTGCTCCGGTGTAGTATTAATGCGAGCAGCTGGTTGTGTGATTAATGATTATGCCGATCGAGATTTTGATCCGCATGTAGAGCGCACCAAACAGCGACCTATTGCTGCTGGTAGGGTTACCCCTAAAGAAGCTCTATGGTTCTTTGTGGTACTTTGTTTAACTGCATTCGGTCTAGTTTTATTGTTAAATTCGTTCACCATTGGGCTCTCCTTTGTGGGAGCTTTTTTAGCAGCCAGTTATCCTTTTATGAAGCGCTACACACAATTACCGCAGGCCTATTTAGGTATTGCTTTTGGCTGGGCGGTGCCTATGTCGTTTTCTGCGCAAACCAATACTATTCCTCCTGTTGCTTGGATTATGTATTTAGCCGTATTGTTATGGGCGTTGGTCTATGACACTATGTATGCCATGGTCGATAAAGATGATGATTTAAAGATTGGCGTTAAATCGACAGCTATTCTATTTGGTGCTTATGATAGGCACATTATGGCCGTGCTTCAACTGATTATCATCAGTTTATTAATAATCATTGGGCAGATGCAAGGCTTAGGTTTTTCTTATTACAGTGGTTTGCTTGTCGCAACAGGACTGAGTATTTATCAACAAAAGTTAATTTTTCATCGTAAAAAGTCACTGTGTTTTAAAGCATTTTTAAATAGTAACTGGTTTGGGTTCGTCGTTTTTCTGGGATTGTTCCTTGATTATCTTTTAGCATGACTTGGCTTCTTTTAAGAGCACTCCTTCATCATAACTGAGTGCTCCATCATCATAAATGAGTGTTTCAGAATACCAATGGAGTACTGCGCCAATCTGATGGAGCATTTCAATAGCAATTTGTAGTGCTCAAGAATCATTGCTATGACTTTTTTGACATGACGGAGTATTCCGTTAGGATGCCTCAGTGTTTTGTTGTGTTAACGGAGCATTCCGTTGGGTTGCTGGAATGTTCCGACTAGTGTTCTAGGCATGATATGGGGTATTTGTAGGGTTCAGTCGGGTCAGCAGAGTACTCTAAAATTGGTTTTACACCATTGGGCGTCATTTCTAAGCGTTATTTAATCACACTGGAGTCTTCTTAATGCATTGCAAAGCCCAGAGTTGTGCCTACTAAATGCTCAGTAACATTAGCGGAGCACTCCCTGAGAACGAAATTGGCTAGTAACAGGATAAATCTTTGAGTCGTGTGTCATTAGCATACTACAAATGTAGTCGCTAAATAATCCATTACAGTTATGTAAGATTTAAGGCTAGAATGGCTTTAGTTTGATAGTTTTAATCAAACAAACCTAAGAAATAGAACAGCTTATTGATGATTGCATTTCTTTGGGTATTCAAATAGACTGATCATGAGTTAACTTAAAAACGTGTAAAAATTGATATGGATAAAGCCCGTTATACTAAATTTGGACCTAGCGGTTTAGGTAGTCTATTGAATCGAATTCAGACGCTTTTCGTAGGAATGTTACGTGTTTGGTCTATCCCCATTGTCTTAATGCTGAGTATTTCTTCTGGATTTACGACTTATTACGGACTTTCTTATTTCATTTTACCTTGGATTGCTTTAATTATTACTATAGCAATTCAGTCGATTATTGTTATCTGTTCACTAGAAATAGCCAGCATTCATTGGCAAGCCAATCGTGGGCGTTATTTAAGTGTGGTGCTATCATTATTAGTGGCAATAACGGCTTCTATTACCTTTTCTTATTTTAAGTTTTATGAGGTCTCCCAAGCGGAAACGATACGAATAGATCGCATTAATTTACTCCGCAAAGACATTAATAGTTATTTGAGTGATATCGTTACTGTTAAAAGTACAATTTTAAAACAAAAACATGCCGATTTAGATAAGCTCGCTGCAGAGGTGTCACAAGCTTATTTTGGTACCCATGAGCAAGTTCCTGATGCTTATAAAAATATCGTTGGAGAGGGGCCATTCTGGAAGCATTACAATCAGCGTTATCAAACCCAGAAAGGTGAGTTTGAGCAACTTGATAAAGATTTTCATCAAATTGATGAACATATTCGTTCATTACAAACCTGTTTGAATCATTTATCGAGCGATACAGAAACAAACTTCCAATTGCTCACGTCAGAGTTGCAAGAGGTGCAATTAAAGTTTAATCAATTAGCAACTAATGCTGGTTATACCGTACCAGAACCGCCTATTTTGATGACGTATGCTCAATTTGTACAGGGTGTTACGCCGTCCTTTGCGATGTGGAATGATTTTTCTTTATTTGCTTTTGCTTGTGCGGCGATGGTGGATTTTTTTACCTTTTTATTGTCTTATCGCTTAGAAACTACGGCCCCCGGGCCTCTTTCAGAAGAAGAGCAGGAACTTGCTTTTCAATGTTTACGAGAGTTCTCTGAGTTTAGAATTAATGAGAACGATGAGTTGGAAATAGTAATAGAGAAAACTGCGCTTGAAAAAGCTCGGCATTATTCAGATTGGTCGAGAATGTTTGCGGTTGGTTTTTTATTAAGTCGAGGTTTTTTACGAAAAATTGATAAGCGGTCTGTAGAGTTTGCCCCCAATCTTTATCCATTAATGTCTGAGCAAATGAGTGCGCAAATTCGACAATTTAAGGCACAAATTGCTGCAGAGAAGATTAATCTTCTGAAGGAGGGGAACCATGAATGATCATCAAGCCCTGATACAAGCTTGGTTAAAAGGTGAGGCTAGCAGTCAAACTCCATTACAGTATTTATGGGATCCTGGATTTGATGCGGAAAGGACTGTGGTAGTATCAAATTTACTTTTCTTACAGCGTGTATTTGAGCGCCCCGTTAATTTTACACCCACTTTTTTTCAAAAAGTTATTTGCTTACCTATTGAATATTGGTCTTTAGAAATAACACATCGGTTATATGGCGGTTTTTGTGAATTCACGGTGCATTTAGAAGTTTATTTTCAAGCAACTGTGCAATACGCCCAGAATAATCGAGGTTTGTTACTAAGTCTTAATGATTATATAAAAACTACCTATGCGGGTGTTATAAATGATTTGGTGCGCACTGAATTAAATAGTTTGCAAGATGGCGATTGGGTGGAACAAGGTTTAACAGAAACTGAGCGCAAAATTGAGTGTGTAATCAATGAAACTTTGTTGTTAATGCACATACAAAGTCGAACACGTTGTGAGTTAATGCCCAGATTTTCGATGAGTGCAACTGAAACATTAGATGGGCGTATTGTTCAGGATGTTATTTATCATAAGGTTATGGCAAAAGATTATGCCTTTCTCGAAAAGCAAGCACAGGCGCAATATCGGCAAGCAGAAGAATTAGAACGTTTAAGATTAGAACATGCTAAGAAACAGTTGGACGTTATTCAGCAAGAGGAGTCTCTTCAACGTCAGAAACAAGCGTTGGAGGCCGAATTATTGCAAAAGAGGTTGGCGGAGCAAGAGGTTCAACGTCAACGCCAACATGAAATAGAAGTCCGTTTACAGCATGAAAATGCGCAATATGAAAAAGAATTAAAAGAAATTGAGTTGGAAAGTGTTCTGGAATTTGAAAAAGAAAAGCAAAAGTTAGAGCAGCAATTAGCGGTACAAAAATTAGAGCATCAATTGTTGCATGAACAGGTTTTAAGAACTAAACGTGGCTTTGAAGAGGCGGCTTATATTGCGCAGCAACAAAAAACTGAGCAGTTAGAACAAGAAAAAGAGTTGCAGCGCAAGAGATTGGATTTGGAAATACAGCTTAAAGAAGAAGAAAGTCAACAACTTAAGCGTCAAAAACTAGCGGAAAAGTTAGCTACTTTAAAAATTGAGCATGAAGCGCGTATTAATAAAATGAATTTAGATGCTGAAGTTAAAGCATTAGAGTTACGTGCAGAAACGCTTAAGAGTAAAGACGAATACTTGCATCGTGAAATTGAATGGTTGGTTTTAGATAAGCAACGCGCTGAATTAACTCGTTTAACTCAAGAACAAACTTAATTAGAAACAGTTGCTTGATATTGAAAAGGTAGGCTCTATTCGGAGCCTACCTTAATTTTAAGGTTATTTAATGAACAGCATTTCCTGATAGGTTGGGAAAGGCCACAACTCATCAGAAATTTCAGTTTCAAGACTGTCTGCAAATGCTCTCGCTTCGTCCATTAATGTGCGAATGGTTTTAGCGCAGAATTGTAGATGATCTTCAATTGTAGCAAAGTCATGTTGCGCTATCGCTGCACTCAGTTTCTCAATGATAGCGGTTAAGCTGTTCAAATTTTCGCTGATGGTTGTTAAACGACCCGCGTCTAAGGTAATACCGTTGTCTTTTAAACTGCTTAAAGTAGAAGACAATTCGGCTAAATACTTAACAGCCGCAGGATAAATACCGGTCTTTACCATGCTAACCACCAATTTAGCTTCTACTTCAATCGCTAAAATGTATTGTTCTGCATAGATTTCAAAACGGCTGGCTAGCTCTACAGGAGACAGTACGCCTAATTTATCAAATAACTCTTCGATATATTTTTCTTTTAAAACAGGTAAGGCATCTGCTGCTGTTTTAAGGTTAGCTAAGCCGCGCTCTTCAACCGCCATTTTGTGCCATTCAGCAGAATAACCATTGCCACCGAACACGACAGCGCCGTGCGTATCAATAATTTCTTTTAAAGTCGCTAAAATGGCAGTATCCAAATCAGAACCTTTCGCTAAATGAGCTTCTAATGAGTCCGCTACCCAGTTTAATGAGTCCGCTAGCATCGTGTTCATAGACACTAAAGGACCGGCAACTGATTGACCCGAACCTACCGCTCTAAATTCAAAACGGTTACCGGTAAACGCAAAAGGTGACGTACGATTTCTGTCGCCTGCATCTTTATTAAATATCGGTAGCGTAGAAATACCTAAATCCATAACACCCGCATTTAAAGAGCCGGTGATTTTACCGTTACTGATTTGCTCAAATACGTTATCAATTTGGCTGCCTAGGTACACAGACATAATCGCTGGAGGCGCTTCGTTAGCACCTAAACGATGATCGTTACTGGCTGATGCGATAACCGCGCGTAATAAAGGGCCGTATTTATGCACGCCACGAATAACCGCAGCACAGAATATTAAAAATTGTGTGTTCGAGTGTGGTGTGTTGCCTGGATCTAATAAGTTACCTTGTGTTGAGTTACCCACAGACCAGTTAACGTGTTTACCTGAGCCATTGATGCCTTTAAAAGGTTTTTCATGTAATAAGCACACCAAGCCATGTTTTTTAGCTGTGTTTTTTAACACAGTCATGATCATTTGTTGATGATCAGTCGCTACGTTGGCTGCTTCATGGAAGGGTGCAATTTCAAATTGACCAGGCGCTACTTCGTTATGTCGTGTTTTAGCAGGAATGCCTAAGCGATACAGTTGTTCTTCAACATCTTGCATATACACTTGGACGCGTTCTGGAATCGCACCAAAGTAATGGTCATCAAATTGCTGGCCTTTAGCCGGTGAAGCACCTAATAAAGTACGACCCGATAATAATAAATCTGGGCGGCTGTTAACAAAGTTAGCATCCACTAAAAAGTATTCTTGTTCTGCACCACAGCTAGAGTTAACCGGTGCAATGTCTTTATTGCCTAATAACGATAATACGCGTGTGGCGGCTTTGTTCATTGCCGCATTTGAGCGTAGTAAAGGTGTTTTCTTATCTAAGGCTTCACCTGTCCATGATACAAACACGGTAGGAATACATAAAGTAGCGCCATTGTCTGTGTTTACGATGTAAGCAGGGCTGGTCACATCCCATGCGGTATAGCCACGCGCTTCAAATGTAGAGCGAATACCACCGTTAGGGAATGATGAACCGTCTGGTTCGCCTTGGACTAATAGTTTGCCGCTAAATTCTGAGATAACGCTGCCGTCACTTTGCACAGAAATAAAGCCGTCATGTTTTTCTGCGGTAGCATTCGTTAAAGGATAGAAAACGTGGGCGTAATAAAGCGCGCCTTTTGATAAGGCCCAGTCTTTCATGGCGGCCGCTACAACGTCAGCTACAGAGACATCTAGTTCTGCGCCTGTTTCAATTGTCTTTTTTACTGATTTAAAGACTTCCTTAGGTAGACTTTCTTTCATTTTAGCGAGTGTAAATACATCGCTAGCCCAAAGGCTTGATAAGGGCTCTGGGAATGTGGTGGCTACCGGTGTGCGGTTAGTGATATTTTGAATAGCTTGGATGCGAGTAGCATTTCCAGTCATAGTTTTCCCCTATGTTGTTTTATGGTGTGTTGAGTGTAGTTATAAAAATACAATTAGCAATAATTGAACCATAATATTAGATTAGATCATATTCCAATCTCAAACCCTTAATTTGCGTGTTGTAAGTCTATTATGGTGTATTACCTTCTTACATCTTCCTTGTTCTATTTTGGTGCGCCAGCGTATTTTTGCGTTAAAATGGTGCAAGTCATTGGCTGGTATAGACTTTTTGGCTAGATTTAATCTTACACATTAGTATAATAAAGTCAGTTATCTACTTTATTTATCCATTATTATTTTTGTGCCACAAATTAATCCAAAAACAGATATTTTTGATTTGATAGAGCGTATGTCCGCTTTAATCCGTTCAGAAGAGCGCAAAAAATGCAGTGAATTAGGGTTACAAGTCGTTCATCTGCAAGCTTTAGATTATTTATCTCGATGTAATCGCTATAGTGATACACCCGCTTCGCTCGCGAATTATTTAGGAATGACACGCGGTACGGTTTCTCAAACATTACTTTTATTGGAAAAAAAAGGCTTTATTAAGAAAACGATGGATTTAATCGATAGGCGTAAAGTGCATTTAAGTCTTTTGGATTCTGGCTTGGTCGTTTTGGCTGAAGTGCGTGATACCCATTTATTTCATCAAGCGAGGAAGGTTTTTGAGCATGATGTCAATAATGAGGGTGTGGAAGCGGTTTTTGTTAGTGCCTTAAAAGCGTTGCAAAAAGCGCATAAAGGTCATTCATTTGGTCAATGTGAGACGTGTAAGTATTTTACTGAATATACCTTGGGCTTTAGGTGTGAACTTACAAAAGAACCACTTAGTTTAAATGACAGTTCTAAACTATGCCAAGAGCACAGTTTAGAATGATTATATTCTAAATAAAATTACAGATTTAAAGGCTTGCTAGAAATATTTTTAGTACTCATACCATAAAAAAAGCCCATCATGTGATGGGCTTTTTTATTAACTAACTTTGAGTAGATTTTAGTTTTTAGCTTTGTCTACGATTTGGTTAGCTTTAATCCATGGCATCATGCTACGTAATTTTTCACCAACTACTTCAATAGGATGCTCTGCATTCAAGCGTCTTTTTGCAGTCATTTCTGGATAGTTTGTCATGCCTTCAAGAATAAATTTCTTGGCATATTCACCGTTTTGAATGCTACGTAAAGCTTCACGCATTGCATAACGACTTTCTTCGTTAATAACTTGTGGGCCAGTAACATACTCACCGTATTCAGCATTGTTTGAGATTGAGTAGTTCATGTTGGCAATGCCACCTTCGTACATTAGATCAACAATCAGTTTTAACTCGTGTAAACACTCAAAGTATGCCATTTCAGGTGCATAGCCCGCTTCAACTAAGGTTTCAAAGCCGGCTTTAACTAGTTCAACAGCACCGCCACATAATACAGCTTGTTCGCCAAATAAATCAGTTTCTGCTTCGTCACGGAAAGTAGTTTCGATAATGCCAGAGCGACCACCGCCGATAGCTGATGCATAAGATAAGCAGATAGCTTTTGCTAAGCCAGATGCATCTTGATGTACAGCGATTAAATCAGGTATACCACCGCCACGAACAAATTCAGAACGTACAGTGTGGCCGGGTGCTTTAGGTGCAATCATGATAACGTCTAAGTCTGCTCTTGGCACAACTTGGTTGTATAAGATTGAGAAGCCGTGCGCGAAAGCTAAGGCTGCGCCTTGTTTTATGTTTGGCTCAATTTCGTCTTTATATAATTTTGATTGAAATTCATCTGGAGTCAAAATCATAACGACATCAGCTCCAGCCACCGCAGGTGCTACGTCTTGTACAGTTAAACCGTGTGCTTGTGCTTTTGCAACAGAAGGAGAGCCTGCGCGTAGGCCAACAACTACGTCAACGCCTGATTCTTTTAGGTTAAGGGCGTGAGCATGACCTTGTGAGCCGTAGCCGATGATAGCTACTTTTTTAGCTTTTATGATTGATAGGTCGGCGTCTTTATCGTAATAAACTTGCATGATTTTTCCTGTTCTCTGTGTGTTTAGTTATAAAAAGGTTATAGATGTAAGCCTAGCTCACCTCTAGAAATTCCTGTTGGGCCTGAGCGTACCGCTTCAATAATTGATTCTGGGTCAATAGCCGCTATAAACGCATCTAGCTTTTCTGATGGACCAGTCATTTCAATAATGTAAGTAGTGGGGGTTACGTCAATAATTTTGCCGCGAAATATATCGGCCATGCTTCTAATTTCGTCACGCATTTCTGGTGAAGTTTTTACTTTCACCATTAATAGTTCGCGTTCAATATGAAATGAGTCTGCAAGGTCGATTAATTTAACAACATCGATTAATTTATTTAGTTGTTTAGTGATCTGTTCAATGATGTCATCATTGCCACGCGTTACTAAAGTCATTCTAGATAAGCTAGGGTCTTCAGTTGGTGCAACCGTGAGTGATTCAATATTGTAACCACGTGCTGAAAATAAACCGGCTACGCGTGATAAAGCGCCTGATTCATTCTCCATTAAAATAGAAATAATATGTCTCATTTATGCCAGTTCTCTATCTGTAGAAGTGCCGATGGCAACGCGTAGTTTCATATCATGATGACCTTTGCCTGCTTCAATCATGGGGTAAACGTTTTCTGTTCTGTCTGTCATTATGTCTATAAAGACGGTGCGGTCTTTCATAGCAAATGCGGCTTCTAATGTGGGTCTAACTTCTTCTGGCTTATCTATACGTAAGCCAACATGCCCATAAGCTTCAGCCAATTTAACAAACTCAGGAATAGTATCCATATAAGAATGTGAGTAGCGACTTTCGTAAGAAAATTCTTGCCACTGTCTAACCATCCCCATATAACGATTATTAAGATTAAGAATTTTAATAGGTGTCTTGTATTGCAGGGCGGTGGATAACTCCTGTATACACATTTGGATGCTGGCTTCCCCTGTTACACAGGCAACATCGGCCTCTGGAAAAGCTAATTTAACACCGATAGCAGATGGTAAACCAAAGCCCATCGTGCCTAAACCACCTGAGTTTATCCAGCGACGTGGTTTATTAAATTTATAATACTGTGCGGCCCACATTTGGTGCTGGCCTACATCTGATGTTACATAAGCATCACCTTTTGTAACTTCGTGTAATTGCTCAATCACGTATTGTGGTTTGATTAAAGGACTGCTTCTATCAAATTCCAAACAATTGATAGATTGCCATTCACTGATTTGTTTCCACCAATCTGCAAGTGCATTTGCATCGATTTTAATACTGCTGACTTTAATTAATTCCAGCATTTGCTCCAATACGGGTTTAACATCCCCGACTATTGGAATAGCAACTCGTACTGTTTTAGAGATAGAGGCTGGATCAATATCAATATGGATTATTTTTGCGTGCGGGCAAAATAAGTCCAGTTTGCCAGTCACTCGGTCATCAAAGCGCGCGCCAATAGCAATGATTACATCACTTTCGTGCATTGCCATGTTGGCTTCGTAAGTGCCATGCATACCTAGCATGCCGACATATTGATTGTCAGTTGCTGGATATGAGCCTAGGCCCATCAAGGTGTTTGTGATTGGATAGCCTAATGCGCGAGTGAATTCAATTAATTGTTCACTGGCTTCACCTAAAACTACGCCACCACCAGAGTAGATAATTGGCCTTTTAGCGCTGAGTAATAAATCCACAGCTTTTTTAATTTGACCTTTATGTCCAGTAACAACAGGGTTATAAGATCGAATAGAAACGCTGTCTGGATACGAATAAGGAACCTTAATATTGGGTGCGGTAATATCTTTAGGGATATCAATAACCACTGGGCCAGGACGACCAGTAGTCGCCACATAAAAAGCTTTTTTAATGGTCTCAGCTAGCTTAGTGACATCTTTTACTAAAAAGTTGTGTTTTACACAAGGTCGCGTAATACCAACCATATCTACTTCTTGGAAAGCATCACTACCTATGACGGGTAAAGATACTTGACCAGAAATAACCACTAAGGGTATTGAGTCTAAATAAGCGGTTGCTATGCCTGTGATTGCATTAGTAGCACCAGGGCCTGACGTAACTAATACGACACCAGGTTTACCAGTAGCTCTTGCATAACCATCCGCTGCATGTGTTGCGCCTTGTTCATGGCGAACTAATATGTGTTTGAGTTCTTCTTGTTGGAAAATTGCATCGTATAAATGTAATACGGCTCCACCAGGATAGCCGAATATATACTCTACGCCTTCGTCAATTAGACTTTGAACTACGATTTGTGCCCCGTTTAGCTCCACGCTAACACCTCAATAAACATGATGATTTCTTATAATTTGAGTCAAGTACAGTTTTTTAAATTAACAAGTAAGTGTTTAGTTTTTTAAAAAATAGCGAATAGACATTTTTAGATGATTATCTTTTTTCAGACAATATAACGTCTAGTATTTTACTAGGTTATTGGCAAAATTGTAATTATCTAGCGTGGCCTTTTTAATTATAAAGGCCATAAATTATCGATTTAACAATAAAATGCTTACCACATTAGGTGCCGTCTCTCATAACTAATGGGAGTTCGGTTACTGAATCATTTATGATTTTGAAACAGTGCATATCTAAAACGCCTTTAGTATTTAGAGAAATAATTAAGCTTAGTGCGTCAGGGTAGGTTGCTAAGTTTATGTCAGCTTTAGAGGGTTGGGCTGGCGCTGTTGGGTGAGAATGATAAATAGCAAATAAATCCTCTCCATTTTCACGCATTTTAGACATGGCGCTGATTTGTTGTTGGGCATCAAGCAAGAATTGCTGTTTGGGGTGTTCTGAAACATTAAGCACCGGATAACATCGCTGGGCTAAGCCATTTTTGCCACTAATTAGCCCACATATCTCATGTTCAGGTGATATTTGAGCTAAATGCAGTAATTGATTGGCTAATTTACGAGGTAATTGTATTTCTTGTGTCATGTCGGTTTTGGTAAATTTAAGTTGATTGCCATTGGCCGCGAGTAACGCGAGGTTGTTCTGATAAATCAATATGTGTATTAATTTGTTGGTAATTGAAGTCGTTAAAAATGTCTTGAACAGCATTTTTTTGGTTATAGCCATGTTCAATTAATAAATGACCTTGGGGGGCTAAATAATCGCGGGCATGATTAATAATTGTTTTTATATCACTTAAGCCATAGTCGTTAGCGGATAAAGCTGTAGTAGGTTCAAAGCGCAGGTCCCCTAGTGTTAAGTGCTCATCATCTTTTGCAATGTAGGGCGGGTTGCTAACAATGATTTCAAATTTCTGCTTGGGGATATTTTTAAGCCAGTCACTTTGATAAAAAGTAATGTTGTTTAAGTGATGAGCTTGGGCGTTGAGTTTGGCAATGTTTAAAGCTGCTAATGAAAAATCACTCGCAATCACTTGGCAATGGGGGCGTTCTGCAGCTAAGGTAATGCCTATAATGCCTGAGCCAGTCCCTAAATCAAGAATGTTTGCAGTTGAGTTGAGTGGTAGTACATCTAAGCATAGCTCTATGATTAATTCTGTATCGGGTCTGGGGATTAATACATCAGGTGTCACTTTAAAATCGCGTGACCAAAACTCTTTGTATCCTAAGATATAGGCAATAGGTTTGCCTAGGTAACGCTCTTGTAAATAGCTTTTAAATAGGGTTTCTTGGTTAGTTGTCGGTTCGTTCTCCGGCCACGCTCTTAGATAACTCCGTTGTTTGTTAAGTGCTAAGCACAGTAAAATTTCGGCGTCTAAGTGAGCAGATTCTGAGCTCGCGGCAAGCATATTTGCCGCGTCAATCAATAAATTTTTGATGCTGGCCATTAAGCCTAATCTTCGCCCAGTTGGGTAAGTAGTTCTGCTTGATGCTCACTAATCAGGGGTTGTATGACTTGTTCTAAGCCACCCTGCATAATGTCATCTAATTTATAGAGTGTTAAGTTAATGCGGTGGTCCGTTAAACGTCCTTGCGGGAAGTTATAAGTACGAATGCGTTCTGATCTATCGCCACTGCCTACTTGGAGTTTACGGATTGATGATTGCTCGGCATGGTGTTTTTCTTGTTCCGCAGATAATAATCGTGACGCTAATAAAGACATGGCGCGTGCTCTATTTTTATGTTGCGAACGCTCATCTTGACATTCGACTACTACGCCTGTAGGAATATGTGTTATGCGAATAGCTGATTCTGTTTTGTTAACGTGCTGTCCACCTGCACCCGATGCGCGATAGGTATCAACTTTAAGGTCTGCTGGGTTAATATCAATAGCGTCTACCTCTTCAACTTCAGGCATGATGGCCACGGTGCATGCTGATGTGTGGATACGGCCTTGTGATTCAGTTTCTGGTACGCGTTGCACGCGATGTGTGCCAGATTCAAATTTTAATTGTGAGTATACGTCTCGACCCGAAACTCGGAGGATGATTTCTTTATAACCACCATGCTCACCTTGGTTTTCACTAATTATTTCTGTTTGCCAGCCTTTTCTTTCTGAATAGCGTTGGTACATGCGCGACAGGTCACCCGAAAATATGGCCGCTTCATCGCCCCCTGTACCCGCTCTTACTTCTAAGAATATATTGCGGTTATCGTTAGGGTCTTTAGGAAGCAATAAAATTTGCAGTTCATGATCGAGAGACTCTATGACATCTTGAGCTTCACTGACCTCTTCTTTAGCCATTTCTCTTAATTCAGGGTCTGGATCATTAGCCATTTCTTGGGCTGATGCTAGAGAGTCTTGCGCTGATTCATAGCGTTTATAGCAATCGACTAAAGGCGCAATTTGGGCATATTCTTGGCTTAATGATCTGAATTTATTTTGGTTATTTTGTACTTCAGGTTCTGATAATAAAGCCGCGATTTCATCATAGCGTTCGCAAAGGCTTTCAAGTTTAAGTTGTATAGATTGTTTCATGAAGATTTTGTTAATTTAAAAATTTCTCGGGCAGCATTGATGAGATCGTGGCGTTCGTTTTCTGCCGCTGCTCTTATTTGGGTGCTGGGTGTGTGTATTAGTTTGTTGGTTAAAGTGTGGGCGAGCCGATTTAAAGCCTCTTCGGCTGGGATACCGTTTTTTAAAAGTAATAAGGCTTTTTGTAAAGCCTCATCACGAGATTGCTCTGCTTGGGCGCGGTAATCCATAATAGTCGTCTGTGCACCTTGTGCTCTTAGCCACGCGAAGAAGTAATCGACTTGGGTGTCAATTATTTCTTCTGCTTGTTCAGCGGCCAAGCGACGAGAGTTCATGTTCTGATCAATAGTATTTTGTAAATCGTCAACGGTATAAAGATACACATCTCTTAGTTGCTCTACTTCAGCCTCAATATCTCGAGGTACAGCTAAATCAACCATGAACATGGGTTTGTGTTTGCGTATTTTTAAAGCACTTTCTACACGACCTTTGCCTAGAATAGGCAATTGGCTGGCGGTCGATGAAATCACAATATCAGCTTCGGCTAGGTGCGTGGGTATTTCTGATAACGAAATTGCATAACCGTTAAATTGAGTAGCAAGAGAGTGGGCCTTATCAAAAGTGCGGTTAGCTATAATAATGCGTTTGATCCCTTGTTGTGATAGGTGTCTTGCTGCTAGTTCAATGGTTTCTCCTGCACCAATTAATAAAGCGGTTTGTTCGCTTAGCTTATCAAATATTTGTTGTGCAAGTTGCACCGCTGCAAAAGCAACAGATACAGGGCTAGAGCCAATTGCGGTATCTGTACGAACTTTTTTTGCCGCGGTAAAAGTATGCTGAAATAGCGTGCCTAAGTTTTTTCCAAGCGCACCAGCGTCATAAGCAGCTTGGTATGCGGTTTTCATTTGGCCAAGAATTTGTGGTTCTCCTAGTACCATTGAATCTAAACCACAAGCTACACGGAATATGTGTCTACAGACGGATTTATCTGTATGGAAATAGAGGTACGGTGCAAAATCTTCGGGGTTAATTTGTTTGGTATTGGCAACCCAGTCGATTAAGGTTTGTGTGTTGGCGTCAGTTGCTGTGCAATAGAGTTCAGTTCGATTACAAGTTGAAAGAATAGCTGCTTCTCTAATTTCTTTGATACGTAACAGTTCTTTTAAAGAATTTTCTAGAATGTTGGCAGGAAAGGATAGGCGCTCACGCACCGAAACAGGTGCGGTATTGTAATTTATGCCCACTGCAAGAAAAGTCATATTTTTGTAATGCGTTAAAATTTTCTGGTTTAAAAACGATAATTACTATTTTATTTGATGATTTTAAAAGATCTATAAATTTTCTTTATAAAGTTTTAGCAAAAATCATTTGCAAAGCGTGTTAATCATTGGTCACTATAATAACATTATTTAAGGGGCTATAAATCAGCCTTCTAAACTGGCGTGTTTTTTTATGATAATCTATTGTTAATTGTATGTGGTTTTATTAATGTAGGAATGCTTGTGTTAATTTTTAGAATACTTTCTGTCACTACTGTTGTTTTATTGAGCGGGTGTAGTTTTTTTTCGTCAAAGAATGACGTGCCAATTGTAGCTGTTGATTCAAATAAGACGGGAGAAGTTAAAGAAAGAATAACATTAAAAGGCTTAAAAGATTCTATTGATCCAGATGTCTTATATACCTTGTTGACGGCCGAACTTGCTGGTCAGCGAGGGCAATATGACATTGCTTTAGAGGGGTATTTAATAGCTGCAAAGAAAAGTAAAGATCCTAAGTTTGCAGAAAGAGCCGTTATGATCGCCATGTATACAAAGGATAATGCAAAGACAAATGAGGCATTGGACTTATGGCTTAAGTTGGATGCCAAAAATCAAGCAGCTCGAAAAATTGCAACCTTAGTTGCCATAAGGGCAGGTGATAGAGCTTTAGCGGTTGAGCAATTGAATGCTGTTCTGGGTATAGATCCAGATGCGTTTGAGGGAGTTTTACTTGAGTTAACAGCTCTTTTAGAAAAAGAAGGTAAGCAAACAGAAGTTTCTGAGGTATTAGAAGCTTTATTAGCTAAGCATCCCGATAATGCAGATATCAGCTTTATTCAAGCATTGTTAGCGATACAGAATAAAGATAAAAAATTAGCAGAAATAAAGATAAATCAAGCTTTAAAGCTGAGGCCGGATTGGGATAAGGCTTTAATTTTGAAGGCACAAATTTCTATATTGTCGGGTGATTTAGGAGCGGCTAAGTCGTTGTTAACACAAGCCTCTATAAAATTTCCAACAAATCTTAAAATCAGCAAAATGCTGGCACAAGTTTTAATTAAATCTAATCAGTTTAAGGAGGCCTTGGGTCTTTATCATAAAATTGTTGTAAATAATCCTGCCGATGTTGAGAGTCAGATGGCAGAGGCATTGGTTTACATGCAATTAAATCAGACAGATGAAGCGGAGGCTATTTTTAAGAAATTTGAGAATCAATCTGAGTGGAAATACCAGTCTTATTTTTATTTGGGAAAAATAAAAGAAAAGCAGGGGCAGATAAAAAAAGCCATTGCCTTGTTTGATAAGGTTTCAGACGGTGCTTTTGCCTTTGATGCAGGTATATCTGTTATATCTTTGTTGCAAAAAGATAAGCAATTTGATGAGGTTGATTTGCGGCTTTCAAGTTTGCAAGCAAAGTTTCCGAAGCAAAAAATCAAATTAATGTTGATTCAGGCTGAATTCTATAGTCAACAAAAGGAATATGAAAAGTCCTTAGTGTTATTAAATCGAGCTTTAGCAGATTATCCTAATCAAAAAGAATTTTTGTATGCTCGAGCCTTAATTGCAGAGCATTTGAATAAGATGGATATTGTTGAGGGAGATTTGAAAAAAATCTTAGAAGTAGAGCCTAACAATGTTGAGGCCTTAAATGCATTAGGGTATAGCTTATTAAACAGGCCTGATAGATATTCAGATGCTGAAAAATATTTAAAAAAAGCTATCTTTTTGGCGCCAAATGAGGCGGTAATAGTTGATAGTTACGGGTGGTTGCAGTTTAAGTTAGGAAATGCCGTTGAGGCTTTAGAGTTGTTACAAAGAGCATATGAAAAGCAAAAAGAAAATGAGATAGCAGCCCATTTAGCCGAAGTTTTGTGGGCTTTGGGTAAGAAAGAAGAGGCTGAAAAGTTATTTAATCAAGTGGTTCGAGAAAACCCAAATGATGAGTATCTTAAGGATGTTGGAAAAAGGATTTTTAAAGGCGCAAAGCAATAAATGGTCATTAAAAAATTAATTGGAGTAATTTTCGTTTTAGTTTTTGGTGTGTTGGCGGCTTGTGCACCTCAGCAAGTTAAGGAAACTGGTGCATATTCAACTGAGCCAAAGTCAGGTTTATCAAGCTTATCTAAATGGTCGTTTGAAGGAAGGTTGGCGCTAAAAGGTGTCAAGGAGGCTTGGCAGGCTAATATCGCTTGGCACCATGTTATTGATGAAGAGAGTGTTAAGTTATCGGGGCCATTAGGTCAAGGCGCGACATTAATACATTTGGCGGGTGATTTGGTTTCAATAGATCGCGGTGATGGTAAAACCTCATCATCTAGTCATTCGGAAGAGTTTATTAGTCAGCAATTGGGTGTGTTTGTGCCTGTTCGCTCTCTAAGGTATTGGGTTGTAGGTTTGCCTGAGCCAAAAAGTAGTTTTATAAAAACAAATAATGGATTTAAACAGGCTGAGTGGATGATTGAATATGATCAGATGCAAAAAATTAATGACTATCTTTTGCCACATAAAATTACGGTAACTAATCCAAAAGTAAAATTGAAATTAATTATAGATCAATGGGATTTAAATGACGCAAGAGCAGAATAAAGGGCTACTTTGGGCTGAAAAGTGGCCAGCGGTAGCAAAGTTAAATTTGATGTTGAGAATAGTTGGGCAGAGAAGTGATGGTTATCATCTGTTGCAAACAGTTTTTCAGTTTGTGGATATTTGCGATTGGTTAACATTTCATCCAGTAGAGGATGGTAGGGTAAGGTTATTAAATACAATTCCGGGTGTCTTAGAAGGGGATGATTTAACGGTAAGAGCGGCAAATTTGCTGAAAAAAGAAACAGGTTGTCAGTTGGGTGTTTGTATTGAAGTTGAGAAGAATTTACCTATGGGTGGCGGATTAGGTGGTGGGAGTTCCGATGCGGCAACCACTTTAGTCGTGTTGAATAAGTTATGGGATTTAAAATTGCCATTAAATAGATTGATGGAATTGGGTTTGACTTTGGGTGCAGATGTTCCTGTTTTTGTTAGTGGTTTTTCGGCCTGGGCAGAAGGTGTTGGTGAAAAATTAGAGAAAATTAGTCCATTGGAAAAATGGTGTGTGGTGGTTAAACCTGACTGTCATGTGAATACAAAAGAAATTTTTTCAACGAAACATTTGACACGAAATAGCAAATCGATCAAAATAGACGACTTTATAGCAGGTCAGCACCAAAACGATTGTGTTGAGGTAGTTAAGGAAAAGTATCCATCAGTAAAGGAAGCTTTGCTTTTGTTATCAGAGTATTCTGAAGCAAGACTTACAGGTACGGGTGCTTGTGTATTTGCGCAATTTGAGTCTAAGGAATTAGCTGAAGTTGCATATAGTTCGCTTAAAAACAATAAGTGGCAAGTATACTTGGCTAAAGGATTAAATGAATCACCTTTAATGACTAAGCTAAAAGACTTAAGCTATATATCATAATTATTGGGTCGTCGCCAAGCGGTAAGGCACGGGGTTTTGATCTCCGCATACCAAGGTTCGAATCCTTGCGACCCAGCCATTTATATCCATTATGTCGAATTCGAATGGGAGTGCTTGAATGAATGACACCTCTATGATGGTGTTTTCTGGAAATGCTAATCTCGCTTTATCTAACGGTATAGTTAAAAAGCTAAATATGCGTTTAGGCATGGCTACTGTCGGTAGATTTAGTGATGGAGAGATTGCAGTTGAAATTGAAGAAAATGTCCGTGGTAAGGATGTATTTGTAATTCAACCAACTTGTTCTCCGACAAACGAGAATTTAATGGAATTGCTGGTGATGATTGATGCTCTAAAAAGAGCTTCGGCTTCACGAATAACAGCTGTATTGCCATACTATGGCTATGCAAGACAAGATAGAAGATCTCGTTCGGCGCGTGTACCAATTAGTGCAAAGTTGGTTGCCAGAATGATTGAACAAGCAGGTGCAAATAGAATATTAACTGTTGATTTGCATGCTGATCAAATTCAGGGTTTTTTTGATATACCTGTTGATAATGTTTATTCTTCTCCGATATTGCTAGGAGATGTTTGGCGTCAACAATATAAAGATCTTATCGTTGTATCTCCAGACGTAGGTGGGGTGGTAAGAGCAAGAGCATTAGCAAAGCGATTAGATGATGCGGATTTAGCTATTATTGATAAGCGCAGGCCTAAGGCTAATGTATCTGAGATTATGCATATTATCGGTGATGTCGATGGACGAACTTGCGTAATGATAGATGACTTAGTAGATACTGCTGGGACATTATGTCATGCAGCAACGGCTCTAAAAAAGAGAGGTGCTGTAAGAGTTGTGGCTTACTGTACTCATGCGGTGTTATCAGGTGCTGCAATGAATAATTTAAGAAACTCTGATCTGGATGAGTTAGTTGTTACCGACACAATTCCTTTAAGTAAGGAAGCGTCAGATTTAGGGAAAATAAGACAGTTGAGTGTTGCTGAAATGCTCGCTGAAACGATAAGACGTATAGCGGTTGGTGAGTCGGTTAGTTCGCTTTACGTTGATTAGAATAATAAATATTGATAGTATTTAAAGATTAAAATGTTAGTGCTTTTTGGGCACGGACTTCAAAAATAGTGAGGAAAAATGTCTAAAGTATTTGAATTTGTTGCTGTGAGTCGTGAGCAATCAGGTAAGAACGTAGCAAGAAGAGCGCGTCGTGCTGGTGATGTACCTGCAGTGATTTATGGTGGATCTTCCGCTCCACAAATGTTGGTGCTAAATCATAACGAAGTAATTAAACATCTTGAGCATGATGCTGTATATTCAGATGTATTAAACGTAATTGTTGATGGAAAAGCTGAGCAGGCTGTTCTTAAAGGCGTACAACGTAATCCTGCTAAGTTTCAAATTTTACACTTAGATTTTTTAAGAGTTGGTTAATTTGCCACTACGGTAGTTGGTAAATTTTTTCTAGCCAGCTATTTGATTTAAAAATTAAGTTGATGTAGGTTTTAGTTAAAAGTGCTGTTAATCAAATAAACGATACTTTTCAAATATGATAAAACTTATAGTAGGCTTGGGTAATCCAGGTAAAAACTACGAAAAAACCCGGCATAACGCCGGGTTTTTGTTTTTAGATGAATTGGTTCAGGAATTTGGTGGTTCTTGGGTTGTGGAGTCTAAGTTTGAAGGTATTGTTGCTGAGCCAGTAATTTCGAGTAATCGAGTAATGCTTTTAAAGCCAACTACTTTTATGAATGGCAGTGGTAGGGCTGTTGCAAAGGTGGCGCGGTACTATAAGTTATCTCCTGAGGAGATACTTGTGGTTCATGATGAATTGGATTTCAATCCGGGTGTTCTAAAGCTTAAAAAAGGCGGTGGACATGCTGGGCATAATGGCTTAAGAGATATTATTTCACATCTTGATTCAAAAGATTTTTATAGACTAAGAGTTGGAATTGGTAGGCCTTCAGCAGGAAAGGCTGTAGCAGATTATGTATTGTCGTCTTCATCAAAAACAGAAATGAGTGAGATTGTCAGTGTATTAAATAGTGGTATGTTGTATGTGCCTAAAATGTTGACTTCGGATATGTCTGTAGTCATGAATGCGGTAAATTCCTAAGTTTCTTTGTAGTGATTGTGTTATCATACTCATCCGTTGAACAATATTCCGATTTTTATTTACGGATTATTAAATAAAACATGCAGTAAAAAATAGATTAAATTTTTAATATCAATAATCTATTGACAATATAAAGCTAATGCTGAATAATAGCATGCTTACCCGATATAGGAGGGGTTCCCGAGCGGCCAAAGGGATCAGACTGTAAATCTGCCGGCTCTGCCTTCGGAGGTTCGAATCCTCCCCCCTCCACCATCTTAAATAAACAAAATTTATCTGCGGGTGTAGTTCAATGGTAGAACTCCAGCCTTCCAAGCTGATCACGTGGGTTCGATTCCCATCACCCGCTCCAAATTCTGAGATAAAGCTCATATAGCTCAGTAGGTAGAGCACTTCCTTGGTAAGGAAGAGGTCACCGGTTCAAATCCGGTTATGAGCTCCAACTAAGTCAATCAGTTACGCGCGTTTTTCATGTTGTTAAATTCTCAAGTGTAGTAAATTTGTCACGCGAATGCTGAGCACTTTCTTTTTTAATTAATGAATTCCTACATTAAATAGATTAACTCAATATACCAAAGCAAGTCTCATTAAAACTTAATAATGGCGTCTATACCTATTAGAAGTTGGTTGCTTGATCGGTTATCATTAAATACCGCAATTTGTGCAATACTCCAATCGTAACGCGCTTCGGGGCGTAAAACTAACCAAGAATTAGGTTTCCAATTTAATCCGCCAGTAATTGCGTAATAAGTGCCGGGGCCATTTGCATATTTAAAGCCATCCATATCTTTAAATATTTCTCCTCTAATGCCTATATTCCAATCAGAAGTGGTTTGATAGGTAAGGTATTGCACAATTGAATACCAATTCGCTGTCTGACCAGTTTTAAGTCCATTTTGTTGACTACCAAAGTCGTGTTGAAGAACAAAATGCCATAAGCCTATGGACTGTTGCAGTATGGCTGAATAATAAACAAGTTGTGAGTTCTGTTTTAAGTAGACGTCTCCCGATAATATTGAGAATGATGCGTTTGTGCCAGTTTTTGCATGTGTCCAGTTCAGGTTGCTCATCTGACTCCATGACCCCAAGTTAAGATCAAAGTTATCTGCGCCTGTAACTGTTCCTGCATTAATGCTTAATTCATCATTTATGGAGTAGTTCAATAGTGTTCCTGTGGTAGTAAAAGGCGATGACTTAAAGCTATATGTATGAGATGAGAAGAAGTTAAGCTGACTGGGTACAGATTCATAACCTATGATGGTATAAAAATGACCAATTTTTGCACTTATTCCCTTGGCTAAAGGTGAATATAGTTCCACATAAGCTTGAGGTATTGCCATATTGTAATAACTCTCTTTATGCATAATGTTCATATCCCAGTGACCTGTTGCTTGAGTATAACGAGTATCTGTTCCAAACATATAATCGAGTCGTCCACCTATATCCCATCTTTTTTTATTAACTAAGGTTTTTTCAATTGTTAGGTTTAGTTGATATAAATTAAGGCGGCCACTTTGATCAGTCATTGATATGGGGCCATTATTGCCAACGGCTGAATTTGATGGATTAAAATTGATTCCACTAGATAGTGAGCCTTCTATGTTCAAATCTGCCATTGTAGGAGAGCTGTTAAATAAAAGTAATAAGCAATATAGGCTTATTAAGATATTTTGACTGGCCGTTTGCGTTTTATGGGATTTTATTTTTATAACTATGGGTAGTAATTTATGGTTATTTATGTTCAATGTTGACTTTATACTTGCCGATAATGTCGATAAGATATTAAAATATATTTGATTCGATATCATTAAAAGCAAGGTATGCAATATGAAATTAATAACAGCCATCATTAAGCCACATATGCTTGATGAAGTTCGTGAATCATTAACTGAAATAGGAGTTTCAGGCCTCACGGTGACAGATGTAAAAGGTTTTGGGCGACAAAAAAGGGCATACAGAGTTATATAGAGGTGCTGAGTATGTCATTGATTTTCGACCAAAAGCTAAAATAGAAGTGGTAGTTAGTGATACTTTATTAGATCAGGCTGTTCAGGCGATTGTGCGAGTAGCAAATACTGGGAAGATTGGTGATGGCAAAGTGTTTGTGTCTAACATAGAGCACTCTATCCGGATACGTACAGGTGAGTCTGGAGATTATGCTCTATAAGCTTTAAGTCAGGCTTGTTAGTGTTAATACATTGACTGTTATGAGTTGCATTGATAAGCTTTGGCTGTTGCAGTCCCATTAAATGCTCCTATCGAGCTAAATTCCTTCCAAACTATATGGCTTGCGCCGATTTCCTCAGCTTTTTTTAGTGCGGAATGTTTAGCAAGTACTTTCCAATTGTAATTTTTACCAAATCCAGACTTTCCTTCAATATCTTTTAAAAATTGACAATTTTTTAATTCTGTCTGGATTGTTTCGTACGGTTGTGCTTTGGAGGATTGTGAGCTAACTATGAGTATTATTGCGATGACTATTAATGTTAGGTTTTGCTGGTTTTTCAAAGTGTTAGTGTTGATAAATTGCATTTGTACCTCTCAAATCGATGGATTAAAGATTGATATTGATCCCTAATGGTGCGATATTATGATTTTAACGCACCATATTATTTCATTATATCGAATCGAAAGTAAACTGATTGTTTGATAGTAGGGTATTATTTTTTTATAGTAAGACATCGACATTTATAAATAATCTGTTTTTTTTGCGTTGCATGAAGTGTTTCAATTTTTAGAGTAGTTTAAAGTTTAATTTTATGCATTTAGGCGGGTTATTTTTTTGGGTTTTAGTCGGTTTACTAGGCTCATTTTCGGTCCAAGCAGAAAGTTTTTTCGAGGTGTTAACTCATAAAGATCTCAATCAATTGAGTTTTGTTAAAGAGCATCGGTTAACCTTTGGTGGTTGGATGGCTTCGGGAATAACGTCTAATTTAGAAAATTTTGCTAACCATAATAATTCTCCAATCACTTTTAATGATCGTAATGATGAGTTGCAGCTCAATCAATTAAATATTTTTGTCCAAAAGAGTGTGGATATAGAAGCAGATTCATGGAATTTTGGTGGGCGAGTTGATTTAATGTATGGCGCTGATAGTCGATTTACACAAGCGCTGGGTTGGGATAAAAATTTAATTCATCAGCAATCAATTTCAAATCTTTACGATTTAGCTATTCCTCAAGTATATCTGGAAGTTTCAGCGCCTTTTGGTAAAGGTATTGCCGCTAAAATAGGGCATTTTTACACTATTTTGGGTCAGGAGGTGGTTTCTGCACCTAATAATTTTTTTTATTCACATGCGTATGCTATGCAATATGGTGAACCTTTTACACATTCTGGCGTGCTTCTTAGTTATGCGTTAAATGATAATTTTACTCTAAGCTCGGGCGTCGTATCAGGTTGGGATAATTTCAATGAAGATTTTATAGCGGGCAATTATTTAGGAGGTATTTCTTGGGCTAGTGATACGGCAACTGATACCGTGTCGATGTCAATTATTAGCGGAGCTATTAATAGACTAAAGCCAGATCAGAGGACTTTGGCTAGTTTAGTGTTTTCGCATAGTTTTAGTAATAAATTTCGGTATGTATTTCAGCATGATTTTGCCTATCAGTTTCAGAATGTTCAGTATCAGCAAAATGTGTATTGGTACTCTTTGGGTAGTTATTTATTTTATGATCTAACGGAGACATGGGCAGTTGGTTTGAGAGGCGAATGGTTTCGTGATGATAATGGAGCGCGGTTAGCGTTAGGTACACCTGGCAGTTACTATGAAGTAACAGCAGGTATTAATTGGAAACCTAATAGTCGTTTTTCTATGCGTCCTGAATTGCGTTATGACCAAGCTCAAGCGCTTATCAATGTTTATAACGATCATCAGTCGCAGCAACAGATAACAGTAGTGTTGGATGTTGTTGTTAATTTTTAAAATAATATTGAATAGTAGCGATTAAATATTATAATGCAGTCGCATCGGTCATTCATTAGAACGATGTTTTTTGCCATCATAAATAATATTTAAGGTTGAGCCTATCATGCACAAAATTTTCAGCTTGTTCGTACTATTTGGGTTTCCTCTTGCTTGCTTTGCAGATGATCAATTAAATTCAGCAGATACGGCTTGGATTTTAACCTCGGCCGGTTTAGTGTTATTTATGACATTGCCTGGGCTAGCTTTATTTTATGGCGGCTTAGTTCGTACTAAAAACGTCTTATCGGTCATTATGGCCTGCTTTTCAATTACCTCGTTAATCTCGTTAATCTGGGCTGTTATGGGTTACAGTCTTGCGCTGACTGAAGGTGGGCCGTTGCAGGCTTACCTTGGCGGCTTTTCTCAGGTATTTTTTCTTGAAATGAATGCTGATCGATTAATAGGTAATTTACCTGAGTCGGTCTTTGCTATGTATCACTTGACCTTTGCTATTTTTGCTCCTGCACTTATTGTGGGTGCTTTAGTAGAGCGAGTGCGATTTTTTCCGTTATTATTATTTTGTGGCTTATGGGAATTATTAGTTTATGTGCCGATTTGTCATTGGATTTGGGGAAATGGTTGGTTAGCTAAAGTGGGTGTAATGGATTTTGCTGGCGGTATTGTGGTGCATGGCAGTGCAGGCGTTGCTGCTTTAGTGGGGGCTATGCTAATAGGGCCTCGGCGGGGTTTTCCTAAATCGCCTTTAATGCCACATAACTTAACCATGACGGCTATGGGCGCAGGTATTTTGTGGGTTGGATGGCATGGTTTTAGTGCTGGGAGTGCTTTAATGGCTAATGGCTCAGCTGGAATGGCTATGTTATCAACGCATTTATGCGCTTCATCGGCATCCGTGACCTGGATTGTTATGGATTGGCTTAAATTTGGTAAGCCTAGTGTTTTGGGTGTTATGACGGGTATGGTGGCGGGTTTAGGGATGATTGCTTCAGGTGCGGGTTTTGTGTCCCCCTTAGGGGCAATGTTAATTGGAGTGATTGCCGGTGTGGCGTGCTTTTATGCTATTCAGCTAATTAAACAGTATTTATTAATCGATGATGCCCTTGATGTCTTTCCTGTGCATGGAGTGAGTGGGGTTTTAGGGGCTTTATTGACGGCAGTTTTTGCTGATACTGCCATGGGTGGAATAGGCATTGTTACTGAGCAAGGTATCGGGTATCAATTGCTGATGCAATTATTGGGTATAGCTGTGACGGTGTTTTGGAGTGGATTGATTAGCTATATTTTATTTAAGCTAATTGATAAATTGATAGGAATCCGCGTTTCTGATGAGGAAGAAACTGGTGGTTTGGATATTAATGAGCATGATCAGCAAGGCTATAATTTTTAGGAGCTAATCATGAAATTAAAATATTTCGTTTTTTTGCTTCTGGCTTTTATGCGTAATAAGCATGTCATTGCTCAAATTGATGAGGTTGCAGCAGAAGAAAAAGTTAAGAATGCTATTTGTCTTGACGGTCTTAGTATTGAACAGGTGTTAATAGATAAATTTCATAGCCGATCTCAGCGAGATTTAGGTTGGCAGGTCTTTAAAGAGCAAGACCAATATGATGTGGAGCGAGCGTTTTTAATGAGTAAAAGTATGCAATTACGCTTTAGATGGCATGTGAATGCAGAGGGGGTGATCTCTCCCGATGCCGGTCGAGCAGAATCTTTATGTATTAAAGCGGAGTGAAAATACGTAATTTAAGCATTTTAATTCATTTAATTCTGGAGTTCACTGTTGCGTCATGTAATGACTGTTCGGCGACAATTATCTTGGCTGGTTGCACGATATGTAAAATAAGGCGTTAAACATTAATAACGGTGGCCAGCCTTTTTCACCTAGTTTACTGGTATGTAGGCTAGAAAGTATCTGATCAATCAATTAATTAATTCATGGGCCTCATCGAGTTCTTTTAAGGTCGCATGCTCAATCATCATTGCATCAGGAAGGGACTTTTGTACTAGATATTTTAGGTCATTTAAATAGCTTAAAGAGACATTTATGTTGTGTGTAATATCTCATTTATAGCTGACTTTGACTTGGTTCGTGCAAAGGGCTAAATTAAAACAGTGTTGCGAATATTTAGGACAAAAAATCATACCCAGAGAATATTTATTTTCCACTCTAACGCATAAATAACTATCTATATTATCAAAACCCTATATAGTCAACTCATCAGCACCGTTATTGACAGCGCAGACAAGTTCTTTAGTTTAGCGGTTAGTACTACTGTTAATGCTCTAACAGACTGTGTTTAACCTAACATAATTTACAGTACCGCCAGAACCCTTGGTGTTAGCACTAGAGTTAGCTGTGTAAATCCTAGCAGTGTTAGAGCTGTAAGCCAGGAAACCGATACTCTCGCTAACAGAATAAACGTAAGTCTTAACAAGGTTAGCGATATTGCTGTAGTTGTTAGCAAGTTGACGCATATGCTCAGTGTTCTTTCTGGCGTTGTCAGCACACTAACTGATAATGCTAGCGATCGTCCTGACGTTATCGGCACACCTACTCACATCATGAGCAGGTGTATCAATAACATCAGCAAACTACCAATCCCTTCAGGGGCCTGCTCCATCACCCTATCACCCCTCCTAACAGAGGCAGTAATGGTGCTAACAGCATCCGCACTTATACCAATAAGCTCAGTCATATTACTGACAACGTCAGGAAGGTTGCTAACCCTATCAGCGACACTGCTCACAATGCCAGCATAGTCACAAAATGACTGTTTTATCGACTATTTTATTAACATTCAGGGCGCTTTATTATGATTAACCAAAGTTATTTTCCAAAAAGCGAAGCCAATCGCGTTATTTGGCTATCAAATTTTAATACTAAGTTACAAATACATGGAACCGAATTAACCATCGATCCTACAGAACAGGCTTTAACGATAACCGACATTAATTACTATATTTGGATTTTACAAACTTGGTACCCTTCTATTCAACAAAGTGCTTTTGAGGCCACTGCGTTAAAAAATAATATTGGCAATGGCCCCAGTACACCTATTTGCACTCTGCCAGTACACTCGGCTATTACTCCTCCAGGCCAAATGCCTATACCCGGCGTCTTAACCCGGCTGTTTAATTTAATTGCCCGTATTAAAATAAACAAGGGTTATACAGAATCTATCGGATTAGATTTAGGAATTGTCGGCGGTCTTGATGCGACAGAGCATTTAACACCTGAGTTCACAGTGATAACTGAAAGGGGAGTACTGATAGAGCAAGCTAATATTAGCTTTACTAAATATGGTCACGATGGGGTTTCTATTGATGGGCGGCGTAACCAAGGTGATTGGGAGTTTTTAGCAATCTCTATGTTAAAACCTTGGCTAGATACCAGGCCTTTATTGGATCCACTTTTACCAGAAATCAGAGAATACCGTTTACGCTTTTGGGATAAAGGTGAAGCTAATGGTGAACATAGCGCAGTACAAAGAGTAACCGTTGGGCCTTAAATTACTTTAAGTAACACTGTTTATTAAACATGTTTGTACTGTCTCAGGCTTAATCTTATAAATTAAGCCTGAGTGTTTTAAAACAACAACTCAATACCGCGCTGCAATATCAGTCGCCACTAAAGCGGACACTTTACCGGTTTTAAACCGTTCTAAGGCTTTATTACTCGCACCTTGAGTTTTGTCATCTTATAAAGCTGCCAATCTATTACATTTTCTTTTTGTGCGCGTCTTACCAAGAATAAAGACATGACTTGTCGATAGCTTAGTAAGTCATATTAGAGATTGTAGATGTTCACTGGAGTGTCTGCAAGAAGTTGAGATAAGGATGTCGAAGTGAATTTGTGATGAGTGGAGGTGTGAAGTTGGTGCTAGATAGTTTTGGTAGGCTTTGGATAAAAAAAATGCGCCCGAAGGCGCATTTTTAATGACAGGTTTAAATTCTTAAAGACTTAGAAAGTAACTGTAAAGTCGTTTGAGAATAATACTTGGTCTTGTTGACCTCCAAACGGGGTGTTATTTGGTGTCGCTGTAGAAGTTGTATCTAGCCAATCGTAACGAACGTTTGGACGTAAGTTTAACCATTTAGTTGGTTTCCAATTTAAGCCCCAAGTTAATTCGTAGTAGCTTGCTGCAACTCCAGTAGCTAATGGAGAGCCAGCGTAGCTATGTCCGTTGTAGTTCGTTGCTGCGAAAACACGGCCAGAAGAAGCTACGCGGTAACCGTCTTGGTCACGAAACCATTCTGCACGCATACCAATCGATAAGTTATCTTTAATATCGTAATATAGATGAGAGTTGATGCCATACCATTCTACGTTTTTAGTGGGGCTTCCGTATCCATAAACGCCATCTGCAAAGCCATGGTCATGTTGCAATACTAAATGTGTTTTATCAGTAATATTGTGTTTTAAAACTATACTATATAAAGCCCAAGTTTTATTGCTAGTCTCAGAGGTTTTACCATAAGTACCGCTCACGTTAGCTGATGTTGCTTTATCATTGCTAGTCCAAGTAGTACCAGCAATACCGTTCCAGTTACCCATTTGTTTGTCAAAACCACCATCCCAGCCACCAGTATTACTGCCGGTAGTTAGACCGCCCATTGCTGACCAGTTTGAGTTGATTGTGTAGTTGCTTAAAGCGCCTGTATGAGTGAATGGTTCGCCATATTGCATGGTGTAAGCATGGGTATAGAAGAAGTTTTCGTTTGCAGGTACTGTTTCATAACCAATGGGTGTATAAAAGTGACCGACCTTAACATTTAAACCGTTGCCTACAGGTGCATAAACTTCGCCGTAAGCCTGTGGCAAGGCAATACCATAAAAACGGTTGCCATCTGTACTGAGGATGTTTAAATCCCAGTTGCTTCTAGTTGATTGCGCTAAAGTATTTTGGTCGTATGGTTGTACACCATAAGCTTGCGTAAAAATAGCGTCAGAACCGAACATGGTATCTAAACGACCACCGAATGACCATTCATTGCCTTCAGTCGCTACGGCTTTTTGAATGTTTAGGTTTAATTGGTTAAGTTGAAATTCGCTAGCGCGGTCACCGAAAGTGACTGGGCCGTTAAAGCCATTTGTTGGCTCGTTGCCATTGTAAGTAATACCCGCATTTGCGATACCACTGATAACAATACCGTTTTTCTTTAAAAAGCTAGTTTCGTTAACATCATATTTAGTTAAAGCAGCAACTGCGCTTTTTGACTCGTATAAATCATAATTATCATCCGCTACAGCATTAATTGCAGTGATTGATAAAAGCCCGCTCGCAGCCGCGATTAACATCGGCTTGTTGCGTTTGGATAGTTGTTTCATAGTGTTTCCTCTTTATTGCTTATAAAAAAACAGTTTTGTTGTTAAATGACAACGATATATTAAGTGGATCTTTTAATCTCGATTATTTGTATGCAGAAAATATGCCAAAAATTGTATCTATTAAAAACAATAACTTATTCTTATTGTATTAAAGGTAGATGGTTTTTTGGCACGTTTATGGTGCAAAATGGTGGCTTGGCGGTTCAAAATTGTGCAAAAAACGACATTTGTTGTTTATTAACAAATGCTGTTCTGAGTTATGGTTCGTCGATAGTTAAATGTGCTAGCCCTGGTTAATTTGAGAAAAACAAAATCGATAGGGGCGTTTTTTTTGTGGATAAATTGTCAAAAAATGGTATCTTTAGCGCGTTTAGCACAAAACACACTAATATAATAATAAACAACACTAAGGAGATTTCTCTGATGGCTGTAAAAAAAGTATTAAAAATGATTGAAGAAAACGATATCAAATTTGTTGATTTTCGTTTCGTTGATACTCGTGGTAAAGAACAACACGTAACATTCCCTGCGCATTCAATTGATGAAGATACCTTTGAAGAAGGTAACATGTTTGACGGTTCTTCTGTGGCTGGTTGGAAGCACATCAATGAATCAGACATGATTTTAATGCCTGATCCATCAACTGCAGTAATTGATCCATTTTTTGATGACAATACATTAATTTTACGTTGTGACATCATTGAGCCAAAAAACATGCAAGGTTATGAGCGCGATCCACGTTCATTAGCTAAGCGTGCTGAAAACTATTTAAAATCAACTGGTATTGCTGATACTGCGTTCTTCGGTCCAGAAAATGAATTCTTCATTTTTGACGATGTTCGTTGGGGCACTGATATGAGTGGTTCATTTTATAAAATTGATTCTGAGGAAGCGGGTTGGAACTCAGAAAAAGTTTATGCTGATGGTAACACCGGACATCGTCCTGGTGTAAAAGGTGGTTATTTCCCTGTGCCACCAGTCGACTCATTTCAAGATATGCGTTCAGCTATGTGTACCACTCTTGAAGAAATGGGTATGGTGACAGAAGTTCATCATCATGAAGTTGCTACAGCAGGTCAATGTGAGATCGGTGTTAAATTTAACACTTTGGTTAAAAAAGCGGACGAAGTTTTAGAGTTGAAATACGTTATCGCTAATATCGCACACGCTTATGGCAAAACAGCGACTTTCATGCCAAAACCATTAGTGGGTGATAACGGTAGTGGTATGCACGTGCACCAATCTTTAGCTAAAGATGGTGTTAACTTGTTTACTGGCGATTTATACGGTGGTTTATCAGAAACTGCGTTGTACTATATCGGCGGTATCATTAAGCATGCAAGAGCCTTAAATGCGTTTACTAATGCTTCAACTAATAGTTATAAACGTTTAGTGCCAGGTTTTGAAGCGCCTGTTATGTTGGCTTACTCAGCTCGTAACCGTTCAGCTTCTATTCGTATTCCTTTTGTAAACAATCCAAAAGGTCGTCGAATTGAAGTGCGTTTCCCTGACTCAACAGCTAATCCATACTTAGCATTCTCTGCTATGTTAATGGCTGGTTTAGATGGTATTCAAAATAAAATTCATCCTGGCGATGCGATGGATAAAGATTTGTATGACTTACCAGCAGAAGAAGCTAACTTAATTCCACAAGTTTGTCATTCATTCGATCAAGCTCTAGAAGCGTTAGATGCAGACCGTGAATTCTTGTTAAAAGGTGGTGTGTTTACTAATGATGTAATCGATGGTTATATTGCATTGAAGATGGAAGAGGTAACTCGTTTACGTATGAGTACTCATCCTGCTGAATACGATATGTATTACAGTTTATAATTCTTAGGCCTGTTTTACAGGCTTAGCGTTATACTAAAAGCCCCGCAAGTTGAATAATTTAGCGGGGCTTTTTTGTGTCTTGTTTTTATCGGATATTAATATGTTGCGTGTGTTTTGTGTATTAATGCTTTTGTTGTTGTCGATAATTGAGATTGGGCCGGTGCCTTTTAGTCCTATGTTTCTAATGTTTGTGGTGATATATAGGCCTCAATGGTTTTATGCGTTAGTGCTTAGAATCTACGGTAAAAATTAATATCTAAATGCTATTTGGGGGCTTTTAGGTTGGAGCTGTTGATTATTTGGCGTGATCTAATTTGGTGCGTTAACGCTTGTATAGGTCAATGCGTATTAAATAAATCTCAGTAATTTAAGGCTTGGTCTATAAATTGCTTCAAAGTTTTTATAAAACTTTATGTGAAAAAGGGAATGATTAGCAAGATTATGTATAAAAGAATGTTGGACCATCTTAATACCGCAATTTTATTGTTTAATCGTCACTTGGTGCTAACCTATATTAATACTAGCGGAGAGATTTTATTCGCGGATAGTGCTCATCATTTAGTAGGGCAGAGCGCAGATGAGTTATTTAAAACTTCTGATCCGGCTTTACTTAATAATTTGAAGCAATCATTGCTAATGGCTGAACCTTTGGTTGATAGGGCGCTGACTTTGTCTAGGGTGCCTAATAATGTGACAACAAATTTTAGTGCCACACCTCTATTGGTTAAAGAAAAAGTCCATGAAATATTGGTTGAGTTTCAACAGGTTGATACTCATATAAGAATTTCTAAAGAAGAACAGTTATTAACGCAACAAAATACGGCTAGATTGTTAGTAAGAGGCTTGGCTCATGAAATAAAGAATCCTTTAGGTGGGTTGAGAGGTGCTGCTCAATTATTGGATTTGGAGTTAAGTGATCCAGAGCTTAAAGAATACACTCAAATTATTATTAATGAGTCAGATCGTTTGCAAGCTTTACTGGATAAGATGTTAGGGCCTAATAAATTACCTAACAAAAAAATAATTAATATTCATGAGGTATTAGAAAGAGTCCGACAATTAGTGCAGGTTGAATCAAGTAAAAGCCTACAGTTTAAGTCTGATTATGATCCTAGTATTCCAGATATTTATGCAGACAAAGACCAGTTGATTCAGGCCATCTTAAATATAGCAAGAAACGCTGTACAAGCTATGGACGGTAAGGGCAGTATTATGTTCAAAACACGCATCTACCGGCACATGAATATAGGCCGTAAACGTTATAAATTAGCGGTTAAATGCGACATTATAGATAGTGGACCAGGAATTGATGCAAATATGATGACACAAATATTTTATCCAATGATTACAGGACGGGCAGAAGGTACGGGGCTTGGTTTATCAATCGCGCAAGCTTTAATTACGCAACACAACGGTTTAATTGAGTGTGAGAGCCAACCAGGTAAAACAGTCTTTTCGGTTTTTTTACCTATGGGAGTAGCGCATGACTAAGCCTGATATTGTTTGGATTATCGATGATGATAAGTCAATACGATGGGTTGTTGAAAAAGCTTTGCAAAAAGCCGGCATTATTACCCGAACATTTTCATCGGGTAATGATTTGTTGGGTGCCTTAGAGTTAGAGTTGCCAGATGCTTTGATAACTGATATTCGTATGCCCGGTATGGATGGGTTAGAACTTTTAGATAAAGTTCAGCTTTCTCACCCGCATTTGCCTGTTATTGTCATGACGGCCCATTCGGATTTAGAAAGTGCTGTGTCGGCTTTTCATGGCGGGGCTTTTGAGTATTTACCTAAACCATTTGATATTAAAGAGGTTGTTAGTCTGGCCCAGAGGGCCTGTCTGCATGGCAGGCAATTACTAGAGGATGCCTCCAGGTCTGGTATTCCTGCAATTCAACCAACGCCCGAGATAATAGGTGAAGCGCCTGCCATGCAGGAAGTGTTTCGAGCCATAGGTAGATTAGCTCGTTCTCATATAACTGTATTAATTAATGGTGAATCTGGTACGGGTAAAGAGTTGGTCGCAAAAGCCCTGCATCGTCATAGTCCGCGATCAAAAAATCCTTTTATAGCTTTAAACATGGCAGCAATTCCAAAAGATTTAATGGAGTCTGAGTTATTTGGTCATGAAAAGGGTGCGTTTACTGGTGCTCAAGCTCGGCGTTCAGGCCGTTTTGAGCAAGCAAACGGTGGAACGCTTTTTTTAGATGAAATTGGAGATATGCCTGCAGAATTGCAAACCCGCTTATTAAGAGTCTTGGCGGATGGTGAGTTTTATCCGGTTGGCGCGCATTTACCCATAAAAGTTGATGTGCGTATTATTGCAGCTACTCATCAGAATCTTGAAACTCTGGTTGAGCAAGGTCGATTTAGAGAAGATTTATTTCATCGGCTTAATGTTATTCGCATTCAGATTCCGGCTTTGCGCGAGCGGAAACAAGATATTCCTTTGTTGCTGAAACATTTTTTACAGCAAGCCGCTACAGAGTTGGGTGTAGAAAACAAAATATTGAAGCCCGAGGTAGATACTTATTTAAGTAGTTTAGAATGGCCAGGTAACGTTAGGCAGTTAGAGAATAGTTGTCGATGGTTAACTGTTATGGCTTCAAGCAGGGAGATACACCTTCATGACTTGCCTACAGAGTTGTTAAGCACTCCGGTTGAGAAAGAAACCTCTGTCACTGATTGGGAATCCCTATTAAGACAGTGGGTGGATCATCAGCTTCTTATTAAAGAACCGGAGGTTGCAAAACAAACTATTCCTGCTGTTGAGGCTATTTTAATTAAAGCTGCTTTGGATTACACCAATGGTCGTCGTCATGAGGCCTCAATTTTATTGGGCTATGGTCGAAATACACTTACTCGTAAAATTAAAGAATTGGGTATTGAAGAGGAATAATTCGCTTCAACGCCCAGTTTGATCATTCATCCATTTTCATCCTTTCTTTCTTATATAGCAGTTACGATAGGTAATTTTAGATTTTGCCTAGTTTTAGTAACTGCTATTTTCACAAAATTCTATCTGTTCTTATTTGGTGCGCACTTTCTTGTTCCATTTTAGGCTTGTTGCTCTGATATGGTGCAATCAAGAGGGGACTTGTCTTTGCTTTTGATTTTATTTAGGGTCTGTAAGCGATAATTATCTATATAAACTGCACTAATATTGTGATTAATATGGCTGTTATTCAGGTAATTACTCAATAAAATTAAACTTGGCACAATCTCTGCTTTAAGTAATCTTGAATTGTTACTTTAATGAGAGAGGATCAAATGAAACTGATAACAGCGATAGTTAAACCCTTCAAACTGGATGATGTCCGTGAGGCACTTTCAGAAATAGGGGTTTCTGGTGTAACCGTAACTGAAGTAAAAGGCTTTGGTCGTCAAAAAGGTCATACTGAGCTTTATAGAGGGGCTGAGTATGTTGTAGATTTTTTACCTAAAGCCAAGGTTGAAGTTGCAGTTGCTGACCAACTACTAAGTCAGGCTGTTGAAGCAATTACAAAAGCTGCTAACACTGGGAAAATTGGTGATGGGAAGATTTTTGTTACTGACTTGGAACAAGTTGTTCGCATTCGTACCGGTGAAACCGGTGACGAAGCACTTTAGTATAGATACAGGTGAAATATGAAACAGTTATTAAGTAGTTTTATTTTTGTTGCTTTATTAAGTTTTGCTGGCTTTGCTTTAGCAGATGGAGAAGTGGTTGCTCCCACTATAAATAAAGGTGATATGGCTTGGATGATTGTAGCAACAGTCTTAGTCATTCTTATGGTTATTCCTGGTTTAGCGTTATTTTATGGCGGTATGGTTCGCGCCAAAAATATGCTATCTATTTTGATGCAGGTTTTTATTATTTTTTCCATGATGGCTGTGCTTTGGGCTCTTTATGGTTATAGTCTTGCGTTTACTGAAGGTAGTCCTTTTATTGGTGGGTTCAGTAAATTGTTCTTGGCAGGTATTACTCCAGATTCAATGGCCGCTACCTTCTCGAAGGGTGTATATATTCCAGAATATATCTATGTTGCATTTCAATTAACTTTTGCAGGTATTACTCCTGCTTTGATTATTGGTGCATTTGCTGAGCGAGTTAAGTTCTCTGCTATTTTGGTTTTTATGTTGATTTGGTTTACATTCGCTTACTTACCTATGGCACACATGGTTTGGTATTGGGCGGGTCCAGATGCTTATACTAATGCGGATGCAGGTGCAGCAGCTGGAGCAACGGCTGGTTTCTTATTCCAAAAAGGTGCGTTGGATTTTGCAGGTGGTACTGTTGTGCATATCAACGCGGGTATTGCTGGCTTGATCGGTTGTTTAATTGTTGGAAAGCGTCTTGGATATAAAAAAGAATCTTTAGCACCTCATAGTGTGACTATGACAATGATTGGTGCTTCATTATTATGGGTAGGTTGGTTTGGCTTTAACGTTGGTTCAAATTTAGAGGCTAACGGTCTTTCTGCTTTAGTTTTTGTAAATACTTTGTTAGCGAGTGCTGCTGCTACGCTTGCATGGAGTGGCGCTGAGTGGGTTATTCGTGGTAAACCAAGTATGTTAGGTGGCGCTTCTGGTGCGATTGCAGGTCTAGTTGCAATTACTCCTGCGTGTGGCTGGGCTGGACCAATGGGTTCTATCGTCCTAGGGTTAGTGGCCGGTGTAGCATGTTTTATTGCCGTAACTAGCTTAAAAAATATCTTAGGATATGATGACTCTTTGGATTCTTTTGGTGTACATGGTATTGGCGGTATTATCGGTGCCTTAGGCACGGCAGTTGTTGCTGATCCTGCATTAGGTGGTACTGGTGTTTGGGATTATGTGGCTAATGGCGTTGCTGAATACAGTATGACTACACAGCTAATCAGCCAAGCTTGGGGTGTTGGTACCTGCATAGTTTGGTCTGCAGTTGTTTCTTTTGTTGCTTTTAAACTAATTGATATAGTAATGGGCTTAAGAGTAAGTGAAGAAGCGGAGCGTGAAGGTTTGGATATTGCTGAGCATGGTGAGTCAGCTTATCATTCTTAAACTGAGTCTCGCGCTGTAAACAAAAACGGGAGCCTAGGCTCCCGTTTTTTTATGTCTAAAAAGTGTGATTTAAACTTAAGCCAGTTTGTCTTTAAGTATTTTATTTACTTCAGCTGGGTTGGCTTTTCCTTTCATTTCTTTCATCACTTGTCCGACAAAGAAAGCAAAGACTTTATCTTTACCGCTACGATATTGTTCCACTTGATCTTGATTGTCAGCAATTATCTTATCGATAATCGCTTCAATAGCGCCGGTATCAGTGATTTGTTTTAAACCTTTATCAGCAATTATTTCATCTGCTGTTGCAGAGGATTGCCAGAGTTCTTCAAAGACTTGTTTGGCGATTTTTCCAGAAATTGTGTTATCGGTAATGCGGGCTAATAAACCTGCAAGTCTCTCATGGCTGATTGGCGAGTCGGTGATGTCTAGGTTGGCTTTATTGAGAGCTGCTGACAGGTCACCTGTTATCCAGTTGGCACATAATTTTGCTTCGGAACCTGAGGTCTTGTGGACAGCCTCAAAATAATCACTTAAGGCACGAGATGTTGTTAGTATCGTTGCACTTTCATCATCTAATTGATAATGGGCTTTAAAGCGTAGTTTTTTAGCATGAGGTAATTCAGGTAAGTTAGCTTTAATGTGGGCTTTAAATTCTTCATCAATAATAACGGGCAATAGATCAGGGTCTGGGAAGTAGCGGTAATCATTGGCTTCTTCTTTACTTCGCATTGAGCGAGTTTCATCTTTTACTGAATCGTATAAGCGGGTTTCTTGTACAACTTTTCCCCCGCTTTCAATCAGTTCTATTTGACGTTCTATTTCATGGTTGATGGCTTTCTCCACGAATTTGAACGAGTTGATATTTTTAATTTCTGCCCGGGTACCAAATTCTTTTTGTCCTTTAGGTCTTACAGAAACATTGGCGTCACAACGGAATGACCCTTCCTGCATGTTGCCGTCACAAATACCTAGATAGCGCACTAATTCGTGCAATTTACGCATATAGGCAACGGCTTCTTTCGCGGAACTCATCTCAGGTTCAGATACGATTTCTAACAAAGGTGTACCCGCACGATTAAGATCTATGCCGGTTAAACCATGAAAATTCTCGTGTAATGATTTGCCTGCATCCTCTTCTAAGTGCGCGCGAGTAATACCTATTCGCTTAGTAACGCCATCGACTTCAATGTCTAAATGACCATTACCTACGATAGGGTGATCCATTTGGCTGATTTGATAGCCTTTAGGTAAATCTGGGTAAAAGTAGTTTTTTCTGGCGAATATTGAGTAAGGTGCAATATGGGCCTCAATAGCCATGCCAAAGATAACAGCTTTACGCACAGCATCTTCATTTAATACGGGTAATACGCCAGGTAAGCCTAAATCAACAGCACAGGCTTGAGTGTTGGGCTCTGCGCCATAAGCGGTAGATGCGCCTGAAAATATTTTTGACTGAGTGGCTAGTTGCGTGTGAATCTCTAAACCTATAACCGTTTCCCATTCCATGATTATCTCCTTATTCAAAGCCTTTCGGTGTTTGTTGATGCCAATCTGTTACTTGTTGGAACTGATGCGCAATGTTCAGTAAGTGAGCTTCAGTGAAGTAATTTCCAATCACTTGTAAGCCTATGGGCATTTCATTAATGAAGCCCGCGGGTATGGATATGGCCGGTAATCCAGCAAGATTGATCGCAATGGTGTAGATATCCGATAGATACATTTCAACAGGATCAGACATTTTTTCACCAATTCCAAAGGCAGGGGTTGGTGTTACAGGTCCCATAATCACATCCACTTCAGTGAGTGCTCTTTTAAAATCATCACTTATTAAGCGTCTGATTTTTTGAGCCTTAACGTAATATGCATCATAATAGCCAGTTGATAGTGCGTAAGTCCCCATTAAGATACGGCGTTTAACTTCTTTACCAAAGCCTTCTCCACGAGAGCGGGTATATAAATCAGTTAAATCAATTGGATTTTCACAGCGATGACCAAAGCGTACGCCGTCAAAGCGCGATAAATTAGCTGAACATTCTGCTGGCGCAATAACGTAATAAGCAGGGATGGCTAGTTTAAGATTTGGCATGGAGACTTCTTTAATTTCTGCCCCAAGCTTACGATATTCATCAATAGCCTCAGATAATTTAGCGGCCATCTCGGCATTTAAATCAGCGCTAAAAAACTCTTTGGGTAACCCTATTTTTAAGCCAGTTAAAGGTTGATTAAGGTTTGCACTATAATCGGGTACGGGTAAGTCAACGCTGGTTGAATCTTTAGAGTCAAATCCCGCCATGGTTTGTAAGACGATAGCCGCATCTTCTGCACTATGTGTCATGGGGCCACCTTGATCTAAGCTTGACGCATAAGCAATCATTCCATAGCGAGAAACTCTGCCATAGGTGGGTTTTAGTCCCGTAATACCACATAGGGCTGCTGGCTGTCTAATAGATCCTCCGGTATCTGTGCCGGTTGCAAATGCGGCTAATCTAGCTGCTACAGCAACCCCTGAGCCACCAGACGAGCCTCCAGGGACTTTATTTGTGTTCCAGGGGTTTTTAGTGGCGCCGTAATAACTTGTTTCATTAGATGACCCCATCGCAAACTCATCCATATTAACTTTACCTAACATTACAGCGCCAGCTTGATTAAATTTCTCAATAACAGTGGCATTGTAGGGCGCGAGAAAGTTATCGAGCATTTTAGATCCACAAGTGGTTTTGACATCTAAGGTGCAAAAAATATCTTTTTGTGCGACAGGTATTCCTGTAAGCGCCTCTGCTTTTTTGTTAGCAATTCTGGCGTCCGCCGCTTTCGCGCTTTGAAGAGCGAGTTCTTCAGTGATGGTTATATAGGCGTTTAAATTTTGATGTTGTTTGATTCTAGTAAGAAAAGCTTGAGTGAGTTCAACACTAGAAAACTCTCCAGTTTGCAAGCCGTGACTTAATTCGGTTAATGATTTTGTATGCATTTTGGGTAACTCCCTTACTCAATTACTTTTGGAACTAGAAATAATCCCGCTTCTGTTTCAGGTGCTATTGACATAAATTTGTCACGATTATTGTGTTCAGTAACAACATCAGGTCTTAAGCGTTGGGCTTGGTCCATTGGATGAGCCATTGGCTCAACACTGTCAGTGTTTAATTCGCTCATTTGCGTCATTAAATCTAACATACCCGATAGATCTTTTGCATATGATTCTGTGTCTTGACTATCGATTCCTAAGCGCGCTAGATGCGCAATTTTATTTACATCATTTGCCGTTAACGACATGTTTGTCTCCGTAATTAACTTCGGTATAGCAGGATAAAGTGTCTTTTGAAATTAGTAGGTTAGGTATTTATTGATGCTGTGGGTTTAACAAAAATTAGTGTTGGCAGTTCATAGTATAAATTTTTAGTCTTGTACCCTATGCAATTGCTGGGTATATTACTACAATTATGGTACTTATATCTTGCTCAAATATGGGCTGGCTTGATAAAGTATCCCAATTTTTTATCCCCCCACAGGAAACAGGTAAAGATGTTCAAAAGAATTCGCGGGCTTTTTTCTAACGACCTTTCAATAGATCTCGGAACCGCTAATACACTAATATACATTCCCGGACAAGGAATTGTCCTTAACGAACCTTCAGTTGTTGCTATCAAAGAAGATAAAATTCGTGGATCAAAAGCAATTGCTGCTGTGGGTGCGGATGCTAAATTGATGTTAGGAAGAACTCCGGGAAACATTACGGCGATTAGACCGTTAAAAGATGGTGTTATTGCTGATTTTGCTGTCACTGAACGCATGTTACGATTTTTTATTGAAAAAGTTCATAAAAAAAATCGTTGGTTACGACCAAGTCCACGAATTTTAATCTGTGTGCCTTGTGGTTCAACTCAAGTTGAGAGAAGAGCTATCCGTGAATCAGCGGCAATGGCTGGTGCGCGTGAGGTTTATCTGATTGAAGAGCCAATTTCAGCGGCTATAGGTGCGGGCTTACCTGTAGATGAGCCTTGTGGGTCAATGGTTCTAGATATTGGCGCTGGCACGTCAGAAGTTGCTGTTATCTCTTTAAATGGTATCGTTTATTCTAGTTCTGTGCGAATTGGTGGTGATCGTTTTGATGAGGCTATCATAAATTATGTCCGCAGAAATTTTGGTACTTTGATCGGTGAAGTAACGGCGGAAAGAATTAAACTTGAGATTGGCTCAGCTTATCCAGGCAAAGAAGTTAAACAAATTGAAGTTAAAGGTAGAAATTTAGCGGAAGGCGTGCCTAGAAGCTTTTCATTAAATAGCAATGAGATTCTCGAAGCTTTACAAGAGCCTTTAATGGGTATTGTAGGTGCGGTAAAAGTTGCTTTAGAGCAAACTCCACCCGAGTTGGGTTCTGATGTGGCTAATAATGGAATTTATTTAACAGGTGGCGGTTCTTTGTTAAAAGACATCGACAAGTTGTTGTCTGAAGAAATTGGTTTACCTGTACATATTGCTGAAGATCCATTAACTTGCGTAGCCAGAGGTGGTGGAATGGTTCTTGAAATGCTTGATAAGAAAGGTTTGGCCACTTTTTCTTTAGAATAAATTTTATTGAAGATTGTTTTGATTACTAACTAATAGTTATTATTTCTAGGGTCGGGGTTAAAGTACCCTAGCACTGTTGTGAGGCATCGTCATAAAACTTTTATTTGCTACCGGCCCATCAATCAACACTCGTTTACTAGTCGCTGTTGTTGCTTCAGTTGCCTTATTAGTAACTGAACATACTAATTCGCAGTTAGGTGGTGTGCGAACAACCTTATCGATATTAGTTGATCCTTTAAAATATCTGGTTTCGTTACCAACCTCTTTGGTTGAGCAAGCAACAGATTCGGCTACCAGTTATTCTGCTTTAAAAGCAGAAAATGAGCATCTTCGAGAAGACCAGCTTATTCATCAAGCTCGTTTGCTTAAATTTGCGGCTCTTGAAAAAGAGAATATACGTCTAAGAGCCTTATTAGAAAACTCTTTCAAATTAGGTGAGCAGGTTTTAGTTGCAGAATTATTGTCTGTAAACATGGCGCCTTATGAACATATTTTAGTAGTCAATAAAGGTACGCGTTTTGGTGTGCACCCGCAACAGCCGGTATTAGATGCAAACGGAGTTGTAGGGCAAGTGTTTCGCGCTCTTCCGTTTACATCAGAAATTATGTTGATTACTGATCCTAATCACGCAATACCCGTTCAAGTTAATCGTAATGGTTTATTAACTATTGCTGTTGGTAGTGGCCAATTAAATCGACTTATATTACCTTTCTTACCAAGCAATGCCGATATTAAGCCAGGTGACTTATTAATAACTTCTGGGTTAGGCGGGACCTTTCCTCAGGGGTATCCTGTTGCTGTAGTCGATGAGTTTACGGCCCAACCGAATAAGGCTTTTGCCACTATTACCGCAACCCCCAAAGCATTATTAGATAGAAATAGAGAGTTAATGATTGTTTGGAGTAAGTCTGTGCCGGTTCCGTTAATTTCAAAGCCTACAGGAAGCGAAGAAGGGATGCCTGATGCCACTAAATAATTATATTGGTTTTTTTCGAATTCTATTTACCTTAGTTCTGGCTATGTGTTTAAGAATCGCACCATTAGAAGGTGATTGGGCATTGTTAAATCCTGATTGGGTGCTTTTAGCACTAATATATTGGGCTTTAAACTTACCGGATAGAGTTGGGATTTTTCATGCGTGGATTTTTGGCTTATTGACTGATGTTTTATTAGGGCGGTTACTTGGGCAATATGCGTTGGCTTACGCGTTGATTATTTATATTTGTCTTAAACTACATAAGCGATTGAGACAATTTCCATTTTTACAACAAGGTCTATTTATTTTCTTTTGTTTGTTGTTATCACAGCTTTTGTTGTTTTTTATTAAGAATTTACAACACCCAGCTCAATTACAAGCTTCATTTTGGTTGCCGGTGATTACAGGAACTTTAGCTTGGCCATTAGTCTATGGATTATTGAGTTTTGTTAGTTTGTTTCGGCGTATTAAATAAAATTAATTTGCGGTTATGCCTAATATGTACGCCATTAAGGACCATTCGCTGGAGAAGCATTTATTTATTAATCGGATAGTAGCGGCTTTTATTGTTATTAGCTTGCTTACGACAGGGTTGATAGCCCGATTAATTTATTTACAGATTGTTGGGCACGAGCATTATTCATCTTTAGCTAAGGACAATAGCATTAAGATTGTACCGTTGGTGCCTACTCGTGGCATGATTTATGATCGACATGGCAAGGTTCTAGCCGAAAATACAACTTCTTATAGTTTAGAAATTATTCCCGAGCAAGTCACCAATATGGATGACACTTTGCAGCGCTTGCAAACATTACTTGATGTTTCTAACGAGGAAATTGAACAATATCAAAAAGCTAGAAAGCGACAAAAGCGGTTTGTGAGCTCGCCATTATTAATAAGTATGAATGATGACCAGTTAGCTAAGTTTGCAGTGGCAAGGCCCTATTTCCCAGGGGTTGATATACATCGGCAATTGGTTAGACATTATCCTTATGGCGATTTAGCGGCTCATGTTGTTGGTTATGTGGGGCGCATTAATGAAGCTGAAATGAAAGATTTGCCTATTGCGGAATATAGAGGTTCTACGCATATTGGAAAGCTGGGTATTGAAAGTTCATATGAAAGCGATTTACATGGAAAAACTGGTTATGCTGAAATAGAAACCAATGTTCAAGCACGTTTATTAAACACCTTAAATGAGGTTAATCCACAACCTGGTTCCAATCTTTATTTAAGTCTAGATATTGATTTACAAAAAACAGCTTATGATGCATTAGGCTCCTTCAATGGTGCTGTCGTTGCGATTGATATTAAAACAGGCGGTGTTTTAGTATTTGTGAGTCGTCCTGGTTTTGATCCAAATCCTTTTGTTGTTGGTATAAGTAACGATGATTACGAAGCCTTACAATCTAATGAGAATCAACCACTTTATAATCGAGCTTTAAGAGGACTGTATCCGCCTGGATCAACTGTGAAGCCATTTGTGGCGTTAGCTGGGCTTGAATATGATGCTATTACTGCTGATCAGAAGTTATTCTGTCCTGGCTATTATCAATTACCTGGTGTAACTCATAAATATCGCGACTGGAAAAAGGGTGGGCATGGCGCAGTTGATATGAATCAGGCTATAACTGAATCTTGTGATGTGTATTTTTATCGTCTTGCGGCAACACTGGGTATTGATAACATGGTCAGTTTCATGCAGAAATTTGGTTTTGGTGAAAAGACAGGTATTGATTTAGTTGGTGAAAAGACAGGGTTATTACCTTCACGCGAGTGGAAGCGTGAGAAAAAAAATCAGGCTTGGTATCCCGGTGAAACATTGATTACGGGTATTGGTCAAGGATATTTACAAGTAACCCCTATTCAATTGGCTAAAGCAACAGCCGCGTTAGCTAATCAAGGCAAGGTTAATACTCCTTATTTAGTGGATAAGATAGTTAGTTCACATGGTACAGGTTCGGGCCCTGTATCAAATTCATATAATGTGCCAGTAAAAACTGAAAATGTTAATTCTGTTATAGCTGGTATGGTAAATGTTGTGCATAGTGCAAGGGGTACGGCTAAGGTTCTAAACAGAAATCTAAATTATCAAATAGCGGGTAAAACCGGAACTGCACAAGTTTTAGGTATTAAGCAAAATGCTAAATATGATGAAAATAGTATTGATTTCAAATATAGAGACCATGCGTTATTTATGTCTTTTGCGCCAGTTGATGACCCTAAAATTGCTGTTGTAGTGATTGCCGAAAATGGTGGGCACGGTGGTTCTGTTGCAGCTCCTATTGCGGGTCAAGTTATTAAGCAATACTTAGAGGAGCATCATGAAAACTGAAACACGGCATGAGCAATTTGAAGCGCCATCCGTACTAGGGACATTTCTTAGGCGTTTGCATATTGATATACCTTTGTTTATAGGCTTAGTGCTCACTTCGATGCTGAGTTTGGTTATTTTATATAGCGCCGGTAGTCAAGATTTGGATGTTTTAATTAGACAAATCGGTCGAGTTGGCTTGGCTTTTATCTTAATGATTATTCTAGCGCATGTGGATCCCTATCAATTTAAACGTTATGCAACTATATTGTTTGGAATTGGCATTATATTATTGATTGCTGTATTAATTATGGGGCAGATTGGGAAGGGCGCGCAGCGTTGGCTTGAGTTAGGTTTCTTTCGTTTTCAGCCATCAGAAATGATAAAGATAACTACTCCAATGATGATTTCATGGTATTTAGCTGAATATTCTATGCCACCTAAAGCTAAGCAATTATTGGTGGCGGTTATTTTAATTATCATTCCAACGCTTTTGATTGCTAAACAACCAGATTTAGGTACAGCTTTATTAGTGGCTAGTTCAGGAGCGGGTGTATTGTTTTTTGCGGGCCTTTCGTGGTGGATTATGGGCGGAATTGTGGCATTGTTAGCTGCGTTAACTCCTATTATTTGGCACTTTATGCATGGCTATCAAAGAGACAGAGTGCTGACGTTTTTAAATCCAGAGGCGGATCCATTAGGTAGAGGCTATCATATTATTCAATCAAAAATAGCTATTGGTTCTGGTGGAGTTTATGGTAAAGGTTGGTTGGGTAGTACACAATCTGAATTGGATTTTTTACCGGAGAGTTCTACTGATTTTATTTTTGCGGTTTTTGCCGAAGAATTTGGGCTTTTAGGTTGCTTGGGCTTATTGACCTTGTATCTATTGATAATTGCTCGCTGTTTATATATTGCTTCACAAACACAAGATGCCTTTAGTCGGTTATTGGCAAGTAGCTTAGCATTTACATTTTTTGTGTATGTTTTTGTTAATATTGGTATGGTTATAGGCGTGTTGCCGGTCGTAGGTGTGCCATTGCCTTTAATAAGCTATGGAGGGACTTCTATTGTGACATTATTAGCTGGTTTCGGTATTTTGATGTCAATTCACACGCATAAAAAATTTAGATAAATATGAATGATTAGAAAACTATTTTTTCCGCTGGATTTTTCAAACCTTAAGTTTAGGTTGTATTGCGCTTCTAGACGCTTACTTGTTTTAACTACCATCTATCTAAGCGCTTGTTCAAGCTTACAAAAACAAAATATCTCCGACCCCGTTGCAGTCAATAATTTTATTAATAAAATGGTAGTAAAACATCATTTTTATCAACAAGATTTAAGTCAATTATTGAATTCGGTTGAAATAAAATCTGACATTATAAATAAGATATCAAAACCCGCTGAAAGTATGCCTTGGTATAAATATAGGCAGATTTTTATGACAGATTCCCGCGTAGAACAAGGTGTAAAGTTTTGGCAAGAAAATGCCAAAACTTTAGAGCTTGTTTCAAAAGAAACCGGAGTGCCGGCCGAAATTATTATCGCTATAATCGGTGTTGAAACCTTTTATGGTCAGAAGATGGGGACTTATAGAGTAGTCGACGCATTATCTAGCTTAGCTTTTGCTTATCCACCACGCAGTCAATTTTTTACCAATGAATTAGAACAATTTTTATTGTTATGTCGTGACGAGCAGATTAATCCTTTGGAACCTTTAGGGTCTTATGCGGGAGCTATGGGGGCACCACAATTTATGCCAAGTAGTTATCAAGTTTATGCTGTAGATTATGATAGTGATGGACATAGAGATATTTGGCACAACAAAAATGATGAGATTGCTAGTGTAGCTAATTATTTTAAAAAGCACGGTTGGCAGCCCGGGCAAGAAACCTTAGTGCCAGTTTCTGCAACAGGAGAAAAGTATAAAAAAGTTTTGTCTGAGGGTCTTAAGCCAAACTTAAGGGTTGAGGAGTTAGACTTAGCCAACTTAAAAACATTGAGGTCGTTACCTTTAAATACAAAAGTAAAGTTGCTTTCCTTTGAAATGGAGGCATCTGAGCAAGGGAATCGTGAAGAACTTTGGGCTGGCTTAGAAAATTTCTTTGTCATAACTCGATATAACCACAGTCCTTTGTATGCTTTGGCTGTTTATCAATTAAGCCAAGCTATTTTAAATAAAAAAGGCGAATTTCCATGAAAAAACTAATTTTACTAAGTACTCTTATAGCACTAACTGGCTGTGCCCAATCAAATATCAAACGCACAGATCTAGCCTTACAGCAGCCTCCCGCTTTTAGTTATTCTTCTCTAAATAACTCACCATCTTATTCAACTAAGCAACGCTCCATTTTGCACGTTATGGGTAGCGAGCAGTTAAGTGAAATAGCGCAGCAAGATGATGGATTGTTTCCAAGCATTGTAAATAAGGTTAAACAGGGAGTGGCTTCATGGTATGGGCCTGGGTTTCATGGTAAGAAAACGGCAACAGGTGAGATTTTTGATATGAATGCGATGACTGCAGCTCATAAAACCTTACCAATTCCCTCGTATGCGCGGGTCACTAATTTGGAGAATCATCGTAGTATTATTGTCAGAATTAACGACCGAGGTCCTTATATTGGCAATAGAGAGTTAGACCTTTCTTATGCGGCAGCAAAAAATTTAGATTTAGATCAAGAGGGATTAGGTGCTATAGAAATAAAAACTATCTCTCCTAGTCAGGCTTTACCTCAAATACAACAGATTGCAGCTTCACAAGAGAAAAATGTGTATCTGCAAATTGGTAGTTTTGCTAATCAAAAGCACGCTCTAAAACTTAAAAATAAAATTTCGGCTTCTAATTTACCAGAACCAGATATCCGTTCATCTACTTATAAAAAGTCTACTTTATATAAGGTTCAGATTGGTCCAATCGACAATGCAACTAAGGTTGATGAGTTAAATCAACAGCTCGCAGAATTAGGTATAACCGATACTCAATTTGTGACTGAATCAAAGCAAAATCAACGCTTGCGTGCTACAATGTAAAAAAATATTTTTTACTGTAGACTTCAAAGAGCAATGATTCCATTGAAACAATGTACCTTAGTATTACTTTTTAGCCTGTTAAACTTTCTGACACAGGTTCATGCAGAAAATGTTGATTTATCAACACCTCCGGCCCCAACAATAGCGGCGTCAGCTTACATCTTAAAAGATTTTCATACAGGTAAGGTTTTAGCTGAAAATAATGCGGATGCTAAATTAGCCCCTGCAAGTTTGACTAAAATTATGACCGTTTATGTCATCTTTAATGAATTGGCTAGTGGGCATTTGCATTTAGATGATAATGTGACTATTAGCGAGAAAGCTTGGAAAACATCTGGTTCAAGGATGTTTGTGGAGTTGGGGAACCAAGTTAAAATTGAAGACTTACTTAAAGGCGTTATTATTCAATCGGGTAACGATGCAAGTGTTGCTTTAGCTGAACATGTGGGTGGTAGCGAAGAGACTTTTGCTGAGATGATGAATCAGCATGCGTCACGCCTAGGAATGATTAATACGCATTTTAAAAATAGTGACGGTCTACCTGTTCCTGATCATTATACTACTGCTCGTGATTTAGGATTATTAACTAGTGCGTTGATTAAAGAATTTCCTGAATATTACCGCTGGTTTTCACAAAAAGAATTTACTTTTAATAAGATTACCCAACAAAATCGTAATAAATTGTTATCTCGTGATGAATCTGTAGATGGTGTGAAAACAGGTTTTACGGACGATGCTGGATATTGTTTAGTGGCTTCTGCATTAAGAGAAGATATGCGTTTAATCTCAGTAGTTATGGGTGCAAAGGATGCAAATGCTAGGGCTAATGAAAATCAAACCTTGTTAAATTATGGCTTTAGATTTTTTGAATCTCATCGTTTGTATGAAGCTAAGAAATCATTAAATGAAGCCCGAGTCTGGAAAGGTGCTAATAAGACTGTTTCATTAGGTCTAGTTGATGAGTTATATGTAACGATTCCTAGGCGATTATATAAAGATTTAAAAGCTGTCATTAATGTTGATAAAAAAATAACTGCGCCTATTGCTGAGGGTAATAAGTTGGGTTCAGTTAAAGTGACACTCAATAATGATTTGGTTGAAGAAAAAGATTTGGTTGCCTTACAATCAGTTGAACAGGGTAATATTTTTCAGCGTTTGTCTGAAAGTGCGATGATGATGTTAGAGAAGTCTGAAGATGGAAAATAAAATTGTTTATTTAAATGGGGATTATTTGCCACTCCCTGAAGCAAAAGTATCAGTATTAGATCGTGGTTTTTTATTTGGGGATGGTATTTATGAAGTTATTCCATCTTACTCAGGGCATTTATTTCATTTAGATGATCATTTACAGCGTTTAGAGAATAGTTTAGCGGGTATTCGTTTAGCAAATCCGCATACCAGATTAGAATGGCAGGCTATTTTAACGCCATTATTAGACGCTAACTTTGATCAATATATTTATTTACAAATCACTCGTGGTACGGCCTCGAAAAGGGATCATGCATTTCCTGAAAATGTTCCTGCGACAGTATTTGCTATGTGTTCCAATATTGTGCCTTTTGCAGGTTTGAATCAGGGTGTTAAAGCTATTTCTATGGATGATACTCGTTGGCAACTATGCAATATTAAAGCGATTACTTTGTTGGGTAATATATTGCATCGACAAGCAGCAGTGGAGCAAGGTTGTGCTGAAGCGTTACTAGTAAAAGACGGTTATCTTATAGAAGGAGCCGCCAGTAATGTTTTTGCTGTGATTGATGGCGTTTTATGTACACCACCCAAAACAAATGAAATTTTACCGGGCATTACTCGTGATGTAATTTTGGCTTTGGCCAAAAAGCATAATATTGAATACAGTGAAGACAAGATTCTTTTTGCCGATGTCCAAAAAGCGACTGAGTTATGGGTCACCAGCTCAACGCGTGAAATAGTGCCCATAGTTGAGTTAGATGGAGTCCCTGTCGGTGATGGAAAGCCCGGTTCCGTTTGGCATACGATGCACAATATTTTACAAGCTTATAAGCAATCTTTATTATGACGGAAGAGACCCTTTTTGAATTTCCATGTCAGTTTCCTATTAAGGCGATGGGTAAGGCAGACATAGAGCTTGATTTATTAGTTGTTGAAATTGTGCGTCGGCACGTGCCAGATATTAGCGAAGGATCTGTTAAATCTAGGCCGAGTAAAGATGGTAAATTTATGGCAATTACTGTTGTCATTGAGGCGCATAGTAAACAACAACTTGATGCTATTTATCAAGACTTAACTGACCATCCTCACGTTTTAGTGGCACTATAAAATATTAGTGAAAATAGTTGATTTAGGTTTGCAAGACTATGAAACCACTTGGCAAGCCATGCAACAGTTTAATGATCAGCGTACGGTTGTTACATCCGATGAATTATGGATAGTTGAACATCATCCTGTTTATACTTTAGGCTTAAATGGCAAAACGGAACATTTGCTAAATATAGGGGATATTCCGGTTGTTAAATGTGATAGAGGTGGGCAAGTCACTTATCATGGACCTGGACAAGTAGTTATTTATACCTTACTAGATGTGCAACGCTTGCAGTTAAATGCTCGATCTTTAGTGACCATTTTAGAACAAGCAATGATTACTAGTCTCGCTCAATTAGGTATTGAAGCAGTTTCAAGGCCTGAGGCACCGGGAGTATATGTTAAAGGGCAAAAGATTGGTTCAATTGGTCTGAGAATTAAAAAACAAGGTAGTTACCATGGTTTAAGTCTTAATAATGCAATGGATTTGCGACCTTTTGATTATATAAATCCTTGTGGTTATTCAGGTCTCAAAGTCACCCAATTATCTGACTTGGGTGTAAATGTTAGTTCTAAACAACTAGCAAATTCTGTTATTCACGCTATCACTGCGACACTATAAATATGACCAATCAAGCACCTTCTAGATCTACTCCTGATTCGCATGAACGTAGCGCTAAAAAATTAGCGCGGATCCCTATTAAGGTAGAACCTTCAGAAACAGTATTGCGTAAACCAGATTGGATTCGCGTAAAGTTATCCGCAAGTGATGAAGTCAGTCGCATCAAAAATTTACTGCGCGAAAATAAATTACATACTGTTTGTGAAGAAGCGGCTTGTCCAAATTTGTCAGAATGTTTTCAGCATGGCACTGCAACTTTTATGATTATGGGGGATTTATGTACGCGTCGTTGCCCATTTTGTGATGTTGCTCATGGTAAGCCCTTGCCACTAGATGTCAATGAGCCACAACATTTAGCAGATGCTATTAAAGACATGGCTCTTAAATATGTGGTAATTACCTCTGTAGATCGTGATGATTTAAGAGATGGTGGCGCCGGGCATTTTGCAGAATGCATACGCATTATTCGTCAGCAAACTCCGCAGACAAAGATTGAGATTTTAGTACCCGATTTTAGAGGTCGTATAGATAAGGCCGTTGCTATATTAATTCAGCAACCTTGTGATGTGTTTAATCATAATTTAGAAACCGTACCGAGGCTTTACAAACAGGTGCGTCCAGGGGCCGACTACAATGGCTCATTAGAATTATTAGGAAAGTACGCTAAGGCTCATCCAGACACACCCACTAAGTCTGGTTTAATGTTAGGGGTTGGAGAAACGACTGAAGAAGTTCATCAAGTGATGCGAGATTTACTAGCTCATGGTTGTTCCATGCTCACACTAGGTCAATATTTACAACCTACAAAAGCACATTTACCTGTTATTGAGTATATCACTCCTCAACAGTTTGATGAATATGGTGCTTTTGCTCTGCAATTAGGTTTTAGGCAGGTTGCAAGTGCACCTATGGTCAGATCTTCTTACCATGCGGATCTTCAGGCTAAAAGTATTATCTAATTTTATTATGTTAAGCTTAGTATGATAAATGTGATTAAGTTCTAGCGGTGGATAGCTTCTAAGGTTGTTATCCACCGTATAATTAGTTTTCATGGTCAGTATAAAACTAACTTATGAATATCAAGCTATTATGGTCTGACATCGCCATTAGAAAAATAAGTAAATACCATCGGCATAAATACCGTGATGCAATAAAATGTTAAAAATGCCCCTGCCAATTTTGCTAACATAATTACTTTATCCATCTCTAAATCCTCATTATTAAATTTATTGTTACATTGTTGTTGCGCTTTTAATGTATCGCAAACCTAATAATTGGCAAGTTTGATTTTTGCAAATAATTTATTCTCAAAGTTGTTTCAATTAGAATAAGGCTTCCAGCTTTTTTATCTTTTAATCATCAAATGACAACTCGTGTGCATCTAACAGAATCTGCTAATCAAATATATTTTGATAAAAATAAAGCCAGAGAGAAAATCTGCGCCGTGTGGTTAAAATCTCAAGCTAAAAAAGTCAGAAAGTCAGTATTGTTGGCAACTACAGTGGGAATAGTTAATGGGGGCCTCGTAATAGGGCAGTCAGCTTTGTTAGCGTTGGTTTTACAAGCGATTATTATTGATAAATTATCTGTTGAAAGTTTAATACCCTATTTTTTGGGGCTTGCCTCGGTGTTTATTGCCAGAGGTCTTTGTGTATATAGCTATCCTGTTTTTGGTTTTGAAGCGGGAGCTAGAATAAGGGTAAATATTAGACAGCAATTGCAAGACAAGTTTTTAGAGTTGGGGCCCTCAGTTATTAAACAATACCAAAGTGGAGCTTTAGCCACACTGACTTTAGAGCAAGTCGATGCGTTAGAACACTACTTTTCGCGTTATTTACCTCAGCAAATGCTGGTCGGAATTTTACCTATTATTTTTATTTTGGTTGTAATGCCAGTCAATTGGGTCGTTGGAATCATATTTCTAGTAACCGGGCCTTTAGTGATTGTATTTATGGCATTAATTGGTATGGGTGCAGCATCTGCAAGTCGAAATCAATTTTTAGCAATGTCTAGGATGAGTGGATATTTTCTGGATCGATTACAAGGCTTAAGTACTTTAAAATTATTTGGAGTAGCTACTGCAGAACTTAAGAACATTAATGAGATGGCAGAAGGTTTTAGAGAAAAAACTATGGCTGTATTGCACATTGCCTTTTTATCTTCTGCAGTTTTAGAATTTTTTAGCGCGGTAGCTGTTGCTTTGGTTGCTGTTTATGTGGGTTTAGGTTTATTAGGTCAAATGCCTTTTGGTCCAGCTGAACATATAACTTTAAAAGAGGCCCTATTTGTATTGTTGTTAGCACCTGAGTTTTTTATGCCATTTAGGCAATTGGCAGTTAATTATCATGATCGAGCAACTGCATTAGGAGCCAGTGATGCCATATTAGCAGTACTGGAACAAGAACCAGTCTTAAAAAATATCTCTACGCATTCATATTGTAATATTGATAAGTCTCTGATAATTTTCAATAAAGTATGTAAAAATTATACTCAGAGAACTGTATTAATTGACATAGATTTATCAATACAAAAAGGTGAAAAAGTTGCTTTAATCGGAGAGTCTGGCGCGGGTAAAACAACATTGATTAATTTATTGTTGGGTTTTGAACAACCAACTAGCGGCACAGTTTTATTAAAGGGCGATATCGTCAATCAAACAAAATCAACAAAAATGATCGCTTGGGTAGGCCAAAGTGCGGCTATTTTTCATGGCAGTGTAAAAGAAAATATTGCCTTAGCAGAGCCGGATGCAAGCTTAGAACAAATTTATGAAGCTGCAAAGGCTGCTGGAGTTACTGAGTTTGCGGGATTAGAAACTCAAATTGGTGAGCGTGGTTATGGGTTATCTGGTGGACAATTGCAACGAGTTGCTCTCGCTAGAGCCTTTTTAAAGAATAGTGAGATTATTATTTTAGATGAGCCGACAGCTAATCTAGATGAGACTAACAAAATAAAATTATTAGAAGTTATTGAACAATTATTTAAAGATAAAACTTTAATTATTGCCACTCATGATCCATTAGTCATTGATCGAATGGATAAGTGTATCAAGCTAGCTCATGGTGAGGTACAGCGATGAGAGATGCTTGGTTTTTTTTAAAACTATTTAAACCCTATAGCGCATGGTTATTGGCGGGGGTAGCCCTGTCTTTACTCACTAGTTTGGCGGCTATTATTTTATTAACTTTGTCGGGGTGGTTTATCAGTGCATCGGCGATTGCCGGATTAGTGGCTATAGATGGCAATGCTTTAGCTTTTAATTTTATGCTACCTGCGGCTCAGATTCGAGCTTTAGCTATTACGCGTACCCTAGGTCGTTATGCTGAGCGCTTGGTGACGCATGAGGCAACTTTTCGAGTGTTAGCTCATATTAGAAGTTGGTTTTTTCAACACACTATACCTTTGCTTCCTGGGCGTTTGGCGTTGATTCGAAGTGGTGATTTGTTGTCGCGGATGACCTCAGATATTGATGCATTAGATGCACTGTATTTACGATTGGTAGCACCTATTACGGTTGCGATAATAGGCGGAGTAGTTGTAACTGCTTTTTTGGCAACTTATGCACCTGTTATTAGTATTACAAATGGAGTTATTTTGCTGGTTGCAGGATTACTTATCCCATGGGTATTCAATCAATTAGGAAATGAAGGCGCCGAGAGAATAACTGTCTTAATGGCTAATTATAAGATTCGGCAGGTAGATACTTTTCAAGGGTTTACCGACTTGGTGGCAAATCAGGCTTATGATCGCTTTAGTGCTTTTCTTAGTCAGTTTTCAGATCGTATGATTCATACGCAGAGGCAAAATAATCAGCTAACGGCAATTTCCTCTGCACTGACATATTTATTATCGCAAGTAAGCTTATTGCTAGCTTTAGTTTTTGCTGGGTTTTTATTTACAGAAAATAAACTTACGGGTCCTGAAGTCGCATTGGTTGTTTTTTGTGTGTTAGCAACTTTCGAATTGGTGACGCCATTGCCACAGGCCATACAAATGTTGGCAAAATTACAAAAGTCCGCTCAACGTATCAGGCAAATTGTGGAATTGGAGCCTTCTATAAAAGAACCTCAGCAAGCGGTTTTATTACCTAAACAGTTTGATTTACACTTAAGTGATATAAGTTTTAGGTATTCACAGCAGCAAGATTGGGTTTTAAAACATATTAATTTGTCTATATTACAAGGTACAAAAGTTGCGATTGTTGGAGCGAGTGGGTCAGGTAAAACGACCTTACTGCATTTGCTGATGCGGTATTACGATCCTGATTTAGGTGAAGTTAAGTTGGCACAGCAGTCATTAAAATCTTATGCTACTGAACAATTAATGACTTGTTTCGGTGTATTGTCACAACGAAGTCAGCTGTTTGCTGCGACTATAAAAGAGAATTTATTAATAGCGAAGCCTTCCGCAACAACAGTAGAATTAGATGCTGCTATCAATGCAGCAGGCTTAAAAAAGTTTGTTAGTTCTTTACCTGATGGAATTGATACTTGGGTGGGTGAAAGTGGTGTTAAAGTCTCAGGTGGAGAGGCGCGTCGAATTGCTTTAGCTCGACTTTATCTCAAAGATGCACCAATATTGATTTTAGATGAACCCACAGAAGGCTTAGACGCTGATACAGAACGCGAGGTTTTTAACGCTTTAAGTGACTTTGCCCAGCATAAAACTATTGTTATGCTGACGCATCGAGTTGTTGGTTTAGCATTGATGGATAACGTTTATACGATGGAGAATGGGGTTTTAAGCCAGCTATAGTGCTAGATAGATTTTATTTGGTTATAACGTATTTAGAATCAACTGGATTGTTTTTTTCGGTCGAACTCGTTATCTTCCGGGCAACCGTAATTTTTACCAGTGTAAGATAAGATGAATATAGCAACACTAAGTAAAGCAATGGCAAAAGTGATACCAAGCAATAAATAAAGATGAAAACTGTCGGCTACTTTTTGTACATCAATGACTAAGTGACGAGATAAAGCTGTGATAGCAATATAAATTAGGAATTGTACAGGTAGCCGACGAGTTTTAAAGTAGGTGCCGACCATAGCACCAAGTTCTAAATAAATGAAGAGTAACAATATATCTTCTAAATCAGCGTGCCCTGTCTTCATCATTTCGATATAGTCATGGATTGCTGACCAAACAATTGTTGCGCCAATGCCAAATAATGCTAGGTAGTGGAAGCTATCAACTAATAAATCACCAACTTTGTGAATCCAGACAGTTTTGTTAATCATGATTGTTTGTTAGCTTAAGATTGTGTTAAAAGGGACGCGATGTAAAAAAAACGTCCCTTGTATTGAGTGGAGGGATTTATGTGCGGCTATTTGCTATAGCGATGTTGATTAAATTGTCTACGTCTAGTGTTGAAGTTGCTAATAGTTCGGTTGCATTAGAAAATTCAGCTACCCCTGTTGATAATTCAACTTTAACTCCTTGCGGAGCTTGAACTCTTTCACTGATGGTTTTTTTAATTTGTAGCGCGATTTCCTCTGCTTTATTTTGCGGTGAACCAGGCATGGCGATTAAAAATTCATCTTCATGTAATCTTGCCGCAATATCAACGCCAGCTCTAATTTCATCTTTGAAGCAATTCGTTACCCCTCGCAAAATACTATCCATTTCATAGTTAGCTATGTTATTTCGCGTTTTAAAATCATTTAGATTTAATAGAATAATAGAAAATGGAAAACCATTGCGTTTCGAGTTTTCTACTTTTTCTTTTAAACGACCTAGCATTGTTTCTTTGGTCATTAAATGTGTAACGGGGTCTAGTGCAAGATGCTCTCTGTCCCAAGCTTCTTGTGCTTCTAATCTAAGGACATTAATAATGCCTAATGAACAGGCTAATAATAAACCAAGTATCCAAGTAAAGTACCACATCGGTTGCTCCTAATAAGCTGTATGATCGTTTTGGTGAATATGATCAAGGGTTATTTTTCCACGTAACACTCTAAATGCCCATGATGTATAAGTTAGTACAATTGGTAAGAAGATTAGCGTAACCCAAAGCATGATTTTTAAAGTACTTAAACTAGAGCTTGCATCCCATATTGTTAATGAGCTATTTAGCTCCGAACTAGATGGAATTAAGAATGGAAACATTGAAACTCCAGCGGTTAAGATAATAAGCGCTAAGGTTAAAGAGCTACTAATAAATGCTAGGCCTGGTCGATTAATCTTAGATAATATTAAAGTAATCAGCCCTGTAACAAATGCTAATACAGGAAAAAACCATAGTATAGGGTAATGGCCATAATTAGCTAACCATAAGCCGGGTGCTTTTATCACGGTTTTTGCTAAGGGGTCGGAATACGTATTTGGAGATACAATGCTACTAATTTGATAACCGTCAATATTTGCAATCCAAATACCCGCTAAACCAAACACAACCAAAGTGATTAAACTAAAAATAGTTACAACAGTTTTACTCCGTTCGTAAATGTCACCTTCGGTTTTCATTTGTAAATAAACTCCTCCGTGCATAACAATCATACTTACGCTAACGACACCAGCTACTATAGCAAAAGGATTTAATAAGCCCCAGAATGAACCCGTGTAAAAAATACGCATTTCGTTGTTAAAATGAAAGGGAACTCCTTCTAATAAGTTACCAAAAGCTACGCCAAAAATTAATGCAGGGACTAACCCTCCAGCAAATAAGGCAATATCCCAGTTGCGACGCCATTTTTCAGAGGGTAATTTACTCCGATAATCAAAACCTAAAGGTCTTAAAAATAAAGCAGACAAGGTAAGTAGTAATGCTAAGTAAAAGCCAGAAAAAGCGACAGAATAAGCTAACGGCCAAGCTGCAAATAGGGCGCCTCCCGCTGTGACTAACCAAACTTGATTACCTTCCCAAGTAGCACCAACACTATTGATGATGACTCGTCGTTCGGTATCATTTTTACCTAAAAAAGGTAGTAGTGTTGCTACACCTAAGTCAAAACCGCCGGTGATGGCAAAGCCTATTAAGAGTGCGCCTAGTAAGGCCCACCAGATTAAGCGCATAGTTTCATAATCAAAAATCATAATGAAGCTCCTTTAGCAATTTCAAAATGGTAGCGACCTTTATGGAGGCTGCTAGGACCTTGTTTAATAAATTTCAGCATTAAGAACATTTCTATAACTAAAAATATAGTATATAAACTTATGTAACTGGCTAAACTAATGTATAGATCTAATTCAGTTAAAGAGGATGCACTTAAAAAAGTAGGTAAGATTTCGGCGATAGTCCAAGGTTGACGACCAAACTCTGCTACAAACCAACCAGATTCACAGGCAATCCAAGGTAAAGGCATCATGTATAAACTGGCGCGTAAGAGCCAGTTTTGGCGGCACTTTCTAATTGAGCTGGCAATAACGGCCAAGACAAAAATACCCAGCATTATAAAACCACAAGCCACCATGACTCTAAAGGTCCAAAATAAGGGTACCACTCGGGGAATTGAATATTTTGTAGCTAGTTCAATTTGCTCTTCAGTAGCATCAACAACTTTATCGGTATAACGTTTAAGTAATAATCCATAGCCTAAATCTGCTTTATTAAGATTGAATTCTGCTACGGTTGCCTCATCACGCTGACCAGCACGAAGTGTTTGTAAGCTACTGTATGCTTTCATTCCATTCCGAATACGTTGGCGATTTTTTTCTAATATTTCTGTTAGGCCTGTAATAGGGGTGTCAATTGAGCGAGTGCCAATTAGCCCTAAGACCCATGGAATTTGCACTGCATAGTGAGTTTCCATAGCATCTTGATCGGGAATGCCAATAGCGGTAAAAGCGGCTGGGGCAGGTTCTGTATGCCATTCAGCTTCAATAGCCGCTAGTTTAGCTTTTTGCACTTCACCATCGGTATAACCACTTTCATCTCCTAAGACAATAACAGACAAAATAGCTGCTAAGCCAAAACCAGCCGCGATCGTATAAGAACGTTGTGCGAATGCGGCATCGCGGCCTTTTAGCATATAAAATGCGCTAATGCCCAATACAAAAGCAGAGGCTGTAGTGTAGCCAGCGGCTACAGTATGAACAAATTTAACTTGTGCGGCAGGGTTAAACAGTAAAGAACCAAAGCTAGATAGTTCCATGCGCATGGTTTCGTAATTAAAGTCTGCACCGACTGGGTTTTGCATCCAACCATTAGCTACTAAAATCCATAAAGCAGATAAGTTTGTACCCAAAGCGACGAGCCAGGTAACTAGTAAATGTTGGCCTTTACGTAACTTGTCCCAGCCAAAGAAAAATAAGCCCACAAAAGTAGCTTCAAGAAAGAAAGCCATTAATCCTTCGATAGCTAATGGAGCACCGAAAATATCACCAACATAATGCGAGAAATATGACCAATTCATGCCAAATTGAAACTCCATCGTTAGGCCTGTTGTAACGCCTAACGCAAAGTTAATGCCGAACAGTTTTCCCCAGAACTGGGTCATATCCTTATAAATCTCTTTACCAGTCATTACATAGGTAGACTCCATAATAGCAAGTAAAAAGGATAGACCCAAGGTAAGGGGGACAAATAGGAAGTGATATAAGGAAGTCGCTGCAAATTGCCAGCGGGATAAATCAACTATAGATTCAGAAATCATGGGGTCCTCTTTTTGGATTTAAGTCTATGAATAGTAGACTATTTTTAAACAGCATCGAGTGTGAATAAAGCCAATGCCCTGAGGTAAATAAAACACATAAAGTTTAGTAATAATACTTTTTTATATATATCTCATAATAAGATATATATATCTAATAAAAGGATATATAATAAGGTTATTGTATGCTGTTGTCTAATTCTAATTCTTTTTTTATATCTTATAGAGTGCTCCTAACTTTGTTATCTGACTGATTAGTTTCAATGTTTAGTTGTTTTATAGATCTTAGCGTACTTTAAATCACATAACCTTAAAAATAAAGGGTTAATTGTGGGCAATCAACTAGAATAATATTCAATAATGAGGAGAATAGTATGGCGCGCATAGTTGTTTTAGGTGCTGGCATTGGTGGTGTTCCAATGGCTTATGAAATGAAAGAAACGGTAGGCAAAAAACATGAGGTTATTGTTATTTCTGATAGCCCTACTTTTCACTTTGTCCCCTCGAATCCTTGGGTACCACCCAAGTGGCGCAAACCGGAAGACTTAAAAATTGAGTTAGCACCGGTCATGAAAAAGAAAGGCATCGAGTTTATTCAAAAAGCAGCAGTGAAAATAGAGCCTAATAATAATCAAGTATTATTGGCTGATGGTTCTGCTGTTGAATATGACTTTTTGATTATTGCTACAGGTCCTCGTTTAGCTTTTGATGAAATTCCAGGTCTCGGTCCTGATGGATTTACATCTTCTGTATGTCATGTTGATCATGCGGCTGTTGCGGCACAGGATTGGGATAAATTCATGGAAAATCCTGGGCCGATCATTATTGGTGCTGTGCAAGGGGCTTCTTGTTACGGTCCTGCTTATGAATATTTAATGATTTTGGAAACAGAATTACGAAACAGGAAAATACGCGATAAAGTCCCAATGACTTTTGTGACTGCAGAGCCTTATATTGGCCATCTTGGTTTAGGTGGTGTGGGTGATACTAAAGGTTTATTAGAAAGTGCATTACGTGATAAATCTATTAAATGGGTTACCAATGCTAAGGTCGATAAGATTGAAGAAGGCATGATGTTTGTAACCGAAGTAGATGATGAAGGGGTCGATAAAAAGAAACACGAACTGCCTTTCAAACATTCAATGATGTTGCCGGCTTTTACAGGTATTGATGCTGTCCGTAACGAGGCCGCAGAAGGCCTCGTTAATCCGCGCGGTTTTGTTTTGATTGATGAGCATCAACGTAACCCAACTTTTAAAAATATATACTCTGTGGGTGTTTGTGTTGCATTACCGCCCGTTGAAAAAACACCCTTACCGGTCGGCACACCGAAAACAGGCTATATGATTGAATCTATGGTGACTGCAACAGCCCATAATATTGCAGAGCAATTAGCCGGTAAAGAACCCACACATCATGCCTCGTTAAATGCGCTATGTCTAGCAGATTTTGGTGATTCTGGTGTAGCATTTATGGCGGTTCCTCAAATACCACCCCGTAACGTAACTTGGTCTGCACACGGTAAATGGGTGCATTTAGCTAAGATCGGTTTTGAGAAATACTTTATGCGAAAGATAAGAAAAGGTATCAGTGAGCCTTTTTATGAAAGAATGACGCTTAAGTTAATGGGTATTGTGCGTATAAAAGGTCATTAATATGAATGTAGATAGAATTGTATTTGCTGTCGCGGGTAGTTTTATCTTAGTCAGTTTGTTGTTGGCACATTATCATTCAGAAATGTGGCTATGGTTTACAGCATTTGTTGGCGCTAATTTATTTCAATCGGCATTGACTGGTTTTTGCCCTATGGCAATCATACTTAAAAAGTTAGGCATTAAATCCGGTTGTGCATTCTGATTATATAAATTAATTTTAAAGACTAATGCGCCTCACTTAACTAGAGTGGATGGGGAACATTAGTCTTTATAAAAGCTTAAGACTTTACGGGAAAATCATGTTTAAAAAAAACAAACTGTGTGGGTTTAACAGTTTTTTAGTGATGTGTTTATTAACGACTTCTGTCATGGCGTCTGATTCAGTTGATAAGTCAGCGAGTCAGTCCTTTACTTTGGATCAAGCCATTGATTATGCCATCGCTAATAATCCAGACTTACAAATAGCCATACAGCGTATAGAGCAAGCAGATGCGCAATTGGGCGCTGCATTATCAGCATTTTATCCACAGGTTTCTGCAAAAGTGGGGTATGAAACGTCTAATAACCCTGCACAAGTTTTCTCCATGATTGTTGCACAAAGAGACTTTAATGCTAATTCAATCGCCAATATTAACGATCCTGGTTACAGACAAAACTTTCGTCCTGAAATAATAGGAAAAGTATCTCTTTTTCGAGGGGGACAAGATTACCAAAATAGTAAAGCAGCAGCGTTAGGTATAGAACAGGCAGAGTTTGAAAGATCATCTATACATAATTCATTAATTCAAGCGGTTACAGCAACGTATTACGCACATCTTGCAGCGAATGAAGCTCAAAAAAACGCACAGAACGCGATTGTCGCTATTAACAGTGAGTTAAAACAAACACAGTTAAAACATGCCGCAGGCACAGTACTCAAATCTGATGTATTGTCCTTAGAGGTTAAATTAGCTGAAGCACAAGAAAGCCAAATTAGGGCGGCTAATGGTATTGAAATGGCAAAAGTTAATCTGGTTAATTTATTAGGTTTACCCAGTCAGTCGGTTTTTAATCTTTCTTCCTCGTCTATTTTTACCTCCCCTAAATTCACACCCTCATTTAATGAATTACTAGAGCAAGCTATGGGTCAGAGGCCTGAGGTAAAAGCCGCTGCAAAGCAGGTTGAAATTGCACAATATAAAGTAAAAAGTGCACAGGGCGCCTACTTGCCCAAGGCTGATGCTTATGTCAGTTATGGGCAAAATAGTCAGACGCCCGGTTTCTCGAGTAGTAAAGAAAATGTAACGGCAGGCGTTGCTATTGAAATGGATATTTTTTCTGGATTTAGTACTCAGCAACAGCTCAGAACGGCTGAATTAAAAGCGACAGAAACTCTTGAGACAGAGCGTAAAACTAAATTGGCTGTTGAGCAGGAAGTTAAAATGGCTTACTTGAAGCTCCAAGAAAGTTTAGCTCGTGTTCATGTAACAGATTTATCGGTGCAGTCGGCAGATGAGGCTTTAAGGCTCGTTAAAGAAGAAAGACTAGCTGAGGTCGTTACGGTGACTCGTTATATAGAAGCCGAAGTGGCTCGAAATACTGCACAATCAAATTCAATTGCCGCGCATTATGATGCCTTGAGCGCAGAAGCCGCATTAAAGAAAGCCATTGGTGCTTGGAAATAAAGGAACGCACATGACACAAACCGAACCCAAAAACATGAATAAATTACTGGCCATTGCGGGGGCTGTTTTAGCATTAATTTTGTTACTACTCTACATGCAAGGTAGTTTTGTTAGTAAGGTAGCGCCCGGTATAATTGAATCTCCCGCTGATTCAAACCTTTTAGCATTGCAAACAAGCACGGTAGAGAAAAAGCAGGTGGCTGATGTTATGAGTTGGCCTGGCACAGTAAAGTCCAGAACGGTGGCTAATATCGCCCCTAAAATGACGGCTCGTATTCTCGAAATTAAAGTGCATGCCAGTGATAAAGTGAAACAGGGGGATGTACTCGTACGTTTAGATGAAAGAGATATTGTCGCTCAAGAACAAGCGGCTTTAGCCGCTTTAGCAGGCGCTACTGCAGAGGGTAATCGCGCTAAGGCGGATGCAGAACGTATTCAGAGTTTATATAGTAAAGAAGCTGCAACCAAAGAGCATCTTGATACTAGTGTGGCACAAGATAAATTAGCGCAAGCCAAAGTTAATCAAGCAACTAGTGTGTTGACAGAAGCTAAATCGTTGCATGCGGATACTGTATTGCGAGCGCCATTTGATGCGGTCGTGCTTAAACGTTTTAAAGAACCCGGTGATATGGGATTGCCAGGCGTCCCTGTTATTTCTTTACAAGCACCGCAGGGCTTAAGATTAGAGGCTGATGTGCCGACCAGTTGTGCTAGTCAATTCACGCTTGGTATGCCTGCACAAGTGCGTATTGATACTTTAGGTCAAAAGGTTACCGCCCAAATTGATGAAATTAGTCCTGACGTAGATGCACAAACTAGAACACAATTAATTAAGGTAACTTTACCGACTATGACAGGCTTGCAAGCCGGTTATTTTGGCTGGTTAGAACAAGGCTGTGCGCAACACGAAGCCTTATTAATTCCACTCAGTGCTGTACAACATATTGGTCAATTAGAAGTTGTTAGCGTATTGGCTAAAGGGCATCAGGTTATGCGTCATATTAGAACGGCTAAAGTTTTTGGTGACCAGATTGAAGTGATTTCTGGTTTAGTTGCAGACGAAGTCGTTATTAGTAATCCACAGCAGGCACAATAATGGCTGATCAGCAAAACTCCAAGCCACATCGTGGTTTGACCACAAAGATTGTTGAAATCTTTACAACTTCTCAGTTATCTATTTTATTTTTAATCATATCTTTATTAGCCGGCGCTGCCGCGTTAGCGTTAACTTCACGAGAAGAAGATCCACAGATTGTAGTGCCTGTGATGGATGTGTTGATTGAATATCCAGGGGCCTCTAGCGAAGAAGTCGAGAAATTAGTCTCTACTCCCTTAGAAGTTTTACTCAAACAAATTGAAGGGGTGGAATATGTTTACTCCATCTCCAAACCTGGTGCGGCTGTTGTGACTGTGCGTTACTTGGTGGGTCAGTCGTTTGAAGATAGTTTAGTTAAAACCTGGGATAGGTTGATGTCTAATCAACATCTTATTCCTGCGGGTGTCACGCATTGGAAAGTAGCGCCCGTAGAAATAGATAATGTGCCGATCGTTTTGTTGTCATTGTCGCCACAAAGCTCGCATTATGATGCGATGGCTTTACGACGTATTGCGGATGAATTAATTGTTTCTTTAAGAACAGTTGCCGATGTTGGGAAGAGTTGGGTCGTGGGTGGTGAGCAACGTCAAGTATCTATCTATGCTAACCCAGTCAGTTTAGCGGCTTATAATCTGACCTTAATGGACATCACTCAGGCACTTGCTATTGCTAATGTTAATGTTCAGGCAGGTAGTTTTGAACGAAATAATCATGAAATTGCGTTAGAAGTTGGTCCACATTTTAGTTCGCCAGCTGAGGTTAGCGCATTAGTGCTAAAGAATATTGCTGGATGGCCTATTTATTTAAGAGATGTTGCGCGGATTGAAGAGGGGCCTGCTGATGTAAGTCATTATACGCGGATTGGTTTTGGGCCCGCAGTTTCAGAAATGCCAACAGTGGGTAATGCGACTGGCGATCAGCCTAAAGTTGGGCAAGAGCGCGAAATGGTGACTGTTGCCATTGCTAAACGTAAAGGCAGTAATGCGGTTGATGTGGCAAAAGCGGTTATTACTAATGCAGAAAGCCTGAGGGGGACATTAATTCCAGAAGATGTGTTGCTAACCATCACGCGTGATTATGGTGAAACGGCTAATCATAAAGTCAACGAATTGGTGAAGCATTTAAGTTTTGCCATCGTTATTATTGTGGTGTTATTGGCCTTTTCTTTAGGTTTAAAAGAATCTTTTATTGTTTCAATCGCAGTGCCAATGACGTTGGCGCTCACTTTATTGTTGGATTACATTTCTGGCTACAGTATTAATCGCGTCACATTATTCGCTCTGATTTTATCGTTAGGTTTATTGGTTGATGATCCTATTGTGGATGTGGAGAATATTCATCGACATTATAAATTGCGTAAAGAATCTCCTTTACAAGCCTTATTAACAGCGGTTGACGAAGTAAGACCTCCCACTATATTGGCGACTTTTACCGTTATCGTGTCCTTTTTGCCGATGTTTTTTATCACCGGGATGATGGGACCGTATATGGCGCCTATGGCATTTAATGTGCCTATTGCAATGATTGTGTCTTTGATTGTGGCCTTTACAGTGACACCTTGGGCGAGCTTTAAGTTATTGCAAGCTGAGTATCATAAGCATGTTGATGAAGCGCCCGAAGACTTTAAACAGAGTGCTATTTATAAGGTATACCGCTCTGCTTTAGGGCCTTTATTAGCCACCACTGGGCGTGCTAAATTATTCTTACTCGTGGTTTTTATTGCATTTCTAGCCTCAACTTTGTTAGCAGTCACTCGCGCTGTGCCACTCAAATTACTGCCCTTTGATAATAAAAATGAATTGCAGATTATGATTGATATGCCGCGTGGGGCGAGTTTAGAGAATACTGATCAAGTTGCACGTGCTTTAGGCACTTACTTGGCAACTGTTAATGAAGTGACTGACTATCAGACATATACGGGTTTAGCTGCACCGATGGATTTTAATGGCATGGTGCGACATTATTATTTGCGTAGCGGTGGGTATTTGGGTGAAGTGCGTCTTAATTTATTACCCAAAGATCAACGAGAACAGCAGTCTCATGAAATAGCTTTGCGTATTAGACCTGAGATAGAAAAAATAGCTAAACAGTATGGTGCAAATCTAAAGATCGTAGAAATACCACCCGGACCGCCAGTACTTTCAGATTTGGTCGCCGAAGTGTATGGGCCACCAGAGGCGAGTATAGACAGTTTAATATCGGTTTCTAAACGCATTAGAGCGGATATGGAAAAAACCGCAGGTGTAGTGGATGTGGATGATTTCTCTGAAGCAGCACATGACAAAGTACGATTTAATCTGAACAGAGAAAAAGCCGCCTTTTCGGGTGTAAGTGTTGCACAGGTAGCAGACACCTTGCAGATAGCACTGGCAGGAAAACAAGTAGGTAGTGTGCATTTAGATAGTGAACGTCAAGCCTTAGGCGTGAATTTGCAGTTACCTCGTGAATTACGCTCTTCAGAGCTTGATTTACTAGCCTTGCGGGTAAGAACAGATACGGGCGCATTAATCCCTTTAAGTGAAATCGGTACAGCATCAACAGTGGTTGAGGATCAGCCTATTTTTCATAAAAATTTGCAACGCGTCGCATACGTAGTGGCGAGTATGGCGGGACGCAGTCCAGTTGAAGCCGTATTTGATCTTAATGATGTTTTAGCAGAACGGCCTTTACCTAAGGGTTATAAGGCAGAGTTAGCTGGTGAAGGTGAATGGAAAATAACCGTTGATGTGTTTCGTGATCTTGGCTTGGCTTTTGCCGCAGCTCTAGTCATGATTTATGTTTTATTGGTGGGTCAAACGGGTTCTTTAACGGTGCCTTTAGTGATGATGATTGCTATACCCCTAACTGTTATTGGCATCATGCCGGGCTTTTGGATATTAAATCAATTGATGACTACGCCGATTGCCGGTTATCCTAATCCTATTTATTTTACGGCTACCGCGATGATAGGAATGATTGCTTTAGCGGGGATTGTGGTTAGAAACTCGATTATATTAATCGATTTTATTGAGCGTCTACGTGCACAAGTTGGTGTTACTTTAACAGATGCATTGATAGAAGCTGGGGCTATTAGGCTAAGACCAATCTTTTTAACCGCGGGTGCCGCCATGTTTGGGGCGTTTGTTATTATCTTAGACCCTATATTTTCTGGCTTAGCATGGAGCTTTATTTTTGGGATTTTTGCATCGACTTTATTTTCGTTGCTAGTTATCCCGGTGGTTTATTTTTTAATAAATAGAGATAAAACGGTAGATTGATGACACTAAATTATGATTTGATCGCCTTTATAGTGAGTAATGTTTTAACACTGGCCTATTATTTATATTTAAATCGATTAGTGCGCCGTAAACCAGAAAGAAGTGTGCATACCTTTAATGCCAAAATCCGAGCTGAATGGGTTAATAAGGTTATGGGCAACGATAATATGAATATATTGGCGGTTCAAACCTTACGTAATTCTGTTATGGCGGCAAACTTTATGGCGTCGACTTCCATTTTATTAATAATGGGGGCTTTAAATCTAAGTGACAAAGCTCAGCAATGGGCATCTTTATGGCCTTTAAGTACAACGCTTCAGGTTTCTTCAGCAGATATTTGGCAAATAAAATTAGGCCTGTTACTACTCGATTTTGCTGTTGCGTTTTATTATTTTTCTATGGCTATTCGGCTCTTTAATCATGTGGGTTATATGATTAACTTGCCTAGAGAAACCATGCTGAGTCATGATTTGTTCAAACAAACTTGTGCCTATTTAAATAAAGCGGGTCGCTATTATTCCTTAGGTACACGCACCTTCTTTTTTAGCTTGCCGATTATTCTGTGGTTCTTTGGTCCGCATTTTTTAATATTAGGGACAGTGATATTGATGGGTGGGCTTATTGTTTTGGATAAAGTGCCTAGTTAAAGATTGTTGCTACTCACTTTATATTTAAGAGTATTAGCTCATTTAAAATATGTCGAGAATTTATTTGGAGAACATATGTGTAAAAAAATAATTTTAATGATACAAATCATTCTTTTATTAGGGTCGATGTCTGTTGCTAACGTATTTGCAACTATCAAAAATGATCAAAGTATTATGAATGTTAGTTCAGTTAATCAAGAAGATGAAAACAATTTATCTCTCACGATTAATAACACGGGTGTAACTAAATCTAAATCTCAATCTGCCTATAAGGGCACAGAAAACACTGACGAATCTCAAGTTAGTTTTTTTATCATACCCGCTATAGTTATTGGTTTATCGTTAATGTTTTTATTGTTCAATAGGAAAAAGTAATATAAATGATAAATCACTTTTATGCTTTAAAGTCCTGTTTGACTTTAATCAAGTTAGAATTTACTACTGACAAAATAGTTTTTTATGGATACTGAGTTTTGGATCGAGAGTTGGAATCAAAATAAAATTGGCTTTCATCAAAGAGAGTTTAATAAGCATCTTATTAATTTCTGGCAACAATTAAATATTTCAACGGATAGTTTAGTCTTTGTACCTTTATGTGGGAAAAGCCTTGATCTAATATGGTTAAAACAACAAGGTCATAGTGTACATGGTATAGAACTTAGTCAACTTGCTGTGCAGGCTTTTTTTGATGAAAATAACTTAGATTATATTTTGAGTCAGCAGATAAACTTGTCACTTTGGGAGTCAGAGAGATTATCTATATGGCAGGGGGATTTTTTTAAGCTAACCCGTAATCAGTTAAATGCTGTTGAAGGTGTGTTTGATCGAGCATCTTTAGTAGCACTGCCCTTGATGTTACGTCAACAATATGCACAACATTTAAAAAATATTCTGCCACATAAGGCGCAGATTTTATTGGTTACTTTTGAATATGATCAATCTAACAGGGCTGGACCACCATTTTCAGTAACTCAGTCTGAAATTGAAGAGTTATATGGCGACAGGTATCTGATTAATATCTTGTTTCAACAAGATGTCATCAATAATTATCCTCAATTTCGAGATCAAGGGTTAACTAATATAGAAGAGAAAGTCTATTTGCTTAAGCATTTTATTACTTAATATTATAAGGCCTTAATGTTGCTTTTATCTAAGTTAAAGCAACATTAAGGTGATTAGGTTTTAGCCTTGTACTGAGTTTATTAGCTTACCTTCCCAGCGGCAGTAGCTTCTGGTACTTCTATTAATCTGCCTGTAGTGCACTCGTAGATATAGCCATAAACTGGGATATCAGAAGGAACTAATGGGTGGTTTTTAATGCGTAAAACATCTTCTAGAACGCTTGCGGATTGTTCTTTAATGGTTAACCAGTTGATATAACGGCCTTCAGCAGAACCATGTCCCTCACAGCAATCGTGCCAGCCATTTTCGTCAATTGAAGCAGTTTTTAAGCTACTTGCCAACAAATCACTCATGATTTCGTTGTTAAATAATTCCATACCGCAATTAGTGTGGTGAATAACAAACCACTCACGAGTGCCTAATAATTTATAAGAAATAACTAATGAACGGATTGCATCGTCACTTGCACGGCCACCTGCATTACGAATAACATGGGCATCACCTTCTGATAGACCCGCATATTTAGCTGGATCTAATCTAGCGTCCATACAAGTTAAAATCGCAAATTGTCTAGCTGGTGGAAGGGCTAATTCACCTTTGTCACCAAAGTTATTCACATAATCTCTGTTAGCAGATAAAACTTCATTTAGAATTTTGCTCATAAGTACCTCTTATTATTTTTTATTAGGTAATAAAAAACCGTTTTAATTGGCTGTTAAAAAATAACAAATTAAAACGGCGTATAACTATCTCCGTACCAGAGTATACATTAATAAATTGTAGTGAGTAATGGGGCTATAAATTTATAAAATATAAACTTTAAGTTTATAATGCGCGTATGGATAAATTAAATAATATGCGCGTATTTTGTCGCATTGTGGAATTAGGTACTTTTGCTGCGGTAGCTCGCGAAATGAATCTATCAGCAATGATGATAAGTAAATATATGACTCAGTTAGAGGAGTCATTGGGTGTTGCGTTGTTAAATAGAACAACCCGTCAAATTAGTTTAACGGAAGCTGGTGAAGTTTACTTTCATCGTAGTAAACAGCTCATGGATGACTTTTCAGAATTAGATGAATATACCTCGCAATTAGGACAACATGTTAAAGGAACTTTAAAAATAAGTGCGCCCATTGATTTTGGTGGCCTATATATGGTGAATGCAATTGAAGCGTATCAAAGTAAATACCCAGATGTTAGAGTTTTGATGACATTACATAACAATCGAGTTGATCTTAGTAAAGGCAGTTTCGACTTGTCTTTATTAGTTACGGTTAGTTTAGATTTAGGAGTGGTCGCAAGAAAAATTGCAGAAACTCAACTATGCACTTATGCCTCTCCTGAGTATCTTGAGAAATACGGTAAACCAGAACACATTGATCAATTGGTTTCTCATAGGTGTTTACTTTATATAGATACTCCGCATCATGATTATTGGGTATTTAATCAAGACAATCAAGAAGTAAAAATTAAACCAAATTGGTATTTTTGTTCAAACAACGGTAGGGCATTGTGTCAGGCCGCTGCCTTAGGAATGGGCGTAACACAGGTGCCCGAAATTTCGGCTGCTACTTATCTACAAGAAGGAAAGCTTGTTGAAGTGTTGCCTGATTTTAAAATTCCGCCTTTAACTATCTATGCAACTTATCTACAGAGACGATTTTTACCTGCCAAGTTAACGACTTTCGTAGACTTTATGGCAGAATATTTTTCAGAATTAAAGCCAATAGCAATGGGGTAGAAATATTGGTATTAGTCATCATTCCTTATAGGCGGCTAATATAAAGAGAATAATGAAAGATAAAAAAAGCAAAGTTAAAGTGGAAATTTTTTATTTACAAATAAGACGACTGGTCACATAATTTCACCATGCAGAAAACAAAGTCAAAGCAATTAAAGAAAGACAGACTCCTTGATCAGGGCGTGACGCTATTATTGGAAAAAGGCTATCACGCGACAGGTTTAAAAGAAATTCTAGATACGGTACAGGTTCCTAAAGGGTCTTTTTATAATTATTTTGGTAGTAAAGAGGCTTTCGCAGCTGAGGCAATTACGCACTATATTGAACCTTTCATTCAGCGTTTATCGGGATATTTGGCAGATCCAGAAGCAGATGGCTTGGCAGCTTTGCGAGCATACTATATGGGTTTGATTGTGGATGTGGCAGAATCTGGTTTTAAAGGTGGCTGTTTATTGGGCAATTTGATGGGCGAAATCGGTGACACATGTCCTTTGTGTCAAAAGGCTTTATTAGACGCTGTTGATCGTTATAGTGATTTACAAAAGGCTGCATTAGAGCGTGGACAACAGCAAGGGTCGGTTCGTAAAGATCGCTCTGCAAAAAGTATGGCCGATTTAATGTTAAATGGTTGGCAGGGAGCTTTATTAAGAATGAAAGTTGAGCAGTCAATAGAACCGTTGACTTCTTGTTGTAACGATTTTTTAGATGATTTTTTTAAGGCAAGGATTGCTTAAAACTGTGTCTCAAAAGAATAAATGAGAGAGATTTCTCTTTCTTTTATAAAAGGTCCATTGGTGATCTTTTTTTAATGTCAATAATAAAGACGACCGGTCGTTTATTATAACAACGTAATGACATAATATTTGGAGGAAAATACTATGAATTTTAAAGTAACTACATTGAGTGCCGCGTTTTTATTAAGCGTTGCTAGTTTTTCTGTTAACGCAGATGAGACATGTGCCTCACCTTATATGGCTAAAATTACTGGCCAAGAAGATTTTGTTTACATTTGGACTCTAGGGGCAGAGGGTGTTGGTGATGAGCAAGATAAACTAGTGACAGTAGATGTTAATCCTAAATCAACTAAATATGGCAAAGTGATTGGTAGTTTGTCAGTTGGTGGTCGAAATGAGGCGCATCATTCAGACTTCACAGATGATCGTAAGTTTTTATGGGCGGGTGGATTAGATACTAATAAAATTTTTATTTTTGATGTCGCTACAGACCCTGCTAAGCCAGCATTATCTAAAATAGTTACCGATTTCGTTGCAAAAAGTGGTGGCGTAGTGGGTCCACATAGTTTGTATGCACTACCTGGGCGAATGATTGTTACGGGGTTATCTAATAATAAAGATCATGGTGGGCGAACTGCTATCGTTGAATATACTAATACAGGTGACTATATAACGACTTATTGGTTGCCTACTGATAGTAACTTAGAAGGTGCTATTAAATCTGGAAGTTATGCTGATGGGTATAACTACGATGTGCGAGTATTGCCACGTAAAAACTTGATGCTGACTTCATCATTTACTGGATGGTCTAATTACATGATGGACTTTGGCAAAATGCTAACTGATCCAGAAGCTATGAAGCGTTTTGGTAATACTGTTGTGCAGTGGGATTTAAATAGTCGACAACCTAAAAAAGTGTTTGATGTTCCTGGTGCACCTTTAGAAATTCGTTGTGCTTGGGATGAACAGCATAATTATTGTTTTACGAGTACTGCACTTACTTCAAAAATCTGGCTTATTTATCAAGATGATAAAAATGAGTGGCAGGCTAAAGAAGTAGCTGATATAGGTGAGCCAGCTAAAATTCCTCTACCTGTAGATATTTCTATTTCTAGCGATGATAAAACCTTGTGGGTTAATACCTTTATGGATGGAAAAACGCGTCGTTTCGATATTAGTGATCCATTCCATCCAAAACAAGTATTCGAACAAAAAATTGGCGCGCAAGTCAATATGGTGTCGTCAAGTTGGGATGGAAAAAGAATCTATTACACCTCTTCATTATTGGCTAACTGGGATAAAAAAGGTGCCGATAATGAGCAATTCTTTAAGGCATATAGTTGGGATGGCAGTAAATTAACCGAGCAATTCTCAATTGACTTTAATAAACAGAAATTAGGCAGAGCTCATCAAATGCGCTTTGGTGCTTATTCTTTGTACGGTAAAAAAAGTTAATGAGGCCAAATGTATTGACTTGATTTCTTAATCTGAAAAACGCTCTTCATTACGTCTAAGGTTTAGATGAAGAGCGTTTAATCAGGGTTAGGATATTCTTATCAAACCTCTAGAGAACGATTTCTTAAAATTAAAAGGAATTTAGAAGCGATGAAAGTGTTTTTTTTTCTCAGTTTATTCTTTAGTCTAGTAAGTTCAGTTTCTATAGCTCAAGAATCAACTACATTAGCGCTGGGTTACGCTGAGTTGCCATTTCAATTAGCCATCCCAGGAACTTATAGTTTGCCAGTCATTAGTGCGTCTGTTGATGGCGAAGTTTTGACTAGTGAAAATCAATCCAAGCATCTTCATGACTTCATGGGACATAAGATTGTATTATTAAGCTTCATTTACGGGGCTTGTAGTGATATTAATGGTTGTCCATTGGCTACACAAGTTTTACATAAGATTAGTCAAAAGTTGCAGAAAAATCCGCAATTAATCGATAGATTGCGATTGTTAACACTGAGCTTTGATCCTATTCACGATACACCTGAGAAAATGCGTGATTATGGTTTAGGTTTTAAAACGGGTGGTTTTGATTGGCAGTTTTTAACCACGCGAGATGAAACAACTTTACAGCCGATATTGAATGCTTATCCGCAAAATGTGCAGAAAATCTATGATGATAAAGGGCAATTTACGGGGGCTTTTTCGCATTTGCTGCGAGTGTATTTAATTGATACTGACAAGAACATTCGTAATATTTATAGTGTGGATTTTTTACATGCAGATGCCGTTATAAATGACATCAATACCTTATTAATTGGTAGTACAAAAAAAATTGAATTACCAGTTCACAAAACAGCGTTGATTTATGAACCGGGTGATAACAAGCAGAATTATCAGTACGTTGATTATCAAACACAATCCATCGCATTACTGCAACGTCAGGGTAAAGCTAGCGATTTAATGAGCAATTATCTAAAACCGCCGTTGGGGTTACCCAAATTACCTCAGTCTAAAGATAATTTCATAACACCTCTTAAAATCGCTTTGGGGCGTAAGTTATTTTATGACAGACGCTTGTCTCTAAATAATACCTTTTCATGTGCAATGTGTCATATACCTGAGCAAGGTTTTAGTAATAATGAAATGACTACTGCAGTTGGAATAGAAGGGCGTAGTGTCCGGCGTAACAGTCCTACGCTTTATAACGTTGCTTTTGCAAAGTTATTATTTCATGACGGGCGCGAAAATAATTTAGAACAACAAGTATGGGGGCCATTATTAGCAAGTAACGAAATGGCTAATCCTTCTATAGCTTATGTGATCGATAAAATAAAAAATAATGCTGACTATAAAGGTTTATTTGAAAAAGCTTTTTATAAGGGGCCAACAATGGAAACGATAGGGCAGGCGTTCGCGAGTTATGAGCGTACTTTAAATTCGGCCGATTCAGAATTTGATCAGTGGTATTACGGCAAGCAAACAAAATTTGTCGGTGATGAGGTTAAAAGAGGTTTTCAGTTATTTAGCGGTAAGGCAGGTTGTAGTAATTGTCATAGTATTGATAATCACAGTGCATTATTTACGGATCAGAAGCGTCACAATACCGGTATTGGTTATTTAGCTTCTATGTTAAAAGTGCCAGATAAACAAAAGGTACAAGTTTCTCCAGGTGTGTTTGTTGAAGTTCCTAAGCAACATTTAACGGGGCTTGATATCGAAAAACCAAGTGATTTAGGCTATTACGAGGTAACGCAAAATCCAAATGATCGTTGGGTTTATAAAACACCTTCTTTGCGTAACATAGCTCTAACTGCTCCTTATATGCATAACGGCTCTTTAGTTACACTGGAAGATGTAGTAAGTTTTTATAATCAGGGCGGTATAGCTAACGAGAACTTATCACCGCTAATTAAACCATTAAATTTATCTGAAGTGGAGTGTGCTGATTTAGTGTTTTTTTTAAAAGCGTTGACGGGGAGTAATGTAAAAGATTTGGTTTCAGATGCGTTTGCTGCTCCCGTAGGTGACTTATCGGTTATGCATTAACATGTCTTATGGATAGCGCAGGTTATTTATCAATAGTTTTTGCATTAAAATAACGCTTCTTTTTTCTTGACCAACTTGATAATTTTCTTGTCCTGTTATCGTATAACCCCATTTTAAGTATTTCTGTATCGCTAGGTTATTGCCATCCCAAACACGTAGCCAAATACATTTAAAGCCTTTTTGTAAGCTATAAGATTCGATATATTGAGCTAACAATTTTCCGGCCCCTTGTTCTTTATGCGCATTGTCAATATACAAACGTTGCAATTCAATGGCTGTATCAGAGTGAATAGCTGCAGGGCTTGGTGATACTATCAGTTTTGCATAGCCACATAAGTTTGAGCCTGAGTCAGTACAGACAAAAAAAGTGATTAAGGGATCGTTAAATTCTTTGGATAAAGTTGATTTTGAGAATGTTTGTTGGGTGTAAGCTTCCAAATCATTTAAAGACAATGTTTTTATATAAGCCTCAATAAAAGAGTTACGTCCAAAATTGGCAATAAAATCGATATGCAATTTATTCGCGAGGCTAAATTGAAATTTATTAACTGTAGCTCTTGTCATTTGTTGCAATGTGACTTAATCATAAAATTAGAGTTTATTCTTTATAAACTCAGCTTATTATAATTGAGTTAATTTATAGTGATGTCATAGTTTAAAAGTACTACCATAATTATAAGATAATTATTTCAGTATGTTGCAAAATTGAAATAAACATGTAATATATGGAGTAATATTTTTTATATAAACAAAAATTATTTATTTTAATTAGTAATGGAATAATCTCATGACAACTGCGGCACCTAAAACTAGTAAAACAGCTGAATATATCAGAAAGCAAATTGATAAAAGTAGCCTTAAGCAAAAACAAATTTCAGAAGCGTTAGGCTTTAAAACGCCTAACTTAATCACTATGATTAAACAAGGGTCTATTAAGATACCTTTATATTTAATACCCAAATTAGCTGAAGTATTAAAAGTAGATCCAGCTAAATTATTATCAATGGCACTAAAAGAATATAACCCTGACACATACGCAGCGGTTAAAAGTGTGTTTGGTTACCCTATCACAGAAGTAGAAGCCAAAATTCTTGAAAAAGTTCAAGAAGTTGCTTCATACAGCGATATCGAAACTAGTGAAGAATTACAAAGCTATTTAGATAAACTAGATTCAAAATTGAAATAAGATTCAAAGTTTTAAAAACTTAAAATCTAAAATTCCATTTAAAAGCCCGCTAAATTTTTATAATTTAGTGGGCTTTTTTATAGGCATCTGATTTTACAGGTTGATTCATTAAGATGTTGAGTAGCAACTTGTACAAGTACACCAAGAACACCTTAAGAGTTTAATTTTTTATCGTTTAGTAAATTAAGACTTTAACTTGCGTGTTCAAGTAAATTTCTTCTTCATTTTGTCATAGTTATGTCGTACCCTAACCATACTGAGGTTTTTATAGCTGAGTGTCTTTAATTCTTTCCAAAAAAATCGTCGGAGTTCCAATGCCCCACAATAAATTTGTTACAAGTAAACCGAAGCTATCCATCATTAAACTCCCAGAACAGGGTATGAAAAAACATGATTTTGTTGAAGATTTTAAACAATATTATGTGCATTTATTAGGGCGAGATGAGCACTGTCGCTCACCGTATTATGCTAATGAGGCCTTATCGCAAGCTATTCGTGATCGCTTAATGGAGCGTTGGAAAGATACCCATCAAACCTATAGAGAAAATGATGCGCGTAAGCTTTATTATCTCTCAATGGAGTTTTTAATGGGGCGCACTCTTAGCAATGCCATGCTTAATTTGGGTGTTACCGATACGGTTACACAGGCAATGTATGACTTAGGTATTGAAATTGAAGAATTGATTGCTAGTGAGCAAGATGCCGGTTTAGGGAATGGTGGTTTAGGGCGTTTAGCGGCCTGTTTTATTGATAGTTGTGCGACTTTGCAATTACCCGTTGTGGGTTATGGGCTTCGTTATGAATATGGCATGTTTACGCAAACTATTATAAATGGTGAGCAAGTTGAAAAGCCTGATCATTGGTTGCGTCATGGTAATGTTTGGGAAATTGAACGTTTAGAGTATTCACATTGCATTAAGTTTGGTGGTCATACTGAAGTGCATACAGATGAAGACGGCCGATTACATTACAATTGGATATCAACAAATAATGTGTTGGCAGTGCCTTTTGATACGCCTGTGCCTGGTTACAAAAACGGAACAGTCAATTCGTTAAGGTTATGGAAAGCTGTTGCTACAGAAGAGTTTAATTTAGATGAGTTTAATGCAGGTGATTATGCCGAAGCGGTGGCTTCTAAAATTACCGCAGAAAATATCACGATGGTGTTGTATCCAAATGATGCAAATGAAAACGGTAAAGAACTCCGTTTAAAACAACAATATTTCTTAGCTTCAGCAAGTTTACAAGATGTTTTAGGGCATTGGATTGGTACGCACGGGAAAGATTTTAAGCATTTTGCGGAGAAAAATTGTTTTCAATTGAACGATACACATCCGAGTATTGCCGTACCTGAATTAATGCGTTTGTTAGTGGATGTCCATCATTTATCTTGGCACGATGCGTGGGTAATTACTAGAAGTACCATGGCTTACACTAACCATACTTTATTGCCTGAAGCTTTAGAAAAATGGTCAGTAAACTTAATGCGCCGATTGGTACCGCGTTTAATGGAAATTATTTTTGAGATTAATGCACATTTTATGGAAGAAGTATCGCAACACTGGCCGGGTGATACTGAACGTATGCGCAGGATGTCAATTATTGAAGAGGGCGGTGAGCAGCGAGTACGCATGGCTTACTTGGCTTTAGTCGGTAGTTTTTCTGTTAATGGGGTAGCGCAATTACATTCTCAGTTATTACAACAAGGCCTGTTTAAAGATTTTTATGAGTTGTGGCCTTATAAGTTTAATAATAAAACTAACGGCGTAACGCCTAGACGTTGGCTGGCATCTTGTAATCCTGCTTTAGCTACTCTAATTACAGAAACTATTGGCGATGACTGGGTGACTGATTTATCAGAGTTAAAAAAGTTACAGCCATATGCGGAAAATGCAAAATTTCGTCAGCGCTGGCGTGCGATTAAACAAGAAGCGAAACAAAGTTTAATTGATTATAAAAAACGAAAACACCCTACAGAATTACATTTTGATGTGAATGCGATATTTGATGTGCAGGTTAAGCGTATTCATGAATATAAGCGTCAAGTCTTAAATGTTTTGCATGTGATTCATGTTTATAACGAGATTAAAAAGCACGGTGCCGATCATCGGGTTGCTCGTTGTGTATTAATCGGCGGTAAAGCTGCACCAGGTTACAAAATGGCGAAAAAGATTATTAAATTAATCAATAACGTTTCTCATGTTATTAACTCCGATCCTGATGCGGCAAATAAACTCACTTTGTTGTTTTTACCTGACTATCGAGTTTCTGCAATGGAAAAAATCTGTCCAGGTGCGGATTTGTCAGAGCAAATTTCAACTGCCGGTAAAGAAGCATCGGGTACCGGTAATATGAAGCTGATGATGAATGGTGCAATTACCATTGGTACTTTAGATGGGGCAAATATTGAGATTAGAGAAGAGGCAGGTGATGATAATTTCTTCTTGTTTGGTTTAACAGAACAAGAAATTGAAGAACTTCGACCTCATTATGATCCAGTTAGTATTATTGACCAAGACCAAGGCTTAAAAGAAGTAATACATCTGTTAGAGTCTGGTCACTTTAATCAATGTGAGCCTGGGTTATTTGATGATGTGATTGCTAGCATTAAAAGCCCGCATGATCCTTGGATGACAATTGCTGACTTTAGAAGTTATGTTGATGCCCAAAAGCGTGTTGAGGATGCTTATCGTGACCAAGATCATTGGACTAAAATGAGTATTATAAATTGCGCAAATAGCGGTAAGTTTTCAACCGACCGGACAATTAATGAATATAACCAAGATATTTGGAAACTTACTCCACAACAAGTAAAGCATCATCCTTGTAAGTAGTTTAAGGAAGTATTAATACGGCAGTTCTGATATATAGTAGCTTGGGTTATTTCCTAAGCTGCTATATGAAAAAATAAATATTTTGTTAAAATTTTTTTTATAAATCCGTCAGCTGATTTAAGTTGTCAGTCCGTAAGCCCCGTAAAATAAAGACCTTGATTTCATTAATCGTCTATCATAGAATTCTAGTCAGATAACTTTTTTAATTTAACTTGTAAACAACTTCAGAAGAGATTTGAATATGCGTAGCCCTTTATTAAAGAGCTTGAGTTTAATGGCATTGGTTTTACCATTGTTAGCACTTCCTGCTTTTGCTGTTGGCGTTGCGGGCGATAAAGGACCAACTGGACCAAGAGGAGATAAAGGACCTCCAGGGCCGCAGGGAGTCCAAGGTAAAGAAGGGCCCATTGGTAAAAAAGGGGCTACAGGTCCAAAAGGTGATAAGGGTGATAAAGGACCTATAGGACCCATTGGTGCGACGGGACCAATTGGCTTGAAAGGTGCAGTTGGACCAAAAGGAGATAAAGGCGACAAGGGTGAAGTTGGTCCTCAAGGTGCGGTGGGGCCGATTGGTGTGAAGGGCGCAACTGGACCAAAGGGGGACAAGGGTGATATTGGAGATAAAGGCATTCAAGGTCCTCAGGGCTTAGTTGGTATTCAGGGTCCAACTGGTCCGAAAGGTGAGCCTGGTAAAAATGGTGCTGCACATTCAGCTCCAGTAATTGTTGATTATAGTAATATCTATGTTGGTACGTTTTTAAAAGAAGATATGGACACTAATTTCTACAGTCTTTTTCCTGATTTAAATCCATGTTTTGATACACTTACGGGCAATAATAAATGTAATTCTATGGTTTTTACATTACTTTTACCAACGGGTTATAAACTATCTTTATTAGATGAAAGTGGTGCATTGGTATCTTTTCATAATCCTGTTGGTTTTGAAAATAGTACCTGTTCTGGTAACCCTACCTTAGTAGGAAATAACGGTGCTTTGGGTTATTCGCCGCTGAAGAATTTTGTTTTTAAATTACTTTATTCAGACGTTTCTACTGGACAATATAGTCTATCAAATACTGATTTTTACTTTCCTTCGAAACCAGTTGCATTTACACGTGGTGTTTATATCCTAAATAGTAGCACTAATACATGTGAAGCAAGTACTGCCCAAAACGACACTAATTTAATTTATTATCAACCTTTGCAAAATGATCCGACTGTTACAGGTTATGATCCTAGTGTGTTTAACAATCTTCCTAAACCACTTAGAATTTCTATCGAGTGATTTGATAGTAAACCGAAATTGGATTTATATTTAATTTTTATCCCCTTTATATGCGGTTAAGAAATAGTTTTTAGATTATTACTTCGGACAATAATCCCTAAAATCAATATCTGGGAATATATTATCCATGGTCTCTAAAGCTGTTAAATATCTTTCATTAATGCGATTTTTTCGGATGCAATCGTGTAGATAATTAAAGCGGGCTAAATGATCGGTAATGCGTTTGTTAGCATAGTCGGTCGTAGTGCCGGCTTTCATAATAAACGGCCAGTCTGACGCTTGCGCTAATAATAAAGATCGCGCGGCTTGATTGGCTGCGCGTTCTTGTAGTGGTGTAACACTTAAATCACCTAAATCTAATGCTAGTTGTTCCATTTCTGCTTCGGCTTGATGCAAATAAGGATAAATCCAACTGTTTGTATCATTTAGCCAATAACTGTAATAACCTTGGTCACCCCACGTAGAGGCGGCAGGAGTTGCAATCTGCGCAGGACTTGTTTGATTTAAATAATCACTGCAGGTGCTACTTGTTATAGTCACATTAACATCACTCGCTAGTCTTAATACTTCTTCTAACCATTGCGGGCCCTCAAACCACCAATGCCCAAAGAGCTCGGCATCGTAGGGCGCTAAAATCATGGGTGCTCTATCCATTTTTTGATTAAGCATCGCAATTTGCTGTTGGCGTTTATTAATAAAATCTGCCGCATGTTGCTTAGCTTTTGCGCTGGCTATAATTGGGTCATACAATTGTTTTTCGGTGTCTTTGCCTGTTACACGATAGTATTTAATGCCAGTATTGCAACGCGTATTGCCATCTAAAATATACGGCCCGATTTCATCAAGAGCTAGATCAAAACCGATATCTTTATAATATTCACGGTAATCAAAATCTCCGGGATAGCCTTCGTGAGAACTCCAGACTTGTTTAGAAGAATCTGGATCGCGACCAAAAGCATGCACGCCATTGCCACAATTGATGGGCGCATAAACACCGTTTTTAGGCGCCGGTGCTGCGTCTAAAAGTCCATGACTGTCTACAAAGAAATAATTTAATCCGGCTTCGGCAAGAAGATTTTCTATGCCAGGATAATAAGCACATTCAGGTAACCAAATACCGGTAGGAGCAAAGCCTAAGTGAGATTTAAACGTATTAACGCCAATATTAATTTGATTACGGACGGCGGTTTCACTGATATTAAGTAAGGGTAAAAAACCATGGGTAGCGGCACAGGTAATGAGTTCTAATTGGCCAGTACTATGATGTTTTTTAAAGGCACTGATAATGTCACCTTGATACTGATCTTGGTAAACAGCGAGGGTATTTTGATAAAACTTTAAGTAATACTCGGTAAGTGGCTTAAATTCAGCTAGATTTTGGGTACGAATAACTTCTTTTTTAGACAGATCTATGCGTGATTGTAAATACTTAAGATAGCGTTGTTGCAATAACTCATCACGCAACATGCAGAGTAAGGGTGGCGACAGCGATAGTGTTAAACGATACTGTATTTGATCTTGTTGTAAACGATCAAGTACCCCAATTAATGGGATATAACACTCGGTTATAGCCTCAAATAACCAGTTTTCTTCAAAAAAGCTTTCATGCTCTGGGTGCCTCACATAGGGGAGGTGGGCATGGAGTATTAAACTTAAAAATCCTGTCTTCATGGGTACTATTTAATGCGTAAAGTTTTGGCCAGAAGCATGCGTAATGGGTAAACTTGGTCTATGTACTGGGCAGCGTTTAGCAATAGGTTGAAATATCTGCACGCTGTTATTAAAGCAATCAGCCAAGTTGTTCTGGCTATGTTGCTGCGGCACTTGGGTAATATTTGAAGTCACCAGCGCTTGCTGTTGTAATTCAGAGTTTGTTTGATTGAGACTCGCATAGTAATGCTGACTATTTGAATGATTGGGTAAGTTTAGCGTCTGTTGGCCTTGGCGGTTATTAATAAAAAAATCTAACCAAGCGTACTTAGGGTCATCTGGGTGAGTATCCTCTAAGGGATGCAGACTTAAAGTGAGTTCAGTTTTTTGTTGTGGCTCTGACTCAGGCAAATGCCAATAAGCATGAACATGCTCAGGATCAATAGGCATTAGAACAACTTCGGGCTTGGTGTTCTTAATGCTGGGGGCAAAGCCAGTGCTAATGATTTGGCTAATACCCAATAATTCTTGAGTCGTTAAAGTTTCTTCAGTTATTTCAGGCCTTGTTTCTGGGCGCAGTAGGGGGGCAAAATCTTGATTGATTTCTAGACTAATCGCTAACAATTCTTCGGATGATAGTTGTTTGTTAGGTTGATTTATAGAGGATGAAGACTCCATCACTTACCTTTTAAACCATTGATGACTGGATTCAAGATCAGATTTACCTTCTTAAAAGAATACTGCTTATAAACAAGTTGTCAGTATACTTGTTAAATTAAACGCTATCATCCAAATTTATCATAAAAAACGTTAAACTTTGTCGATTACTGCGCTTATTTGCGTTATTGTATAAATTTTTTAAGAGACTGAGTTAAATCAGTGACTAACCCCGTGACTGCAAATAAGATGCTTGATGCTTTAATCCCAAAAAATATTGATCTGTTTCTATCCGAAGATATCGGTTCTGGAGACATTACCGCCACCATTATCCCCGAAACCGCTCAGGCTTATGCAGAAGTCATTACCCGTGAAAGTATGGTGATGTGTGGTCAGGCTTGGTTTAATGCCGTATTTGCGCAATTAAATTCAAATATGGTCATTAATTGGTTGGTAGCAGAAGGTGATTTTGTAACAGAAAATACCTTGTTATGTACCGTGCAAGGCCAAGCGAGGGCGTTATTAACTGGAGAGCGGACAGCACTTAATTTGGTGCAACTCTTATCTGCGACTGCAACGGTAGCTAAACAATATGCAGATGCGGTAGCTGGCACCGGATGTAAAGTTTTGGATACGCGTAAAACCATTCCTGGTTTACGTGATGCACAAAAGTATGCCGTGGCTTGCGGTGGCGCTTATAACCACCGTATTGGTTTGTATGATGGCGTATTAATTAAAGAAAATCATATTATGGCGGCGGGTTCAATTACTAAAGCCATTCAAGTAGCTCGACAATTAACTTCCGTGCCAGTTGAAGTAGAAGTAGAAACGATGGCAGAGTTAACAGAAGCTTTAGCGGCTAAGCCAGATCGTATTATGCTGGATAACTTTAGTTTAGAAGATTTACGCACAGCAGTCGCTTTAACCAGTGGTAAGGTCGAGTTAGAAGCCTCTGGCAATATTAGTATAGAAACTATAAAAGCTGTAGCAGAAACTGGAGTGGATTATATTTCTATTGGCGCGTTAACTAAGCATGTTAAAGCCGTTGATTTGTCCATGCGGGTTAAAGTGTTATAAGTTCTTATATAGTTTGTTTAATGATTATTTTTAAAATTGCTTTAATGACCGGAATGATTTGATGGATACAATTAGCATCCGTGGTGCCAGAACCCATAACCTCAAGAATATTGATATTGATTTACCCCGAGACAAATTAATCGTCATTACGGGGCTCTCAGGTTCCGGAAAGTCGTCTCTGGCGTTTGATACTATTTACGCAGAAGGTCAGCGTCGGTATGTGGAGTCTTTATCTGCATACGCTCGACAATTCTTATCCATGATGGAAAAGCCTGATGTGGATCATATCGAAGGCTTATCTCCCGCTATCTCTATAGAACAAAAATCTACTTCACATAACCCTCGTTCTACCGTCGGTACTATTACCGAAATTTACGATTATTTAAGATTACTCTACGCGCGTGCTGGCACACCGCAGTGTCCAGAACATCATGTCTCTTTAGAAGCGCAAACCATTAGTCAGATGGTGGATTTGTTAATGGCACAGCCACAAGAACAGCGGTGGATGTTATTGGCGCCCGTTATTAATGAGCGTAAAGGTGAGCATGCTCAGTTATTGGATGATTTAAAAGCACAGGGTTTTATTCGAGCGCGTATTGATGGAACGGTTTATGACTTGGATGATGCGCCCGAATTAGATTTAAAAAAGAAGCACACTATTGAAGTGGTGGTGGATCGCTTTAAGATTCGTGATGATTTAGCGTTACGTTTAGCAGAATCTTTTGAGACGGCTTTACGAATTGCTGGCGGTATTGCTATTGCGGTGTCTTTAGAGGATAACACCGAGATTGTGTTTTCTGAGCATTATGCCTGTAAGCATTGTGGCTACAGTTTAACGGAATTAGAACCGCGCATCTTTTCGTTTAATAACCCCAAAGGCGCGTGTGTCAGTTGTGATGGCTTAGGGGTTAGACAGCATTTTGATGCAGATTTGGTGGTACATAATCCAGATTTAAGTTTAGCCGGTGGCGCTATTAGAGGTTGGGATAGACGCAATGGCTATTATTATCAAATGATTTGCTCTTTAGCCGAACACTTTAGTTTTGATATAGAAGCGCCTTATGCAGAGTTACCTAAAGAAGCTCAGGAACTGGTGCTGTATGGCAGTGGTTCAACTCCCATTGAGTTTAGGTTTTCTTCCGGTACGGGCCCCGTAAAAATTAAAAAGCATCCCTTCGAAGGTATTATTGCCAATATGGAGCGTCGCTATTTAGAAACGGACTCACAGTTAATCCGTGATGAGTTGTCTAAATATCAATCTAATCGACCTTGTACTGCTTGTAATGGTGCGCGCTTAAATGTGGCCGCACGCAATGTGTTTATAGAAGATTATCCTCTGCATCAATTAACGCATCTACCCATTCGTAAGTCTTTAGCTTTTTTTGAAACTTTAGCCTTGCCCGGTCAGCGCGGTGAGATTTCGGTCAAGATTATTAAAGAGATTAAAGAGCGTTTAGAGTTTTTAGTGAATGTAGGCTTAGATTATTTAACCTTAGATCGAAGTGCCGATACGTTGTCGGGGGGCGAAGCGCAACGGATTCGTTTAGCGAGCCAAATTGGTGCGGGTTTAGTGGGCGTGATGTATGTGCTAGATGAGCCTTCGATTGGTTTACATCAACGCGATAATGATCGTTTATTAAAAACACTGTTTCATCTACGTGATCTGGGTAATACCGTGATTGTTGTAGAGCATGATGAAGATGCTATCCGTGCCGCGCAACATATTGTAGATATTGGTCCAGGGGCAGGGGTGCATGGGGGCAATATTATTGCTCAAGGCACCTTAGAGGATATTCTTAATAACGATGCCTCTTTAACCGGTCAATATTTGTCAGGTAAAGTGGGCATAGATGTACCTAAAAAATTAACGCCTGTCGATAAAAAGAAACAAATAACCGTGCGTAATGCGCAAGGGAATAATTTAAAAAATGTCGATATCTCTTTTCCAGTAGGTTTATTAACCTGTGTAACTGGAGTATCGGGATCAGGTAAATCTACCTTGGTTAATGACACCTTATATGCCCATGCAGCGCGTTTAATTAATCGTGCGGGCGTTATTCCTGCGCCTTGTGACAGCGTTGAAGGTTTAGATCACTTTGATAAAGTGGTCGATATTGATCAAAGCCCCATTGGTAGAACACCACGCTCAAATCCTGCGACTTATACCGGATTATTTACCCCGATTAGAGAGTTATTTGCCGCAACACCCGAAGCGCGTTCGCGGGGTTATAGCGTTGGGCGCTTTAGTTTTAATGTAAAAGGTGGGCGCTGTGAAGCCTGTAAAGGGGATGGCGTTATTAAAGTAGAAATGCACTTTTTACCAGATATCTTTGTGCATTGTGACGCTTGTCATGGTAAACGCTATAACCGTGAAACCCTTGAGATTCGATATAAAGGTAAAACCATCAATCAAGTGTTGGACATGACAGTTGAAGACGCGGCCGAGTTTTTTAGCGCCGTACCGACGCTCGCTAGAAAACTGCATACTCTAATGGAAGTGGGCTTGAGTTATATCACCCTAGGCCAAAACGCGACTACGCTGTCAGGTGGTGAGGCGCAACGCGTTAAGCTAGCTAAAGAGTTATCTAAACGCGATACGGGTAAAACGCTGTATATCTTAGATGAGCCAACCACTGGCTTACATTTTCATGATATTAAGCAATTGTTAGGCGTGTTACATACCCTGCGAGATCACGGTAATACCGTAATTGTCATCGAACATAATTTGGATGTGATAAAAACCGCTGATTGGTTGATAGATATGGGCCCAGAAGGCGGTGACGGTGGTGGCGTGTTAGTCGCAGAAGGTACTCCCAAACAAGTCTCTGAGAACCCTGCATCGCATACAGGCTTTTATTTAAAGCGGTTTTTTGAGTAAAGATTCGCGATATCTAAATAGAATAAATTTTATGAATCTAGCGTTAATAATACCCGTAATAGCAACCGTATTACTGTGGGGTTGCATGGTCTTTTTACCAAAACTGGCTTTAGCTGAACTAAGCCCCCTTAGCGCCATTATCTATGAGATTTGTGGCGGCCTAACCGTAGCGATTTTTGTACTGATCTTTATCGGTGGGCGCCCCGAATTTAATCTGCGGGGTGCGGCATTGGCTTATAGTGTTGGGATTTGTGGGTTTCTTGGGACTTTAACTTATTTTTACGCCATTACTAAAGGCCCTGTCAGTACCATAGCCACCATGACCGCCATGTACCCGATAGTTGCCATCATCTGTGGCGTGTTCTTTTTGAATGAAACATTAACTATTAAACAAACTATCGGCATAGGCTTAAGTTTGTGTGGGTTGTTGTTATTGGTTTGATATGACATTCTCGATAGCCATTCCAATTACCGCTAAGTGCATGGTCGTTATATTTTTCTGGCAACTCTTCATCATTTAAGAGCTTATAAACACCTCTATTAAAGAAGTTATTAACTCGCCTTGTTTTTTGAAATCTCGTTTAAATACTTAAGAATACTCAATTGTTCTCATTAAAATCAGCAATTAGATCGTCGATCATATTCACTTGCTGGCTGTAAATATCCGCCCAGTTATAAACAAACCAAGACGGTAAATGATTATTCTTAGGGACAATCGTATATTTTTGGTGTATTTTTTAGGCTTTTATTACACATAGAGAAATTGATGCGAACTAACATTATTATTGATGACAAATTAATGTCTGATGTTTTAAAAGTAACCGGTGTAAAAAGTAAACGTGAGGCCGTAGAACTTGGCTTAAAGACCTTGTTAATGCTAAAACAGCAAGAATCTATTAAAGCATTTAAAGGGAAATTACATTGGGATGGTGATCTTGAAACAATGCGAGTTGATCATTGATTCTGGTAGATTCTAGTGTTTGGGTAGATTATTTTAATGGCGTAGAAACATAAGCGACAAAAAAACTGGACAGTTTATTAGGCATGCAATCGATATGTATAGGTGATTTAATTCTAGCAGAAGTGCTACAGGGCTTTAGACAAGATCAGGATTATCAAGCCGCTAAAACACTACTCTGTTCCTTGCCAATATACCCAATGCTAGGTGTAGAGGTAAGTCTAAAAAGTGCAGAGAATTATAGAACATTACGTAAACAAGGTATCACTATACGAAAAACCATCGATACAATGATTGCTACCTTCTGCATAGAAAATGATTTTTCATTATTACATTCAGATAAAGATTTTCAGCCTTTCCAGCAACTTTTAGAGCTAAAGATTGTTTAAAAATAAAATGTATTCAATACAAATACTTTACTCTTTCTGAGCCAGTAGCCAAATCGAGTAAGTTTGTAGGTCGGGTTAGCGCTAGCGTAACCCGACATTTAGAAGACATTTAATTATTCATAGCCAATATCATCAGCAAAAGCTATTTCACCGTCTCCCCAATTGTTATCTAAAATATTTAATTTTATATATCGATGAATACTTGAATATTGCCAGTCACTTGCGCGTTTTACAAGTCCATGTTTTACCGGATTGTAATGGATATAATCAATATGCTTTTGAAAATCCTGCTGATATCGCAAACAATGCTCCCATCCACGATGCTGCCATATTTCCTGTTGTTTTTTATTTTTACGGTTTATGTTTTGAACGATAAATGGATCAGGATATTTCTTGGTGAATGTAGTTTTAATAAGCCAAAATTGTCGGGTTACGCTATCGCTAACCCGACCTACTGAACTATAGAATACCAAATCAATGTAGAAATCCTGAGTTTCTGTACTGATACGCTGCTGGCGTGCGACAAATGCAAAGCCTTTGCCCATCCAACAGTCGAGTGCTCCAGTTTTGACTGGCGGCCTCTTGCATATACTAATCACGGGCTTTGGGGCTATCCACTCTGAGCAATAAGCGATAATGAGTCCAGCTCAATTCGTGACGCAGTGCGTCACAATTTGAAAACCTCTGATAAAACAGGCGCATATATCGGATGTTTGAGGCGTCAAAACCCTTACCAAACTCATGGGTAAGTGACTCAGCAAGCCGACTAAGTAACTGCTTGCCATAGGTGGCACGGTTTTGTCCTCCTTGTTCAAATTACACGATATGCCTACCGATACCCCAATAGGTTTATACCTGCGCCACATCGACTAATAGATTTTCTGCCAGTAACCAAACCGGAATAGCAAAGTTAATTTGATTTATAGTAGCTCTTAAGCTACATTAGACCCATGTATGAATTAAAACACTATGTAGATCTAAACGGAAATAACCTATTTACGAAT
>JAPLRS010000022.1 GCA_026399015.1 Methylococcales bacterium | reverse complement strand
GGAACATGCAGCTAAGCCTAAAGTAACTACCAGTATAACGAGCGAAGTGTGAATCTTTAATTTCATCTTACATCCCATTTCTTGATTATTTCGATTCTTTTATTTTCCAAATAATCCGCTCCATAACACAGGTTCAAATATCATCAGGCTTTTTATCTTGCCCAGACGGTATACCAGCGAATCCTCTTACAATCCAGCCAATAGACCAAGAAAATATAAATAGAAAAGCTAGTCCACCGAATGCCCAAAGTGAATTAAATTTGATTTTTTCCCAGCGTACAGAATCATTAATATATTCCTTAACTGCAGTTTTCATAACTTCATTTGCTTGATACATGGCAATTAAACCTTCATCAGAAACAGCTTCTAAACCCACTTTTTCAAGTGCTAGCAAATCTGCATCAGATAATTTAGTTAAATCGGGTGTTGAGTCCTTTAATCTTTCTTTAGCTATTAATCTTTGCTGAGCTATTGATCTTTGCTCAGCTAATAATCCTTCTGGGCTTGGATCTGGATAAAGTAGTTTAGCAGTAGCAATATCAAAGCCTTCGTGGGGTATATGAAAGCCATTGTGGGGGGATGGACTCCATGTGGCTAAATTATATGCCCACCCGATAACCCACATAACTGCGATTATCTTTGTGATTCTACGAGTACCTTCAAATATATTTAATTTCATTTATTTTTCGATATTACTTAAGTTTGACGGTTTTTTGTCGCGAAACTAGCCTAGAACTTACGGACTTCAGTATCAAGTAGACCCTCCCATCAATTCGCACCTGTGAAGAGGGTGGTATGGTCTTCACTGCCGAGTACAATGTCCGTATAACTGGCTGGGTACAAGCGTTTCAAACATGATTCCGTTTCTGCTATGAACAGCTTCGCCAGAGTTTGTTATAGCCGTGACCATAATGTTGCCAGAAGCGGTGATTTCTAGAAATGAAACGCCTCCGTCGGTATTTGGAATTTCTGTGACCTCGGAGGCTCCTAAGTTCCCGATCAAGTAGGATTTTCTCGTACTGGCGTCGACAACGAAGCGTAATTCGAACGGGGAGGCTTGTTTGGAAAGCCCCTTCGGTGTTGCTTCAACCGAGAATTTGCAGGTGTAACTGGTCGTTGCGCCATATGCGACAACAGGAAGAAGGGTAGCGACTACTAAACAATGATAGAGATTAAAATACATGTAAATTTACTCATAATTTGTTGAACTCTATAAATGCACAGTAACCGCGCATAATTGATGCTTTAGTTATCATTACAGCGTCACCGGCGCGACTTGTTACATGAATATATTCTAAAACCCCAGAGGTGGTTTTCAAAAACGTATAAATTTCTGCGGATTTTCTAGGGTATATAACTATAAATGACACGACATTTTCACCGCGATTTAGCATTAATACGGAGCCGCCGTCTTCAACAGAAGAACTAATTTGCTTAGTAGCGTCTACAAACAAAATGTCATATTTTCCCTCTGCTGTTTTTGATAGCTTTACTATTCCGTTTGTAATTTTTTCATCTTGCACCCAGCCTGATTTTTGCTTTGTTACCAAGCCAATTTCAGGAAAGTACGCTTTCCCAACAGGATTTGAGCATGAGGCAATATCAACGGCAAATGATATGGAACTGAATGTAAGAAGTATTATAAACAAAAATAATTTCATGGGTTATTCCTAATGACGGCTAACGCTAATTAAGCATTGTGTGATGAAAAACATTACATCATTCTTTTGACTAATCATAAGAAATGTAAAATGATTTAAAATTCATTCATTTAGTGTAATCTATCACGACCTAACAATAATGCAATACCATTCAGAAAGTAAGGCGTGCTGCCGATCAGGTTTTATGGTTTGAATAAGTGGCTGTTAAGCCTTTGGTGTATCGTAGTGGGGAGAGTTGACCTATAAGTTCCAGACCTAAATAAGTGGGTAAGCTTGCGCTTATAGTCTTTGTAAGTCCATAATCAACAGAGCAACTATTTTTAATAAGGTTAATCATGGGTATTTTGAAAGCATTGGTTTTAATAATATTTCTTTTTTCCAATACTGTATTCGCCGATTTACAGTCTACATCACCAGATAATTACACAGAACCTAACTTTAAAGCCAATTATGGCATTAATCCTAAACCGGTTTATCCACCTCTTGCCATCAAACGTGGCTGGGAAGGTGTGGTGTATTTACGGGTGAGTGTTTCTGAAAAAGGTATGCCGTTTTCTGTTGTTGTTCACAAAA
>JAPLRS010000018.1 GCA_026399015.1 Methylococcales bacterium | reverse complement strand
CGTGTCATTAACGGCGTTTACTGTCACGGTTTGTGCGACATTCCAGTTAGCTGAGGTAAAAGTTAAGGTTGTTATATCAGTACCAACCTGACCGTTGGTGTTACCTAAGGTAATGACCACATCGGCAGTCGGTGCACTATCCAAAACCAGCGTATAACTATCCGTTGAGCCACCTTCGGTGACGGCAGTATTGCCGTTGCTTTGGGTTAGGGTAATGCCGGGTGTTGGCGGAACTGCATTAATAAAGAAAAACGTATCGCCATTATAATTACCAATTATGGCATCCAAGTCACCATCCGCATCAATATCCACAAAAGTGGGTGCTGAATACCCCCCTACATCGCTCAACCCAAAGGGATTAGTGGTTGCCGCAGCAAAAGCCGCACTGGTCGCCGTACCGGTATTTTGGTAATACAGGGTGTTGCCATCATAATTGCCAATTAAGGCATCCAGATCGCCGTCACCATCAATATCCACAAAAGTGGGGGCGGCATAAGATCCCACATCACTCAATCCAAACGGATTGGTGGACGCCGCAGCAAAAGCCGCACTAGTGGCCGAACCGGTGTTTTCAAAAAACAGGGTACTTCCCAATCTTTCACCCACCAAGGCATCCAGATCACCGTCGCCATCAATGTCCACAAAATTGGGACTGGCAGAAAAGCCCACATTAGTCAAACCAAACGGATTGGTAGTCGCTGCTGCAAAAGCAGGACTGCTTGCTGACCCGGTATTTTGGTAAAACAGGGTATTGCCAAGGATATTACCCACCAAAGCATCCAGATCGCCGTCGCCATCGATATCCGCGAAAGTAGGACTTGCATTATAGCCCACATAAGCTAAACCAAACGGGTTGGTGGTCGCTGTTGCAAAAGCAGGACTGCTTGCTGACCCGGTGTTTTGGTAAAACAGGGTGTTGCCATAACTATTACCCACTAGGGCATCCAAATCACCGTCACCATCAATATCGACAAACGTAGGTCTGGCAGAATATCCCACATCAGTCAATCCAAACGGATTAGTAACCGGCGCTTGAAAAGTCGGATTACCCGCCGGCAAGTCATTATCCGTGACCGTCACTATCGTATTAGCGATAGCAAAGTTATTGTAATTGGCATCGGTACTGGCTACGGTGTAGTTGATCACGCCGGTGTGTTTAAACTCACCTACCGTGTCATTAACCGCAGTGACAGTTACCGTTTGTGCGACATTCCAATTAGCTGAGGTAAAAGTTAAGGTTGTGACATCGGTACCAACCTGACCGTTGGTGTTACCCAAGGTAATCGTTACATCGGCGGTCGGTGCACTATCCAAAACCAGCGTATAACTATCCGTCGCACCGCCTTCAGTAACGGCAGTGTTACCGCTGCTTTGGGTTAGGGTAATACCTGGCGTAGCAGGAGGCGTTGTGGCCGCTTGATTGATAAATAACACCGTGTTGCCATGATAATTGCCAATTAAGGCATCCAAATCACCGTCGCCATCAATATCCACAAAAGTGGGTGTGACATTATATCCCACATTACTCAAACCAAAAGGGTTGATGGTTACCGCTGCAAAAGCCGCACTGGTCGCCGTACCGGTATTTTGGTAAAACAAAACACTACTACCACCACTACCCATCAAGGCATCCAGATCGCCGTCACCATCAATGTCCACAAAATTGGGACTGGCAGAAAAGCCCACATTACTCAAGCCAAACGGATTGGTGGTCGTTGCTGCAAAAGCGGGGCTGGTTGCTGTACCGGTGTTTTGGTAAAACAGGGTATTGCCATCGCGATTACCCACAAAGGCATCCAGATCACCGTCGCCATCAATATCTACAAAAGTGGGTGCGGCATTATATCCCTCATTACCCAAACCAAACGGGTTGGTGGTCGCTGTTGCAAAAGCCGCACTAGTGGCCGAACCGGTATTTTGGAAAAACAGGGTATTTCCATAACTATTCCCCACCAAGGCATCCAAATCACCGTCACCATCAATATCCACGAAAGTGGGGGTGGCGAGATAACCCACATCAGTCAAACCAAACGGAATGGTAGTCGCTGCTGCAAAAGCAGGACTGCTTGCTGACCCGGTATTTTGGTAAAACAGGGTATTGCCATCGAAATTACCCACCAAGGCATCCAGATCACCATCACCATCAATATCCACAAAAGTGGGACTAGCGGAAGATCCCACATCACTTAAACCAAACGGATTAGTAACGGGCGTTGTAAAAATAGGTGTTGTCATGGTATTTCTCCAAAATATAAATTAAAAATTATTTATTTAAAACAGTATTACTTATATGGGTTAAGCAGTTTTTTCGTACATCAATTTGAACTTCTGCGCCAGCGGTAATCTCTCATTCCACGTCCCTCAAGGCTTGCTGTAAGCGTTGTTTTAAGACCGTGGCGATGCCTTGATGCCGATACGCCGGCAAGACAAACAAGGACAACACTGCAAAACGTGGTGCTTGGCCGTCGGTGTCCGGTTGTTGTTCGGCGACGATAAAGCCGACCATTTGGCCGTCTACCGACGCAGAAACCGCATGCAGTTCGCCTTGTTGGGGCTGGGTTTGCCAGCGTTTTTGCAGACTGGGATAGGTTAAGGCGTCATAAGGGGCAAGATTGTCGGGCGTTAAGTGATAAACGCGTTGGTAGTTAACCTGACTGGGTTCGACTTGGGCCAATTGGCTTTGGCGCGGTAAGCCGGCCACTTGGATGTCCGTGGCACCGGGTCGACTGACGGTGGGCTTGGTGGTGACCAGACCCTTGGAACCGGGGAAGTTGACCAGACGGTCGATATCTTCTTCCATAAAGCCGACGCTGGTGGGTGTGCTGACCTTGGGCAAGATCACGACATCAAACAACTCTTCGACGATGCTCTCCATCATCAGGCTATGCACGACTTGTCCGGTGTTTAAATCGATAATTTGTAAACCGCATTGTGAGGCCAAGCCAAGTTCCAGTAAGCGCTGCTCCAAGACCAAACCGCCAAAGGCTTTGGAGCGCAGTTTGGATAAGCCCACCAAGGCATAGTGACCGGGGACAAAAGGTCACCGGTACAAAACGCTCGCCGTCCAGATAGCCCAGATCACCGGTACCGGCATTCAGTAACCACAGTTTGCCCTGATACCAGCGCGGCGAATGCGGCATGGATAAGCCGGTGGCGATGATTTCGTTACTGGGGATATGCATCACAATCCCCCCGTCTAAACGATGATTACGCCACCCTGCCCCGTCATTGGTGCTGCTGCAAGCGGTGACGTAAGTGGGTTCACCACCCCGCATGGCTAAGCCGTTTAAATGACAGCGATCTTCGGCAGCCAATTTGGTGATAAACGGCGGTTGCCAGAGTGGCTCAAAACTATAACCAGGGCGCAAAGCCGCCAAGCAGCTAAAATCGGTGTTGATAAACAGCAGTTGCTTGTTTTTGTCCAGCACCACATCGTGGACATTCAAATCACCGGTAGTGTGTGACTGGCAAGGGATATACAAGCGGTCATGACCTTGGTAGGTTTCGCCGGGCGCCAGCCGGTTTTCCAGTTGCCAGAGTTGGTAGCGGGTGGCCATGTACAAGCTGTTTTCATGGGCGTATAGGCCCATGGGTTTATCAAACACGCGCTCATTGACATTCAAGCGCCCTTCGGGTTTGCAACCGACCAAAAACAAACGGTTGGTTTGGTAGGTGGTAAACGCCAAGCTGACCTGCTGCTCGTTTAACCACTGCCATAAGCCTTCGGAGGCGTTGATGCTGATATTTTGATGCTTTTGGTTTGTCATGATGCTGGTTTGCTCGTGGGATCGATGTGGGCTTGCCACAGTTGAGATAGGGTGTGTTCTAATTGTTTTATAAACGCTTGCGGCTTAAATAAAGGCGCATTGGGTAAGGCTTGAGCCAGTTTAGCTTTTAGTGCAGCACGCTTTTTTGGATCTTTACCCAATTCGATAGCCCGTTGTTCGTAATCTGCTAATGATTCGCACTGCAATTCTGGCAGACCGACGGCATTACAGACACAAGCCCCCATGCGTGACACATAGCGCTCACCAGATAGGGTCAACACCGGCAATCCTGCCGCCAAGGCCCCCACGGCGGTAGCGCCGGCATTATAAGGAAAGGTATCCATAAATACGTCGGCTAAACGGTAGCGTGCCAAATACTCGGCATGAGGCACATTGTCGGCAAAGATTAACCTGTCAGGGTTAACTCCCAGTTCTAGAGCGTATTGTTGTAAACGCTGCTTAATAACAGCGTGCTTGCCCGTACTTAGCCACATTACGCTTTCGGGCACCTCTTTTAATATGCGCATCCATACTATAAATACAGCTGGATTTATTTTATAGATGCCGTTAAAGCAACAGTAAACCATGCCTTTAGCTGGCAAACCGAAATCCGCGCGTGTTAAGGTACTATCGGCTATTGTCATTGGGGCGGTCGCCCAGGCATGTGGCAAACACAATATCTTTTCTGAATATTGCGCGACCAAATCTTTAGGTATTAAGGTTTTATCGGCCAAGATATAGGGTATAAATTCCGCTTGCATGGAGCCTGGATAACCTAAATATTGCACTTGCACTGGTGCAGGTTTTAAAGCAAATACCGGGGTTAATGAATGGGTGGTGTAACCTGCTAAATCAATCAGGATATGGATACCATCAGCCCAGATTCGCTTGGCAATGTCTAAAGGTGCTTGTGCAGATACGTTAATAAAGTGATCACATCCCTCACGAATACTTTGGGTAATATCATCATTTACAGGCACTAGACTGTAGGCAAAAATTTCAAATTCAGGGCGTTGATGATACTGAAACAACTGATGAATTAATGTACCGACAGCATGATTACGAAAATCTGGTGATACATAGCCAATGCGAAGACGTTCTGGTTTAGCTTTATATTCGGCTACCGGCAAACTACTTTGTAAGGGTGCTACCGCTAATTGATGCTGTTGCGCCACCTGTTTTGCAACAGCGTGTTGTAGGGCAACAGAGACTGGCAAAGCATTGAGTATCATCACAGGTAAGGCATCAGTATTGAGCTGTGCCAAGTGCGCCTTAGTTTGGGTAGTGATAGCTTTTAACCCTTGCTGATAAGCCCGCCAGTCTGCAAGTTTTAAGCGCACTTGCATTAAGTGATATAAAGCTACTGTCGATTTAGGGTTTATTGCCACCGCTTTTTGGTAATGATGTTGGGCAGCAGCCAATTGATTCAGGTCTTCCAACACTAAACCTAGATTAAAATGCGCAGCATCGTAGGTAGGCTGCAAACGCAAGGCACGACGAAAACAGGCGGCAGCGAACTTTAAATTACCTGCATTTTTTAACGTCGCACCCAAAACGTTATAGGCAGTCGCTGAGTTAGGTTGGTGACGCACAACAGCCTTATAATGCTCAATCGCAGCGCTTATATTGCCCTTTAGGCGCTGCTCTTGGCCCTGAGCAAAATGCGCCTTAGCTAAATTGTCTTGTGATGCTCTTAATATCAACGTTTTATCCAAAAAACAGTTATTTTGGAGCAATGATATTTTACCAGCATGACCATGTATATTAGCCCTTGGGCTAGTATTGCTTGGAAAGGTCCAATAAATCTAGTAACTATAAATACTAAAAGAACTTAATTTAATACTAGTAAATCATAATTTTATGGCAACAATTTCCATACATACACGATACCGTTCGCTTATTCCGTATCTAATGGGTGTAAAGCCAAAATCCTGCAATAGTTTATATAGTCTTGTACGACTAAAATTATGATAATGTTCAATTTCACCCCAATAAGGGTTAGAGTTTTCTCTATCCATTAACTCCCAAAGCTGATTTTCAGAATTTGGCATTGAAATAAATAGCACACCACCCGTCTCAAGTAAATCGTATACACTTGCTAAAGCTTGTTTTGGATAGGGTATATGTTCCAATACATCAGCCATACTAATAACTGAACATTGATCAGATAATTTTAATTCGTTTAAATTTTTACAATGCGCCTCTATACCCAACGAAATCAATTTATTTACATTTTCAATTCTTAAATCAACTCCAATGGGTTTAAATCCATATTCTTGCGCTGTAAATAATAACGAACCATTCCCAAAGCCAATATCAAGCCAAACACCAGTATTTTCATAGGGCAAAACCTTTTCAATCATTCTTGAGGAAATAATTCTTTGTTGCTCAATTTCATAAGCTAATTTCTGATTTTCATGTGTTTTACTAAAAATTAATTCACACGCCTCTTGCGTATAATAGCCTTCGGTAAAAACATGTGTACATGTAGAACATTTTTTCCAGATGATATTTGGACTTAATAATGGCTGGTAAAGCGTATGACCAGAACAGTTAGCCGTTTTTATGACCGTTATGTCTATAGATTCGCAAAGCGGACAAGCAGTGTATTTGATTCTTTCATTTTCAGAGACCTTATTTAGGACTACCGTACTCGGTTGAGCTAATGGCAAAACGCAGTTTTTAACGGTCGAACTGACTTCTTCTAACTTATTGACTGCAAATTGACGATTCTGCCTTATGCGCTCAGCATCCGATGCAGTTAGAGGCAGTGTTAATAATTTTTCACAAACAGTTTTAGATTCCGCGTAATGATCATTCCAATAGGCGGCAATGGACAGTTCATCAAAAATCTGCCATTGGTAAATATCTTTTTCAACAAACAGTTTATCAGTTGGGTAAGAAATTTCTGCTCCGGCTTTAGCAAATAAATAGCCTTGGGCATACCATTGTTTATTACGGCAATAAACCGCTAATTGATATAATGGTTCCGCTCCCCTAGTGGGGCGCATTTCAAACGCTTTTAAAAAACACTCAGCAATTTCAGCATAAGATTTATTTAAACTCACCGCTAATTTGCCAGCACGATACTGCGCAACGAAGTTTTCTTCTTGCCAACCTTGCATCCCAGCCCGAAGTAAATAGTGTTTATAAGCCAGTTTAAAATCGCCAGCATCATTATAGGATTGCGCTAAATAAAACTGACTGCGCACATCCTGAGGGTTTTTCTTTAATTCAGCGACTAATAAGCGCGCATCAGCCAAATACTTTTGCTGAGCCGTTATACCCCTTGAACGGACACCCTCTCCTATATGATAAATAATCCACGCATCCGACAACTGCACTTGTTGATTACTACCCGAAACGCGTTCTAAATACTCATGGACTACACCTTGCCAACGCCAGCAAGTGTCTGTGATATTAATCAAATTCATCAAACCATAGCGTAGTTCACCATGGTGTTTCTCTAGACTATAACTGATACCGGGTTGTAATTGCTGATAAAACATAGGGTCTGTGTAAGCCAGTTCTTCATCAGCATCAATCAATAACAACCAATCCACTTGTCCTGATTTATAGGCATGCTCTAAAGCTTGATTACGATTATGCCCAAAGTTGACCCAAGCCTCATGATGTACTTCACCTGGAATACCCGCTTGATCCATCCAGGTTTTAATAAATTCGGGAGTGCCATCCGTAGATCCAGTATCCACAATGACATAATAACTAATGAGGTCTTTGACTGATTTAAACAAACGCTCTAAAACAGGCGTTTCGTTTTTAACAATCATATTAATACCAATACGATGAGTGGTGTTCATTTAAACAAATATCAAATAGACAAATAATAAAACGGATAGTAATGTGAGTTACTATCCGTTTAGTTTAACTAAGCCATCAAGATGGCTTATCAAGAAACTCCCAAATGGGAAATGCAAAAATTTAATTTAAACAACACTTAAAATGCTCGCACTGGCCTAACATGAAGATTACCCGCCTTGGCAGTTGTAGACGCACTCCCACTAGAGAAGGCTACCCAATAAGCAAAATCATTATCAAACTCGCTAGAACTCCAATATGAAGAGTTCATCATGTTATATTGAAAATTACCGACTGTAGTACGCTGTGAGTAAAGTAATTTCAACTCAAATAAAGAAGGCAAATACCAATCACCCCAACAGGTTTCAGTGATTGCACCCGTACAAGCCGTTACGCCATCATCTTGCACACTATAATCAGCCGCTATTTGCGCCGCAGAACTCACTAAAGTTACGGCTCCAGCATTGATTATAATATTCAGTAAATTTTGATATGAAACGATTAAAGTGGTATTGGAACTACCTGCATAAATTCCATCACCCGACGCACCAAGAAATCCTTGAGAATTACTGTTATTTGCATCCTTCCAATTGACCATCGATGCATGATCGTTTTTTGCTGCAATTAAGCCATGCTGGCCGTCAGCATCTACCCAAAATACAATACCACCTTGAAATGCATCGCCAATCACGTGCACAGGTGCAGGAGCGCCTGTTGCGCCCGGTGCGCCCGGAGCGCCTGTTGCACCCGGTGCGCCTGTTGCGCCCGGTGCGCCTGTTGCACCCGGAGCGCCTGTTGCACCCGGTGCCCCAGTTGCACCTACTGGACCTGCAGGACCTGCTGGACCAGTAGCGCCTCTAGGACCAGCAGGTCCTCTTAAATCACCCGCCATGGCAGTAGTAACAGTTATAGGCATAACGCCTAATAAAAGAGCAACCGCCAAAGGTTTTATTGAGTTTTTAGACATAATTAAGTTCTCTTATAAAATTAAACAAATATGCAACGTAATTATCTATATTGCGCATCAAATATTATGTGTTTAATTTTTAGTTGTATATTAGCCCTTGAGCTAGTGTGTTATTAATTTTAGATCTTATCCGTTGTAACTTACAAGCAAATTAAATTCATAACAAATTGATTTATATAATTAAATAACATCGACACTAAATAAATCCCTTTAGAGCATTATTTACTTTATCAATAAAATTCATCATTCAATTGTGTCACAAAAAGTTCACATTTATAAATGTTAAAATATTTAACGTTAAACAATCACAAAACACTTGCATTCCATTGGAATTATAATAAACTAGCACCAAAATAAAGTTAAAAGAATAAATACAATATGATTGTAATTTAACTTCATAAATCACATGTATTAATATGAAACAGATGCAAATAATTAAAGATGGGACTGTTATTCTTATTGAAGATAACGACTTAATCAGAGAATCATTAACTGAAGCTTTAATATTGATGGGTTTTAAAGTTTTTAGCTATAAATCAGCCTTACACTTCTTAAACGAATATTATGAAATAGTATGTCCAACTGTCATCGTCCTAGATATGCAAATGCCCGATATGACAGGCATTGAACTACAATACATTTTGAATTCAAAAAAAATAATAGCACCGATTATTTTTATTAGTGGAGAGAGTTATCCCCAACAAATTATTACTGCTATGAAACAGGGTGCTGCGGATTTTTTATTAAAACCATTACGTCTAGATGATGTATATCAGAGTATTACAAACGCGATGACACTGCATATATATTTGTCAAAGTATCTAAACTCTATAGACAAATTAACCATGCGTGAAAAAGAAGTTTTTTACCTTTTGGCTAACGGTAAAAATAACAAAGCTGTGGCGAGAGAACTTGATATAACAGAATCAACAATTAAGTTACATAAATCTAAAATTATGCAAAAGATGCAAGTTAAATCTGTACAAGAACTAACTGCAGTTTATCTTAGATCAAATATTTCATTAAACGAAATACAAAGTCACCATTAAATCAAAGTACTGGTAATTTGATATCGACACAGGCACTGCCCGTCTTCGAATTTGATAGGTGCAATTGGCCACTTTGTTGCTCTATGAAAGTCTTAGATAATAAAATACCAACACCAAAACCGGCTTTTTTTGTGGTAAAAACTACCGAACCGATCATTTTTAAGGCCTCTGCACTAAAACCAAGTCCAGTATCTTGGATCCTAATAACTACAAAGCCATCTTTTTTAAAAACATCAAGATATATCTCTCGTAAGTCTCTACCTTGAACTGCCTCAATTGCATTACGGTAAATATTAATCAATACCTGGATTAACTGTGTACGATTACCCTGTACGATTAATGGATTGTTAGCTATTTGGTAATTAATTGTAACCGATTGTTTTTGAAAATCTTCTATCAAAAAATCAGCTGCTTCATATACAAGTGTTGCTAAATCAACTGACTCATTGCCAATAACAGTAGAATGCTTGTAACTACCAAGCACCTTAATAATTTGATTAACATATTCTGAATTATCAATAATTCTGTCCAGATAAACCTCTAAGTTAGCCATGTTTGCTGAACCTGAACCTGCTTTAATAAGCTTTTTTGCCATCTCAGCATTCAACATAATTACTGATAATGGCTGATTAACTTCATGTGCAAGTAAAACATCTATCTGTTTAGTATGCCCACTTTCAGGTTTTAGTTTAGATGTGTCTAATACTTTTGTCTTGTTAGCATAAGACGAAGAACATATAAATTTAAAGTTACAGCACCTTAAGAAAACTTTAATAAAAAGTAGAGCATTACGACTCATACTTGAACCCAAGTAATTCTGAATAAAAGCATAATATTTCAAATTTAGTGTTTAACTAAGTGCGATGGTTTATCGAAATAGCTATTTCGCTAAACCAAATTTAATGTTGTATAGTCACTTTAATTTGAATAGTTATACTTTTCTTACATAAACCTTACATTTCTAAATTTCTTATTTCGATGGGTCTATTAAAATCAATAAATACGTAAAGGCACAGTGAGTGAGTAACCAAAATCACGTAAACTTAATAAGCTGCGTTTATCAGCCCCCAATAATATTAACTTGCTTCTGAGCCTAGCAATTCGAACTTCTAATGCCGATTTTGGATAGGTTTCTAAATTTTCACCGAGTAATTCTATAATTTGCCAGGTTTCAAGTTGGCGCGTGACTGCTTTATTTAATGCACTTAAAATACTTACTTCGGTCTTTGTTAATTGTAATCCACCTTGCGGGCCATTCAAAAATCGCGTACTAGTATCAAGATGAAAAACCACATCCACTATCGACTGCATTGCCCGTTTAGTATTTATAATCCGTCGCCCTAAAGTATCTATAACAGCTAACAATTCAGCCTGATGAATGGGCTTAGTCAGATAAATATCTGAGCCACTACCATAGCCCATTAATTTGTCATTAACAGACATTCTGGCAGTAAGAATAATGATTCCTACTAATTGATGTGAATCTCTTATCCGACGCGATAAACTTAACCCATCTTCACCCGGCAAATTAAGATCGATAATGTAAATATCAAACTCTTTTCCAGCCATTTCATCATCTATTGCCTCTGCGCAATCAATACCTAATGCTCTATAACCGTGGCTTGTAAGCGCATCAATAGTGACTTCTCGCAACTGATCGTGATCTTCTATTACTAAAATATTTAATTGGGTAACCATAAGCTAAAACAAATATGTGTGTTTGTTGGATCAAAACGGATGTGTCCACCTAATATTTTAGCCAATTGACTAACTAGATATAAACCTTGACCGGCTCCAGTTAAATGCCGCGCCTGTTTACTACGATAATATTTTTGAAACAGCAGTTCAGGGTCTGGCCATCCCGACTTACCTGGACTATTTGAAATCCTAATTTCAACACCTGATGACTGTTCATATTCAACATAAGAAACTGTCACGGTTATAAGTGATTCAGCTTTGCTGTATTTAACGGCATTATCCAGCAAATTAACCAAAATAATCTTTAGTAACTGAGCATCAGTTTGCACGCTAATAGATTCATCACTTATAATATTTATACGGTCTGTGGCTATACTGTGTTGTTGTAATAGGTCTAATTCTTTGGTTAAGTCAATCTTGATAAATTTTAGTGGGATTTGATTATCTTCAAGCTCAGAAACTTGCAAACACCTCTCAATAACACTATTCATGTCATTGACCGCTTGATTAACATGATTAATTTGTTTATCTGACAATTGCTCACTACCTAAGACCATTTTTGCAACGGCCAAGGGAGTTTTAAGATCATGCGCTAGCATTGCTAAAAACTCACTTTTTTCTTTTTGGTGCCTACGTTCGGAGTCTATTTCTTGCTCCTTAATAGTGAGTTCAAGTAATTTACTCTGATGCAATTTCTGCATGTACCTCACCCTAATTTGTAACAAATACAGCATAATAAAGCCTGTAACTAATGCATGCATTGCCCTTACATGCAAAATAAGTTCCGTACCGAATGGCAAATTAATAATAGGTAACAAAGAAACAATTACCATTAAAAATATAAACGTATAGGTAATTAATAGTAACTTATTGGCTATTAAAGGTGATTTATTCTCTGCATAATCTGACCGAAAAGTTAATCCAATTGAAATGAGCATTGCAAAAAAAGTTGCAAAAAAAGACGCCAGAAATCCAAGTTGTATTGCCCGCATTGTAAAACCAAACACCATTAACAAAAATGCTATACCAAAAAATGCAAATAACAATTGCAATAATCTTGATCCACGTTTTAAAGGATGGCACTCTTTAAATAAAACATAATCAAAACAGAAAGTTGATATAGCACTTAGTAAAATAAATAGATTAGTCCCCTTATCAATCATCCAAATTGGCAAATAATCGTACAAATAAAGCCTAATAAAACCATAGGCAAATAAAAACCAAACCAAGGTTATTATTTGCTTTAAAAGAAAAACTCCCATCAATTTCTCATAAGAAATTGACCAATTAAAAAAAGCCCACACAATAAAGCAAACTAAAATAGCAATATTAAAACTATATATAAGTTCTCTCTCTTTATTCAGCTTATTAAAGTCATCAGGAATATACACACTTACATCAACCAAAACGGCACTAGTAGACTTGACTCGTAACCAAACATTGCGCGATTGCTGTCCCCGAGGCATTGAGAAATTAAAAGACAATGAGCGTGTTAGCGCATTTAGATTAGACTTGGGATCAACCGTATCACCCGTCATTTGCGGATTAGGGGAAGGATCTAAGGGATCATAAAGCTGAATATCATCCAAAACACAGGGCCGAATCAGCATTAATACTGATTCGCTTAAATCGGTACCGGAGACAATACTGGGATCAATGGTTAATCGTAACCAATAGGTTGAATAATTGAATCTTTTTGCTAAAACACCTTGATAAGGCGTAAATACTTGTTGCCTGACTTGTTCTATAGTCAGTTGATTACCAGCATCCTCAAAATAAGCCCGCTCGGTAATTAAGTCAACAACAGCAAAACTTGGTTGCATAAAAAAACTTAACAGCATAGTAAAGCAAAATTGCCTAAACCACTTAAGCATACCCACAGACATTGTGTCTTTTAGCTCCCCACTAGAGTAGATTTAGTTATAGAAACTTAATTGCAACAATAACAATACCACCAACAGTCATTGTGGTAGCAAATGACCAGATCATAAAATGATCCATACGAGAAGTGAGTTGATCGAAGCGTTTATCGAATTGCTCAAAGCGTCTGTCCACTTGTTCAAACCGATTATCCATGTCTTCACGCAATGCCTTCATTTCACTGCGTAAATCCACATCTAAATGCGCAAAATGATTAGTTTGAGCTTTAAGCATTAAAATCATCATTTGATCAGAAGATATACTTTGTCCACCTGAGACTTGTTCCATCACTTTTAGCGCTTGATTCTCTAACCAATCGTCAAAAAACTTATCATCAAACATTATTAGCGCCTTTTATGTGCATGTCAGTTAACCTTTGGGTTTAAGTATAACACATAAATCAATGACATAACTCTAGCCTAAGACGACCAACACCTATTAACATCAAAGCCATTAGCAGCATTAACTACCCCTTTTACCCCTGTCTCAGTTAAAGTTAATACGCCACATTTATCTAATACTTGTAAACCAACAGGTGTCGCTACTAGTGTAAAAGTTGTGGCTGTTGCATTGTTAATGGTTAACTCATAAGTAGCAACACCTCCGCCTAGGGGGGCGCTTGCAGAAAATATCCCAGGTGTTCCTGTATTTGCACCCGATAACCCTGCACCTAAATAAGTATTGGTTTGGCTATAGTAGCGCTCCATGGCATTTGCAAAAGCCATGAGCGAACTTTGCGCATCGGTGCGTCGGGCTTTATATAAAGTGTCTCTATAAGTCGGATAAGCGATGCTTGCTAATATCGCTACTATCAGCAAAGTAATAAGCGCTTCTAAAAAGGTAAAGGCTTTAATTGACTATCTCCCGCCACGCGATACGCCGTGACTTTACGGTGTTTAAACTAAAATAACTTTGTAATTGCACCACGGTGTTTATATCCTTGCCCCAAGCTCGACTGGTAATCCTAAATAGGGCATCAATACTTTCACCATCATCGCTAACAGAGTGACTAACGAGTTCAATCACATATTTAGGCACTTGCACAACATACGGCAAACTACCACTCATCCCTCTAGCTTTAGATGACCAATTAAAATCAGCTACTAAACATAAAGGAAAAATATAAAAGGGGCACAAGCCATTAACACAATCTGCACCTTGAAAAGGACCGTTACTAAGCTCTAAAGGATTAAAAACCGGATCTGAACTGGTAATAAATTGTTCGGCATCGCGTAATGCAGACTCTGCCGCTTGAAAGGCACTGCTTCTACTAAACTCATTTGCACTTATCTTTTCTTCTAAAAGACTGGTTTGCAATAGATTACTGATTAATAGCGTAAATAAAAACAATAAGACTAGACTCACCATAAGAATAACGCCGTGCTGGTGCTTTATAAGTTTCATAGCCTATTAAATTGATCGGTTACGTAACATAAAAGTTGAGGTAACTATCCGCCTTAGGCGTCGATCTGTTTTTGTTACCCCCTTAAAAGTGGTCGTACTGGCTGTATCTAATAAATTATCATCTAGACTGCTTACTTCTAAACTGACATGCAAACTCACGACATGTTCAAAATCAATCACAGCGCCATCATAAACATAATAATTAGGCGTACCATCAGCATCACTATCCACGCCATAGCCAATTAAAAACCCTTCTATACCTTCAACTACATCGTTATTTAAATTATTGGTATGTCTTCTTAAAACATCGTTAACAATCGTATAAGTAATAGTGGCGGTTTTATCAAGATAGTACATAGCCTCTTTATTAACTACCTCGCCACAGGAATCAACAGGCGGTTCAACTATATAAGCGGCTTTAAGAATTAATTGGGTGTCATCTCCATAAAGATCACCGGTACTTGCTTGTAAACACCCCCAATAGCCAGTCATACGAATATCTCGACCTAGTAGTTGCATCGCCAATCCTGCGTTCTCTTGTATTCTGGAATACCCGACTTGTAATCTATAAATCTGCTTGATGTTAATAAATAAAGAGATCATCCCGCTTAAAACAAAAGTGCTGATAAATAATGCGAGTAATATTTCTAACAATGTTAGGCCACTTTGGTGTGGCTTTAATCTTAGTTTAAACATTATGTTCATAAATAAAACCCAATGTTTAACTGCGAGTTCTGCTCACTGGCATTAACATTCGCGTGGTCATACCAAACAATAGAAAGCTCAAACACCCCGTCATTATATTTATGAATTGTTCCTGTTGCTCCAACTGGTAATTTGGATAATTGTAATTGCCACTCACATAAATCTAAGGTGGCAATTTGAGTTGGCGTACATGCGTTATTAAGGTCTGTACACTGCGTACAGTGGGCTTGAGTAGTAGTTAATTGAGTGCCAACGCGTGTTGTTAAATAGAATGGTGTAACGGTTGAATTTAAGCGCATTCTATCTATAACATCGTAAGCAATAAGAGTCGCCTGACTCCGATTATAGGCACTTTGACTATTTTTTAAACTAATGATCTGTATATTAGCTAAGCCTAAAAAGCCAATAGCCATAATCAGTAAAGCTATTAAAACTTCGATTAAGGTAAACCCTAAGCGTCGATTTAGCATTTAAAAAGGTGATACGGTACAAGAGACTATTTCACTGCCATCATCTCTTTCTGGTATACCATCATTATCAGTATCCAGTCCTAAATGGATTCTGCCGGCGGCATTAACGGTGATTAATCTTGATTTATTAGGTTCTGGAATATTTCTACCACTGTGATTATCACAAATTACAAAGCTACCAAAACTACTACTCGTGCCATTGGGCTTAAACCTAATAAAGTTGGTAAACCTATTATTACCTCTTAAGGTAAAATTAATTGGCAGTGCCGAATGCACTCTTAATAAAATATCATCTGTATCCAAGACGTTCCTATTAATGGCTGCACTGCGATTAATATCCACAAATACTTGCCAACCCTGCTCCCATTGCAAGCCTGTTTTTCTAACTACAACTTGCTGATTACGTTTGATGGCTACACTACGGGCATAATTTAATTCCGTTACCCACTCGTTAATAATGCTGCTTAGTTGATTACTTGAAACTAGCCTTGTAAAACTTGGCATAACCATACCAAACAGTAATGCGGCAATAGAGAGTGTGATTAATAACTCTAAGAGAGTAAATGCGGTGATGGTAGGTGGAGCATTTTGCATAAACAGCAGTTTCTCCAAGTACTTATCATTGAACTAATCCAGATAACACTAAAAATCAGCCGACATGGACAGTTGAGATCACAAGAAAATTTAGGTGAATACAAACACTTTGCTCTCTCGTTTAGACCAATACTAACATAGATTATTTAAGGACGGATAATTTAACTGAGCCATTGATAATTAACCATCAATAACAATAAGCCACCGGCAAAAACAGCCGCTAAAATATCATCTATCATAATGCCAAAACCGCCTTCCACATGACGATCTAACCACCGAATAGGCCAAGGCTTTAAAATATCAAAAACTCTAAATAACACAAAACCAGCCAACATAGTTTGCCATGTACAGGGTACTAACCACAGGGTCACTAGGTACCCAGCTACCTCATCCCAAACAATCCCACCAAAGTCATGTTCTGCTAATTTATTAGCCGCAATACCACAAATCCAAATCCCCGCAATACAGGCTATAGCCGTTAATACACTATAGGCAATAAAGTTTGTTTGAGCAAACAACCAATACACCGGAATAGCCGCCACTGTCCCCATCGTACCCGGGGCTTTTTTTGCTAATCCAGAACCAAAACCAAATGCTAAAAACAAAATAGGATCAGAGAGTATCTGTCTAGGAGTGAGTTTGTTGGCGCCGTAGGTACTATTTAGAAAAATGTTCATAACCTTTACTATTAAATTCTTGAATAATATTGTCTTTGCGTAAGCGTAAGCCAAGTGTTGATTCAATCACCCCAATGGGCGTGTACTCGGCTCTTAATTGAGTTACCTTATCTGGACTGACGGTAAAACACAATTCGTAATCATCGCCTGCTGTTAAGGGCATAGCCCAATCACCGGTGTTAGCAATATAACTATGTACTTCTGCAGAGATGGGTAAGTTCGCCCAATCTAAACAGGCACCCACTTGACTCTGCTTAAGAATATGGCCCAAATCTGACGCCAAACCATCTGATAAATCAATACATGCACTCGCAATACCGATTAAATCTAAGCCTGCTTGCACTTGAGGATCTGGCGTATTAAAACGCTGTAAAGCCGCTTGTGGCTGGTCACATTGATAACCCAAATTAATTTTTAATCCCAGACCAGCATCACCCAAAGCGCCAGTCATATAAATTAAATCACCTGCCTTAGCACCAGAACGTAACAAGGCTTTGTGGTCAGGGACCAACCCCATGGCTTGCACAGTCAGTGTTAAAGGGCCAGATGTGGTATCACCACCAATAAGATCAACATTATATTGCTCAGCAAGATTTAAGAAGCCCTTAGAAAAAGCCGCTAACCATTCGGCATCAACAGCAGGTAACGTTAAAGCTAAAGTAACAGCCAGTGGTTTGGCACCCATACTGGCTAAATCACTTAAATTAACCGCTAACAGTTTATGCCCTAACTGTTCTGGATCAGCACCCGCAAAAAAGTGCACACCTTCCACCATGGTGTCTGCGGTAACGGCTAATTGATAAGCTGCAGGAACCGACAACAAGGCACAATCATCACCGATTCCTAGACGCGTTTCTGTATTCTTTAGCTGTTGCTGTGCAAAAAACTGTTGAATAAGAGAAAATTCTGTCAAAGCCATTGTTGTCGTTTAGAAACTTATAAAACCAGCAGTTTATAGACCGCCAGTTTCATCTTTACTCGTATTTACTGCTGCAGTTTTAATTTTGACTTCGACTTGGCGTCTTTGCTGAGCCAATTTGTCTAAGATACCATTCACATATTTATGACTACCATCAGCCCCAAAGCATTTTGCTAGGTTAATGGCTTCATTTAAAACAACTTTAAACGGCATATCTAAACGATTAAGCAGTTCATACGCGCCTATTCTTAATATAGCGCGCTCAACCGGATCAATTTGATCAACCGGACGATCCACAAACTCACTTAACGCTGCATCGATCACTTCAAGATTTTTGGGAACACCATGAAAAATCTCGACGAAATAACTCTTTTGGGCGTCTTTAAGACGCTGTTCTTCATTAAACTGCCGCTCAATTTCTACTAGACTTTGCCCGGTCATTTGCCATTGATATAAAGCCTGAACACCAGCTTTACGGGCATTGGTACGTGCTTGACTCATTAGGCTTCCAAATTATTAAACAAACTCACCATCTCAATCACTGATAAAGCTGCTTCTGCACCTTTATTACCGGCTTTAGTACCCGCTCGTTCAATCGCTTGTTCAATTGAATCTACCGTTAATACGCCAAAACTGACTGGAATATTGTATTGTAAAGAGACGGTTGCAATACCCTTAACACATTCACCGGCAACATATTCAAAATGTGGAGTGCCGCCTCTAATAACCGCACCTAAAGCAATAATGGCATCATACTTTTTAGTCGCTGCAACGCGTTGTACTACCACAGGTAATTCAAATGCACCTGGTGCTTTTACTAAACTAATGTCAGCTTTATTGGCACCGTGTCTTACTAAAGCGTCAATTGCACCTGCTTCTAATTGCTCAACAATAAAACTATTGAAACGCGAGGCCACAATACAAAATTTACCACCGTTGACTAATAAATTACCTTCAAATGTTTTTATCGCTGACATATTCTTTCTCTTATTTATTGACAAAAATTCTTACTGATTAATCTTGCTAAATTTTGGATTAACCCACATGTTCTGAAACTTCAAGATCAAAACCTGATAAACCTACATATTTCTTTTGCGTGCCTAAAACTTTAAGTTTATGCACGCCTAAATCTAATAATATTCTAGACCCTGTCCCTGTCATACGCCAATCGGCCGCGTCTGCCTTATTTAGTGTAGTTGAAACCCCATTATCTTCTAGTTGATAACTATGGATAAGTTCTGCTAAAGATTTATTATCTTCAGATTGTCTAATAACGACCAAGACGCCTCGACCTTCTTCAGCAATTTTTTGCATGGCAGTTCTAATAGATACACTGCCTTCATTTCTATGAGATGAGAATACATCATCTAATAAATTACGTGCATGCACTCTAACTAACACGGGCTCATCTGCTGAAACATCGCCCATAACTAAGGCAAGATGCAGGTTATTATCGTTTTTATCTTGATAAGCATATAAACGAAACTCTCCAAACTCCGTTGGAAGCAAACATTCACTAATGCGCTCTAGGGTATTTTCATTTTGAATACGATAATGTATTAAATCCGCAATGGTACCCATCTTTAAATTGTGTTCTTTAGCAAACACTTCTAAATCGGGACGTCTGGCCATTGAGCCATCTTCATTAAGAATTTCTACAATCACTGCAGAAGGATCAACGCCGGCTAATTTAGCTAAATCACAGCCCGCTTCTGTATGACCTGCACGGCGTAACACTCCGCCTGGCTTAGCCATTAACGGAAAGATATGGCCAGGTTGTACTAAATCTTCTGGATTAGCGTTAGGGGCAACTGCAGCTTGCACAGTTCTAGCTCTATCGGCTGCTGAAATGCCGGTAGTAACACCCGTGGCGGCTTCAATTGAAACTGTAAAGTTGGTTGAATGAGAGGTTTTATTCTCGTTAACCATTAAGGGTAAACGCAGTTGTTGGCAACGCTCATTAGTTAAGGTTAAGCAAATTAATCCTCGTCCATAACGCGCCATAAAATTAATATCTTCTGGTCTGGTAAAGGCGGCTGCCATTAACAAATCCCCTTCATTTTCACGGTCTTCATCATCCATAATGATAACCATCTTGCCTTGTTTTAAATCTTCTATGATTTCTTCAATTGTATTCATTAGCCAAAAAATCCACTCTTTTGTAATAATTCTTCAGTAATACCGCTAGACGGCGCAGCGGCGGCCTCGCCCAACATTAGGCGTTCCATATAACGAGCTAACAAATCCACTTCTAAATTAACCAAATCTCCCACGACTAAAAGAGCTAAGGTTGTATCTTTTAAAGTATAAGGCACAATGTTAACGCTAAACTGAGCCCCCTTAACTTCATTGACAGTCAAACTAATACCATTAATACAAATAGAACCTTTTTCAGCAATATATTTTGCTAAATTATCAGGGGCCTTAAAAGTAAAACGAATAGATCGACCATCCGGCTTTTTTTCTAACAGCTTACCCATACCATCCACATGACCACTGACAATATGCCCACCCATGCGCGTTGCGGGTGTTAATGCCAATTCTAAATTAACTGGCGTACCTATTGTGGCATTGACTAACACTGTTCTAGATAAGGTTTCATTAGAGACATCAGCACAAAAGTATTGTGTTCCTAATTCAACGGCAGTTAAACAAACCCCATTAACAGCAATACTATCGCCTAGCAAAGTACCTGTTAAATCTAAGTTACCAGTATCAATCTTTAAACGACAATCACCCGATTTTCGTTCTATCGCTGCAATTTTACCGATTGCTAAAATAATACCTGTAAACATTAAAACCCTATATATCTGTTTAATAGCGCTTAGGTAACGCGGTAGTCAGCGTTAACTTTAAATCCGGCCCTACCTGTCTAGTATCACGCCACACAAAGGTCTTTTTATCTGCCATCGATTGTAAACTAGGCAAATTAAATAAACCGCGGCCCTGATCGCCTAAAACACAAGGTGCCATGTAAACCACCCATTCATCAACTAAACCTTCGGCCAGCAAAGCTCCGTTTAACACAGCACCTGCCTCTACCAAAACCTCGTTGATCTGTTGCTCCGCTAAAAAACGCATCACATACGTTAAGTCTAAACGACTTTGTTTTAGTGGCAACTGATAAACTTCAAACCCAACTTCCTCTAAACGCTTAACTTTATCTGTATCCGTTGACGCTGTTAAAATGATACTGCGTCCCTCTACACTAAGCATTTTAGCCGTCAATGGCATCGCTAAATGCGTATCTAAAACCACTCTAATGGGTTGGCTAACCGGCTCATCAACTCTAGCATTTAAAGACGGATCATCCGCCAGCACAGTATTAATACCCGTTAAAATAGCCGAACTTTCTGCCCTTAAAGTTTGTACATCTCCTCTTGCCTGGGCCGAAGTAATCCATTTACTTTCTCCATTAGCCATGGCTGTGCGACCATCTAAACTCATGGCTAATTTGCTACGGACAAACGGGCGGTTATTAACCATTCTAGCAATAAAACCCCGATTTAAAGCTTTAGCAGACTCTTCTAAAACCCCGCATACAACTTCACATCCCGCTAGTTTTAACTTATCTAAACCACGCCCTGCTACCAAAGGATTAGGATCTTGCATAGCAACCACCACTCGCTTTATACCCGATACAATTAAGGCGTCGCAACAAGGTGGCGTTTTACCATGATGACTGCAAGGCTCTAAAGTGACATAAGCCGTTGCCCCTGTGGCATCAGATATTTTTTTTAAGGCTTCTACTTCAGCGTGTCCTTGCCCGGCTTTAACATGCCATCCTTCGGCAATAATTGCATTATCTCTAACTAACACACAGCCAACTCTTGGATTAGGATCGGTTGTATATAAGCCTTTTTTTGCTAGTTCAATAGCTCTAGCCATATAAAAAGCATCAAGAGCTGCTGTCATTACTTGTTTTGTAGACTATTAATCATTTCAGTAAACTCACTGACATCCTGAAAACTACGATAGACCGAAGCGAATCTAACAAAAGCCACATGATCTAAGGCTCTTAACTCTTTCATCACCTTCTCACCCAGTTCTAAAACTGGAATCTCTCTATCACCTCTTTCCATTAACTCTTTTTTGATACGGGTGATAGCTAACTCAATAGCATCGGTGTTAACCGGTCTTTTCTCCAAGGCCTTTAACATGCCTGACCGAAGTTTGGACTCATCAAACGGCTCTCGATTGCCATCTCGTTTAATAATCCGCGGTAAATTCAACTCTACCATTTCAAAGGTAGTAAATCGTTCTTTACACGCATTGCACTCACGTCTACGGCGCACTTGATCACCGTCATTGATTAACCTCGAATCCAGAACCCGAGTTTCTTGTGCCGCACAAAACGGACATCGCATAGCTAAACCAGTATTAATGGCCGACAAATCGGCTGTTAAATTAACAACCGCGTATTTTATAGCATTTACTGCTGATCATTTATCTTTATTTTGGAGGGTCACCTAAACTATTAAAGCCATTCTAGTTTTTAAAAAACGACTTCATTGTAACGATAGTCGCTTAGATAGTCTTATAAGCTGTATAATTTCTGGACTAAAAAATAACACGGTAAATTAATGAAAATACTTATTCGTAATCTTGCACGCACCACGACTGAGGCAGAGTTACTCGCTTTATTTGAAGCACATGGGGCAGTTCAGTCTTGTAATGTGGTATTAGACAAAGACACAGGGCTTTCAAAAGGCTTTGGTTTTGTTGAAATGCCAAAACCCGGTGAAGCTAAAGCGGCAATTACCCATCTTAATGGTCTTGCCGTTGCGGGCTTTAAAATTCGTGTTAAAAAAAGTGAATAATAGCGAGGATAAGACGACTAGGTTTGCTGTTGTTCTTTACAGATACTTTTAATAAACTTAGAAGTACGCTCTACACAAATTAAAAAATCATCTACCAAATACTGCAAACTTGATAAATCTTTATTTTTGCAATAAATCTCTAAGGCCATAGCCTTTTCTTGTAAAGCTATGGCGCCAAAGATAGTTGCGGAACTTTTAATAGTATGTAACTCGCGCTCAATGTCTAATATGTTATGTTGAATAACTGCAGATTTAACGGCCTTAGATTGGGCACTTAAATCAGTAAGAAATAAGAGCAATAATTCATTGATTCTTTGTTGCCCAAATTGCTTAGTTAACTCACTTAGGATTCTGTCATCCATTTTCAGATCTAAATGCGTATTTGCTTCAACAGCAGCACCCAAATTAACTGCACACCAAGTATTTACAACAGACAATAAATCTTTCTGGCTAATAGGTTTCGTTAAATAACCATTCATACCCGCAGCCAAACACTTGTCCTGATAGCCAGCCAAAGCATGAGCAGTTACAGCAATAATCGGGATATCAGAACCTACAGCCAATTGTCGAATAATTGTGGTCGCTTCCAAACCACTCATATCAGGCATGGATACATCCATTAAAATGAGATCATATTCCTTATCAGATATCGCTTTAATAGCATCAGCTCCACAACCTACAAGATCTACCTGGTGACCAACGGTAGTTAACATTGATGAGAGAACCGCTTGATTTATCACACTATCATCAACTAATAAAATATTAGCTACAAAAGATGCCTTTAAATCTCCTGCTGGCACTGTTTCTTTTGATGCATCTTTTGAATCGTGTGTTATGGTAATTTTAAACGAAGTGGCCTCTGATCCCACACTAAACCAAAAACGACTACCTTCATTTAGCGAACTATCCAATCCGATAGTGCCTCCCCATAAAGTCACCAATCGCTTGGAAATTGCTAACCCCAAACCGCTACCGCCATATTTACGAGTATCAGAAGGATCAGCCTGTACAAAAACCTCAAATAACCCAGACTGAAGTTCCGGTGAAATTCCTATCCCAGTATCAATAACTTCAACCAATAACACACATTCATCATCAGTAGCGGATTTTGTTGTTTTAGATAAAACAACGGTAACACTACCTTTTAGTGTAAATTTTATAGCATTGTTGAGCAAGTTTAATAATACTTGCTTAAACCGTAAGGGGTCTCCACAAATCAATGAACTTACCTCAGGCTCAATAAAAACGCCTAACTTCAATCCCTTTACTTTGGCGCTACCCATCATTAAACGCACACACAAATGGGTCAATTCAATCACATCAAAATTGATATGCTCTAATTCGAGCATTCCTGATTCCACTTTAGTTAAGTCTAAGATGTCATTAACAATGACCAACAAATTATTACTCGCAAGAGTAGCAACATTTAAATATTCAAGCTGTCTATTATCAAGTGAAGTCTGAGTCAATAACTCTAATATACCTAGAATTGCATTAAGAGGCGTTCTAATTTCATGACTCATCATTGCTAGAAACTGAGATTTAATTTGATTAGCATGCTCAGCTTCTCGGCGCCCTTCAATCATTAATTGTTCGGCATACTTACGATCATTGATATCAATACACGAACCGAGATAACCTAAAAACTCACCTTGAGCATTATAGTGAGGTATGCCATTATCAATAAACCAACGATATTCACCATCAGAACGTCTTAATCTATACTCCATTGTGAAAGATTTTCGGGCATCAAACGCTGACACATAAGTTTCTAAACATCTGTCATAATCATGCGGATGAACCGCTTCAGCCCAACCATTACCAATTTCTTGATCTAAAGTACGCCCAGTAAAGTTGAGCCAGACTAAGTTAAAAAAAGTACATAATTTATCTAATCCAGCCATCCAGATCATCACAGGAGCGTGATCTGCCATGATACGAAACCGATCTTCGGTTTCATCTAAACTATTATGCCCTGCAGGCTCTAATAAGTTATGTTGTTTAGTTTGCTCTTTATCAGGTTTACTTTTATCAGTCATAATCTGGAGCCACTTTAAATTAATTAATTTTTCTGTATTATAAGAGCGTAATCTTATAAATACAAAGTTAAAACAACTTAAATGCTGAGTTTTTGTAAATAAACTAAATCATTGTTTTAAATATTAATTTATAGATTTTTAATTCACGTGAGTTTTAACAGGGGATACATAGCAGTAGTGAGAGGCCTTGTGCGAAAAAAAATTAATCTAAAAGTTAGTTCGCACAATACATTAATAAAACTTACATATTACTCGTCATGACTAAATCTAACTCGTTCTTCGGCAGAACGACCTAGAGCTTTTGCCATCCAGGGTGGGGGGGCATCAAACACAGATTGAAACTCAACTAACTGAGTAACGGCCTCTGTCACATCAGGTACTTTAATAGGATAAATATCCGCGCGAATAACCTTAGCCGCCGCTGGCCCACCAATTGATTGGACAAACATCACATGACAATCTTTAATTAAATTAGCCCGAAATAAGTTTCTGTCTTCTGCGCTATCAGCCTCTATCGTTGAACGAATATCCACCAATCGATAAGCATCACGCGATAATTGATACACTAAAAAGCGGATACAAGAACCAAAATGACCATTGATTAATGCGCCACTGTTTGAACCTATTGCCACTCTAATCGAGTCAGGTAAATCGCCTTCTTTATAAGGCATGATTTCTGGTAAATCTTCATCTTCAGCTTCGTCGCCCCATAAATACCGAACGGCTAATTTAATATTGGCTAAGCCAATGCCAATATCCTCACCATCTTCTTCACCATCTAAACTACCCAATCCGGTCTTAAGATTAGTCACCGTAACAGCTTTAAGTTTTTCATCGTCTAGAGGTGACCCAACCCGTTCATGTAAGATGGCTAACAACCTGGGTATATCAATACCAGGTAGAATACGCGTAGCCAGAGCGATACGTAAGGCCAATTCACGTGGTAATGCTTCCATTTTATTCTCCTGATTTAACGAGTGTAAATAACAATTTGAATATTTTCAAACAGCCATAGAATTCTTTATTCATCAACCGAACTGATGCTTTTCTTTCCAGCTAGAATAACCACCCGCTAAGCTATAAACATCTTTAAAGCCAAAGTCAGTAAAGAATTCAGCAAGATGTTCGCTAGCATGTCCGTAATAGCAATAGATAAATAAAGTGCGGTCTTTATCACCCTTCTTAATCAGGGATTCTTTTAAACCCTCATGTACATGTAAGGCATCATCCACATGACCGGCACGATAATCCTTTAAATCACGGCAATCCAAAATCATAGGCTTAGCTTCAAGAATTAATGCCTCAGAATCTTCAACTGATATTGTTTTGTATTTCATAGTAATTTAAATGACAAACTAGTCACCCCTCAAAATTGTTACAAACCTAACAATAAATGCCATATTGTTACTATTTCGTCGTAATAATCGGCTATAAATGCCCTAAAACGACCACCAATAACTAGTAAGCAAATCATTTGCCAACATTAGGCAAAAAAAAGCGCCCTAGCCGAGTAGATAGGACGCAATAGGTAACAACCCAGACGAGCACACACACATAAAATTGTAAATCTATTAATCCATCCCTCTAAATATCGCACAGCGCTTAAATACGGCTAAACTAGGTTCTACCTGTTTATGCTGACAATATTTTGCGACTAATTTTGCTAAGCCTTTAATATCCCTACCCGTTGCCGATGGAAATACCTCCACTAATTGTGCAACTAAGTTAGTTTCAACTCCTAAATCAAATTGTTCTAACATCACTTGCCAGATTTGCTTTCTAGCAACTGCATCGGGTGGATAGTATTTAATTAACGCAATACAGCGCGACACAATCGCTTCATCAATATCGTCAACGCGATTGGTTGTTAAAAATAACAAGCCATTAAAATATTCTAAAACCCTTAAGAACACCCCAACGACAGCATTCATAGCAATATTATTATCACGACGCTGAATATACACATCAGCCTCATCAATTAACATGACAGCACCCCAACGTTGCGCACGGGTTAAAACATCTTTTAAAGCTTTTTCCATTTCATTAACACTCAGACCTAATTGTCCTGAATGCACCCGATACAATGGGCGTTGGATTATTTCTGAGTAAACTTCAGCGGTTAAAGTTTTACCAACGCCTGCAAGTCCCGCACAAAGTACGGTTGTACCTCCAGACTTTCCTTCCACGATATCATCCATCAACACGTCCATTTCGGCGGTAAGGATATCGATCAAATCGATTTGTTCTTCTCGTAGAATTAACTTTTCTTTTAGCTCGGGTTGATATCGATAAGGTTCAATATCATTTACATGCACCCATAAATGATGATGTAACTCTAAATGAAACATCAAAAGATAACCATGCACAGGTAACTCAGTAAATAAACCTTTTGGTATATCTGTATGAGTCGCTTCAATTTCATGCTCTACAGCCGTGTTATATCGATGACTTTTAGCAGCCTTGCGCAGATACTTAGCTAAAATATCTCCTGTCACATCGACAGACAAACTGCGCTCGCTTAAGATGCTTTCATCACACACTAATCTAGCAGTGCCGCCCTGAGAAGATAACACCACGACATCTTTACGCGCCCAATCTGTATTACGGTGTGTGGCGGTTGGGTCTTCAGCAAAAAAACCGACACCCTTACCTGAAAACTGCGCACCTGATTGACCACACCAGTCAAAATACTTATCAGAACTAGCGTCATAAGCCGCTATTAGTTCGGGAGTTTCTTTAAGATAACCTTTTGCAGCAAAAATTTCAGTTAAGGTTTTATTGGCGATATCTCTGGCTCTAATAGTAATAGTAGAAACAGCAATCTTACCTTTTGAATTCGCTTTAATTTCTAAGGTGATACGCCCAGTTTCTTCTTCACCTGAGGGGGTATAATCCAAACGCGTGAGCAAATAAGCCATCGGCTTCCCAGGAATAAGAACCTGAAATAACCAGCCACGAATGGCGTTATTAATAAAGTATTTGGCACAGGCCGGTAATAATTGCTCAAGATCATCTTCGCTAAAGCGCAAGGTATCTTCATTCATAGCCTGTTGCAAAGTAGTTATTTGCGCGGCCTGCCCTTGCATATTAGGACCCGCCATCACATATAAGTCCTTTAAAAAACTAAGCTCTTGAGAATTTAGTTTTTTAAAAGCTATTTCAGCTTTATTACCAAAACGTAACTGATCTTTTAGGGTCTGTAGCTCTGGAAACTCGGTAACCAAGGCTTCAACATACTGCCGCTCAATCTGAAGTTTCATTAAATCACCTAAGTAATCAGTAATATAGGGTAACTATGCAGTAATACTGATAAGAATAAGCCTCTATCAGTATTACCATTCATAATTACGATTAAAAGGTTAATGCAGACTACTCGAACTAAATTGCACCCACAGCTGCTTCTTTAACAACCACAAAGGTAAAGGCTTCGGCATCAGCATATGAAACTTCCTCTGCTTTAATCTTGTAAGATTTAGCCGCCGCATAAGCTATAGCCACTTTATCTTCTGCAGACTGACCTTTTAACTCACTCTTCTCAATATAAAGTTCTTCAAGAATTTCATTCCAAACCAAGCCTTGTTTGTAAGGTAATAAGCCGTATTTAATTCCTTCCAATTCAACCACTAAGGCTTTAGAAATATTTTCCACATAGATTAAAGCGGTTGCATCTGGTGCTATATCAGTTTTGTATTTTTCAACAAAAACGGGTAATAAATCTAAGGTAGGTAACAAACCATTGATAAATTTAATGGTGTCGTTTTCAATAATTAAAGCAGAATGAATAAATAATGCTTCAGGTGGTTTACGATCATGATCAGAACCTTCACGTAAAGCGCCTTCTTTTAAAACCAAGTCACCTCGGTAAGCGTAAACACCTGCATCACTGGTTTGACCTTTTACCAACGTTACAGTTAGTAAACCTTTGCTTTCATATGTTTCTAATAACATAAATGATATCTCCCAATCAGATTAAAGTTGAATGCGGCATCCACACTACATACGGATACTTCATTGTAAAAAAAGTGTTATTACCCTTTTTTTTATATGGATTAGCAAAACACTTGCCAATATTTAATATTGGTGTGAAGTCGCAACAATTAAATTCACACACTTTCATCCAAGACGCTTAGTGATTGAAATTAAGCGGTTTTATAATTGAACTGTCTGAAACGGTAAAAAGGCGAAACCTAAAACTGAGGCTTTAAAATAAAGAGTTGATACACAAATGTTGCAAACACGACAAAACAAAATCGGGCATCTGTGTCATTGTTTACAATTGTGATATTTAAAATGACAAAAAAACTAACGCGCATAAAAATAAGTTTTTATGCGCGATAATTGCTCAACCTAATGACGAGAACCTTTAGTACACCAAGTACGCTTATAACGCTTAACACCACGTACAATAGTCACAGTTATTTGACGCAAACACTGACGACTCATTTTACGGCCTCTAAAAACTCTGCTACATCAAGGTCTAAAATTTCAAGACCGATTTTTTTACAATATCTAATTTCTTTATCGGTCGGATTTTTATTTAACACCCAACCTTTCTTTTCAGCAGAGCCATATAAAATATCGCTCATTACCATGCGTTCAGAATCACGATTAAGTGGCACACCAATTAAAAGATATTGCTTGTCTTTACGATATTCTTTTAAAAAATCAGGGATTGCAAAGCCCCCCATCAACTCTGTTATGTAATCAACATAATCTGCATCAGAGGCAATATAATTTGCTTCAGGTATTGGCGTACCCATCGGTTTAAATAATATAGGTAACCTAGGATCGACCTGTTCTTGCGTTATTTCAAAATAGGCGCTGCCATCATATTGGTATAACTTATATCTAAATTGAGTAGCACTTATACGAGCCACCCCAACTATTAAAGTATGATCCTCATCAGCATAGGTACTTTGTAATTGGGTATCTCTATTTATATCTACTATATAAGAAGGCTTCCATTCAGCAAGCCACTCATGTAAAGCAGCGCGTGACCATTCTGTATCACCATAAAGTTTAGTTAAAAATTGATTTACAAAGTTTCGACCCTTTTTTAACTCCTGATTCATCGCCGCTCTAGGAAACTCATACATCAATTTGGGCGCCATTGGATTACCGTTGTTCATAGCTAGTATCAAACTATTACTGTCGGCTGGCATGGCTACCCCGGTTACTTTATTTGTCACATCAAACAAAACACCCGAGCCCAAATAAGGGACCACACTTTTATTATATAGACCCTCAAAAATTTCATTTAAAACTGCTGATGACATAATGCTACTCCTTGATTAAGAATTTTATTATTGCAGTAGCAAAATTTAAACCAGCTTTATCCTCCCACTAAAATAAACCTAATAAGTGCCAGAAAAACAGAAACTTACTAAATCACTTTAATCAAAATCTCCTATTAGATTTTGTTGTGTATATAACAAACCCATCAAAAACCCTACTGTTAGCAAGCTTACATAAAAACATTACAAAATGTATGAAAGTCAACCAAATAAAAGAATGACTACCAATTATAAAATCAATATAAATCATACATTTAATATAAAAAATGCACTTTGGCACAGCCATTGCTTAATACAAAATGTCATCAACAACAACGTCTCATAACGAGGAGAAAATCATGGCATTACGTCAATGTGCAATATATGGTAAAGGTGGTATCGGTAAATCAACTACGACTCAAAACTTAGTATCTGCGCTTGCAGAATTAGGCAACAGCGTAATGATTGTAGGGTGTGATCCTAAAGCGGACTCTACTCGCTTAATCTTACACGCCAAAGCACAAACTACAATTATGAGTTTAGCTGCTGAAGCAGGTAGTGTTGAAGATTTAGAACTCGAAGATGTTTTAAAAGCGGGTTACCGTGGCATTAAATGTGTTGAATCAGGTGGTCCAGAGCCAGGTGTAGGTTGTGCGGGTCGTGGTGTTATTACTGCGATTAACTTCTTAGAAGAAGAAGGCGCATATGACGACGAACTTGACTTCGTATTCTATGACGTACTTGGAGACGTTGTATGTGGTGGTTTCGCGATGCCAATTCGTGAAAACAAAGCCCAAGAAATTTACATCGTATGTTCTGGTGAAATGATGGCGATGTATGCAGCGAACAACATTGCTAAAGGTATCGTGAAATACGCTAACTCAGGTAGCGTGCGTTTAGCTGGTTTAATTTGTAACTCACGTGAAACTGCACGTGAAGATGAATTGATCTCAGCTTTAGCAGCAAAAATCGGTACTACTATGATTCACTTCGTACCACGTGACAACGTAGTACAACGTGCTGAAATTCGTCGTATGACAGTAATCGAATACGAACCAACTGCTAAACAAGCTGAAGAATATCGTCAATTAGCGATCAAAATCCGTGACAACAAAAACTTTGTTATCCCAACACCTATCACTATGGATGAGTTGGAAGAGTTAATGATGGAATTCGGTATTATCGATGACGTTGATGAGTCTATCGTTGGTAAAACAGCGGCAGAAGAAGCTCTAGCTTAATAAGTAAACTCTGTAGAGATAAAAGCCGTTTATCTCTACAGATTCCCGTCCTAAAACCTGTCTGTTGGGAGATTACCCACGACAAAATAGGAGAATATCATGGCTGCTCTAACTAAAGAAGAAACTGAAGCGCTCATTCAGGAAGTACTCGAAATCTATCCTGAACAAGCTAAAAAAGATCGTGCCAAACATTTGGCTGTAAATGATCAATCGTTAGAAAAATCAAATAAATGCATTACCTCTAACCGTAAATCACTACCGGGTGTAATGACCATTCGTGGTTGTGCTTATGCGGGTTCTAAAGGGGTGGTATGGGGTCCTATCAAAGATATGATCCATATTTCTCATGGCCCAGTTGGCTGTGGACAGTATTCTCGTGCGGGTCGTCGTAATTATTACGTAGGAACTACAGGTATTAACACCTTCGGTACTATGAACTTTACGTCTGACTTCCAAGAAAAAGACATCGTATTTGGTGGCGATAAGAAGCTTGCCAAAATCATGAACGAAATTGAAGAATTATTCCCATTAAACAAAGGCATCAGTATTCAATCCGAATGTCCGATTGGTTTAATTGGTGACGATATCGAAGCAGTTGCTAAAAAAGCTAACAAAGAAATCGGTAAACCTGTCGTGCCTGTGCGTTGTGAAGGCTTCCGTGGTGTGTCTCAATCATTAGGACACCATATTGCTAATGACGCCATCCGTGACTGGGTTTTAGAAAACCGTGATGGCGATGAAAGTTTCCCTACTACACCTTATGACGTTGCTGTCATTGGTGACTATAACATTGGTGGTGATGCTTGGGCCTCACGTACGTTGTTAGAAGAAATGGGCTTACGCGTTGTCGCTCAATGGTCTGGTGACGGTACTATTGCCGAAATGGAAAAAACGCCAAAAGTTAAACTTAACTTAATCCATTGCTATCGTTCAATGAACTACATTGCACGTCACATGGAAGAAAAGTACAAAATCCCCTGGATTGAATATAACTTCTTTGGCCCAACCAAAATTGCTGAATCATTACGCAAAATTGCCGCGTTATTTGATGAAACTATTCAAGC
>JAPLRS010000035.1 GCA_026399015.1 Methylococcales bacterium | reverse complement strand
AACCACCCGATCCCATCCCGAACTCGGAAGTGAAACCATTTAGCGCCGATGATAGTGTGGCAGTTTGCCATGCGAAAGTAGGGAATTGCCAAGCTCTTAATATCAAACCCCGATCTTTCATCGGGGTTTTTTTTTGCCTGAGGTTTTTATTCTGTTTTAGAATTCCGAAATCGGTTATCTAAACTGAAATGTAATATGTTGCAGATTGGATTTTGTAGGATTCTTGAGGCTACACTTTGTAGTAGTTTAAAAACGTATTTACCTATAGATTCGTCTAATTATCAAAAATGGGTAACTCAAATAACTTAAATAAAGGGTTTAGTATTGTCTTGGTGTTCAAAAATGTATTGCCAGCCATAAAGTTATCTTATCAGTAGGAGTCCATTCAACTCTATGTAGTTGATGGGCTGGTATTAATAAATAGTCACCTACATTCATCGAAATTTCTTTAAATGGATCTTTAAAAGAGATAATTGCTTCTCCCTGAAGTAATATTATCCATTCATTCTGGTCTTGATTGTAATATGCGTTATCTGCTGTGATTTGACCTTTAGAAATAATTTTTTCTATTTTTATAGATTTTGATTCTATAAGGCATTCAAATATTTCTTCTGGCACTTCATGTGGTAGGAAATCGAAAAAATTATTAGTTTTATATTCGAGCATTATCTATACCATTGATTGAGTTATAGTTCTGTATTGTATAATAACCAGGTTTATTACCACTTGATATATTGTAAATTGTATGGAGTATGACATTAGTATTCAAAATTCAGTTGGATTATCACGACATATAAAAGTTGCAGTTATCGGTGGGGGGCCTGCGGGGCTAATGGCTGCAGAAGTGTTAAGCAGCGCCAATATCAATGTTGAATTATTTGATGCAATGCCATCAGTGGGTAGGAAGTTTTTGATGGCTGGAAAGGGTGGAATGAATATTACTCACTCTGAAGGTTTTGATAAATTTATTTCTCGATATAGTAGTAAAAGTGAATTGGAGTTATTTTTACATGACTTTACTCCAGACGATTTAAGGGATTGGCTAACTACCTTGGGAGTCCAAACTTTTATTGGTACTTCTGGACGTGTATTTCCGGTAGATATGAAGGCAGCACCATTGCTAAGGTTATGGCTACATCGTCTACGTCAGGATGGTGTGAATTTTTATATGCGTCATAAATGGCAAGGTTTAAAAGTACCGAATTCAAAACAACTTGTATTTTTAACTTCTGAAGGTACAGTAATTAGAGAGTTTGATGCGGTGATTTTAGCGTTAGGAGGTGGAAGTTGGTCCAAACTTGGATCGACTGGAGAATGGACTTCTCTTATTTCTAGTTATGGGGTTTCAGTTTTACCGTTGAAACCTGCTAATTGTGGTTTTGAAGTTAAATGGAGTGCGTTTTTCCGTGAAAAGTTTGCTGGCGTACCTCTAAAGTCGATTTCATTATCATTTGTTAGTCGTTATGGAGTTAGTTTCATACGACAAGGTGAATTAATTATTAGTGAAAACGGCATTGAAGGCGGTTTAATTTACGCAGCTTCTGCATTATTAAGAGATGATATCGCTTGTGGTGGATATGCCACTATTTATTTGGATTTATTACCACATATATCTCAATTTGAGTTAGTTAAAAAGTTATCTAAGTCTCAGGGTAAACTTTCTTTGTCGAATTATTTACGTAAGCTACTTGGTTTTGATGCCGTTAAAATTGCTTTAATTCGAGAATTATTGCCATCAAACTTTACTCTCTCCAGTAGTTCATGTGCTCTTCTAAAAGCAATGCCGATTGTATTAGTTGCACCTAGACCTCTTGATGAAGCTATTAGTAGTGCAGGAGGTGTAGACTTTGGGGCTTTAGATGAGCAATTAATGATCAAGGTTTTACCTGGAGTATTTTGCGCCGGTGAAATGTTGAATTGGGAAGCGCCGACTGGTGGATATTTATTAACGGCTTGTTTTGCAACTGGACGCGCTGCAGCGCGAGGTGTGATAAATTATTTATCCCATATAGCAAACAATTAATCGTAAATGTAATTTCCAATTATCATAATATTTTTATTTATGGCATCAATTTTTAAAGAGGTTACCAATGAAGACCCCTGCTAGTTTAGAACCTCTTGTTCGTGACGGGCTTATTGATGAAGTTCTACGTCCTTTAAAAAGTGGTAAAGAAGCTGCCGTTTACGTAGTGTTATCTGAAGGCGAAGTTCGCTGCGCTAAAGTTTATAAAGAAGCTAATAAACGCGGTTTTCACAAACAAGCTCTTTATCAAGAAGGCAGAAAAGTTAGAAATACTAGACAAGCGAGAGCCATGCAAAAAAATTCTCGTTATGGTCGTCAACAACAAGAAGAGGTTTGGCAAAATGCAGAAGTTGATGCTTTATTTCGCCTAGCCGCTGCGGGAGTTAGAGTTCCCAAGCCTTATAATTTTGTTGAGGGTGTACTTTTAATGGAGTTAGTCATTGATGCGGAAGGGTCTGCGGCGCCACGTCTTAATGATTTGGTGTTAACTCCATCAGAAGCATTGGAGTTTCATGGATTAATCATAAAAGAAATTGTTCGTATGCTTTGTGTAGGGCTTGTGCATGGTGATTTGTCTGAGTTTAATGTATTAGTTGATAAAAATGGACCTGTCATCATTGATTTACCACAAGCAGTTGATGCTGCAGCAAATAATAACGCAGCAGTCATGTTTGAGCGAGATGTTAATAATATGGCAATTTATTTTGGCCGATTTGCACCTGAATTAATTGAAACATATTACGGTAAAGAGATTTGGCGGTTATATGAAACAGGAAATTTAACAACAGATTCGGCGTTAACGGGTAAATTTAAAAGCAGTACAAAACAAGCAGATGTTCATAGTGTTATGCGTGAAATTAATGACGCAAGAGAAGACGCTATAAGGCGTAAATATGAACATGGTGAATAAGTAATTCTTAGAGGTTTTCAGGATTCTGCTTTTTGTTCGCGACCTAATAGGTTTTGAACTGCGACTAAAGGTGACAGATTTTCGTAGAGTACTTTATAAGTTTGTTCAGTGATTGGCATATCTACATTATATTTCTTTGCTAGTAAGTAAGTTTCTTTAGCAGCAGAGATACCTTCTATCTCTTGCCCAATTTCTTTTTTAGCTTTTAAAATATCTTTACCTAAGCCTAAAGCTAATCCAAATCGTCTGTTTCTAGATTGATTATCAGTACAGGTTAAAATTAGGTCACCTAAACCTGCTAAGCCCATAAATGTTTCTTGCTTACCACCAAGCACAATGCCTAATTTAATAATCTCATTAAGTCCTCTGGTAATTAAAGCGGCTCTTGTATTGGCACCAAACCCTAATCCATCAGCAATACCAGCTGCAATTGCTAAAACATTTTTTATGGCACCACCAACTTCTACTCCAATTACATCTGAGCTCGTATAGGTTCTAAAAAGTTCACCATGTAATATGTTGCTTAATTTTTTTGCAAATTCTTGTTGGTTCGATGCAATAGTAATGGCGGTAGGTAATTTTGCAGCAACTTCATTTGCAAAAGTTGGACCTGATAGGATAGCTGCAGGAGTATTTGGTGAATAAATTTTTGCTACGATATCATGAAGTAAACTGCCATCGTCGGCGTTAAATCCCTTAGTAGCCCAAGCTATTTTTATATTATTTGATAGATAAGGTTTAATTGTCAGCAGTGTATTTTTGAAAGCATGACTTGGAACGCAAACTAGAATAACGTCGCTGAAATTAGACAGATCATTTAAATCTGACGTGAGAGTTAAGTTGTTAGGAAAAGTGTAACCAGGTAGGTATTTTTTATTTTCGCGATCGATTGATAGTGTCTCTACATGTGTTGCGTTATGTCCCCATAAAAGGGTTTGGCAACCATTTCTGGCTGCCAATAATGCAAGTGCAGTACCCCAAGAACCTGTGCCAAGTATGGCAATTTTTTTTTCCATCCCTACTATTAGTTAATAGTTTCAGAAGCTGGAGCTTGCTGTTGAGCTTGGATATGTTGAGCATACAGCGCGTCAAAATTTACTGGCGCTAGCAATAGTTGTGGAAATCCACCTTTAGCAACCAAGTCTGATACAGCTTCTCTGGCGTAAGGGAATAAGATGTTTGGACAGAAACTTCCAACCATAGGTCCAAGTTCTTCATCAGAAAATCCAACTAATGTAAAAATACCTGCTTGATTAACTTCAACAAGGTATGCTGTTTTATCTTCGCTTTTTACAGTAATAGTTACAGTTAAAGCAACTTCATAAAGACCATTTTCAAGTGGCTGTACGTTAGAAGCAAGATTAAAATCTACAGTAGGTTCCCATTTCTCAGTAAAAATCTTTGGAGAGTTAGGCGTTTCAAAAGACATATCTTTTGTATAGATTTTTTGAATAGAAAATTGTTTTTCAATTGTTGTTTGCTCTTCAGCCATAGTGATATTGATTTGTGTTATTAAAAGGAAATTTAGATTAAATTGATGAACTAACTTTAGTTTTTTTCTTATTTGATATTTTTACCGGTAACTTATAATCGGCTTCCCATGCTTGCATGCCTCCAGTTATGACGTAAACTTGATCAAAACCAGCTTTTGTAAGAATTTTTCCTGCGGATGCGGCTCTAGTGCCAGATTGGCATGTTAACAAAACAGGTTTGTTTTTATGATTAATTATTTTAGATAAATCATCTGATAACTTACCTAGTGGAATGCTTATAGCTTGCTCGATATGACTTTCAACAAATTCATGTGGTTCACGAACATCAACAACAAGTGTCTCCGTATCGTTCATTTTTGCAACAGCTAATAATGGTGAAATGTGATTGTATTTTTTAAAAGCAGTATCAATAAGTTCCTGTATCAATAAATACGTAACGACTGCAAGAGCTAGAGATAAGATGTAGTGATTTAAAATAAATTCTATGTAACGATCCATGGTTTTTCTAATTATTTAAGTGAATATTGAATTGATTTATTAAGCTTTATGAATATAACTTTAGTTTAATTCTTATCATCTAATAAAGTTGCTATTGATTAATTATTTATACCCAATAGCTATAAACGTGTATTAATATAACGCCTATGTAATGCTTAGATTGTATTAGTCAATTATTTTTGGAATGATACCTTATTTTTAGTCATTTTGGGTAATGCTTAATGTAACTCTAATTCGTTTAGTGTTATTTCTTTCTGGCAGAATAATTTTTTTTAGTATTTGGAGATGAATATAAAATGTCGAATCGCCCTAAACCCCTTGTTTTATTGATATTAGATGGCTTTGGTTATACTTTAGAAACAGAAAATAACGCTATTGCAATGGCTAATACGCCTTGTTGGGATCAATTACAAAAAGATTATCCTATGACCCTACTTGATTGTTCGGGTAAATCTGTAGGCTTGCCAGCTGATCAAATGGGTAATTCGGAAGTAGGTCACATCCATATCGGGACTGGTCGTTATGTTCCTCAAGATTTTTCAAAGGTTAATGATGCTATTGAGGATGGAAGTTTTTATATTAATCCGGTTTTAAATAAAGCAGTAGAGTTAGCAAAACAAAATGATAAAGCCTTGCATATTATGGGGCTTTTATCGGCTGGGGGGGTGCATAGTCATGAACTTCAAATTGCAGCAATGGTTGAGCTTGCAGCCAAAAAAGGTTTAAAGAAAATTTATTTACATGCATTTTTAGACGGTCGTGATGTTCCACCAAAAAGTGCTAAATCTTCTATTGATTTCTTAGAAGAAAAATTTGTTGAATTAGGTGTTGGGCGTATTGTTTCTATAACAGGGCGTTTTTACGCAATGGATAGAGATAATCGTTGGGATCGAGTTAAATTAGCTTATGACCTGATTGCTAAAGGGGAGTCAAGCAATTCTGCTAGTTCGGCTTTGGCTGGTTTGGAGGCTTCTTATGAAAGAGGGGAAACAGATGAGTTTGTACTTCCTACGGCAATTTTAGGTGTCAATGGAGAGAGAGTTGCGCTTGACCCAGAGGACTCTGTTGTTTTTATGAATTTTAGAGCTGACCGCGCGCGTGAGATTTCCCAAGCTTTAACTTTACCTTCATTTGAAGGTTTTGAAAGAGGGTATGCACCTCATGCAGGTTATTTTTGTACATTGACAGAATACCATCAAGACTTTGGTTACGATATTGCTTTTCCTTCAGTAGATATCAAGAACGGATTGGGAGAGTATTTATCTATTTTGGGTATGAAGCAGCTTAGATTGGCTGAGACAGAGAAATATGCGCATGTTACTTTCTTTTTAAATGGAGGCATTGATACGCCTTTCCCTGGTGAAGATAGAATTTTAGTTCCATCACCAAAAGTTAGAACCTATGATTTACAGCCAGAAATGAATTCGGTTGAGGTTACGGATCATTTAGTAGAAGCTATTACAGGTGGTAAATACGACGTTATTATCTGTAATTATGCTAATTGCGATATGGTGGGACATACGGGTGTTATTCCTGCGGCAGTTTTAGCTGTTGAAGCTGTTGATAATGCATTACAACGTATACTTGAAGCACTAAAATCTGTTAACGGACAACTACTTTTAACGGCTGATCATGGCAATATTGAACAGATGGTTGATCCAGAGTCTGGCCAAGCACACACGGCACATACAACTAATAAAGTGCCCTTAGTCTATGTAGGTGGTAATAAAGCACTTGCTTCTGGAGGTGGATTATCTGATTTAGCACCGACCATGCTGGCTATTTTGGGTGTTGAACAACCTAAAGAAATGTCTGGCAGATCACTTGTTATTAATGATTAATTAGTGGATGAAAAGAACACTCATCCTGCTTTTTTTGCTAAGTCAGTTTGATTTATGTACTTATGCCGAAGAGATAGTTTCGGTTAATAATGACGAGGTACTGTCCCAGCGCCTTTCGGCGACAAGGGACAGTATGCAAAATCTGTTATCTGATATTGATAGACGATATGGGGAAACAGCAACTTTATTGAATAAGATTCAAGCTAAAATCGTAAAGAAACGTAATAATTTAGAATCTATACGTGCAGAAATGGACGGTTATCAAGAAGGGATAGATAAGTTAAGTAAAGAGGTGGCTGATCAAGTTAGGTTAGCTTATGTTTTAGGGCAAAAAGAAAAATTAAAGTTAATTTTAAATCAGCGCAATCATACTGTTTCGAGTAGGGTGATGGTTTATTTTAATTATTTAAACAAAGAGCGTCTTAATCAATTAAATGATATACAAGCTGCAGTAGATCACCTTGAGGAACTTGATAAATTAAAAGAATCTGAATCGACTGCATTAGAAGCTGACTTGGAAAGAAAGAAGTTAGAGCAAGCACTTTTATCGGATGCTAAAAAGCAACGTAGCGAATTACTTGCAAAATTAGGTAATAAATTTTCTTCACATGAACAGCAACTGGTTCAATTAGAGGAAAGTGAAAGCAGTCTGAAGCAACTAATGGCGTCATTGCCTATTGTTGATGATGTTGATTTATCGGATCATCCTGATCCTGTTAGTGGCTTATCTGTATCTAGTCAGGGGGATTTAGTTCGCACATCTGATTTTATGAGTTTAAAAGGAAAGTTGCTGTGGCCCGTTTCTGGGCATTTAATACATAAGTTTGGAAGTGCGAGAACAGAAGTAACATGGGATGGTGTGTTAATTGACGCAAATGAAGGTTTAGAAGTTAAAGCTGTTGCTCGTGGTAAGGTTGTATTTGCAGAATGGTTTCGAGGTTATGGCTTTATGATGATAATTGATCATGGTCAAGGATATTTAAGTCTCTATGGTTTTAATCAGAATCTCAATAAGCAACGGGGTGAATTTGTAGAGGGTGGTGATGTGATTGCTGCTGTTGGTCAAAGTGGTGGGCAAAGTAAATCTGGGTTGTACTTTGGTATCCGTCATAAAGGTGTACCGATTGATCCGCTTGAATGGTGCCGTAGGTAGTTGGCTGAAATTATTAGTGTTAAAAATGATATTATGGGCAATAAATCTGGTATATGGAGTTTTAATTACATGCTAAAAAAGAAAGCGATTTTTATTTTATCCTTAGGGGTTATGTTAGGGGTTTTTATTGGTGTTTGTGGGACTGTCTTTGCCGACAAAGGTAATGGAACGGTTCCAACAGAGGCAGATGCATTACCTTATGAAGACTTAAGAACATTTACCGAGATTTTTGGCAGAATAAAACGAGATTACGTTGAACCAGTCTCTGATAAGAAATTATTAGAAGATGCGATAAGAGGAATGTTGAGCGGTCTTGATCCACATTCTGCATATCTAGTTGCTGAAGAATATCAGGAGTTGAAAGAAGGGACTACTGGCCAATTTGGTGGCTTAGGTATTGAAGTTACAATGGAGAATGGGTTTATAAAGGTTGTTTCACCTATAGATGATACCCCAGCGCAAAAAGCAGGTATTAAGACGGGTGACCTAATTATAAAGTTGGATGATAAGCCCGTTAAAGGTATGTCTTTAACCGATGCTGTTAAATTAATGCGAGGCGAACCCAACAGTAAAATTGTGTTGACTATTGTTAGAGAAGGCTTGGAGGCACCATTAAAGCTAACTTTAGCTCGCGACATTATCAAAGTGAAGAGTGTTAAAAGTAGATTATTAGAGAAGGGTTATGGCTATGTGCGTATTAGTAGTTTTCAGTCAGCAACTGGAGAGGGCTTAAGAGAATCATTAGCAAACTTAAAGAAAGAGAATGGTGCGCCATTAAGAGGGTTGGTTTTAGATTTAAGAAATAATCCCGGTGGTGTATTAAATGCCGCGGTAGAAGTGAGTGATGCGTTTTTGAAAAGTGGCTTAATCGTTTACACAGAAGGTCGAATTGAAAACTCAGAAATGCGTTTTAATGCCTCTGCTGACGATCTTATAGACGAAGCCCCAATGGTCGTTCTAATTAATGGGGGCTCTGCATCAGCTTCAGAAATTGTTGCCGGTGCTCTTCAAGATCAAAAACGAGCAGTCATTATGGGTGAGAAGTCTTTTGGTAAAGGTTCGGTACAGACTATCTTACCGACCAGTAATGGCGCAGCTGTTAAATTAACAACAGCACGTTACTTTACGCCTTCTGGAAGATCCATTCAGGCTGAGGGTATAGAGCCTGATATAGCCTTAGCTCGTGTTAAATTAGAAAATCTTGATAAGGGTGAGTCGTTAGCCATAAAAGAAGCCGATTTATCGGGTCATTTGCAAAATGCAAACGCAGTGGCAAGTAAGGCAAAGAAAGAGGCTGCTACTGATAAGGAAAATGATAAAGACAAGGAAAAAGACAAAGAGAAACTTGATATAGAAGATTATTCTCTACATGAGGCACTTAACTTACTAAAAGGTATTAGTATTATTAAGAAATAGTGAGTTAGCATTTATAAAAAAAGACCGGCTTTTATTAACGTGGAAGCCGGTTTTTTTGTTTAATGATTTTTGTAACGATGGTACTAAATTATAAGAGTTAAAGTATTAAGTGAAAATTTCTCTTAATTTAAGATAACTCACTTCAGCCAGTTAACAGTTGCTTGCTAAAGGCTGTTAAATTAAATTATTTAATAAAAGAACAGCAATAATCGGTAGCTGTATTAATTTTTACAGTAAATGCGCTATTAGCCGGTACATTAAATGATTCTCCGCCAACTATTTTAAGCCATTCGGTATTGCCTGGTAATAAAACGTCAAGATCACCGTCAATAATCTCCATTAATTCTTTATCTGCAGTATTAAAGAGATATTCACCTGGCAACATAAAGCCTAATGTTTTGATAGAACCATCAGCAAATTGGATGGTGCGACTAGAAACATTGCCTCCGAAGTACACGTTAGCTTTTTTGACGATTGAAACATTATTAAATTCTGACATGGATTTCCTAAAATATTTAAAAATAAAACCCGAAAATAATAGCAGATTGTCGTCGACTTAGTTAAATTTACTGTGTTTTTTAATGATAAAAAGTATTGGGGCAGTGCTTTTATCGGATGCGCTTGAAATAATCTCAACGCTTAAGAAACTCCTGTCTAGTTGTGCGCACCATGATTTTATTTGATCAGTTTCATCATCTCCACCCGTATGTCCAGGATAAGCCATAACTGTCATGATGCCACCAACTGATAATATTAAACAAGCGCAGCTTAAAGCTTTTAAAGTTGATGCTGTACACGTAATAATAGATTTATCGCCACCCGGTAGATAACCTAAATTAAACATGATTGCTTTAATTTTGCCATGATGCAGGGGCGGAATTTTTTCAAGCATTTCAGCATGACTAGCCTGAAACAGTGTTATGGCGTTGTTTTTTGTCGTTGAATCAAATTTTTCTAAAGTTGATTCAATAGCGTCTTGTTGTATATCAAAACCAAAAACACAGCCTGCTGCTCCAACTTGCTCTGCAAGAAATACAGTATCGTGTCCATTGCCGATAGTGGCATCAATAACAATATCATTTAGTTTTATATGTTCTTTTAGCGCATCTTGCGCAATATTAATGAGTGAAATGCGTTGCATAATGACGATTAATAGGTGATGGTAGGCATGCTTCTGTCAACAAAGTATCTGCAAATTTTTGGCTATACCAGGGTATTTGTAAACTACCTTTAGCACCAAAGCCATTAAAAATAGAGAGCTGAGTAAATATCGGATGGTGACCAATAAAGGGATGTTTGTCTAGCGTACATGGTCGAATATTTGCTTGATGTTTTACTATACTACCTTCAGTTAAGGGATGATAAATAGACTCTAATGATTTTATTAAGCTGTTTTTTCCTAAGTCGGTAGGCTGGCCGTTTAAGTTTTCCCTATCAAAAGTTGCACCGACACGAAATAGTTGTGCATCTAATGGAATGACCCAGTTGCCAAAGTTAAGTATGTTTTTTAGCCGTAATGAAGAATGATGAACGGTTAGTATTTCGCCTTTAGCCAGTTGAAAAGGTAACCAATTAAACCAAGGATTTGAGCCCACATGGTAACCTTCACAAAAAATAATACGTTTCGGAGTGATGTGTTTCCATTTGAGCGTTGGTTGGATTTGAATATCTTGATAATCAATAGTTGCTTGTTGATAGCATTGATTATTTATGAAAAACTCTTTTAGACTAGCTAATAAATGATTAGTTAAAAGATAGCCTGTTTGATGTTGTTCTATAAATCCAAAAGGAGAGCTAATGTCTTTTAGGCTATCAGCAGACCTATTTAATTTGCCTAAATAGGGTAAATAATCGGGCTGGCTAAGACGTTTATGAGCGGCTTCTATTTCGTTAGCATTTTTAAACAATCTAAATAAAGGCTTTTCTATATAAAAGGTCTGTTTAAAAACCGAAGCCAGTTCTGTGTAATATTTTTTAGCGGAGGGTAATAAATAATCAACATCAGTAGATTTAACAAATCGCTGCCCGGTGATGGGGTTAATTAACCCCGCCGCCACTTTAGAAGCATTTTCCATCCCATTGTCAATAATGATAACCTTGCAGTTTCGGTTTATTAGTTCCCAGGCTAATAAACTTCCAGCTAAGCCTTGACCAACAATTAAATAATCTATGTCCATGAGTAAATTAACTTAACAGCAGCGCTTAATTCCCTGCCATTTTTCATCTTGCCATTGTTTAAAAAACTCTGCCTTTGATAAGGGGGTATCACACGCATGTTGCTCATCATGGGCATGAAGTTTATGGAAGTTTTTTAAATATCTTTCATAAGCATCATCCCCGGATAGTTCGCGTATCATTTTCCAGATGGTTCTTAGATTGAGACGCATCAGTCTCTCACCCAATCATCAACTAAGCTACTAGGGATATGATTCGATTCCGTTAACGGTAATACTGGCTTACCTGTTATAGATCGCCAACAAACACGTAACATATCAATAATAATTAACCAGAGTAAGCTGACAAAAAATAAGGTAATCCATGCGTCTAAGTGTAGATTAAAAATTAATTGTGGCGCTATAGATGCTTTTGCTGGGGGAAGCATTCCAGACGCTAATTTTTCGGCTAAGTCGTTTGCAGCAGAGAAAAAACCGATTCGAATATCTGGACTCGTAATTTTTTGCCAAGCAGCGGTGCTAGTAATTGTAACTAACCATGCTAGAGGAAGCGCGGTGATTCCTGCATATTTTAATTTACCTGATTTGACCAAAATACCGGTTCCTATAGATAAAGCGATTGCAGCTAACATTTGATTCGCGATGCCGAATAATGGCCACAAAATATTCACGCCTCCATTAGGGTCGATGACCCCAATGTATAAAAAATACCCCCAACCCGACACCACCATGCTACTTGTTAATATGACAGAAGGAGTCCAAGAGGTTTCAGCCATTTTAGGCCAAATATTGCCAAGCATATCTTGTAACATAAAGCGACCGACACGCGTACCGGCATCTAGAGTAGTTAAAATAAAGATTGCTTCAAACATGATGGCAAAGTGATACCAGAGTGCTAACAGATGGTCTCCAAAGGCTTTGCCTAAGATACTTGCCATTCCAACCGCTAATGAAGGCGCGCCTCCCGTTCTAGCAAATAAAGTAGTTTCACCCATTTTGGTCGCTAAACTTTGCATTTGTTCAACGGTGACAGGATAGCCCCAAGCGGTTATTTTAGTAACAGCATCTAGGGCAATGCTGCCAACTGCGCCCGCAGAGCTGTTGATTGCAAAATAGACGCCAGGGTCTAGAACGGTAGCCGCTATCATAGCCATAATGGCGACAAAAGATTCAAGTAGCATGCCACCATAACCAATCATACAAATATCGCGTTCATTACTCAGTAATTTAGGTGTGGTGCCTGACGAGATCAAAGAGTGAAATCCAGAAATAGCGCCACAAGCGATAGTGATAAACACAAATGGAAATAGTTTTCCACCAAAAACAGGGCCAGAACCATCAATAAATTGAGTTAATGCCGGCATTTTTATGTTGGGTTGGATAAAAATAATAGCAATCGCTAAAAGTGTAATTGTGCCTATTTTCATATAGGTTGATAAATAATCTCGCGGCGCTAACAATAACCAAACAGGTAAAATTGCGGCAGTAAGACCATAGGCCATAATAGACCAAGCCAGCATTAAACCTTCATGATCGAATAATAGGCGTAATGTTTCGTGTTCAGCGACAAAGCGTCCACCGACTACTGACATTAATAATAGCGTAACCCCCAATGCAGAAGCCTCAAGAACTTGGCCAGGACGTAAATAGCGCATGTAAATCCCAACTATCATTGCAATGGGTATCGTTGCAGAAACTGTAAATGTTGCCCATGGACTATGCTTCATAGCATTAACGACTATTAATCCTAAAACGGCAATTAAAATAATCATGATAGAAAAAGTGGCAATTAGTGCAGCCGTTCCGCCTAAGGGCCCTAGCTCATCTTTGGCCATCTGTCCCAAGCTTTTTGCATCACGTCGGGTAGATAAGAATAAGGTGACCATATCTTGAACACATCCACCTAAGACGGCGCCAAATAAAATCCATAGGGTTCCTGGTAAATAACCAAATTGAGCGGCTAGTGTTGGGCCAACTAATGGCCCAGGCCCAGCAATGGCAGCAAAATGATGCCCAAATACTATCCACTTATGTGTAGGTATAAAATCACGCCCATTATCTAAGCGCTCTGCTGGAGTTGCTCGAGTGGAATCGACTGCTAGCACTGTAGCAGCAATCCACGCGGCATAAAAACGATAGGCAATACTATAAATACAAAGCGCCGCAACTATAAACCAAAGGGCATTTATATTTTCACCGCGGTTAATTGCAATACCCCCTACCGCAGCCGCGCCAATAATGGCGATTAAGACCCAAAGGCCAGCTTTTAAAGTTTTGTCCATAATTAAGAGTTCAAGTAGATAAGTTGAGATTTAATATCAGCAATGGTAGTGGTTAGCTGTGTTTCAGTGTAATGATTGGCTTCAAATTTCCCCCATATAGGAGATGGCCAAGCTTTATCTGATTGATAGCGCACAATGTGATGAATATGTAGTTGAGGCACCAGGTTTCCTATTGCGGCAATATTTAGTTTATCGGCCTTATAAAGTAGGGCTAAATTTTCGGCTAAATAATTGGATTCTTCAGAAAGTCGGTGTCGGTCTGTTTTGCTCAGTTGATATATTTCTTTAATGTCTGGAACTTCGGGAACAAGAACGAACCAAGGAAACTGATTATCATTCATCATTAAAAGTTGACATAACTCAAAGCGACCTAGTTTTACGCAATCTGCGTTTAAGCGTGGGTGTAATTGGAATAAGTCTGTCATAGCTTGATTTAAAAGTGATAGGGTATATGTGTCAAAAAATTCTGAGTAATTTAGCTTCTGTTTTAGAATATAACAACTATAAATCAGAGGATGTGTTTATGTCTGCACCTGTTTTTGCAATTCAAACTGGAACTGCTGAGAAAAAAATGACAGTTTCATTTAAGTTATTATTAAGTTTATACGCCATTATTCCTTTGTGTTTACTGATTCAATTTGTTGATACTTTCTTTTTGCAAAATTATCTAAAAGTTAATTTGCCATCCAGTCCAACACATTTTTTATTATTTCAAATTTTGTTTGGTACACCACATATTATTGCAAGTACCTTTCTATTAGTAGGGAGTGTTGAATACCTAAAGTATTATCGACGAAACATAATAGGTTTAACGTTACTGCTTGCCATTATGTTTGGTGTCGGTAGTTTGTTTATTCCATACAAAGTTTTTTACATTTTTGTAGCTGCTTGGACAGTTTATCATGTCTTAAAACAACAGCATGGGATAGTAAGAGGCTTATGTCGCTTACCAACAATGGCCTATTATGTTTTGCTTAGTCTGAGTGTTGTGGCTGGTTTGTGCGTTTATGTAGGGATTTTTTTAAAAAACAGTTTGGAGGCAGAACAAGCTCAATATATACAACAATTATCAGGATTATTATGTGCGTGTTTAGTTTTAATCACATTTTATTATCAAAAGTTTGTTAAAACGACGTTTGGTAAGTTCTTTTTATGGTCGAATGTATTGCTTGTGGTCGTTAGTTTTTATTTCTATGTCCAACAATATTATTTTTTAGCTATATTAGTCCCTAGATTGGTGCATGATGCCACTGCTTATGTCGTTTATGTGACTCACGATTTTAATAAGCATCATATTCAACCGCAAAATATTTTGTATCGATGGGCAGGAAAATTAAAAATTAATATATTTTTAGTGTTGCCTGTCACTTCATTTGCGTTAGCTTTTGTTTTGCAGGCATATGGAGATCTTATTGTAAGTAGTTTAACGGAAATCTTTTTCGGTATTGAAATTAGAAAAGTAATTACCGTCGGTTTGCTAGGATATTTAGCTTTAATGCACTATTACACGGAGGCTATCACTTGGAAAGTCGGTTCGCCTTATCGACGATACATAGGGTTTTCTGAGTAAATAAAATTTATAAATAGAGCCTGTGCCTAGTAAATTTTAAAGCGATAACGATTCATAATATTATTTTCTAAGATGTTATAAGTTAGATAAAAAAGTTCCTTTTTCTATGAAAGTTAAATTATGGAACAGTTCATGCTAATACTATTGCATGTGGATTGTAGGCTTTGTAAAAGTTAAATACAGCCAAACTAAATTATAGGCAATAGGAAAAGAGATTATGACCATACGTGTCGCCATTCGTCACAAAACCGTATACAGCTTTGACAGACCTGTATCTTTATCACCTCACGTTTTTCGTTTAAGACCAGCGGTTCATAGCCGAACACCTATAAAAGCATACGCTTTGCGTATAGAGCCAAAAAATCATTTTATTAATTGGCAACAAGATCCTTTTGGAAATATTTTGGGTCGTGTTGTATTCCCTGATAAATGTCAAAAGTTGAGTGTTGAGGTAGAAGTTATTGCCGATATGACTGTTATTAATCCTTTTGATTTTTTTGTAGAGGATTACGCTGAAAATTATCCATTTAAGTATGACGACCAAACACTTAAAGAGTTGCAGCCTTATTTGGAGCTCACTGAAAAAGGTCCGCTTTTATTAGAATGGGTTAAAGAGTTTGATAAAACCAAACGCCACATCAATGATTTTTTAGTTGATCTTAATCGTACAGTATTTGAAGCGATTAGTTACAACATTCGTATGGAAGTTGGTATTCAGAGTAGTGAAGAAACTTTAAAAATACGTAGTGGGTCTTGTCGAGATTCCGCATGGTTACTAGTGCAAGCCCTAAGACACTTAGGCTTAGCTGCTCGGTTTGTGTCTGGTTATTTAGTGCAATTAACGTCGGATGTTAAATCCTTAGATGGTCCATCTGGACCAGAGCAAGATTTTACGGATTTGCATGCTTGGACCGAAGTGTATATCCCTGGTGCCGGTTGGATTGGTTTAGATCCAACCTCAGGTTTATTAGCGGGTGAAGGACATATTCCTTTAGCGTGTACACCTGATCCAGCAAGTGCTGCGCCTGTTTCTGGCGGTACAGATAAGTGTGAAGTTGAATTTGAATTCAGTAATACGGTTGAGCGCTTACACGAGGATCCTCGCGTTACAAAACCCTATACAGATGAGCAGTGGTATCACATTGATGCCTTAGGTAAGGCTGTTGATAAACGCTTGCTTGAAGATGATGTGCGTTTGACCATGGGTGGGGAGCCAACCTTTGTATCAGTTGATGATATGGAGGGTGATGAGTGGAATACGCACGCAGATGGTGCAAATAAGCGTGAACGCGCACAACATTTGACCATGCGCTTGCGTGATGTATTTGCTAAAGGCGCTATGCTCCATTATGGTCAAGGTAAATGGTACCCCGGTGAGCCTCTGCCACGTTGGCAATATGGCATTTTTTGGCGTAAAGATGAAGCACCCGTTTGGCGTAATCCTCTGTTATTAGCAGACATCAACAAAGATTATGGACACACGGTTAAACAAGCTCAAAAGTTTATTTTTGAGCTATGTCAGCGTTTGGGGGTGCAATCAAAATATGTAGTGACAGGGTTTGAAGATCGTTTTTACCATTTATGGCAAGAAGGTACGTTGCCAGACAATGTAGACTCTTTGAAGTTTGATTTAAGTGACTCAATTGATCGTAAAACTCTAACTAAATTGTTGGAAGTCGGCTTAGACCAACCAGTAGGCTTTACCTTACCCATCAAGTGGAACTGGTATGAGCAAACCTGGAAGAGTGGTCCTTGGGATTTTCGACGAGGCGCTATGTTTTTAATTCCAGGTAATTCTCCAATGGGAATGCGCTTACCCTTAGCGAGTTTACCTTGGATTGCACCAGATAAACGTGATTCTCAAGAACCGCAAAGTTTATTTGAAGATTTACCTGAGCTAGGTGATTATTATGGAGAGGTCACGCGTCGATATAGTCATATGGAGGCAAAAATTAATGAGCATCCAGAAATTATCGAACAAGAAGTAGGTGATAGTCTTGCAGAAGTAGAAGTGCCTCATACGGCATTGTGTGTAGAGGCTAGAAATGGTCGTATTCATATCTTTATGCCGCCTTTAACAACTTTAGAGCACTATTTAGAGTTGGTCGCAGCGATTGAAGCCACAGCAGAAAGCTTAGCAATACCTGTTGTTCTAGAAGGCTATGAGCCACCTAGAGATTATCGTATAGAGCGTCTAATGGTCACACCCGATCCAGGCGTTATTGAAGTTAATATTCATCCTTCTAAATCATGGGATGAGTTAGTAGAAAAAACCAATATTATCTATGAACAGGCGCATTTATCGCGTTTAGGTACCGAAAAATTTATGCAGGATGGAAGGCATACCGGAACAGGTGGCGGTAACCATATTACTATGGGTGCAGAAATGCCGGCTGATAGTCCTATGTTGCGTCGCCCTGATTTGTTACGCAGTTTAATTACCTACTGGCAACATCATCCTGGATTGTCCTATTTATTCTCTGGTATGTTTATTGGTCCAACCAGTCAGGCTCCAAGAGTTGATGAAGGGCGCGATGAGAAGTTATATGAGTTAGAAATTGCCTTTCAGCAAATTCCAGAAGGCGAAGTGCCTGCGCCATGGCTAGTTGATAGATTATTGCGCCATTTATTAACAGATATCACGGGTAATACACACCGTTCAGAATTCTGTATTGATAAATTATATTCGCCTGATAGTTCAACTGGCCGATTGGGTATTTTGGAGTTACGTTCATTTGAAATGCCTCCACATGCACAGATGTCTTTAGTACAAGTTGTGTTATTAAGATCATTGATTGCGTGGTTCTGGCGTGAACCATACAAACATGACTTGGTGCGATGGGGTACTGAGTTACATGACCGTTTTATGTTGCCACATTATGTGCATGAAGATATGCGCCAAGTGACTAAAGACTTGCAACGTGCTGGTTTTGCCTTTGATCTTGAATGGTTAGCACCGTTCTTTGAGTTTAGATTCCCGCGTTATGGCAATACGCTCATTGATGGTATGGACATGGAGTTGAGGTTTGCTATTGAGCCTTGGCATGTTTTAGGTGAAGAGATGAGTAGTTCTGGCACTGCTCGATATGTTGATTCATCGGTAGAGCGTGTTCAAATATCTGTCACTGGCTTTACTGAGGGTCGCTATGTCATCGCATGTAATGGGCGTCGAGTTCCAATGCGTAATACAGGCCGTAAAGGTGAATATGTGGCCGGTGTACGTTATCGTGCATGGCAACCACCTTCAGCATTACATCCAACTATTGCGCCACATACGCCTTTAGTATTTGACGTGATAGATACTTGGAATGGTCGATCTGTGGGTGGGTGTACTTATTATGTTGCTCATCCGGGCGGACGAAGTTACGATGATTTCCCTGTTAATGATTATGCTGCAGAAACTCGCAGAATGACACGATTCTGGGACTATGGTCACACACCAGGTGTTATTATCAGACCACCTTTAGCAACTACACGTGATGTTGCCTCAGATGAACCGTTCTTACAAAACTTTAAAGTGAGTGAAAAAGCGCCTAGCGCTATGGCCCCACCGGTTGAAGAGTTGAGTGTGGACTATCCTTTTACATTAGATTTACGTCATCGCACTCGGTAGATTTTGGCGAGTTGGGTTAAACTAGTGTTAACCCAACTTTGACTCTATCAGCTATTCGATAGTGGTAATACCCGTTACTAGGAGATTTATTTAAATGAGTAGTAAATTAAAATTATTGAACCCAGCTATATTAACTTTGGATGATCAAAGTTATTCGTTACCCACTTATATGGGGGTTGATGGTGAGAAAGCCATTGATATCACTAAACTACGTAGCCAAACTGGATACGTTACTTTAGATGATGGTTACGGGAATACAGGTGCTTGTGAAAGTGCTATCACTTATATTGATGGTGAAAAAGGAATTTTGCGTTATCGTGGTTATCCCATTGAGGAGTTAGCTGAGCACTCCCGTTTTGTTGAAGTCGCTTATTTATTGCTTTATGGTGAATTACCGACATCGGATAAATTATTACAGTTTTCAACGCGTCTTAATGAATCATCTATTATTCATGAAGATATGCACCATTTCTTTAATGGTTTTCCTCGTGGCTCGCACCCCATGGGTATTTTAACGACAATGGTGGCTTCGTTATCTACGTTTTACCCTGTGCCGGATCGTTTAGATGAGCAGACAGAAATACAAATTGTGGCTAATTTGGTTTCTCAAGTGCGTACCATCGCAGCTTTCTCTTATAAAAAATCTATTGGTGAGCCTTTAGTCTATCCATCGATTAAATACAAATACACCAGTAACTTCTTGAACATGATGTTCTCATCACCGGTGCGTGATTATCAATTAGATATGGATATCGTTCGGGCCATTGATATGGTCTTAATTCTGCATGCTGATCATGAACAAAACTGTAGTACATCTTCTGTTCGAACTGCTGGATCGAGTATGGCTAATGTATACGCGGTAATTACTGCGGGTATTGCAGCGCTTTGGGGACCTCGTCACGGTGGAGCAAACCAAGAAGTTATTAAAATGTTGGAGCAAATTCACGCCGAAGGTGGTGATGGTACTGAGTTCATTAATCAAGCGAAAGATAAAAAATCGGGTAAACGATTAATGGGCTTTGGGCATCGAGTTTATAAAAACTTTGATCCACGCGCGCAAGTTTTAAAGAAGCATTGTGATAAATTATTAAACAAATCAGGTATTAATGATCCGCTATTAGATATTGCCCGCCGTATTGAAGAAATCGCGTTAAACGACGAATATTTTATTTCTCGTAAGTTATATCCTAATGTCGATTTCTATTCGGGATTAATTTTACGTGCCGCAGGGATTCCAACTAACATGTTTACCGTTTTATTTGCTATCGGTCGTATGCCTGGTTGGTTAGCGCACTGGCGTGAAATGATTCATGGTGAACAAGTGACTATTTATAGACCTCGTCAAATCTATACAGGTGAAAAAATGCGGCATTATGAAGAAATTAGTTTAAGAACAGATTAGGTTTTTGTTTGAGTTGTATGCTCGATATTAACGTTAGATTTACGATATTTACTTGGTCAAAGTGCAGGATATTTCGAGTAAAGGGTAACGCCAATACAAAAAAATAGTATAAGGAAGAATGCGTGCGCAATAACAGTTCAGCTAATGATATTGGTACACAATATTACGCGACACAATTAGGTATCTACGATGAAATGTATGCCAATGAAATTAAAGCGCTACCTTATTGGGAGCGCTTTATGGCGGCATTGGATAAAATGGGCACTGAGAATCTGGAGTTAAGACGCAGAGAAGCTCAGCGCTTATTACGAGAAAATGGTGTTACTTACAATGTCTATGGCGACTCACAAAATTTAACCAGACCATGGCGGCTTGATCCTGTACCTTTGCTGATTAGTAGTGAAGAGTGGGTTGTCATTGAGGCTGGATTAAAAGAGCGGGCGGAGTTACTTGATTTAATTCTTAAAGATATTTATGGCAAACAAACTTTATTAAAAAAAGGTTTGTTACCTGCAGAATTGGTATTTGGACATGAGGGCTTTTTAAATCCTTGTGTGGGCGCTTTACAAAAACAAAAGCACCATTTAACGATTTATTCGGCTAACCTTGCTAGAGGCCCAAATGGGCGCATGTGGATTTTAGATGATCGTGCGCAAGCCCCTTCAGGTTCAGGGTATGCTTTAGAAAATCGTACTGTAATGACTCGGGTCTTGCCGGATATTTTTCGTCAAACTCAGGTGCATCGATTATCAGGCTTCTTCAAGTATTTACATAAAGGACTTGTTGATATTGCGCCACATAAAAAAGATGATCCACGTATTGTTATCTTAACCCCAGGGCCACTGAATGAAACCTATTTTGAGCATGCTTATTTAGCGGCTCATCTAGGTTACACCTTGGTGCAGGGCGGCGATTTAACCGTTAGAGATGGCAAGGTTTGGCTTAAATCATTGGCAGGGCTTCAGCCTGTAGATGTTATTTTGCGACGGGTTGATGATTCGTTTTGTGATCCTTTAGAATTGCGAAATGAATCAAAATTAGGTGTTGCGGGTTTATTAGAGGCAGTAAGGCGTGGCAATGTCGCTATTGCAAATCCTTTAGGAAGTAGCGTTTTAGAAAATCCAGCCTTGATGGCATTCTTGCCTCGCTTAGCTCGTTATTTTTTAAATGATGATTTAAAACTCCCATCAATTGCTACATGGTGGTGTGGTCAGGCGCGTGAAAGAGACTTTGTTTTACAGAATATCGATAGTCTAGTGATTAAACCCATTAATCGAGGTATTGGTAATCATGCGGTATTTGGTGGAATATTAAATAATAAAGAAAAAGATTATTTGCGCAGTCAAATTATTGCTAAACCGCATAATTTTATAGGTCAAGAACAAGTCAGTTTTTCTACATTGCCGGCTTTTATCGATCATAAAATTGAACCACGTAATGCCGTTTTAAGAAGTTTTGTAGTTGCCGGTAATGAAGGCTACGATGTTATGCCGGGTGGTTTGACTCGTGTTGCGCGCCAAAAAGATAATTTTATAGTTTCAAACCAAGCGGGTGGAATTAGTAAAGATACATGGGTTTTAGCGGCAGAGCCAGATAAACCAGTCAGTTTGTGGACGCAACCTAAACGCAATCAATTAATTGATGCCGACACTGATGCATTAACAAGTCGAGCGGCTGACAATCTTTTTTGGGTGGGGCGACATCTAGAAAGAACGGAAGCCGTCACTCGATTATTACGAGTTATTTTAATTAAGTTTAGAGAGGTCTTTGAGTTTAAAGAGCCTCACGATGAAGCCTGTTTGCATGTCTTGCTAAGAACTTTGACACAAGTTACTGGGACTTATCCAGGATTTATAAAGTGTGATGAGAAGTTCATTAAAGCACCTGAAACAGAGCTTATTTCATTAGTAAAAGATGGATTTAGAAGGGGCTCGTTAACGGCTAATATTCAAGCCTTTTTTCAAGCGGCTTTTAGTATTAGAGATCTTTGGTCTCAGGATACCTGGCGTGGTGTAGATAATATCCAGCGGCGTTGGCAACAACGGACTAGTAATGTTGATTTAGGTATTGAGCAATTACCATTGCATCTTGATGATTTATTGACGGGCATTGTGGCTTTTACGGGCTTAACGAGTGAAAGTATGACTCGAGAAGCCGCGTGGTTAATGTTGGATAGTGGGCGTAGATTAGAAAGAGCATTGGCGTTAATTTCTTTATTACGCTCAACTTTAGCATTACGACATGAAGATGTTCTACAAAATCAAGTTTTGGAATCCGTGTTAGTGGCTACTGATAGTTTGACAATATATCAGCGTAGATATCGTTCCTATATTCAATTACCCTTGGTCTTAGAACTGCTGTTATTAGATGAGGCGCATCCGCGTTCTATTGCTTTTCAATTACATCAATTAAGTGTTCACATCAGTGCATTACCAAAAAGTAAGAAAAAAAGTCAAATAACGGCAGAGGAACGAGCTATTTTAAAAGCTTATACCGATTTAAAATTATCTAATGTTTTGGAGTTAACGCAAGTTAATGAAGATGATGGGGTGTATCAGCAGTTTGAAGAATTACTGGCCAATACAACTGATTTATTATGGCGTTTATCTGAATTGATTGCGGAAGCGTATTTCAGTCATTCTCAAACCTCACAATTAATGGTGCATAGCACGCCCGAGGACGAACTTTGAAATACCGTATTACGCACAGTACGCTTTATGATTACAGTCAATCCGTAGGCTTATGCCAAAGTGAAGCAAGATTGCAGCCTCGAGATTTTTGGCGTCAGCGCACAGAAAGTAGTTATTTTGAAATAACGCCAATGCCTACAGACTATAACGAACGAACTGATTTTTTTGGTAACAGAGTTGCCTATTTTGCCGTACAGAAGCCACATACAAAATTATTGGTGACGGTCATTAGTGAGGTAACACTCTTTCCAAAACAGAATAACTCAGGTGTGTTCAATCAACTTTCTTGGGAACAGGTTCAGCAAACTTTGCAAGGCAATTCTATGTCTATGCAGTTCCAAAGTTTTGGGCAGCAGTCTCAAGTTCAAGGCTTAGCTTGTTCGTTAGATTTAATTGAGGCGAAGCAGTACATTTTAGATTCACCTATGGTAACCGTAAGTGCAGAGCTCGCCGATTATGCACGGATTTCTTTTCAACCTAATCGAGCTTTAGTCGAAGTTGTTTACGATTTAATGTCGCGCATATATAAAGATTTTACGTATGATCCCACTTTTACCACTATCGCAACGCCGTTATCAGATGTCTTACGTTTTAGACGCGGTGTCTGTCAAGATTTTGCACATTTAGCAATTGGGTGCTTACGCGCTTATGGTATTGCTGCACGTTATGTAAGTGGCTATGTGGAAACATTGCCAGAGCCAGGCAAAGCTCGATTAGTGGGAGCGGATGCATCTCATGCCTGGTTTTCAGTTTATATACCAGATTTGGGTTGGATGGATTTTGATCCGACTAATAACAAAGTGCCTCATGACCAACATATTACATTGGCTTGGGGGCGTGATTATGCCGATGTTACACCGCTTAAAGGTATTGCCTTTGGTGGAGGACAACATACTTTATCAGTATCTGTTGACGTCTTGAGATTAACGGATACGCATTAATTTATAAACAACATTAATTTTAGGGAGAATAGATGGCTACCATTCATTTAATAGGCGGAGAAAAAGGCGGGGTTGGAAAGTCAGTAGTCGCGAGATTATTAGCGCAATACATGATTGATCATGAAATACCGTTTGTGGGTTTTGATACAGATAAGTCACATGGCTCCTTACTCAGGTTTTATACCGATTATGCATCGCCTACCATAGTTGATAGTTATCAAAGTTTGGATGCCATTATAGAAGTAGCTGCAGAACAGCCTCATCAACGAGTTTTAGTTGATCTAGCCGCTCAAACACATCAAGCACTTGCAAAATGGATTGATGATTCAGGTGTATTAGAATTAGCAGAAGAGTTAGATATTAAAATTTATTACTGGAATGTTATGGATTCAGGAAAGGATTCGGTAGATCTACTTAATAAATTATTAACGCAATTTGGTACCCGTTTTAACTACGTTTTAGTGCAAAATCAATTACGCGATGAGCACTTCAATATTTTTGAGTTTTCAGGTGTAAAAGAACGTGCATTGGCGTTTGATGCAAAAGTAATGACATTAAAGCGTCTGCATGCCGCAGTAATGACGAAAATAGATAGTAATAGCTACAGTTTTTGGGCTGCAAAAAATAAAGATGATAAAAGTATTGACGCTTTGGGCTTATTAGAAAGGCAACGCGTTAAAATTTGGTTAAACCATGCCTATAAACAAATTGAGTCTTTAGGCATTTAAGGTGTTAGTTTAAATTAATCGTATATTATTCACAGCGGTTTTATTGATATGAAATTAAGAGTGAGTTGTAGTCTTAGTTTTCAAGTGGTTGAAGCGAGTGTTTTGATTTTAATGCTTCGGCCGTATAGAGGTATACAGCAGTGGATTAACCGAGAAGTCTATGTCGTTAGACCGGTTATTACTATGTTAGAAAGTACCGATAGTTTTGGTAATTCTGTGCAGCGCTTAATGGCTCCTGTGGGTAACTTTTTGATTTATACCTCAACAGATGTGATTGTTGAAGATAGGCTTAGCGTGGCACCAGGAGCGCATTTTGTTGAAATACAAGATTTGCCTAATGATGTGTTGCCTTTTTTATTGCCAAGTCGATATTGTGAGTCAGATCGTTTTGGTGATTTAGCAAGAGAGATTACATCAGGTATAATGCCCGGTTACGACCAAGTTAGTAAAATTAACGATTGGGTGCGTGACAATATTGAATACATTCCTGGTTCAAGTGAATATCCCTTGTCAGCGATAGAAGTTCATCAGCGTGGCCAAGGTGTCTGTCGAGATTTAGCGCAGGTTGCTATTGCCTTATGTAGAAGTATTAGTATCCCAACGCGATTAGTGGTTGGGTATTTATATAATTTACAGCCGATGGATTTACATGCATGGTTTGAGGCTTATGTTGGTGGAAAATGGTATGCCTTTGATCCAACACAAGCTAGTTTTATGGGGGGGCGGGTGATTGTCGCCTTTGGCAGAGATGCGGCTGATGTATCCATATTTCATCAATTTGGTTCGGGTTGTTTATTAAACAATATGGACGTTCGTGTTGATTTGCTGGATAATTAGCGTATTAAAAATTTTTTATCGATTAAATAACTATGACTTATTGTATTGCAGCGTCTATAGACGAGGGGTTAATTTTGGTTTCTGATTCAAGAACCAATGCCGGCATTGATAATGTGAGTACACATGGCAAAATGCACGCTTTTGATACCCACGCCGATCGTAATATCGTGTTGCTTAGCGCCGGTAATCTAGCGACAACACAGGCAGTTTTAGAGCAATTACATCGTGATAAAGTTAAAGAAGCTGAAATAAATCTTAATAATGTAGAAAGCCTTTTTGAAGCGGCTGATTATTTGGGTCATGTTAGTGTAGAAAAACAAAAACATCATAAAAGTGATAAAGGCCAATCCGCATTTAATCCGACAGCTAGTTTTATTATTGCGGGGCAAATTGGGGATCAACCGCCTGCCGCCTATATGGTTTATGCGGAGGGTAATAGTATTACAACCTCTGCAAATACGCCTTTTTTACAAATTGGTGAAAGTAAATACGGCAAACCTATATTAGATCGTTTTTTAAAGTTAAATACTCCAATTGATGAAGCAGCAAGGTGTTGTTTAGTATCAATGGATTCAACAATTCGTAGTAATGCGAGTGTTGGTTCACCTGTTGAAATGCTGATATATCGTAAAGATACGCATAGTTTTGAAGAGTATTACTGCTTTGATGATGATGACGATTATATGTTGCAGCTTAGACGCAGTTGGGAAACTAAATTACGCGAGGCGATTGCCGCATTGCCAAATTTAGATAAAACCACTCATAAAGTGATGCGAAAAGTATTATAGGGTTTTAGAACTATAAACACGTCAAGTAGGTGGGGCCAATGGCCCCACTATTTAAATCTTAGTGACTAACCTGTCACAATAGAAAACCAATTGTGATTAATAGCGTTGTGTAAACTGCCAATCTTGTTCTGTAAGTCATCAAGAATGACTCTTAGTTGAGCTTGGGTTGTTTCTTCATTATTAATCGTTTGTACATAAGCCTGTAATTCAATTATCTTTTCAGGTAGTTGGTCATTGTTTGGTAGTTTAATAATACATTCAGATATTTCAGAAATACAACAACTGACCGAGCGTGGCAAATTAGAATCTTGTAATAAAAAGTTCAATACATCATCGCCATTGATGCGGCTGTGCTTTTGTTGACGATACATTAACAAAGCATTTAGAGCCTTTAAGACGTTCATCCATAAAATAGTTTCATATTGTCGCACTTCATCACTTCGAGATTCAGATAGTAATAAGGATGCTAAATCTAAAATACGCGTTGTCATATCAGCGCGTTCAATATTTCTACCTAAACGAATAAAAGCATACGGGTCGTTGTGGCTCATGTAGCCGGATAAGAGTCCCGTAAAACGTTGGCAACCTTTTAATATTTCGTTAAGAAAAATAACTCGATGTCTTCTATTGGCTAAAGTATCTAAGTTCTTTTTAGCAAATAAATACATTTCATTCACTTGTTCCCACGCTTCATCGGGTAATAAATCCCTAGAGGTACGAATGTTTTCTCTGGCAGCAGTTAAAGAGGATAGTAGGGATCCAGAATAAGTATCGTCTGCTAATAAAAATCGGGTAATATTGCGTTCATTAGCGACATTATATTTTTCATAAAAGGTGTGTTCTGCACCATTAATTAAAATTAATTGTCGCCAGCCCATTTCAACGCCTTTGGGTAAATCCATGAGCAAATTCATGTGCACATTCACTAAACGTGCTATGTTTTCTGTGCGTTCTACATAACGGGCAAGCCAATAAATACGTTCTGCTGAGCGAGATAACATTATTTGTCCTCCATGTTAATAATCCAAGTGTCTTTACTGCCACCCCCCTGAGAAGAGTTTACGACAAGTGAGCCTTTCTTTAAGGCGACTCGGGTAAGGCCACCAGCGGTTACAAAAGTATCTTCACCTTGCAGGATAAATGGGCGTAGATCAATATGACGCGGTTCTAATTTACTTTTGCACAAAGTTGGGGCGGTCGAAATGGATAAAGTAGGTTGTGCAATATAATTGCGCGGGTCTTTTTGGATTATTTCTCTAAAGTTTTCAACTTCCTTAGCGGTTGCATGTGGCCCAACTAACATGCCATAACCACCCGATTCATTAGCAGGCTTAACCACTAATTCAGCTAAATGCTCTAAAACATATTCAAGATGTTCAGGGTTACTGCATAAATAGGTCGGTACATTGGGCAGAATGGGTTCTTCGTTTAGATAATATCGAATCATTTCGGGTACATAAGCGTACACCACTTTATCATCTGCAACACCCGCACCTGGCGCATTTGCTAAAGCGACATTGCCGGCTTTCCAAGCTCGCATTAAGCCTGGAACGCCTAAAGTTGAATCTTTACGGAATACTTCAGGATCAAGAAAGTCATCATCAATACGACGATAAATAACGTCAACTTTTTCAAGACCTCTGATGGTCTTCATGTAGACACAATCATCATCGTTTACGACTAAATCATTGCCTTCGACGAGTTGTGCGCCCATTTGTTGTGCTAAATAAGCGTGTTCAAAATAAGCTGAATTGTAGATGCCGGGCGTAAGCACCGCGCACGTGACTTGATCATTTTGGTGCGGTGCTATTGATGTCAACATGTCATGTAGATGTGTTGGATAGTCATCAATAGGAAGAATATCAATGTCTTGGAATAACTCAGGAAACACTCTTTTGGTAATAACACGATTTTCTAGCATATAAGAAACGCCAGAAGGTACGCGTAAATTGTCTTCTAATACATACATAATACCGTCTTTATCTCGCACCAAATCGGTGCCACAGATATTGGCCCACACATTATGTTTAGGCTTCATGCCAACGCACTCTTTGCGAAAGTTCTTAGAGCTGTTCACAATTTCACTAGGCATTTTGCCGGCTTTTATAAAGGCTTGTTCACCGTAAACATCACTAATAAAACAATTTAAAGCGGTTAAACGTTGCTTTAAACCTTTCTCAATAATGCGCCATTCACGGGCATCAATAATTCGGGGGATAATGTCGAAAGGCCACGCCCTGTCTATGTTTCCTTCGTCACTGTAGACTGTAAAACTGATACCCATCTCCATAATGGCCAGTTCTGCAGCGTTTTTTCGTTTCTCGATATCGTCTTTTTTTAGTGTATCTAAATATCGACATAATTGATGACTCACGGGACGAGATTGAAATTCAGAATACATCAACTCATCGTAAGCAACGTCAGTTTTATAATTTTCCCAGATTGATTTCATGGCACTTCAGCTTTTGATAGTTTAGTTCACTAAAATATAAAGCATGAATAATGCCAGAAATAAAACGAAGTCTTTGAATAATAGGGCTCAATAAACAAGCTAATAAAAGTAAGGCGTATCAGCCTAATAAAGAAGTACCTTTAATTTGCACATAGACAGCTAGTTCGGGTCTTAAGTTTAATAACTGTGCAGATTTTTGGGTGATGTGTGCAAGCAGGGTTTGTTGACCTACTTTTAAGAACACAGTGCATTGGCCTTTGTTATCGGCTTTAATTTCTTTAACCACTGCAGGCAGTATATTCAATATGCTGGTAGCGGCGGGTGCTGCTAGGGTAATACTTACATCACGCGCGTATATTTGAATACGCAAATTTGTGCCGATAGGTGCTGTTATCAACGGTAAACTAAGTGCGTTGTCATTAATTGCCACACAACTCAAATGATAATTGGTTTCATGGCTGCTTAGGGTGCCTTGCCAAACGCTACTTGCGCCTTTATCTTGTGCAAAAGGTAAGTCAATTCGATTAAATGTGTCAGTTAAATTACCATGGGCTACTACTTTTCCAGCCTGCATTACTACTAAGGTATCCGCAAGTTGCGCTACTTCTGCTTGAGAGTGTGTGACATAAATGACGGGTATTGATAGATGTTGATGCAAGCGGATTAAAAAGGGCAGTATTTCTTGTTTACGCTGTTGGTCTAAGGCCGCTAAGGGCTCGTCCATTAAGAGTAAATCAGGTTTAAGTAATATGGCGCGGGCTATCACTACACGCTGTTTTTCACCGCCTGATAAGCGGTCAGGTTTGCGGTTAAGTAAATGTTCTATGCCAAGTAAATCGATAATTTCTTGAAAATCACTGGAATTAACTGTTGAGTACGTTTGGCGTTTTACACCAAATTGTAAATTCCCCATCACACTAAGGTGCGGAAATAAATTGGCTTCCTGAAACACATAGCCTAAGTTTCTTTGGTGGGTGGGTATAAAGTGTTTTTTAGTGCTGTCTTGCCAGCATTGACCCTTAATCTCAAAATAGCCTACAGGGGCTTTTTCTAAGCCGGCAATACAGCGTAATAAAGTCGTTTTACCCGAGCCAGAAGGGCCAAATAATACCGTAACGCCGGTACTGGGTAATTGTAAATCAACATCCAGAGCAAAGTTTTCAAAAGCTAATTTAAAGCGAGCGGGTAGGGTAGGCATTATTTGAGTTGCTGTACTTGAGGCGGTGTTTTAAGCACGGTATATAAAACCAGCAAAACGCTAAAAGAGAACGCGAGTAAGCAACCCGCTAACCAATGCGCTTGGGTATATTCCAAGGCTTCTACATGATTATAAATTTGTACTGAAACTACGCGAGTTTTATCAGGAATGTTACCGCCTATCATTAATACCACACCAAATTCGCCCACCGTGTGGGTAAAACCTAAGATGCCTGCGGTTAAAAAGCCAGATTTACTGAGTGGTAAAACGACACTTAAAAAAGTGTTTAAAGGGCTAGCGCGTAAAGTAGCAGCTGCTTCTATGGTTTGTTGAGCAATACCGTTAAACGCGGTTTGCAAAGGTTGTACCACAAACGGTAAAGAGTATAAGACCGAAGCAATAACTAAGCCGGCAAAGGTAAAGGATAATGTGCCTAAACCTAGTGTGTTGGTTATTTTGCCTAGTGCGCCATTTGGCCCCATAAGTATCAACAAATAAAAACCTAATACCGTAGGAGGTAAAACTAAGGGTAATGAGACCAAGGCATTAATAAAGCCTTTAGCGGGTGATTGGGTGCGCGCCAACCACCAGGCTACAGGGGTGCCGATTAAGAGTAGTAAAAAAGTACTAAGACTCGCCACTTTAAAGGTGAGCCAGAGCGTATCTAAATCGGCAGGTGAGAGCATTCTATTTTAGAGTTGGTTTATTTGGCTAAATCGTAACCGTATTTTTCAATAATCGCTAGCGCTGGTGCAGATTTTAAATAGGCTAATAAGGCGATCGCGGCAGGATTTTCTGCGCCATTTTTTAAAAGCGCAGTACCTTGTCGAATAGTGGCGTATTCATGAGTCGGAATAATATACCCTGAGCCTGAAGCAATTTTACCGTTTTCAATAACCTGCGATAGGGCTATAAAACCGAGTTCGGCATTGCCAGTACTAATAAACTGTTGAGTTTGGCTAATGTTTTCACCTAACACCATTAACGCTTGGGTTTTTTCTAGTAGGCCTTGTTTCGTTAAATAATCCACAGCGGCCGCGCCATAGGGTGCTAGTTTTGGGTCAGCAAGCGCAATATGTTTAAAACTCCCGGTTTTTAAAATTTTACCTTCTGCATCCACATAACCGGGAGTTGCGGACCAAAGCACTAATTTTCCTATCGCATAGGTGTTGCGCGTGCCACTGACCACGAAACCTTCTTTCTCCAGTAAAGCTGGCCCGGTTTCGTCCGCTGCGAGTAATACTTCAAAAGGGCCACCATTCTGGATTTGAGACACAAATTTACCAGTCGAGCCAAAAGATAATTTGGCTGAATGTCCTGTGGCCTTTTCAAAGCTTTCGGCAATTTCTGTCATCGGTTTAGTAAAGTTTGATGCTACAGCGACGAGGGTAGAGTCTGCTGTAACTCTAGAACTATTTATGAGTAGTCCAAAGGCGATAAGCGCTAGGCGTGATATTTTTAGGGTCATGGTGCTTTCCTTTTTATTAGAATGAAGATTGCCTTGATTTTTAAAATCTTAATTGACTTTGGATAAAGAAATAGTCAGTATCCGCACCTGGTGGTGGCGTTACTCCTGTTAAATAAGTACCCGTGTTTTTAGTAGTATGAGCTGATTTTGCAAACTCACCTTTAAATAAATGGTACCAACCTGCGTCAAAATTAAGACTGCTATTAAAGTTATATCGCCCTGTAAAACCTAATTGATCACCCACAAAAGAACTCTTGCCATCTACTAAGGCGGGTGTGGTTGCAGCCGTACATGTATTTCCTCCCCAGCAATCATTTGCTGATGCTAGCCACACTAAACGCTGTTGGAGTTTGAATGAAAGATCTTTAGTAGGAGAGAACTCGAGTTTATAGCCGGGTGAATTGATATTGCTACGTTGGAATGCCCCATAAATGCCCGTGGGTCCAAAGTCAAAATCTGAGGCGCCGTATAAAGAATCAAATCGACCATCTATGCCTGATGAATCATGGTTTTTCCAATGAGAACTGCCACTCGCATAGTCATATTCCAAGTAAAATCTAGGTGACCAAGGTAGGTCAAAACTGTAACCCGCTTCTACATGTGATGACCATGCTTCATGGCGTTGTGTGGTATTTGCATAAGTACTGGTTGCAGCATATTTAACCGTCCCAAATTGCCCCATGCCTTCCGCTTGAAAGTCGAATTTACCTTTGCTGGGTTTTTGATAAAACCGAATCGTTGGGGTTAAATAATTGCGGTTTCGAGTTGGATTTAACGGGTTATCTCCTTCACTTAAGTGGTATAAAGCAACTTCAGCATTGATATCTTTGTAAAGATTAGTGTATTCAAAAATTCCCCCAGAAAACCATGTATTAAAGTCTTCTTCATCCCATTTAGTGTTATTCAGTAAATTGGGGTTAGGTGTCACTGAATTATAGTTGGGGTATCTGACGACTGGTACGGTGGCAAAGGTATTAAACTGCCATTTGTCATAAGCTATTACCCGAGCTCTTAAGCCAGTAAAGTTATTAACGGTATTTCTAAATATAGGTCTAGCGACTAATCTTCGACTGCCCAAATCCATGGTTTGGCGACCTAGTTTTATCTCGGCTCCATAGCCGCTATTTGATACGTTTTGATCGGCCCAAGAGGCATAACCTTGCACAAAATCCCAAGTATCTACAGAGGCGTTATTTGATGGAAAAGGTGTGTAATTTGTGGTTTCGGGCGTTTTACCCAGATTAAGGTCTGAGCCAACAGTTCTGGCATCCATTAATTCCATAGCAACTCTAAATTTATTAAATTTTGCTTGTAGCCAAAAGTCTGTTTGTAAGGCTATTTGTTGGTCACCCCCTTGTGATTGCACGCCTTTTTGTGAGCCTTTAAAGGCATCGGAGAGTGATTCATAACGCGTTCTTTGCTCCACTCCAAATGAAAGCCATTTCGGCAAGCCTATAGTGTCATGTACATTCCAGACAGGTTTTTCATAATTGTTACCTAGCAACGCATCGTCCATCATAAAGTTGTATGCCGCCATAGGCGCTCTACTGTATGTGGGCGTAGGTAATTTTGTGGCGGCAGGGTTTGCATTTAGGGTTTCGGCCGAAAGTCCTAGGCTTGGATAATTAAACATTATCAAGCTAGGGATTATTAATTTAAGTGGTGAGTGTTTGATGGTATGGTTTTTTTTTGAAGTCATTATATTTCCTTAAAACAATATAAAAAGTATCAATGAGGGTGTCTTTGGTTTTAATTTAATTATACATCGATGCGTACTTTAATACATAACGAATATATTTTAGCAATTGATATGCCAAGGGTTTTATTTTGATTGATAATCTCTCTAGATCTCAGTATGACTAGAGTTGCTCAGGATAAACAAAATTTAAAAGTTGAATAATTATGTTTGATTTCTTACATCGTTAGGCGATTTAGTACATAACGTTGTCGGCTTAATAATATTTTATAGTGGCCTCTGGTGTGAGGTCTTTGCGAGCCGGTTAAGGCGGTGTGTTAGCGGGTTCAGAGCTTGTGCGGGCTGTTTAAGGTGTTGTGTTAGCTGGTTCAGAGTTTGTGCGAGCTGGTTAAGGTATTGTGTTAGCGAGTTCAGAGATTATGCGAGCTGGTTTAAGTGTCGTGTTAGCTGGCTCAATAAAGGCGTCCAGAATGTTGTGTAAATTATATTTTGTAGCAGACGTTAATATATTGAGGGTGTATTAAGTCTGATAGCTAATATTTAGGTGCAAATTAAAGCGATCAGCCAGCTAATTATTTTGCTGTTTTGAAATTATTTTTGCCACAGAGTTTTTCTTGCAAAATGTTAGGTAGAATGAGGTGTGCAGAGGTAATTAATCTAAATATTATCTAAGATAAAGCGGTTTTAGATGCACTTATGATGAGTCGGCGTAAAATAAATGTTAGATTTTTGAGTTAAGTGCGTATACTCAAGGCTCCTTAACTTTAAATTATTTGGAGTGACATCATGAGAAAAACGAAAGTGTCTTTGGAATTTATACGATTATCGGTTGCTTTAAAGATTCTGTTTTATCGCTTTGTATTATTAAGTTTAACCGGAAATATTTTATATCAACAGCCAGATGTGTCTTTAGCTGAAGCAAAGTTGGCAGTGGATAATTTAGAAATAGCTGCGTTAGCTGCAGAAGGTGGCGGACCTTTAGCAACCGAGTTAAGGAATCAAAAAGAGAAAATTGCGGATGATATATTTCATATTTTAGCCGCGTATGTAGAACGAATTGCAAACGGTGATGACGCTAAAATTCTTGCTAGTGGTTTTAATGGTACTCATCAACCTGTACTTTTTACTAAATTACCTTTGGTTATTAATGATGGCTTGGTTTCTGGTACAGTAGAGGCGGTTATGAAAGCGATTGAAAATGCGGGGGCTTATTTTGTTGAATATGCTGTAGATGAAATACCTACCATAGTAGCAGCTTGGAAATCAGCCGGAAGTAGTACAAGTGCCAGAATGACGATTTCTGGTTTACCGGTTGGATCAAAATGCTATTTTAGAATGAATGCCATAACCCCTCTAGGTCTCACGGATTTTTGTGATCCTGTTTCAAAAATTATAATTTAATTATTCAAGGTTGGGCGGTATTTATAAATAATCAAGTACCGCATTGTGATTTCGATATGTTTAAAACTGCTGTTTAATCATCCTGCGTAATTACACCAATTATTAATTGCCTATCACTTGTTTTTCTTGATATTGGCTCAACCATTCTTTTAGGTTTAGAGATAAAAATAAGTCATAAAATTTTAATTTATTGATGTATTAAGACTCTTGATGTTATGATGAATATGAAAGTGTGGTGAGATAATCCATTACCAATACAAGGTATTTAATTCGTACTTAATTTAAGACAGTGAGATAAGCTGATGACAACTGCGGCCCCCAAAAAAAGTAAAACTGCGGAATATATTAGAATTCAAATTGATAAAAGTAGTCTTACCCAAAAACAAATTTCTGAAGCGGTTGGTTTTAATACGCCTAATTTAATCACTATGATTAAACAGGGGGCCATTAAAACGCCAATTGCAGTATTACCCAAGTTAGCGGAAGTGCTTAAAGTTGATCCCGCTAAATTATTATCGATAGCACTTAAAGAATATAAGCCTGAAACTTACGAGGCTATTAAAACTGTTTTTGGCTACCCCATTACTGAGGTTGAAGCAAAAATTCTTGAGAGACTGCAATCAGTAGCCCCCTATTCTAATATAGAAAGCAGTGAAGATTTAGACGCCTATTTAGCTAAGTTAGCTAAATAGGTTTGCATTTGAAATGACTATTGTGATCTTCCAATAGTCATTTTTCTGTCAGTTTTTCATTCCCCGAGTAGTGATCTTCTTCAAACCAGTGGTAAATCGCGGGTAGCATGACTAAGGTTAATAAAGTTGAGGTGATTAAGCCGCCTATCACCACAATCGCTAAGGGTTTTTGTACTTCTGACCCAGGGCCATCTGCAAATAAGAACGGTATTAAGCCTAATAGGGCAACGGTTGCTGTCATCATGACCGGTCTAAAACGTTGGGCGCAACCTTGGCGAATAGCTTGTTGTTGACTCAGGCCGGTGTTTCTTAAATTCCTGATATAAGACACCAATACCACGCCATTAAGCACCGCAATGCCCCATAAAGCAATAAAGCCGACAGAGGCGGGTACAGAAAGGTATTCGCCGCTGATAAATAAAGCAAATACACCACCAATTGAGGCAAAAGGCAAAACTAGAATAATTAAGCTCGCAAAGCGTAACGAGTTAAACAGCATGAATAATAAAAAGAAAATCGCCGCAATGGTAATAGGAATAATAATTTTTAAATGGCCTATAGCGCGTTCCATATTTTGAAATTGTCCGCCCCATTCTAGGTAATAAGACTCAGGAAGTTTAACTTGATCGGCCACGGATTTTTGGAGTTCTGCTACAAAGCTACCTAGGTCCCTATCTCTGACATTAATACCCACTACGATACGACGTTTGCCCATTTCACGACTAATTTGTGAAGGGCCATCATTTAGAGTAATGTCGGCAAGGTCGCCTAAGGGAACTCTAGCACCATTTGCAGACGTTAATAAAATGGCATCAATAGCTTCTATGCTATTACGAAAGTTTTCAGGTAACCGTACTGAAGCAGAAAATCGGCGTTCGCCTTCATAAATTTCGGTGGCTGTTTTGCCTCCAATGGCGGTTTCAATCACATCATGAATTTCAGCCGCATTGATGCCGTGTCTGGCAGTGGCTTGGCGATTAACATTGATCGATAAATATTGTTGACCAGTGACACGTTCAACCCGAATATCTTGGGCACCTTGAATAGAGTTTGCAACGCGGGCGATGCTATTGGCGGTATTTTTGAGGGCTTCTAAATCATCGCCAAAAACTTTAACGGCTAAGTCGGATCGAACACCGGTGAGCATTTCATCAACGCGATCAGAAATGGGTTGCGCCATTACTATTTGCACGCCAGGTAAATGGGTGCTTAATTTATCTCGAATTTCATCAGCAATTTGATCTTGTGTCCAGCCTTCGGGCCATTCGTTTCTCGGTTTTAAACTGACAATAGGTGTTGATTCATTTTGGCTTTGTGAGTCAGCAGGGCTTTCGCCTCGGCCAATATTGGTTACCGCTAAACTGACCCCAGGAATGGTCATAATGAGGCGCATAGCTTCCATTTCCATTTTAATGCCTTCTTGCAAGGAAATATTGGGCACTCGATTAATCGCGGGCACAATGGAGCCTTCTTTCATTTCTGGAATAAAAGCACTTCCTAGGTAGGGCAATAAAATCAAGGCACTTGAGAATAATAAGCCAGCAACTAGAACCACTTGTTTGCTTTTTGATAGCGCCAAGTCCAAAAGTTTTAGATAAGGCTTTTTCATAAAAGCGATAATGCGTGTGTCATGCTCACCAGAAGATTGGCCTTGCAGTAAATAGGAACACAAGACCGGCGTTAAGGTGAGTGATAAAAATAGAGAGATGAGTAGTGCAATAGCAATGGTATACGCTAGTGGGGCAAACATTTTGCCTTCCATGCCCTCTAGGGTCATCAGTGGAAGAAAAACTAACACGATAATGCTAACACCAAAAATAACAGGGGTTGCCACTTCTTGCGCCGCAGCTAAAACAACATTAACCCGACTGGTTGATTTACCTTTGCGTAACGTTAAAACGCTAAAGGCATTTTCTACCACTACAACAGAGCCATCAACAATAAGTCCTATGGCAATCGCTAAGCCACCTAATGACATTAAGTTAGCTGAAATACCCAGTTGGTTCATTACAATAAAAGTGATGAGTGGGGTCACGATTAGGGTGCAAACTACAATCAGACTGGAGCGGATATCACCTAAAAATAACACTAGAGTAACAACAACCAGTGCAATACCTTCTAAAAGTACATGCGTGACTGTACCTAGGGCAGCGTCAACGAGTTCACTGCGGTCATAGTAAGGCACAATTTTTAAATCATTTGGCAACATATTGTTGCTGTTGATTTCATTGACCCGCGCTTTAATGCGACTAACCACTTCTTTGGCGTTGCCCCCACGCAGCATCATCACAACACCGCCAACGGATTCGGTATAGCCATTTTTAAGAACGGCACCTACGCGTTCTTCATAACCAATTTTTACATCTGCGATGTCGTGAATATGAATGGGTACGGCGTTTTCTTCTTTTAGAACAATATTGCCAATATCTTTAATATCCCGAATTAAGCCGACACCCCTAATTAAATATTGTTCTGCATAATGCGGTAAGACGCCACCACCACTGTTAGCATTATTTCGCGTGAGTGCTGTGAGTACTTCTTCAGTTGAGATTTGATAATGAAATAAGCGATCAGGGTTAATAAGAATCTGATATTGCTTGTTATAGCCACCTTGAGAGTTAATTTCGGCAACGCCAGCAACTCCTCTGAGTAAGGGGCGCACTACCCAATCCTGTGTTTCTCGTCGGCTCATGAGTTCATCGGTGCTTAGGGCGCGATTACCATCATCGCTGCGCTCAAGCGTGTATTGATAAACTTCACCAAGCCCTGTTGATACGGGGCCTAAGATCGGATTAACGCCGTTTGGCATTCTGTGACTTACCTCAATAAGGCGTTCCATCACTAGCTGTCTGGCAAAATACACATCTGTATCATCTGTAAAAACTAAGGTGATTAAAGATAGGCCATTTTTGTTTAAGGAGCGCATTTCGGTTAAATTGGGTAAACCGGTCATGGCGATTTCAAGAGGGACTGTGATAAAGCGTTCTACTTCTTCTGGGGAACGTCCTCTTGACTCAGTAGCAATTTGGACTTGTACATTAGTAACATCGGGAAAAGCATCAACGGATAGATTTTTAAAGGCATGTATACCGAAAAAGAACATGCAAACTGCCAATGCAAGGACGATGATGCGACTATTTAAACTACCTCTTATGAGTGATTCAATCATGATCTTAATCCGTTTTTTTACTTTGTAGTTCGCTATTTAGATGAAAGCTACCTTCAGTGACTATTTTGTCTCCAGATTTTAAGCCACTGATAATGGGTAAGACTTTGTCATGTCGTGCACCAAGTTCAACGGGGATAAGTTCAAACTCATCCGCGCCAATTTCTCTAAACACATGATCTTTTTCATTTATTCTGATAACCGCCGTATCCGGTAAAATAAGCTCTTGGACACCTTGTTTTTTAATTAATAAGTTCGCCAGCATGTTGGGTTTTAAATTACGCTCTGGGTTGGGTAATTCCACGCGCACCGTTACGGTGCGCGTGTTGGGGTCAATCATGTCAGCAACATAATTAAGTGTGCCAGTAAGATGAGTTTCGGGTAAGGCGGGTATGTTGATTTCTGCTGCGTCACCTTTATGCGCCCAGCTGGCTTGCTGTTCTGGAAGCTCCGCGACTATCCATACATGCGCTAAATCTGCTACAGTAAATAAGGCGTCAGCGGGTTGAACCACTTGCCCAACAGTGACTTTGCGTTCAACAATGGTGCCCTGAATGCTGGCAGTAATGGGTAGGATAGAGTGAATGAGTTTGGTTTTTGATAATTGGCTAAGGTCAGCATTGCTCATGCCTAAAGCCCTTAAGTGATCAGCAGCGGTGTGTAAATCTACTTGTGATTCTTCTAAAGCGGCTTTTCGTTCCTGTAAGTTTGCCGTAGCAATAACCCCGTTATCTAATAAGCGTTCTGCTCTATCAACCGCGAGTTGTCTTAAGTGGGTTTGCGAGGAGGTTTTTAAATAAGCCGACTGTGCTTCTGCAAGCTCGTTGCTATTAAGTGTTGCAAGTTGTGCGCCTTTAGCGACTTCTTGACCCAGTACCGTGTTCGTTTGGGTAATACGTCCAGTGACTGTGGCACCTATTCTAGCTACATGTTGTTGATCAAGCTCTATTCGGGCGGGCAGGCGAAAGGAATCATGTATTTGTCCCTCGCCTAGGGTGATTATCTTGAGTTGTTTAACTAAAGGTGCGGGTGCCTTAACCGTAGACGTCGATTTTGCAAAGCTTACGTGTGGTATTAATAAGGTTAGGCTAAGCAGTAATGCTGTATAAATGCTCATGAACACAGGTACTCAAGGTTAGGTATTATAGTTATATAGGAATTTAATGCATTTTTCGTGCCATATTTGAATTGGATTTAAAAAGGCTTAACAACCGCTAAGATAATAATACCGACCAAAAATAGTACGGGCACTTCATTCATCCATCGGTAATACACATGACTATGGCGATTACGATCCTGTTTAAAGTCAATCAGCCATTTTCCACAAACTACATGGTAGATCACTGTAATCAATAGCAGGCTAAGTTTGGCGTGTAACCAACCACTTTTACCGTATATATCCCAAGCGTAGTCAGTTAGCATCCAAATGCCAAACACAAAAGTAAAAATCATGCCTGGCGTCATAATGCCATAATAAAGTTTCCGTTCCATGACTTTAAAACGCTCATTACTAATTTCATCTGAGCTCATCGCATGATAAACATATAAGCGGGGTAGATAAAATAAGCCTGCAAACCAAGTGACCATAAAAATTAGATGTAGTGCTTTTAGCCAGAGCATGCGTTATCCTTTTATAAAAGATTCAATATGAGTTTTTAATTCGTTGATATTAAAAGCGCCAAGTACTTTCATATCAATAATTCCTTGGGGATTAATCAAAAACGTAGTGGGAGTGGCTTGTACATCACTAAACGCATGCGCAAGTTCTGCATCTAAATCTAAGGCGATTGTATAAGGTAAGTTTTGTTTTTCTTTTAATTCAATTACATGATTAGGTGGATCGTAAGCCATGGCGACAGCGATAATTTCTAGGCCTTTATCGTGATATTGTTTATAAAGATCGATAAAAATTGGGATTTCTTTTAAGCACTCTGGGCAGTCTGAGGCCCAAAAAGTCACAATAACGGGTTTATTTTGCAGATCTTTTAAAGCTATTTTTTCACCTGTGATAGTAGAAAAGCTAACATCAGGTGCATAAGCGGTTGAGTAGTGGTTTTTTAAACTAAATATAAGGGCGATGCTTAATGGTATTAACACCGCGGCTAATAAAGTTGTTTGTAGGGCAATGCCTAGGCTTTTAATAGGATGAATTGATAAGGGTTGTTGTTTTTTCATGTGTCCTCCACTTGCTAATACCGAGATTATAGCAAAGCTGTTAAAATGCACCTTTTAATTAAATGTTGTTTTTCGGGACGTTATGAGTTTTGATGTTGTTTGCTTTGATTGTGATAGCACCTTAAGCAGAATAGAAGGGATTGATGAATTGGCTAGGCGAGTAGGTTTAGGCGAGGAGATGTCTAAATTAACCGATGCGGCTATGAATGGTGAGTTGCCGTTAGAAGCCGTTTATGAAAGACGCTTATCATTAATTAAGCCTGACCAACAAAGTATTGCATGGGTTGCTGATTTGTATATAGAGCAGATTGTTGATGGTGTAAAAGAGGTCTTTGCGACACTCTTAGCACAAGGTAAAACCGTGCACATCATTAGCGGTGGTTTGCGCCAAGCTATTTTACCGTTAGCAACTTATTTAGGTTTACCCGAAAGTCATGTGCATGCTGTCGATGTTCACTTTAATGATGCGGGTGAATATTTAGGATTTGATCAAACGTCTCCCTTAGCTAGAACGGGAGGTAAGGCTGTTGTGGTAGCGAACCTTAAAACGGCAACCTCCTTAGTCATGATTGGTGATGGTAAAACGGATTTAGAGGCTAAACAAGCGGGCGCTTATGTGATTGGTTTTGGCGGTGTGGTGGATAGAGCGATTGTTCGAGAAAGCGCTGATTTTTATAGTACAGAGGCTTCTTTAACATTCGTTTTAGAACATATTTTATAATTCTAAATAATCGGCAAAGCTATAACGTGTTGTTCTAAAAGTTGTTTTGTTAAGTGTTTTAATGCGGTTGATAAGTCCGCTCCCCCTGAATTTAATCAATAATAGAGACTAGATGAGAATTTTAGGGATAGATCCTGGGTCAAGATTAACGGGTTATGGAATCATAGAAGATTCGCCAAGAGGTTATCGTTATATAGCGAGTGGTAGCATAAAGATTAAAGCAGACTATTTTCCTGATAGGCTTAAGCAGATATTTGATGGGCTTATAGAGATTGTTGATAATTATCAGCCTGAACAAATGGCGATTGAACAGGTGTTTATGCATAAAAATGCAGATTCGGCTTTGAAGTTAGGCCAAGCGCGAGGCGCTGCAATATGTGCGGTGCAGACTCAAAATATCCCTGTTTATGAATATGCTGCCCGTCAAGTTAAACAGGCCGTCGTTGGGAAAGGCGCCGCCGATAAAACTCAGGTACAACATATGATAAAAATATTGTTAAATGTACAGGGAGAATTATCTTTAGATGCGAGTGATGCTTTGGCTATCGCTATTTGTCATGGTAATTATCAGCAGACCGCCATCATGTTAGCTAAGCAAGGTATGATCAGATGATAGGATTTTTAAGGGGTAAGCTGGTTCATAAGGCACCGCCATTCTTGGTTTTAGATGTTAATGGCGTGGGTTATGAACTTGAAGCGCCTATGACGACTTTTTACGATTTACCGGCTTTAAATCAAGAAATAAAACTGCATACGCATTTAGTGGTTAGAGAGGATGCGCATATTTTGTTCGGTTTTTCTGCTGAAGCTGAGCGGAGTTTGTTTAGAACCTTAATTAAAGTAAATGGCGTGGGTCCTAAATTGGCCTTAACGATATTGTCGGGGCAAAGTGCAGAAGAGTTTCATCGTTGTATTCATGATAACGATACTGTCGCTTTGGTGCGTTTGCCGGGAGTAGGTAAAAAAACCGCAGAACGATTAGTCATTGAAATGCGTGATAGATTGCCAGAATTAGGTGACACATCAACCGCGACTTATGAAAACCAAGAGGGTATAAGGTCTGTGGCAGTGGCTAACCCAAAGCAAGAAGCTATTAGTGCTTTATGTTCATTAGGGTATAAGCCTTTAGACGCCAGTAAAATGGTGCAAAATATCAGTGCAGATGATAAATCTTGCGAAGATATTATTCGTTTGGCTTTGCAAGGTGCGGTTAGATGATTGAAAGTGATAGATTAATATCCGCGCGTAGTCATGCAGATGAAGAGCGCCAAGACCGTGCGATTCGGCCTAAAAAGTTGGCGGATTATGTAGGGCAAAAAGAATTACGCGCCCAAATGGAAATATTTATTCAAGCCGCTACAGCACGGCAAGAAGCCTTGGATCATGTGCTCATTTTTGGTCCGCCAGGCTTAGGAAAAACAACATTGGCTAATATCATTGCCGCTGAAATGTGTGTTAAAATTCGCCAAACTTCTGGGCCAGTATTGGATAAAGCAGGTGATTTAGCTGCGCTTTTAACCAATCTTGAAGCACATGATGTATTGTTTATTGATGAAATACACCGATTGAGCCCAGCGGTAGAAGAAATTTTGTATCCAGCTATGGAAGATTATCAGTTGGATATTATGATTGGCGAAGGGCCTGCGGCCCGTTCAATTAAGTTAGATTTACCTCCGTTTACATTAATTGGCGCGACTACTCGGGCCGGTTTATTAACTTCTCCTTTGCGAGATCGTTTTGGCATTGTCCAGCGTTTAGAGTTTTATACGGTTAGTGAGTTAGCGAGTATCGTGACTCGCTCTGCTCATGTTTTGGGCATAGGTATGCATCAAAATGGTGCTAACGAAATTGCTAGGCGTTCTCGGGGCACTCCTAGAATTGCCAATAGATTATTGAGGCGCGTGCGTGATTATGCTGAAGTAAAAGGTGACGGCACCATTACTGAAGCGGCAGCTATTCAGGCTTTAGATATGCTGAGAGTTGATAATAACGGGTTTGATGCTTTAGATCGTAAATTATTGATGACGATGATCGAAAATTTTGATGGTGGACCAGTAGGATTGGATACTTTGGCTGCTGCTATTAGTGAAGAGCGTGGCACTATAGAAGATGTTTTAGAGCCTTATTTATTACAACAAGGTTTTATTATGAGAACTCCCAGAGGGCGAGTAGTTACTCGTAATGCTTATTTGCATTTTGGTCTACCTGTTCCTAAGCAAATCGGCGCAATTGAAGATTTGTTTGAATGACATGCCGATTGCCAGTCGTAAAGTCTATTAGTAATCTTTTGTATTGATATGACAATAAAAAAATTTATTTGGCCGGTACGTGTCTATTATGAAGATACGGATGCGGGTGGCGTGGTTTTCTACGCAAATTACCTAAAGTTTTATGAGCGGGCCAGAACCGAAATGCTCAGAGCTTTGGGTTTTGAGCAGGATGAATTAATTGCAAATAACGGTATAATTTTTGCTGTTCGTTCAGTAGAGGTTGATTATTTGCGACCTGCTTTGTTTAATGATCAAATTTTTGTTAGCGCTGAAGTGGTGCTTACTAAAAAAGTGAGTGTAACATTTGAGCAAGCTATTACTCGGGGTGATGAAGTATTGTGTAAAAGCACGGTACGTATTGCTTGTTTAGATGCTAAAACACTACGTCCTAAAGAAATTCCTGAAAACTTACTAGAGCTGTTAAAGAATGAACACTGATTTATCTATTTTCCATTTAGTCAAAGATGCTAGTTTTGTTGTGCAATTTGTTATGTTTTTGCTGTTTTCAGCATCCTTAGCATCTTGGACATTTATATTTTCTAAGCGTAAAGAGCTTAATAGAGCTGTAGAAATTACAGATGAGTTTGAAGAGCAATTTTGGTCTGGCGTTGCTTTAGCTGATCTTTATAGAAAATTATCTGCAAAAGATTTTGAGCCTGAGGGTATAGAGAAAATTTTCTTGGCAGGTTACAAAGAGTTTTCAAGAATGCGTCAAGCGGGAAATGTAGAGCCAGGGGTGCAAGTTGAAAGTGCTCAACGGGCAATGCGCATAGAATTATCTCGTGAACTAGAGCGCTTGGATGAGCATTTATCCTTTTTAGCGACGGTTGGTTCTATCAGTCCATACATCGGTTTGTTTGGGACAGTTTGGGGTATCATGAATTCTTTTATGGCCTTAGGTAATGTTAAGCAAGCAACGCTCGCGCAGGTTGCGCCTGGTATTGCTGAAGCTTTAATTGCGACAGCAATTGGTTTGTTTGCCGCAATTCCTGCTGTTATTGCTTATAACCGGTTTTCAACCCGCTTAGATAGATTGGTCGGCCGATATGAACTTTTCGTTGAAGAGTTTGTCGTTTTATTACAAAGACAGGCGCATCAAAAATGAGTGCCCCAATTGGTAGAAAAAATGGGCGCAGACGCCCCATGGCAGAAATCAATGTGGTTCCATACATTGATGTGACTTTGGTGCTATTGATTATTTTTATGGTAACCACCCCTATGTTACAAACGGGTGTTGAAGTGGATTTGCCACAAGCTGAATCTAAAATGGTTGAGTCGGAGGGTGATGGGAATACACCACCTATTGTGATTTCTATTAAGGAATCCGGTGAATACTTTATCAAGTCTGATAATGACGATGACGCGCCAGTTTTACCCGAAGAGATAAATGCTAAAGTTGCAGGTATTTTGTCTAACCAACCAAAAACAAAAGTTCTAATTAATGCTGATAAAGGCGTGAGTTATGGCACTGTAGTGACTGTTATGGCGTCTTTAAAAAATGCGGGCGTTGAAACTGTGGGTTTAATGACAAAGCCTGAAGATAAATAATTCAGATGGAAAAAAAGAATAGATTTACTAAGCCAGTCCTATTAGCGATAGCGTTACATGTTACGTTGCTGGTTTTATTTGTCTTAAGTGCGCTTTACAAGCCTACACCCAAAGAAGAAGCCTCTTCTGAAGAGATTATTCATGCAACGATGATTGATACCGCTAGTTTGCAGGAAGAAGCTGCGGCAATTAAAGAAGCTGAGGCTGTTAAGGAAAAAACAGCTAAAGAAGTAAAAGAAGTAGAGCAGGAAAAAGCGGATGCTGAGGCCGCTAAAGAGGCTGCTGCCAAAGCTGAACAAGAAGCTAAAGAGCAGGCCGCTGCAGAGGCTAAGGCAGAAGCAGCAAAGCAAGCAAAAGCAGAGGCTGCTAAAGAAGTCGCAGCAAAAGCTGCTCAAGAAGCTAAAGAACTAGCGGCTACAGAGGCTAAGGCAGAAGCAGCAAAGCAAGCGAAAGCAGAGGCTGCTAAAGAAGCCGCTGCAAAAGCTGCTCAAGAAGCTAAAGAACAAGCGGCTGCAGAGGCTAAGGCAGAAGCGGCAAAGCAAGCTAAAGTAGAGGCTGCAAAAGCGGCACAAGCCGCAAAAGAACAAGCGGCAACAGAGGCTAAGGCAGAAGCAGCAAAGCAAGCTCAAGTAGAGGCTGCAAAAGCGGCGCAAGCCGCAAAAGAACAAGCGGCTGCAGAGGCTAAGGCAGAAGCAGCAAAGCAGGCTAAAGCTGAAGCTGCAAAAGCAGCGCAAGCCGCAAAAGAACAAGCGGCTGCAGAGGCTAAGGCAGAAGCAGCAAAGCAGGCTAAAGCAGAGGCTGCAAAAGCGGCACAAGCCGCAAAAGAACAAGCGGCTGCAGAGGCTAAGGCAGAAGCAGCAAAGCAGGCTAAAGCAGAAGCTGCTGCAAAGGCTAAAGCGGAAGCGGATGCAGTTGCCGCAAAAGCGAAAGCCGAGGCTGCGGCAAAGGTTAAAGCAGAAGCGGAAGCAGCTGCAGCGGCTAAAGCTAAAGCAGAAGCTGCTGCTGCCGCACAAGCCAAAGCAGCTGCAGATGCCGCAGCCGCTCAAGCCAAAGCAGCGGCTCAAGCGAGTGAAGCTGAGCAAGCAAAGCAAGCAATAATGAAAAAGGTTGATCGTAGTTGGATTCGACCTGTCGATGCTGCTGAAGGTTTAAAATGTACTATTAGGGTTAAGTTAATGTCGGATGGTACCGTAATTGACGCTGAAGTAATTAAAAGTAGTGGTGATGAAATTTTTGATAGATCAGCTGAGAATGCTGTCAATAAAGCATCTCCGTTGCCAGTACCGGCAGACAAAGAATTATTTGCTAGAGAATTTAGGACATTTACATTTACGTTTAATCCTAAATAAGGTGTAAGCCTTATTAGGTTTGTATTAAATTAAAGTGATTGAGGATCCGTTAATGCCAAAAACATTGGCATTAACCAAACTAATTAATGGTAAAGAGGTGAGCGTGAATTTTTTTAGATGGGTATTAATTATAACTTTGTTAGGGCTTAACATTGAAACGAGTCTTGCAGAGTTAAATATTGAAATTACACAAGGTATTGAAAGTGCGACCCCTCTCGCAATCGTGCCATTTGGTTCTGATAGTGCACCGGTAAATGTAAGTGGTGTAGTTAACGCTGATTTAGAGCGTAGTGGTTATTTTAAGATGATGGCTGAAGAATCTATGCCTAATCAACCGAGTACTGCATCTGCTATTAACTTTAAGGAATGGCAGGGTCTTGGGCAAAATTACATGGTTATTGGTCAGGTGGTGAGCGCCGGTCCTGGTCAGTACAATGTGCAGTTTCAACTATTTGATGTCTATAAAAGTAGCCAGCTTTTAGGCTATAAAATGTCTTCATCGGGTGCGGATTTAAGAAAGACAGCACATTATATTAGTGATCTTATTTTTGAAAAGTTAACTGGTAAAAAAGGAGTATTTGGTGGGCGTATTGCTTATGTTACTACCAATGCTCAAAGGGCTCATCAGGTACAAGTTGCTGATGCGGATGGTTATAATCCTCAGACAGTAGCTGCGTCTATTGAACCATTAATGTCGCCAGCGTGGTCTCCTGATGGCAAGAGATTAGCTTATGTGTCTTTTGAAAGAAAAACTGCGGCGATTTATATCCAAACATTATCGAGTGGTCAGAGAGAAAAGGTAGCTGAATTTCCTGGCATTAATGGTGCCCCTGCGTGGTCTCCCGATGGAACGCGTTTAGCCTTAACTTTGTCGAAAGATGGTAGCCCAGACATTTATGTCTTAAATATATCGACACGTGCTTTAACTAAGTTAAGTAAAAGCATGGCTATTGATACAGAGCCTAGTTGGTCACCTGATGGGAGTAGTGTAGTATTTACCTCTAACAGAGGTGGTAATCCGCAAATTTATATTGTATCTAGTCAAGGTGGTCAAGAAAAAAGGCTGACTTTTTCAGGTAATTATAATGCTGGAGCAAGTTTCTCTCCCGATGGTAGAAATTTAGCAATGGTACAAGGTAGTGGTAATAATTACCGAATTGCGGTTATGGATATGGGTAACCATGCAGTTAATGTGTTAACTTCTGGGCCTTCTGATGAGTCCCCTAGTTTTGCGCCAAATGGTAGTATGATTTTATATGCCTCTAAAAAAGGCCGTATAGCATACTTATCTGCGGTGTCATTAGATGGTAAAATGCAACAAAAGTTAGTTTTTAATAGTGGTGAAGTTCGCGATCCTTCATGGGCGCCCTAGGTTCATTATCTAAACCACACGTATTTATAGTTTGCACTTAATATTAGGAAATAAAGATGAAATTGAATAAAACATTATTGGCTTTTGCTATCAGTGCGGTTTTTTTAACTGCGTGTACTGATGATGAAAAAGATGCAAGTTTGACTGACGGTAGTTTAAACTCAGCTAGCGGTATCAATGACGCATCTACCAATGGCTTAGGCAATGGTTCAGGTATTAATGGTTCTGGCTTATCAGGCAATGGTGATTATGCAAGCACATTAGGCCCTGAATTTAACGATCCAAACAACCCATTATCAAAACGTACAATTTATTTTATGTTGGATAGCAGTGAAGTTATGCCAGACTTTATTCCGGTTATTAACGCTCATGCGCAATATTTAGTTGCAAATCCAAGTCAAAAAATTACGCTTGAAGGTAATACTGATGAGCGTGGATCACCAGAATATAACATCGCTTTAGGTGAGCAACGCGCTAAATCAGTAGCTAGCTCAATGAAAATGCAAGGTGTTTCTGATGGTCAAATAAACGTGGTAAGTTATGGTGAAGAGAAACCAGCGGCATTTGGCAGTGATGAGTCTGCATGGGAAAAGAACCGTCGCGCGGAAATCGTTTATTTACCTAAATAATCCAGCTAAATGAAAAAAACTACCCTTATTTTATTGCTTTCTGCTTGCGCAAGTGCGCAAGCAGAATTGCCAGCAGTTATTGATAATTCAACTTATCCCGAAGGTACACAAGTAGCAACAGGTGCTGTAAATACAGTTCCTACAAGTGCTATGTATGAGTTGATGCAACGTTTAGAGCAAATGCAGTCTGAAGTTCAACAATTGACTGGCAAAGTAGATGAGCAAGCTTTTTTAATTGAAGAATTAAAGAAGCGTCAATCAAAATTGTATTCTGATTTTGATGAGCGTTTGCAAAGTATAGAAACTAAGGGTGGTTTAGGTGCAACATCTGGAACTTCGTCTGAAGCCACTGGGGTATCTGTTCCGGGCCAGGCGCCTGTTGATCAGGCGGTCCCAACTTCAGAAGTGGCTCCAGCAACAAAGTCAGCACCGGCGTCAGATGCACCTGTTGAACCAGTTCCTAGTGCACCTAAGCAGGTGTCGACTGAAGTCTCAGGGCCAGAGAAGCAAGATTATTCTAATGCTTATAATGAATTAAGAAATGGCCATACATCTCAATCAATAGAGCAATTTAAAGCTTATTTGAGCAAATATCCTAAAAGTTTGTATGCTAATAATGCCCAATATTGGTTGGCTGAGGCGTATAGAGTTGATAAAGATAATAATGCTTCATATCAAGCCTTTGTGGATGTAATTGAAAAATATCCTAGTGGTGCAAAAGTGCCTGATGCTTTATTAAGACTGGGTATGTTGGAAATGGATAAGAATAATGTGTCTAAGGCTCGTGAGTACTTTACGCGTATAGCTGCTGAGTTTCCAAAATCACAAGTTGCTCCTATTGCAGCAAAAAAAATACTTAAATTGGACGAAGTTAAAAATTGATAGTGAGCTCACTCAGAATCACTGAAATTTTTTATTCGCTACAAGGTGAATCAAACACAGTTGGTCTTCCAACTGTTTTTATTCGCTTAACTGGCTGTCCATTAAGATGTACATACTGCGATACTGCTTATGCTTTTACCGGTGGTGAAAGAATTTCCATTACTGATATTGTCGCTCAAACAGCCACTTATGGCACAAAATATGTGACTGTCACTGGTGGTGAGCCTTTAGCGCAGGTGGGTTGTATTGAGCTAATTGAGCAATTGCTTGCTAGTGGATTTTTTGTTTCATTGGAGACCAGTGGAGCGCTAGATGTTTCCAAGGTCGATGCAAGAGCTGTTAAGGTGCTCGATTTTAAAACTCCCAGTTCTGGGGAGTTAAGTAAGAATCTCTATCAAAATATTGATTTCCTCACTATACAAGATCAAATTAAATTCGTTATTGGTACTGATGAAGATTACGAATGGTCAAAAGAGCTGGTTGCAAAATACAAGCTTGATGAACGTTTTGAGGTTTTATTTTCACCAGTGATGGGTTTGCAGAATCCGACTGAACTTGCTGAAAAAATTCTGCGGGATAAGTTGCAAGTTCGATTTCAAATACAATTACATAAATTACTTTGGGATGACGCTCAGGGTAAATAAGTCTTATGCAAAAAAAAGCTATTATTCTCTTATCAGGTGGTCTTGATTCAATTACGGTACTTGCGCTTGCAAAACAGCAGGGGTACGACTGTTATGCTTTAAGTTTTGATTATGGTCAGCGTCATAATGCAGAGTTGGTTGCTGCAAGTAATATAGCAAGACATTATCAAGTTAAAGATCATAAAATAATAAAATTAGGTTTAGGTGCCATTGGTGGTTCTGCGTTAACGGACGAGCATATAGCAGTGCCTAATACGCCACAAGAAGGTATTCCTGTTACTTATGTACCGGCTAGAAATACTATATTTTTATCTTTTGCCTTAGGGTGGGCGGAAGTCCTAGGTGCAAATGACATATTTATCGGTGTGAATGCAGTCGATTATTCTGGCTATCCAGATTGTAGACCTGAGTTTATAGACGCTTTTCAACATTTGGCTAATTTAGCAACTAAAGCGGGTGTTGAAGGTGAATTGGTTAAAATACATACCCCATTGATTGCTTTGAGTAAGTCGGAAATCATAAAGCAAGGTACCGCTTTAGGGGTTGATTATAAGATGACGGTTTCTTGTTATTCGGCGGATGTTAATGGGCATGCGTGTGGTGTTTGCGATGCTTGCCGTATTAGAAAAGCTGGTTTTTCAGAGAGTGGCGAGCTTGATCCAACGCGCTATGTAAAATAATTTAAAAAAGTGGTTGCAAAAGTCATTATTTTGACTATAATAGTTTTTCTTTGTTGGGTCGTTAGCTCAGCCGGTAGAGCACCGCACTTTTAATGCGATGGTCGCGCGTTCGAATCGCGCACGACCCACCACCAAAGAATAAAAATAAGCGGTTACCTTAATTGGTTACTGCTTTTTTTTTGTCTGAATTTAGCGCAGGTATAAATGTGCTAAGTATATCAATAAACTTATCTACCGTTACGCCGAACATTATGATCAATATTGTTATTGAAGGTCCTGAAAAATCAGGCAAAAGCCATTTAATAGCTCTCATTGGCAATTACTTAAGAGAGCAGGGGTTGGATGTAAGTATTCAGTCAGAGCACACGTACAATGCAGACGTATTGAAAATGAATGCTGCGGAGTTAGTTGAGCATTTAACAGAAACAAAAATTATTATTACAGGGTTAAGAACATTTTCTTAGCAAAGAAGCTGTTTAATGATTGGTAATGCTTGTCGCATATGTTCAAAACCGTGTGATCCTCCATCAAAACTGACTACATTAGCTATAGCTTGGTATTTTGTAAAAGTGGTTGCCGCATCAATCAATTCATCGGCTTTGTCTAACAAAATGGTTCTGTCTATTGCTTTGTGATTATCCGCAAGTTCTTGTTCATATTTTAGGTATTGTTCACAATGATGATTTTCCCAGTGATAGGGTAAGTTCGTTTCAAAGTTTTTCGTTACGCCTATAAATTGTTTTAGTAACTCACTCGGTTTGATTGCTGGATTAATCATAATGGCATGACAACCGGTTTTCATTGCTAAATATTCGCACGCGAATCCGCCCATTGATGATCCCATAAAAGTGACTTTATATCCTCGGTCTAGATATTGATTCCATTCGAAGAGTATATCTTCTATAAGATTTTGAAAGTCACGATAATCTACATTAGGAGTATAAAATTCGATTTCGTTTTGATTGCAAAACTCCTGCATGATCAAAAGTTTTTCTTTATTGGTTAAAAGGTTGCCGTTAATGTTTAGTGAAGCGGAATTAAAACCGTGGAGATAAATGATAACGATCTTGTTCATGAGAAGTGTTTGAGTATTGTGGTTAAAGAATTAAACCTAAGTGGCTAGATTGAAAATATACGCTGGAATGGATATTTTGAATAGTGGGAGCATTAGATAAAAAGCAGTGTAAATTTATTTTGCCCCATTAGTGTGCGTTTTGTTGTGAATTTAGGTAATTACAGCGCGTTATATCTTGTTTAATAACGGATGCTTTAAAAACTAGGTATGCATGTGTTTATTTTAAGTAAGTTTTTTTGTTTTGGCCTGTTAATTGCTAAATGCACCTTGTGTTTAACGGAATATTTTTGGTTATTATGAATTCTTTAATTTATCCAATTCAGGGAGATAAATATAATTCTTCTTGGTTTAACGAGTATTTGATCAAGTTGTTAGAAGATCGCGATCGTATTGGTCTAACGGATATGATTAGGCAGGTGGATGCCTTAATTATTAATGTGGAGCCAGGTTGCTCCGTAAGTTATGTGGGCGAATTGGCGTTGATGACGCCCTATAATTATTTAGTCACTTTAGAATCAGAAACTTACTCTACTCATGTCTTAAGAATTGATATGAGTGTGCCAGATATCTTAGTGCGTGAGGTGCGTAACCCTGATTATCACGGTATCTTTAGAAGCTTAAATGAGGTGTATCCGATCGGTGCTTTTAAGCCGAATGCCCGATATATGGGAGAGATATTCCGAGTCACTAATTTACGTGATGTGGTGGAGATTCAGAAATCTCGTGAGATTCGTTTCTTTAGTCCAGAACAAATGCAGGACCTCGAATTGCCTGTAAATATGGCAATCGTAAAACCCTCACCTTATACACATAATATTGTGGGTTATTGGGAAAGACCTGAGCAAAATATCCGCGTGTATGATTTAGGTGTGAGTGTAATTAGGGATGATGTGAACCAAGCTTATATTAATGCTAAAAACATTCAAAAGAACTTAGGTATCGAGAACTTGATTTTGCCAATTGATCATTTGGCGACTCGGGTATATAGCCAAAATCGAGAAGTGGCTATTTTGGAGTATTTAACGCTCTCAAGTTATTATTATTGGGGTTCTTATGATATTCATGATCAGAATTCCTCGACAAATGTCACAAAAAGCATTCATTTTAAGGATGAAAGAAACAGTCCAGCTAAAGTATTTACCGCGGCTAATAATCCTTACTTTTTAAATCATATTGTTGGTTTACCATCGCCGACTGAAAGCTTTGTGCGAAATTACGGACCTAGGTTGCATCACGTGGCCTTAATTGTAGCGGATGGTGAAACTAATGGCATAGCTAATATAGATTATGTGGTGGATGTTATTCGCGCCAATGGTAAAGATTTCTTATTGGATGTGATTGGCTCTAAAGATGAAGGTTTAAAGCAAATATTCTCGAGTGCATCAGAGCATTCGTCTTTAATTGTGGAATATGTGCAGCGTTTTGGAGATTTTGATGGTTTTTTCACTAAGAAAAATGTGGCTGGCTTAACAGCGGCCGCAGGCGTAGAGGAAAATCTAAAGCTTATGCAAGCTCAGGCTTCACGTTAATTAAAAACTGCGTAAATTTCTATAGCATTTTTTATTGTCTTAATAATGAATGCAAATAAAGAGGGGGGGCAATTCTATTGAGATTGCGTCCCTTTTTTTTACTTATTATTAATGATCAAGTAGTGATTTAGTCAGTTTTAATATAATTATAAAACGAGGGCTTAGTTCTGTAGAATGTGTCGATTGATTATGTTTTTTGTATATAAGTAGTCAGTCTGTATCTGTCGCTCACCAATTTTTAAGGAATCGTTATGGCAGAAGTAATCGGTGGAATCGGGTTGTTTTGGATGGTGTTTTTAATTGCGCTAGGGGTGTTGTGGTTTTTATTGCCTTTTGCTGTTTTCGGTATTAAAGCTCGTCTTGATAGGCAAATTCTTGAGCAAGAAAAAACAAATCATTTGCTAGTAGAGTTGATTGAGTCTAATAATCGGCTTAATCATGTATCTAAATATGACGAGCTACTGAGTAAATAATTATGTCTAGATCTGATGAGGCAATTATTAATTGGTTGCAGGATGTTGAGCCTCATGATTATCCGGCTGCCGTTTCTTATCTGAGTCTTATTTATAGTCCAGATAAAGCTATTCAACTTGTTGATGCGTTGAAGGTATCTGAGATCGTGCAATTTAAAGCTAAGGATATTTTTCGCGCTTCTCAGTTATCCTTATTAGGCGTCAGTAATTCACATGTTGAGAAAGATTGTAAGAAAATTAATAAGGGGGTAGCTTTATCACCTTTATTATTAGTGAGAGATATTGTTAATAATAGAGTGATTATTGCGGATGGCTATCATCGCTTATGTGCGGTTTATGTGTTTGATGAGGATGCTTTAATACATTGTAAGATTGTTTAAATTAATGTGTCATTTTGAAGTTGTTAGCTGTTTGCTTTTATTATTCCCTTTTGAATTTTTGATACATGACTTTTAATTATGATTTGTCTACAAATGCTAAATTGTTTCAGGTTAAAAAGATATTTAAACACCTATTGCTAGCTGATCTAGTCGCTGGTTTATCTGTAGCATTTATTCTGTTACCTGAGGCTGTTGCTTATGCAGCTATCGCTCATTTAACTATTCAAGCCGCAATTACTGCCGCATTGTTAGGTTTAATGATTTATGCATTTCTAGGGGAAAGTCCCTATGCCATAGTGGCTCCAACATCGTCTGCAGCTGCTCTGTTAGCGGCAGTTGTATTGTCTATGCGTCCTTCAGATACAGGCGCTATGCTTAATTTAGGTGCTGCTTTAGTGATACTTACTGGCGTGGGTTTGCTTGTTTTCTCAAAGGCTAAGCTGGGTAGGTTGTCTGCTTTTGTGTCAAGACCGGTATTACATGGCTTTTCGTTTGCCTTAGCGGTTACTATTATTAGTAAACAAATACCTGTTTTTCTTGGTGTGTCAGTGCAGGCGCCTAATCTTTATACATTGTATATGGCGCTCTTTTCACAAATACATGAAGTATCAATTTGGAGTTTATTTATTGGTGGTTCTGGACTGCTTTTATTATTAGTATTGAAGCAATGGCCGACTTTGCCGAGCGCGTTCATTGTATTAGTTTTAGGTATTGTTTTAAGTGCGAGCCTTAATTTAGCTGATTATCATATCGCAACCGTTGGAATGGTATTAATACAAGTGCCTAATTTAGATATTCCGCAATTATCAATAGAAAAGTGGGTGCAGTTAGGTGAGTTGGCTTTTGGTTTAATGGTGATTATTGTCGCTGAGTCCTGGGGAAGCATCCGGAGCTTATCATTAATTCATGGTAATAAGGTGGATTCTAACCGAGAGTTATTGGCATTAGGTGCGGCTAATTTAGCATCAGGACTGTTACAAGGTATGCCTGTGGGAGCAGGATTTTCTGTGAGTTCAGCGAATGAAGATGCAGGTGCTAGAACTAAAATGTCGGGTGTATTTGCCGCGGGTGTATTATTTTTAATGACTGTTTTTGGACAGCAATGGATTGCTTTAATCCCACAGCCTATAGTAGCAGCGGCTGTCATCAATGCGTTGGGTCATGCGTTAAATCCAAAGAATTTAGTGTATTTGTGGCGTATAGATAGAGATCAGTATTTAGCGTTGGCGGCTATTATGGCTGTATTGGTATTTGGAGTGTTGCATGGGATGTTGCTCGCCGTGGGATTATCTATAGCGGCAGCCATTCGATCATTTAGTCAGCCAGTTGTAAGAGAGTTGGCTGAATTGGGTAAGTCTCGAGATTATGTAGACAGAGAGAGTCATCCTAAGGCAGTGCCCCAATTGGGAGTGTTGATTTTAAGGCCAGAGGCGCCACTGTTTTTTGCAAGTGTTGAAGGGCTTTTGGCAGAAATGTATCGGCGTTTAAAAGCGCGAAAAGATGTTAAGGTGCTCATTGTGAGTTTAGAGCAAAGTGCTAATTTGGATAGCACGGCTGCAGAGAGTTTGATAGAGTTTGCGGAACATCTTGCTAGGCACAATAAAGTCTTGTTATTGGCGCGTGTAAAAGATCCTTTAAGACATTTATTGTTAAAATTAGCACCAGAGCAATTTCGACATAAAATGTATTGGAGTGTAGCAGATGCGGTGGTGGGTGCCCAAAAAATTACTTAGAGTCCGTTCTTCAAAAAATAAATTAATTGCTTAGAATTTAAGCGAAATTTAATTACTTTGTATTTAATAATATAACGTGTTTTTTTATAGCCTCTTGATGGAGTGAATCGTTTTATGAAATTATTATTGTTGTTAACTGTGTTCATTTTAATGACATCTTGTGCTGCGTATCATCATGGTGGTGAGTATTATGAGGATTCACGCTATGGATACAATCCGTATGGTGGTTATCGCCAAACCTATCCAAGTTTTATAGGTCGTTTTGGCGTGTATAGAGGTGGGGCTTACGGCGATGATCATCGAAATGATTATCACGGAGACCATGAGCATCGAGAGCAGTTTAGAAATGATGGCGGTCATGAAGGGCGGGGCAGTCATTGGGATCGTAGAGGTTTTCGTGGCGAGCGTCGCGAAGGTCATGGAGATCGTGATTAACAGTTATTTGCACAAAATTCGAGACACCCTCCACCCTTCAAATTAGGGAAATTGTTTGATTTATTTCCCTAATTGTTCGTCCTATTCCCCTTGTGGTCTCACTTATTTTGCTTATTCATGGATGGGTCTCGCTTTCTTTTCCTCAAAAAAGCCTAACTCTGTATAAAGTTAGTCGGATATATCATTCAATTTTGTTTATTGTTCTAAGTATTAGGCAAATTGATTCTATAGTTTGCTAGATAGACGCTACTATTTTTAATTAAGGTTGAGGTATTTGCTAAATACGACAAACAATAGTTTCGATATCTAAAAATACCTGATGCCATCACTTATTCGCTTAGGTCGTTTCGTTATTTTTTTATTTTAAGCTTCTAATAATCACGTGTCTTTAGTGATGGTTTCCTCAGTCTATGGGCTTAGTGAGGGTGTCGTTTATCTATTAATCCCGCTGCCATCGTTTTCTACTTTTATTGTTCTCTCTCCTTCTTGGTACTCCTTCTCTCGGCTCTATTTTTTATTAAAATAAATAAATCTTATAACGCTCCGTGTTTTTCGTGCTTAACAAATAATTCCCGCGAAAAAAACTACATATTTATCTTGTTTTCTTAAATTATCTTAACTTTTTTATTGTCTTGTGTGTGTTTTGTTTATTTATAAATTTACTTAAATTTCAGTTATTTATTGTGTTTTTATGGTTAT
>JAPLRS010000005.1 GCA_026399015.1 Methylococcales bacterium | reverse complement strand
AGTCAGGGGGGCTTGATCCAGGGTTAGGTGCAAGCCTAGCCCTGGGTTGTCAGTTAAACCAAAGACGTACTCTTTATTAATCAATAAACAAGTAGTACACGTTTTTAAAAAGGCCAGGCTTATGCCCGGCCTTTTTTTTGCTCAGCGTTTTTTGACTGAGACATAAGGTTTGACATTCAGAGGGAATATCACAATGGCTTATCGATGGGTTTGTGTTGATATAATTATGCTAAATATTAAGTGCTGTTTTTATAGGAAATACCTGTGCGGTATTTTTTAAAGCTTTACTCAGTATCATATAAGTATCTTTATCAAAAACTGGGCGGGCACCATCAAGTAATGCTGGAATCTCGGCTTCAGTCTGCACGGTACCTAAATAACACCAATGATCAATAATATGTAGATCACCATTTTCTCTAAAGCCTATCACACCCTTATAGGGCCATTGGCTTACTTTTAATTTTGTCATGGCTTGCTGCAAACGCAAAGAATGCGTCAGCATAGATTCTGCCCCTACGCACACACCCTCACATTTATGTAATTGCCTTGCAAAACAAGGTCGGCCCTTGGCTACTTTTTCTAAGCCTAAAGCACCCAAACATAAATTATTATCCTGAGCTATTTTACGAAGCGCATTTAATGCATCGCGTTGAGTACGAAATAAACCATATAAATTATCTTGCACACCAAAATCCAAATCATCTGCCCAAGTTAGTAATGGACGCTTAAATTCAGATTTTTGTTGTAACTGCCATGCGCATAAATCATTACTGCGCCTTAAGCGCCGGTTGTGAATAGGTTGCAAGGTTTTAATTAATTGCGCTTCTTTTAACAAAGCCCCCACCTCACCCGCCGTTTCTATGTAATCAATACGCCGCAACTGCTGAGACAAACTCATCTCTTTGCTGTGCCGATGATCTGCAGAAAAATGAGATAACACGCGTTGTTTTATATGAGTACTTTTGCCGACATACAAAGGTAAATCATTCTCACCGTAAAACAAATACACCCCCGGCGTATCAGGTAAATCTACAATTAAACGTTGATCAACTTGCGAAGGTAAACTAGGGCGACCCACCATTTTTTTGACTGTAGCAGTAATAAGTTCTGCCGCTTGAGTTTGATGGATATCTTGCCAAAACTGATAAATTAATTGCGCATCACCTAAAGCCCTATGCCGTTCAGACACACGTAGTCCATGACGATCAATGACACTATCAAGATTATGATGTTTATACTCTGGGAATAATGCTCTGGATAACTTTACAGTACATAGAACATGAGGTCTAAACTCTAAATTAAGCCGTTTAAATTCATTCTTTAAGAAACCATAATCAAAGCGCGCATTGTGAGCAATAAACAAATACCCCTCTAGCATTTTACTAAGTTCATCAGCAATCGCTTCAAAACACGGAGCATCTACGACCATCTCGTTAGTAATTCCGGTTAATCGCTCTATGAATGCGGATATACGAGTTTGAGGCTGAAGTAATTGACTCCACTCTCGCACACCGTTTTCATCAACAAACACCACGCCAACCTCAGTAATACGATCAACCAATGGATTACCTCCCGTGGTTTCAAGATCTACAAAAGCCAAACGCTGAAACGATACTAAGATAAATACTCCCTAAAACTTTGTTATTTAGTTGCCATCAAAACTCGTTATAAAATTAAACTTAAATCGGCGCTGTATGTTGAAAAAAGTGTCTAATAAAATTCCGTAACTGCTCACAAGGCTTTTTCTTATAAGCATTCATAATGTCATTGACTTTATTAACGACTTGATCACGCATGTGTACTTTATGAGGCATTTTACTTCTCCGTTTTTCATTTTGGTTTTTGTCATTCTATCCGAATTACTTTAGAATGCAAGAAAAAGAGAACAAAAAGAAAACAAGAATATTTAATGCCTATCAATGTCGAATATTTGACAGTTTCTGCCGAAAAACAGCGGCCAGATTTACCAATATAAATTTTTATCCGATTGTTATTTTTTTTGGAAGGGTGTATAAATTTATGCACTTGTAATATTAACGCTGAATTTTAAAGAAATAGATGCTGATTAATAGTTAGAGCATTTCAAATACCTAACGAAATATTACACCACCTCTACTCATTGCTTTTTTACGCTAACAGAACACTACAGAACCATTGAGGAGCACTCAGTTACGCCGACTGAACCTTTTGCCTAACCGACTGAGCATTTTGCTAAGCCGACTGAACACTCCGCTGAACATCCAGAGTGCTCTGTTACTCTGTAGAAGCGCCACAGAATCATTAGTTATTAGTTTTTATAACGCAGGATTGCTTTGTTAACTTAGCGGAGCATTCAGTCATGTTAACTGAGCATTCAGTCATGTTAACTGAGCATTCAGTCGTGTTAACTGAGCATTCAGTCGTGTTAACTGAGCATTCAGTCGTGTTAACTGAGCATTCAGTCGTGTTAACTGAGCATTCAGTTAAATTGACAGAGCACCTAAAACTGAGGTCTACATACTCATCAATGAAACTATTATTGAGTTTTTAATTTATAGCGCTAATAGCCAATAACTACGGTCAGGATAATTAACATCTCGAATGTGTAGTTCTTTAAAGCCCTGCTTAGTATATAAATTTCGCATGCTATGTGCTTGCAGATCTGTTCGACCCAATCGATAAGCAAACTTATGTTGACGCAGTTCCTTTAGCAAAGTCATAGACAACTGCTCAGCGATACCACATCGACGATATTTTAGACTCACTCCCAAGCCACTCACATAAAAAGTACGGCGATTATTTTCTGCAAGATAATCTAAATCATGAGCCCCAGATATCTTAAAGAAAGTTTGATCACGCGGATCATTGGAATTATCCAGCAATTCCTGACCAAGCACATAGCCTATGAGATGGTCATTTTCTTTATGTCTTGCGGTGATCAGTAGGGTATTTTTTCTCATCATTTCAATTCCCATCCCAAACATAATACGGGCGGGAGAATATCTTTCATTCCAGGGTGCCGACTAAATACCTCACAAATTAGCGATGCCAATTGAGATATAAAAACGCCCTCTTGATCTGCTCTTAAATCAGCAATTGTTATGACTTTAACATCAAAAAAATCCTGCATATTTAGTCAGATTTCTTAGCAGATAATCGCACCCAAATAAAAATTGAAAGTAATATCATTGGGAACAACGCTACCGAATACTCAGCAGGGGAACAACCACCACTACAGTTAATCAACATGAGCAACAAAATGAAAACTAAAATACCTAACGCAGTTAATACTCTCATGATTAAGACCTCCTCACTAAAAGTTAATACACACTCTTTAACCTAGTAATTTATACAAGTATTTTCTATAAAAGCAACACAATACAAATAAGACTCTGAGCAAAAACAAAACAGATTGGGGCAATTTCATGCGCTGTATAATTTAAAATTAATACCTACTAAAGTTACGCCATGAGTTATGTTTTTTAATGTGTGCATCGTTTTTAATATCTGAACTGACTTGACTTTATTAATTGACAAACTTGTAACCTGCTGAATTAAAATAAACATTTATTTAATCTCGCTAATGACTTAATAAGGGTGTAAACTTCTTACACTTGCCACCCAATCTGGTCTCTATCATGCCCTCTGCTCTGCCGCCGGTACAACCATCCAATGCAACAGAAACAGCTATAAATAAAGCCCTACGAATTTCAGAAATGCGTTATCGACGCTTATTTGAAACGGCACAAGACGGTATCATGCTAATCAATGCTGATACAGGTCAAATTGAGGATATCAATCCCTTTCTAATTAACATGCTGGGTTACACACACAAAGAATTTTTAGGTAAAAAGATATGGGAAGTGGGCGCATTTAAAGACACATCGTTAAATAAAGATGCCTTTAAAGAGTTACAAGATAATCGCTTTATTCGTTACGACGACTTACCTTTAGTGGCAAAAGACGGTAAGCATTTTTCTGTTGAATTTGTCAGTAATGCTTATGATTGTGCAGGCATTCAAGTTATACAATGCAATATCCGCGATAACACCGAACGACATCTTGCTGAAATAGCCTTAAAAGAATCAACGCTAAAACTTGAACAGCACAATCTAAATTTAAGAAAAAGTTTAGAACAAACCATACAAATTATCGCTGCAACCATAGCAGAAAGAGATTCTTATACGGCCGGCCATCAACTACGCGTAGCGGACTTAAGTACAAAAATTGCATTAGAACTCGGTTTATCTGAAGATAAAATTCAAGGCTTGCATCTTGCCGCCTCGGTACATGACCTAGGCAAAATAAGTATTCCTGCTGAAATACTTGCTAAGCCTAGACAGTTAAGCGCATTGGAATTTGGTTTAATAAAAGAACATCCCACGGTCGGCTTTAATATCCTAAAAGAGGTTGAATTTCCTTGGCCCATTGCTCGAATCATACATGAACATCATGAGCGCATTGATGGCTCTGGTTATCCTCTGGGCTTAAAAGGCGATGAGTTATTGATTGAGTCTAAGATTGTTGCTGTAGCAGATATAGTTGAATCCATGGCCTCGCATCGCCCCTATCGCCCGGCCCTAGGTATAGACGCAGCATTACATGAAATAACTATCCAACGCGGCATTACATTAGATAAAAAAGTCGTTGATGCGTGCCTAAAAGTTTTTAACGTACAAGGCTATCAACTTGGCTAATCAATAAGCCTTACATATTTACCGAGCTGTTTATAAACGTTAGAACATTAACTGGAAGTTTATGAGCTTTAATATAAAAGAAATAAAAAACATTTCCCTAACAAGTCTGCAAAGAGTTTTTAATCACAACACTAAAGCACACAAATTATGTTGCTTACTAAACGATGTAAAGTATCGAGTTTTATTCGAAAATTCTTCTGATGCCCTCATGTTGTTCAACCCACCCTTGTGGCATTTCTTTGAGGTAAACAAAGCCGCTTTAGATTTGTTTGAGGTTCCTACTTTGGAAGCCTTTTATAAGTTAGGCCCTTGGGATGTCTCGCCTTTATATCAACCCGATGGCGAATTATCGTCTAAAAAAGCCCAGAAAATGATTAACATGGCCATGCAAAAGGGCTCTCATTCCTTTACATGGCAACATAAAACCACCCAAAATCATGAATTCTACGCTGATGTCTTATTAACTAAAGTCGAGTTAAATGATGAAGTTTTCTTACAAGCAAGTGTAAGAAATATTACTGAGCGCTATAAGTTGGCTCGATTAGAAACTGAAATGCAGATAATGTCAGAATCTGAAGAAAAGTTTCGAAAGATTTCAGAAACAGCGCACGACGCTATCGTTATGATGGGGCCTGATAAATGTATATCATTTTGGAATGCGGCGGCAGAGCGCATGTTTGGCTACACTGCTGCAGAGGCCGTAGGAAGAGAAATGCATCCACTATTAGCGCCACAAGCCAATGAAGCATTTCATCTGGGGTTTGAGCATTTCCAAAAAACAGGAACTGGTCCGGTAATCAATAAAGTATTAGAGTTAACAGCACGCTGTAAAAACGGCTCCACCCTAGATGTAGAAATTACTGTATCCCCACTACGAATTAATGGCTCATGGAATGCTTTGGGTATCTTTAGAGATATCACCGAACATAAATTAGCCGAAGAAAAAATCCACCAAATGGCTTTGTATGACGCTTTAACACAACTGCCCAACCGCCGTTTATTAATTGATCGTTTAGAACAGGCATTAGAAATCAGTAAACGTAGTCAACGCTTTGGTGCCGTTTTATTTGTGGATTTGGACCAATTTAAAGCCATTAATGATTTACATGGGCACGATGTGGGCGATTTACTTTTACAAGAAGTTGGAGTTCGTATTAGTGACTGTTTACGAAAAACAGATACTGTCGCCCGTTTTGGTGGTGATGAGTTTGTCATAGTCCTTAGCGAATTAACTGAAAATGAGTCTGAATCATTAGAGCTTATTAATTCTTTAGCGGAAAACATTCGTGAATCATTGTCCCGACAGCATCAACTATATCAAACAAAGGTCGAATTCTTTTGTACTGCAAGTATTGGCGCCACCCTATTTAGTAAACATGATGAGAATGTTGATGTTTTATTAAAGTGTGCAGATCGGGCGATGTATCAAGCAAAAAAACAAGGTGGAAACCAAGTTTCATTGTATTAAAAAGCAAATATCCTCGACTGATTGACAGCTTAGATAATAACTTGCTATAAATCTACGGGAACATTGAATGGTAAAAAAAAGACACATTCTAGTGATCTAAATTAACATACCATTCATTTCATTTATGTAGGATTTTAGCCGTTGCTCTCTCAATCTAAGCATCAAGATACCCCATTCCCATTTTTTTTAGTTGATTCTGCCTTCTCTGAGGAGCAGTGTGCTGCGCTTGAGGGTTTATTTTTGCAAGACGCTAACTGGCAACATAGGGATGGGGCATTTTATCGGTGTTCACTGCGGGATGTTACTGAGGAAATTCCTGCAACATTTCAAACAGAAGTACTTAATAGAATGCGTGAGATTACAGGTTTGCCACTGGTGGATCGGGTTTTAATCACGGCTCAACGCATGCTACCTGGCCAAGTAATCGGTATACACAGTGACCGACCGTTATTGGGCTATGAGATTTTGCGACTGGTTTTGCAACTCAATAAGCATTGGCAACCTGAAGATGGCGGGGTACTCGAATTATTCTCATCGCCAGAAAGTGAAGTGGTTTTTAGTGTTAATCCTGAGTACAACAAAGCCTTTGGTTTTATACTTAATATCAACTCCTATCATGGTGTCACCGAGGTTACTCAGCCTAGACAAACAGTGGTTTTTAATTTCTGGCATGCGGCGAATACTCCCGAACTTGCAACGCACATTCAAACCTTGTTTACCCAGATTAAATTCTCTGAATTACCCATATCTCTCGATCCTGTAGCTTCTGCAGCAGAAATGACACTACCAGAAGAGACAACCTTACATGCGGGTACAGCAGCCATTGCTTTACAACGCTGGGGCTATGATGAACAAACTATTGAAATTGGATACCTACACAGTACCGGAATCTCTATCTGCAATAGGGATGATGCAGAAACCTACGCCGCAGTGCTTCTAGCAGACTGGGTTGCGTATTTGTATCGGAATTCGTTTGATCTAGCACAGTGGCAAATATTACACCGCCAACTTGCAGGAATTGATACTTTTACACGTCTTAAGCCTACTTGGCATTTGTGTCTGCCCGAATAGTCACGACATAGCCCAATTGCATAGCTATTCATATCAGGACAAACGAGACTCAAATAAGATATTTTTAGGGGGTGGGAATTGACTAGAGTTGATTGGATTAACCTGACTAAGATGCCAATCCAATCAATTTTAATACTGTAAAACTATCTCCAATGTAGGATTTAACCGATTTTATAAATTAAGCAAATTTATCAGAGTAAATGCCATAACATTGCTATTTTTGATCACGTTTGACAATCAAGGAATTTCAGATATTTTGTAATTTTAAATAAAAAATATTATTAAAACAAAAGGCTAGATATAGACAATGAAAATATTAAATTACTTTTACATGCTAGTTTTAATAACGGTTAGCTGCAATTCTTGGGCCTATGGCAGCGGCAGTAGCAGCACGAAAGCCTGTGCTAAACCTAAATTTAGTGACTTTGTTCCGGCTGAAAATACTGAGGTAGCCTCAGGTTCTAACTTTTCATTTACCGCATCTGCAAACACACATCCTGAAAGCATCAAGGTAATTGCTAAAGGACTACCTACCGTCATTAAAATTACCCCTCACGAGGGTAATAGCTATAAAGTTAGCGGAACACTTCCAGAGTCATTAAAAGGTACTTTTGCAAGAATTGCCATTGACGCCTCAGCACAAAATAATTGCAATGGCACAGATGGATGGCTAATAAAAATAGCGGAATAAAAACCTAGTAATTCACTTTGTTTTTAAATACACTATTTAGCATTATTGTCCCTTAATAGATGAGGATTAAATCATGTTAGAAATAAATCAAGCCGCTCCCTTATTCAGCACCCCAAACCAGTCAAATGAATTAGTTAATTTAGCTGATTTTTCTGGCTCAAAAAATGTCGTTTTATATTTCTATCCTAAAGATGACACGCCTGGTTGCACCATTGAAGCTAATGATTTTACACGTCTAGCCGATGAGTTTTCTAAATTAGAGACTGTCGTTATTGGGGTAAGCAAAGACACTTGTGCAAGCCATATCGACTTTATTAACAAATTTGGTTTAAAAGTCATATTGCTAGCTGATACGACGGGGGAGCTTTGTGAAAGCTATGGTGTATGGCGAGAAAGAGAAAAAAATGGCGTCAAAATGATGGCAATTTTTCGCTCCACGTTCATTATTAATAAAGCAGGCATTTTAGTTGATGTCGAATATGGTGTTAACCATGAAGGTCATGCTGAAGCCGTTTTAGAAAAAATAAGCAACTTATCCTAATAAAGTGACTTATATGATTCCAGAACAAACCTTAAACTTAAGCGGTAAAGTCGCGCTCGTAAGTGGCGCAGGTGTTGGGATAGGTAAAGCTGTAGCTTTAGCATTAGGTGAAGCAGGTGCTTTTGTAGGAATTCATTACCATTCTAGTAAAGTGGGTGCAGAACAACTTCATGATGAACTGGTATCAAAAGGTATTTCATGCATGTTACTACCTGCTGATCTAACTCAAGAAGATGAAGCAAATGCCATTATTGATAATCTAGTTAATGAAGCAGGCAGACTGGATATTTTGGTTAATAATGGTGGTGGATTGATAAAACGGGCAAAAATAGAAGATTGCACACTAGAAAACTGGAATAAATCCCTAGATCTTAATTTAACCAGTGCCTTTTTATTAACTAAGCGCGCCATTCCGCACTTACGAGCCACTAAGTCAGGTCGCATTATCAATATCTTGTCACTTTCTGTGCAAACAGGTGGGGCAAATGGTGGTGGCTCTTATGCGGCAGCCAAAGGCGGGTTAATGGTGTTTACGCACACTTTAGCTAAAGAACTTGCGCCTGAGGTAAGAACCAATTCTGTTATGCCGGGTACAGTTGAAACACAACATCATGAAATTCATTCCACTGAAGAAATGATGGAAAACTACCGTAAGCAAACCCCCTTAGGTCGTAATACTTACGCAGAAGAAGTTGCTAGCTCTGTACTGTTTTTGGCCAGTGATATGTCATCTCACATCAACGGGGCATTAATTGATATTAGTGGTGGCCGGTTTTTACGTTAGACCTAAAACTTTAGTTCTACCCGCAAATCTATTATTCGGCTTGTTTTAGCAATGTTGGATATTAAAAAGATGCCAAAAACTTCAATCACATCTTCATAGGTATTCCAGTTACTGATTGAAGAACAAACCAAATCAGTACACAGGCTATTACTAAGAGTGCGGTTTTTATGCTTGAGGATGATTCTTTTTTCATAATCTCCCTTAGATTTAATGAGTTTGAGGAAGATTGCTTAGGGTTGATTGGATTGACTTAAACTTGTCAATCCAATCAATTTACTGCAATTTTACTATCTCCACTATTGAATTTAACCGACTTTTAAAATTTAGCAAATAAAATATCAGCATCTACTGGCAGTAAAGCCCCGTTGGATTGATATCCGTTAATTTTATGGCTTAACGGCTTCAACTGCCAACGATAAGGTCACTTCATCGCTAACATTTGGCGCATATTTACCCATATTAAAATCAGTGCGTTTTAAGACTGCAGATACGTCTGCGCCGCATGCATCTTTCTTTAACATAGGATGCACAGCACATTTTGAATTGTTTACTATTAAGGTAATCGGTTTTGTAATACCCTTTAAAGTAATATTTCCGTCTACTGAAATAACTTTATCTCCTTCAAAATTAACTTTAGTAGATGTAAAGTTAGCTGTTGGATAATGCGCCGTATCTAAAAAGTCCGCCCCTTGAATATGTTCATTAAAGACTGCAGAACCTGTTGCCACGGAAGTCGTATCAATCGTTACATTAACTGAACCCGTTTTAGCCTCTTTATCTAACGTAATAGTGCCGCTGGTTTTATCAAAGCGACTTAATTGTGTAGAAAAACCAAAGTGACTATAAGAAAAACGTGGATAAGTATGCGAGTTTTCTATTACATAAGATTCTGCTGTTGCTAAAGCTTGGCTAGAAACAAATGTGGTAAACAATAAAACAATTAGTTTTTTCATGAGTACTTTTCCTTAATTTAAGAGATATTTAACTACTTGATTGATTTAGATTTTGTTTAGCTAGCTAATTTTTAACGGAGGTTCAGCTAAAGCAACCTCTTTAATACCACTACTTTTATTAAGACCTTCCGCATATACAAATCCCACCCCAGTTTAGTAATTCTTATTATTTGCTACATTTCCGAAATCGGTTAAATCTAATATCGGAAATGGTGTTATAAAAAAATTTTATTTTAAATTACTTAGTCATGGTGTTTATATGAAATTCTTGACTTTTAAGATGAGCAGTTAAACTCATAGATAATAATCTAAATGGACATGATCATGAATAAAATAGTTTTAATACTTAGCGTCTTGTTGTTTTCAGCTTCAGCAACCGAAGCAGAACCTTGTCCTGATTTGCTCAATTACAAAATGAACAAATTAAGATCTTCTCAAGTTATTGACTTTTGCGAGGCCTTTCAAGGTAAGGTTATTCTAGCAGTTAATACTGCAAGCAATTGCGGCTACACTCCACAGTTTAAAGGGTTAGAAACTCTGTATCAAAAATACAAAGACAAGGGGCTAGTTATTATTGGCTTCCCTTCCAATGACTTTAACCAAGAGTTCGATGCCCCTGAAAAAACCGCGAACGTATGCTATATAAATTACGGTGTGACTTTTCCTATGTTGGAAAAAAGCGTTGTTACCGGCGCTGCAGCGAATAAGTTTTTTCAGAAACTAATAAAGTATTCTGGTCAAGAACCACAATGGAATTTTTACAAATATCTGATTGGTCCAGAGGGTTCATTTATTGAGGTTTTTGCTAGTAATGTGACTCCCGAACAACTGGATTCTAAAATAAGTGGATTACTCAGTACCAAATAGTTTAAATCTTATTTTAACGATTATTATGTTAATGCTACGAGTAATAATTTAATGACTATGCGTAAAGTTGGTCTTTACTGGTTTAATAATGACTTGCGTCTTCATGATAACGCTAATTTATCAAGAGCTGCACTTGAAGTTGACGACTTACTATGTATTTATTGTCTTGATCCGCAATCGCTAATGCCTAATCGTTATGGTTTGGCGACTATTTCACCTAATCGTTTGCGGTTCTTAAAAGAATCACTGATCGACCTAGACAGGCAATTACAAAAACTAGATCAACATCTTATAGTTTGTTATCAAACAGCCGTAAAAGCCATCCACGATATCGCCAGTTCGTATCAAGTTTCGTATATTTATCGTAGTCGCCACCCCGGTTATTATGAGAATCAACAATGGTTAGCTCTACAAAAACAGTTACCATTAGTGCAATTTGTAGAAACAGATACACATACTTTGTTTGCTATGGATCAATTACCTTTTCCCTTAGCAAAATTGCCTGACACATTTACGCAATTTAAAAACTCAGTAGCGCAATTGTCAGTCGTCAAGCCTATGCAAGCAGTAGATTTTTTGCCACCCAACCCTAAACTGAAGACGGACTGGTTAAGCCGTTTTCCAGATTATTCTAAATCTGAACATGAGGTCTTTTTTTCTGGCGGAGAAACAGCGGGGCTAAAGCAGTTAAAAAATTATTTTGCTTCGCATAATGCAAGTCATTACAAAAAACAACGTAATGAGCTGGACGGTTGGGACAATTCAAGTAAGTTTTCTTCTTGGCTGGCGAATGGCAACCTCTCAGTCCGGCAAATTTGTTTCAATCTTAATCAATACGAACAACAATCCGGTGCGAACGAATCTACCTACTGGTTATTTTTTGAATTGCTATGGCGCGAATATTTTCAATGGTATGCCCATCATCATGGAAAGCTCTTGTTTACTTTTAGGGGTATCAAGCAGCAAAAGCCCTTAACCAGTTTTTATCCCGAGCGTTTCCAAAAATGGTGCAATGGTAATACTCCGTATGCACTGGTAAACGCTTGTATGAAGCAACTTAATAAGACCGGCTTTATGTCAAATCGTGGTCGCCAGATCGTTGCTAGTTGTCTGGTAAATGAATTAGCGGTGGACTGGCGTTATGGTGCAGCCTATTTTGAGCAGCAATTGCTGGATTATGATGTAGCTGCAAATTGGGGTAATTGGCAATATCTGGCCGGAGTGGGTGCTGATCCTCGTGGCAAACGACATTTCGATTTTGAGAAACAAACACAGCAATACGATCCGGATGGGCTATTTATAAACAAGTGGCAAGGCGGTATTCAAAATTTTCAGATAGATTCAGTTGACGCAGCTGATTGGCCTGTTATTGCTGAGTAATACCCGAGCAATTAATGTTGCGGTGTTTTCGGTAAATGTCAGGATTCTAGATGGGGGTTAACACTGAATGATGAAAATAATGTTTATTTCCTTCCATAGCATCTTCATAACTAACGAACTTTTCAAAACACATCTCTAAAAGCTCATCTAGTAAAGCTAACACTGATAGATAGCATTAGCTTTAACTTAATGTATCTTTAATGACTGCTTTCAACAACTGAGTTAGCCGCTGTAATATGCACTACGGCCGATTGAGAAAAAGATATAGATGAATTATATTTACCCAGCTTACCTTGGTCGATTGCTTTTTGAAGTTCTTTTGCTCCTTCGTTTAAATGATTCTTAGCAACTCCTTTTGCAGTTATCGAAGCATTTAGAGTGTGCTCTAATGCTGCTCCTGCATGATGAACAACCTCAGCAGCATTTGCAGAGATTGCAGCATTCTTCGCATGGTCAAGTGCAACACTCGAATCATCTTTAAAAATAATTTTATCTAAGGCAAAAGATACATTTGTGCTTAAAAGTAAAGCCGATACTACTAGAACTATTTTTTTCATATTAACACCCTGAAGTTTATTAATTTTTAAATTAATTAAGTTAAAATGGCCCATATAAGTCATAATCCAAATTAACAAAATCTTAGTAAGTTTTCACGCTCTTTAACACCCAAGAACAACATACCGTCAAAAAATTAAAAGACAACAAGAATTCAATTTTGATTGTATCTATTTTTAATGGTTAAGTTTTCATAATACACACGCATATTTCAAACAATTTATGGCTTAGGTAATGGGCAAGACTTTCTTTTATCTGGCTCCCCCAGACGGGAGTGACTCACTATTTTTTCAGTGATGTTTCACTAAGAATTTATCCAACTGATTCGCAAAAGATTGAATGTCGCGTGAACTCAATGCAGCTGGTCCCCCAGTATTGATGCCGCTAGAGCGCAACGTATCCATAAAGTCGCGCATATTTAAACGATCATTAATATTGTCTTGTGTATAAAGCTCACCGCGTGGATTGATAGCATGGCCGCCGGCACTTAGTACTTCATAAGCCAGAGGAATGTCGCTAGTAATCACTAGATCGCCAACATCTAGTCTTTTGACAATTTCATTGTCAGCTACATCAAACCCAGACTTTACCTGTAAAAACTTGACGTAGCGGGACGGGGGTATTTGTAATGCGTGATTAGCAACTAAAGTTGTAGTTATTCTCAAACGCTCTGATACCCGAAATAAAATGTCCTTTATTGCTTTTGGACAGGCATCGGCATCAACCAAAATCTGCATTACTTATTCCCGATTAATAAAAATATGCTGAAAACAGCTCATAACATTGACGAGTTTCAAAGCTTGTTTCTGGCCTTTTAAGTACCATTAAAAAACACAATTAATAAATATTCATACTGATACATTTGAGCCCTGATTAACACTTAAAGTTTAAATTGCAGTACACAGTTACTAATATGCATCATTAGTGTTATTGCATATAAAAATTTAACTGATACATTCAATTTGTGGCGTAATTATTATCGTAATTTAAAATAAATTAAACATCTTTATCACTTAAATTGAATAATTATTAGTCATAATTTTAATCAAATTAAGGAGAAGATAATGAGCGATATAAATACAAATAACATATTAAAATCTATCACAATATTAGGCTTTGTTGCAGTAGCCTATTCCAATTCAGTTACCGCAAATCAGCGGGAATCAGGATGCGCACAACACATTCAAGATAAAGTTGCATGGGACAATAAGGGGCACAACCAATGGGAACAAGTCAACATTATCAAGCTATGCCAAGGTACAACAAGCCCTAAAGAACCTGGTAAATGTTTCGATAAAGTCATGAATGGGCATATAAAATGGGGTGAAGGAGATGTATGGAAGTGGGAAAATGCAATTAGCCTATGTGCTGGAACAAGTGATTCTGAGAAGACAATTGATTGTTTCCAAAAACAAATTCATGCCAGCACACCATGGGAAGAAGCCATTAAACAATGCCAATTTAAAGACGCGTCTACTGCTAATATAAAATAAAACTTAAGGTTGTTACGTTAATTTAAGCAGTTAATTTTATAAAAGTTATTACTCAATTTGAGTAATAACTTTTAAAGATAAGAAATAAAATCTGTAGGATATAGCCTGAGGCAATACTCTCACTATCAAAATTAAATCATGTGCAACGATATTGACTATTAAATCAGCATCTGCAAGTTGTATGCGTTCAATTTGCATTAAAAGTTGCCAATTTAGTTTTCGCGTCTTCTAAAAAATCTTCCATAGTCCGTTGACTGATGCCACTTTTAAGACCCGCCGTAATAGCTTCTTGTAAAACTATTTGCCGTTCACGTGATTCCCTGTCTAGACGAATAAGGTCTCTGACATAATCACTAGCACTTGAATAACTACCCTCCCAAAAATCCGCAACCCCGCAACTTACTTGTTTTTATTAGAGATTTTCATTGCGGGAACAGAACCCTTTGCAAATCGGAAGATGAATCGTCGTGGACTCGACACGCCACGGTTTAGGTGGCGTTACGGATTTTGAGAGGGAGCCCCAGATCAGCGAAGCTTTAATTTTAAGTATCTGAGCTAACTAAATCATCAACACTATACCGAAACAGTGTGCTGAAACAGGTGTTTCACAAAATCACTTATTTGCTGAGATGGCTTCTTCTTATAAGCGTTCATGATGTCTTTCACTTGATTAAACGCTTGGTCACGCATATGTACTTTATGTTTCATTTGATTCTCCTTTTAGTTTTTGTAAGTTTATCTGAATTACTTTAGAATGCAAGAAAAAAGAGAACCAAAAGAGAACAAAATGCTTATTGTCTTCACTACACCACTTACAACACCAAAAAAAGAGCCTAGGCCATTAACCCTGCCCCTCTTCGCGGGAAAAGTAACGGCTGGATTTCCGTCACCTGCTGACGATTATATTGAAAAAAACTTAGATTTAAATGAATTCCTAATTCAAAATCCTGCCGCAACTTTCTTTGTACGCACTCAGGGTGAATCTATGCTGGGAGCAGGTATTCACCCTAATGACATATTAATAGTGGATCGTTCTCTTGAAGCCGTGCCGGGTAAAATTGTTATTTGTGCATTGAATAGCGAATTAACTGTCAAACGCTTAGCAAAAACAAATGGAATATGGCAACTTAAAGCAGAAAACCCCAACTGTGCAGATATTGTTATTCATGATGAATTAGATATGGTGATTTGGGGAGTGGTTACAAATGTAATACATGCACTCTAATGAATACACTTATCGCGTTGGTCGATTGCAATAACTTCTACGTGTCCTGTGAACGTGTCTTCAGACCCGACTTAATCGGCAAACCCGTCATGGTGCTCAGTAATAATGACGGCTGTGTGGTGGCTCGGAGTAAAGAGGTCAAAGATCTGGGCATCAAGATGGGGGTGCCTGTTTTTCAGGTGCAACAGCTCATTAATAAACATCAAATCAAATTATTCTCTTCCAACTATACCCTGTATGCCGATATGTCTTCACGGGTGATGTGTACGCTTGAGGCCTTTGCGCCCCGCATGGAAGTCTATTCCATTGATGAAGCGTTCTTAGATCTAACCGATGTTTACTTCAAAGACAGCCTAGACTACGGACAACGTATCCGAAAGAAAGTGGTTAAGCATACCGGTATTCCTGTGTGTGTCGGTATGGGGCCCACCAAAACCTTGGCGAAACTGGCCAACTTTGCCGCCAAGAAATGGCCAAAAACTAACGGTGTGGTGGATTTATCAGACCTCAAGCGTAGAGAAAAGTTAATGCGTATTGTACCGGTCGGTGAAGTCTGGGGCATCGGCTCACGCACCAACGCCAAACTCAATAAACTGGGCATCGATACCGTCTGGGATTTGTCGGTGCAATCCCCCTCAAAAATACAAAAGGCTTTCAATATTGTGGTGGCCAGAACCGTGATGGAGCTTAACGGTACATCGTGTTTGGCCATCGAAGAAATCAGTCCCGATAAACAGCAGATTGTGTGTTCGCGCAGTTTTGTTAGGCGTCTAACTGAAGAAGCCGAGTTATCAAAAGCGTTATCTGAGTTTTGTAGCCGTGCAGCAGAAAAGCTGAGGCGTCAACAGTCGGTGACCGGTTGCGTGACGGTGTTTATCAGAACCAGTCCCTTTAATGAGCAAGAGCCACAATATCAAAGAGCCGCCAGCATCAAGCTCAGTTCGGCGACGCAAGACACCCGCACACTCATCACCACGGCCAATCGTATCCTGACCGAGATTTATAAACCCGGCTATAACTATCAAAAATGTGGTGTGCAGCTTAGTCATATCCAAGCTAAAACATCGGAAGGTCAATTGGAGTTATTTGATTTTGAGGATGATGACTTACCGACAGAAAATAGCGCGTTAATGGAAACGATAGATAAAATAAATCGTCGCTTTCCCAAAAAAATAGCTATCGCCGCGACAGGTTTTGATAAATCTTGGCAACCCAAAGCAGAACGTATCTCTCAGCGTTACACCACTGATTGGAAAGAATTGGTATTGGTTAAATAGAGGCTATTGAAGATGTGATTTCACATCCATTCGATGATGTAACACTCTCACTATCAAAATAAAATCAACTTCAACGATATAGACTATTAAATCAGCATCGGCAAGTTGTGTGCGTTTAATTTGCATTCAAAGCTGCCAATTTAGTTTTCGCTTCTTCTAAAAGATCTTCCATAGTCCGTTGACTGATGCCGCTATTAAGACCCGCCGTAATAGCTTCTTGTAAAACGATTTGTTGTTCACGTGATTCCCTATCTCGACGAATAAGGTCTCTGACATAATCACTAGTACTTGAATAACTGCCCTCTTGAATCTGCTCTTGCACCCAATCACGTAAAGGATCAGGTAATGAAATATTCATTGTTGCCATGGTATGACTTCTAGTTAATAAAATTACATTTTGGCAAAAAATGGCAAATATCGCCAAATTAATATTGATATAAGATACCCCAAAATCAAATATAAAAACGAAAAAAATAAGGGTTTGACACCTCAGCGCCAACCTCCAGACCCCACAGCGCAATGTCTGTAGTGGCCTGAAAGCGAATGTCTCGGTACAATCTATAGCAAGGTAAAAAATTAATCTGCCAGCTGATGAGAGTTGAATATTTGAATAATTTTGTTTTTTCTATGACTCCTGGTTTCCTACTAAAACTTTGGGGCGCGGAGGAATTCGCCCCCCCAACCTATTAACTCTCCATCAATATATCTTTGAAAAGTGATCACTTAAAAAATCTAAAAGCACCCGCACTTTTGCTGAGACTAACCGTGTTTCAGTCATCGCATACACCGTTACAGGTGCAGTTGACCACTTCGGTAACACTCGAATCAATTTATTTTCATTGATGTCTGCTTCAACAAGCTTCTGTGTTGCTGGAAAAATGCCTGTCCCTTTTAGAGCCAACCCCCTTAACATTCCCGGGTTGTTAGCAACAAATTTACCTGTCACATTTAATGTACAAAACTCTTTGCCATTGTTTAATACCCAAGGATTCTCTGTGATTCGAAGGCAGTCATGTTGGAGTAAATCCTGGGGGTGTTTCGGCTCGCCTCGCAGTTTCAAATAATCAGGAGATGCATACAAACCAACTGAGAAGCTAGCAAGTGGACGGGCTATTAAGTTTTGATCCTTTGAGGGACCAATTCTTATAGCTACATCGACAGCCTCAGAAACCATATCATCGTGTTTAGGCGTAAGGTCGAAAACAAACTGTAAATTGGGGTATAGCATTGTAAATTCAGCAAACATGTCAATGAGATAAATAACGGCCAAATCTCCCGGCATAGATACTCGAATCACCCCAATGGGGTTTGCTTGTATATTGGCCACTTCTTCATAAGCAAACTGTGCCTCCTGAAGAAGGCGCATACAGTGTTTAAAATAAAGGTGTCCACTTTCAGTTAACTCTACACGCCGTGTAGTTCTTTTAAAAAGACGTAAACCCATTTCACGTTCTAAGTCTGCGATTCGCCGTGATACAGTGGAATTAGGTAACCCTAATATTGCCGCAGCCCGGGAAAAACTACTCACCTTTGCGATCTCAACAAACAGACTCATATTCTTAAATATTTCCATGATTTGATTATCCCATATATGGAACAGTCAATTGTTTTTTTGTATCTTTATCTCTCACTGACATCTCTCTAGAATCTCAATATCAATAACCATTAGAGAGATTTTATGGAGTTTACAAGCAAGCAAACTGAGATTGGAGTCGCAGCAAAGATCGGTGCAATATTATTTCTGGTATGGGCAGTATTGCATATTTGGGTGGGCTTAGAAGGAGTTTACCAATACTTTAGTGCTAGTGCTGTGGAGCAATGGAATATGCTAATCGGTGGCATTAATTCTCCACGTGAAACCTTCCAGCACTCAACAGATGCCATTACAAAGCATGCTCAATCGCAACTCATTGTGAATTTTTGTATAGATGTCGGCGGGTATGGCATATTGGGTCTAGTCGTTGCTTGGATGATTTGGACGCAAGCGTGTTGGCTAGGATATTTCATCGGTCTTGTCGTCATTGGCATAGCTGATTTGGCTTTTACCTTCTGCTTGCTGATATCTGGAATTATTGAGATAAACGCTGGTACAGTTGGTGGCCCGCTGATTTGGATGCTAGCCATAATCATCACCCCCTTTGGGTTACCTCCACTAATAAGGAAAATTTAAATGAAAGCCTTCGATGGAATTAAACGTAAAGACATTCAATGGTCACGTGACTCGCTAATAGCTGACTCTTTATTCGGCATAAAGGTGGCAATTATTGGAGGTACAAATGGGATAGGGCGTTTACTTGCTCTAGAAATGATAAGCAAAGGCGCCGAAGTATTAGTCGTAGGGCGAACTTTTCGTGATGACAACATTCCTCGCCTCAGTTTCATGAAAGCGGACCTCTCGCAAATGAAGGAAGCCAAGCGCATTACACAACAGCTTCCGGCAGAAACCCTTGATATGGTGTTCTTTACGGCAGGGATCATGGCTGGTAAACAGCGTTCGGAAAGTGATGAAGGCATAGAGATTGATCTAGCAGTAAGTTATCTAAATCGATTTGTCATGATTAGAGAGATTTCAGAGCGTCTAGGTAAAGACCGAAATCAAGACACCTTTAAACCTCGAGTATTTGTATGGGGTTTTCCGGGGACAAATCAAAAAGGCAATCTCAGCGATTTTAATTCGGAAAAAAGTTACAGCTTGATGTCTGCACACTCCAATACAGTAATAGGCAATGAAGCACTGGTACTCGATAGTGCCCTACGTTTTCCGAAGATTAACTTTTTCGGCATGAACCCAGGACTAATGAAATCGAATATTCGCTCAAGCCCTCTGGGTGAAGGATCCTGGGCTCTGAAAATTACAGAGATGTTTATTGGGACCCTATTCCCCAGCGTTGAGACATATAGCCGAAGAATTTTACCCTTATTAGTTTCACACGATATAGAAAATCATTCAGGCGCAATGTTCAATAGACATGGTCACGCCATTCATACCAGTAAATTTTTATCTCAACAATCAGGACTAGCAAATGTTATCGAACAATCAGAAAGACTGGCTGCTCGAGCTTTACGATAAGCACGTTGTTTGAATAGTATATAAATAAGATTTTTAAGACATAAAAAAAGCCCTACACATACATGTAAGGCTTTCTTTTAAAGATGGCGCGCCCGGAGGGATTCGAACCCCCGACCGATCGGTTCGAAGCCGATTACTCTATCCAGCTGAGCTACGAGCGCATAAGGCATAAAAAAAGCCTTACACACAACATGCAAGGCTTTCTTATATTTGGCTCCCCCGGACGGGCTCGAACCGCCGACCTAATGATTAACAGTCATCCGCTCTACCGACTGAGCTACAGGGGAATAATTCTTGGTTCAATGGCGCGCCCGGAGAGATTCGAACTCCCGACCGATCGGTTCGTAGCCGATTACTCTATCCAGCTGAGCTACGGGCGCCTTATTGAGCCGCTTATTATCTTTTTTTTATCGGTATTTGTCAACTTTTATTTTATTATTTATAAAAATCAACGTTTTTAATATGGCGGAGAGAGAGGGGTTCGAACCCTCGATGGGAGATAAAGCCCATACTCCCTTAGCAGGGGAGCGCCTTCAGCCTCTCGGCCATCCCTCCAAACAGCTTATTCGTCAGAATCAGTTTGTTCTTTTTTGATTCTGTCGTAAATTTCTTCTCTATGTACAGATACATCTTTTGGTGCATTAACACCTATACGCACTTGATTTCCCTTCACTCCAAGAACAGTAACGGTTACTTCGTCACCAATCATTAAAGTCTCACCTACACGACGTGTCAATATAAGCATGGTTTCTCCCTGACTGTATATTAAAAACTCACTGGTGTTACGCAGTATCCAACTAAGATTGTCTATGATATCAGCTTTTTATAAGAAATAAAACCCTAAAGTATACTAACAATCTTATATTTTATTTACGCAATTCTATTTGAATCATTATTTTAATTGAATCAAACAGTTATTAATTTCAGGAAAATTTAGTCTGCGCTTCTACGCGGATCAAATGCATCTTGTACGGTATCTGCAAACAGGTTTGCAGCTAAAACTAAAGTAAACATAAATAAAAATGCCGCAGATAATGACCACCATACTATAGGTTCTCTGGCCATTTCTAGTCGAGCTCCATTTATCATATTACCCCAACTATAGGTAGTGGAATCCACTCCAATATTAATATATGACAAGACTGCTTCAGCTAAAACTAATGAACTAAAATCCAATACCACGGATATTAAAACAATATGCATTACATTTGGCAAGATGTGTCTAATAAGTATCATGCTCTTTTTTACACCTAAAGCATGCGCAGCCTGAACATATTCCATCTCTCTTAACTTTAATGTTTCTGCTCTTAACAATCGACACAATCCAGTCCAGTTTGTTACACCTAATATTAAACATAAAAACAATAAACGCATATCTGCACGCACGATAATGCTAGTAAATTCTTGCTCATGGCTTGCCATATAAACCTGCACCATAAGTATTGATGCTGCAATTAATAGTACGCTGGGTATAGCATTTAATGTAGTGTAAATATATTGGATAATATCATCGATCCAGCCCCCAAAAAAACCTGCCAAGATACCAAACCCAATAGCCATTGGTAGCATGATTAATGTAGTAAGTGTACCCAATACTAAGCCTGTGCGGATGCTTTTTATTGCCTGGTAAAACACATCCTCCCCTACTTTATCAGTACCAAAAACATGGTAATACGCCGATAAATAAACTAAACAGTAGGTAATTGCTATGATAACCCCGGTAACAATGAGTGCAGTTTTAGTAGGACTACTTAAAAACAATAATCCGGTTTTTTTTCTTAAAAATACATATCGAGTTGTTAAGAAGCCTACAAATAACAAACCGGCTATTACGACGCCCTGAGACAAGCCAAAAACTATTTTTTTTAATACATCTGGCAGCCATTGACGCTCGGGCAAATAAATATGTCGCCCCCCAAATTCCAGCCTTGGATAATCCCAATACACCAGACCGTCCGGCGCTACGATAATCTCTTTACTGTATAAATGTGTTGAAAAAGGTGCTGAATATGTTTTTTCGCTGTGCTCCCTTAAATTAGTCGCCCAATAATCTAAGACACTAATAATTTCTGTCTGTTTAGTATTGGTGGGTTTAAAGTGTATTGAGTCTAACAGCCCAATAACCACAAAAAATAGCAATATAACTAGAGAAGCGACACCTATTTTACTTTTCGCAAGCTTGCTTAAGGGTCTTTGCATATGATCTCTGCTACGCATATAAAACACTAAGCCCAGCATACTTATTAATAACAAATAGATAAGTGCATCTGTCCACAAAATAGCCATTAAGACAACCTCACCCGGGGATCAACTAATGTATATGAAATATCTGTTAGTAATAGACCAAAGACATATAGCACAGAACCAAGAAACACCATTGACCGCACAATTGCAAAGTCTTGACTGTTTATGGCATCTAAGGTGTAACTACCCAAGCCAGGGATACTAAAAAATGATTCCATTATTAAACTACCCATAAACAACAACGGCAATATGACAACTACTCCTGTCAGTATAGGAATTAAGGCATTGGGTAACACATGTTTAAATAAAACTTGGGTTTCTGTTAAACCTTTGGCTCTTGCGGTTCTTACATAATCTTTTTCTACTTCTTCTAAAAACAAAGTCCGATACCAGCGCACGCCAGATCCAGACCCCGAAAACACTCCGATTAATACTGGCAGTATCAAAAATTTAAACGCTGAGAAACCGTCATCATAGCCTGAGATAGGCACCCATTTTAAGACCTTAGCAAACAAAAATTGTCCACCTATAATATAAAACAATGAGGAGATTGATAATAACACCACACATATAACCAGACCCGTTCGCTCTATATAACTATTTCTAAACAGCACCATCATTAAAGCAAAACTAACATCAACTACTAAACCAACGACTAAGGTAGGTAACGCCAAGGCTAAACTTGGCCACATACGTTCTTGTATATCAGCGCCTATATTTCTACCACTATCTGAAACCCCAAAATTAAATAAAAATAAGCCAACTGATTTCTGATAAAAAATGGTTTTAGTTACTTTCTCTTGGTCTTGTGCTTCTGAATTCCACAATAACGGTATGTTATAACCATGTTGCTGTTTCCAATTACTGATGGCTTGTTCGGTAACACGTTTTTGACCTAACTGCATACGCGCCATATCATCAGGACTATTCACTACAAAAAACAATACAAACGTTAAAATGTTTACACCTATTAATAGCGGAATGGCGTATAAAAAGCGCCGAATAATGTACTGAATCATTTTATAACCACCTTTTTACGACGATAAATTATGAATGTCGCAACTGAACAAATCATTAATATGCCTATGGTAAGCGGAAATATAACAGGCTGATTCCATGCTTTGCGTTTCTCTAGCCGTGTTAAAACATCTAATTTTGTATATTTAAGTCTATTATTAGCCATTAAATTTGGCTTTAAGTTACCATACCAGCTATGAAACAATGAAAAACTCTTGGGATGAAAGCCAAATATCCAAGGTGCATCATGACGCACAACCTCTTGCATTTGTTGAATAATTTGATACCGCTCTGGCGTATTATCCATGTTACGCATTTTCTCAAAGAACTTATCAAACTCGGCACTTTGATAATTAACTGCGTTTTCTCCTCCAAACTTTACCTTTGAATTGGGCCCATAAAGCAAGAAGAAAAAGTTTTCTGGATCAGGATAGTCAGCATTCCATCCCCACACAAATATTTGCTCATTGCCTGTACGCATTTTTTCTTGAAAACGATTGTAATCAGTCGCCCTAATAACCAATTTAATACCCAGTTTTTCAAACTGCTTACGATACCAATTCATCATCGGACGATCATCAACACTCACTGATGCTGTATCAAAATTAAGTATTAAAGCTTCCTTTGTAGCTGGATCAATACCATTTGGGTAACCCGCTTCAATCATTAATTGCTGTGCTTCAGTTATTTTTTTGCGCTGAGCCTTATTATCTTGCCAAGTAAAACTATAGGAATTAACGCCAGCTTCACCATCTGCATGCCCATAAATACCTGGAGGAATAACACCCTGAGCTACTAAGCCCCGACCATTTCTAAATATTGATATAAACTCCTCATAATCAACGGCAATTGAAATGGCTTGGCGTAATTTTCTAGCCTTTTCACTATCACCACCTACAGTTGCATCCAGCATATTAAATCCCATATAAAAATCGGATGTTTCAACTGAGGTTTGCAACTGAATTCCCTTCTGTTTCATTGAGTCCGTTAGAGCAACACCACCAGAACCAGTAAATTGTATGGCTTGATCAAAACTATCCGAGGCAATACCAGAGGCATCATAATAACCTTGTAAAAATTTGGTCCAGTAGGGAATAGTTTCCTTTTCTAACATAAAAACAACTTTGTCGATTAAAGGTAATTGCTTACCCGCATCTTCTAATAAGCCTTTTTTCTGATCGCCCTCTTCCCCTTCTGTAGGATAATTTTCTACATGAAAATTTGGGTTTTTCTGCAATATCATACGTCGATTAGGATTATTCTCGGCTAATAAATAAGGACCTGTACCGATAGGATACCAATCTAAAGTAATATTTTTATCGGCTAATCCAGGTTGCTCATAAAAGACATCTGCTTCCCATGGCATTGGTGCAAAGAACGGCATTGATAACCAAAAAATAAACTGTGGATATTTGCCTTTAATACGAATCTTGTATTGATACTGGCTTATGATTTCTACCCCTGCAATAGATAGCGCTTTAATTTCTGTCTTTGGTTTATCAGCTACCTGTTTAGCGAAATCATCAAAACCTACGATATAGTTTTTCATGATTTCAGCTATGGGTGATTGGATTTTAGGATGCGCCAAGCGTTTTATCTGGTGAACATAATCTTCCACGGTTAATTCACGTGTACCAACTTCTTTAAAATCATTTAATGTCTGGGAAGCTTGAATTTGTTCTAGGCTTAATTGATGATAAATATATTGCCCTTGGGCATTTTTAGCTAAAGCTGGGTGTGGCTGAAAATGCACATTGGGCTGTATATTAAGCACATAATCAGTGTAAGCAATGTCTTGTTCGGGTGCATTCTCTGATAATACCTTACCCGACCTATCAAGATAAATAATTTCCGGCATTTTTGATGCCGTTAAAGGTGTTAATTGATAAGGTCGTTTTAAATAATGATATTGAAATAATGGCTCATAGATTTGGGCAATAAAAGCATATTCATTTTCACTGTAAGCCGCTGCAGGATCAAGATGCTTTGGGCGCTCAGAAAATGATTGATATAAAACAGTATGTTTACCTTCATCCTCTGAATACGGGTTATTGAGCTGTAAATCATTACAACTATTGAGTAACAGAAAACACAAAGGTAAAAGTTGGTAAGCTCTCATTCTCATAAACAAAAAATACATATTAATGTAAGGTACTTTAGATATTTTAATTGTAACCAATCAAAGGTTTTGAGGGTAGATTTAAGATCGCAACGCAAAAAAAAGGGAGCCATAAGCCCCCTTTTTTAATTACCTTATCAACTTATTGTTGTTGAGATTTTGCATGTACCTTTACATCAGCATCAGCTTGCAAACTATTCAATACTTGCTCAAATTCCGTTTGCCCAAATGCATTAGCAATATTTTTCTTTGCCAAATCCATTTGTTTTTTATCTTCTTCACTCATAACACCCGGTGTTACTTTTGTTAAGCTTGCCACTACCTGCTCACCAGAAGGAAGAGCTATTACAAAAACACTCGGTTTATCACCAACTGGTTTAGCAGCTGTAAAAATAGCTTGAGTTAAAGGTTGTGGTAACTTGCTTTTAGCGCGAGCTAATCCATTTTCAGTTTTAACTTCTAATTTGTACTCTGCAGCTACCTCTTTAAGCGTTTTACCTGTAGCTAAACTTGCTTTAATTTTTTGAGCTTTTTCAAGCGCTGCCTTTTGAGCTTTTTCTTGGGTTAATACTAATACGATTTCCAATCTTACTTCGTTTAATTCACGTTTAGCTGCCGCTTTGTGCTCTAACATTCTAAGCACAACTAAATGATCATTACTTTTTTCAATTGGCGCACTATTATTACCTTGTAAGATTTCTTCAGCAAAAGCCGCACTTCTTACTTTTTCATCTGCAGCAATTCCTTCGCCAGTTGCTTTAGTAAATAAAGCTGATTTTTGTACAGTTAAACCCAAAGCCTCAGACACTGATTGTAAATTATCTGGATGCTCATAACTCAGTTGTGTTAACTTTTCGCTTGCTTCGTAAAAAGCATTCTCTGCTTGCGATTTTTGATAAGCCTTAGTTAAATCTGCTTTAGCACTTTCAAATGATTTAGTGCTACTAGGCACAAGCTCTGTCACTTTAATTAAATGATAACCATAAGACGATTTAATTGGCTCTGACACTTCACCTTGTTTTAAAGAACTTGCAGACTCTTCAAAAGCTTTTTCCATAACACCAACATTAAATAAGCCTAAATCACCACCTTTTTTAGCGGTTAACTTATCATCAGATACTTCTGAAGCTAAGGCTGCGAAATCTTTTTTTGCTAAATCTTGTTTAGCTTTTTTTGCTTTAACTAAAGCATCTTGCTCTGTTACTTTATCGTTTATAGCGAACAAAATATGACTGATTTTTCTGCGTTCAGGTGTTGTATATTGATCTTTTTGCTCATCATAATAAGCTTTTAACTTATCATCTGAAACAGCAACATTTTTAGCTAGATCTTCAAGTTTTAATTCAACATACTCAACAGATAATTGCTCCGGAGTACGGTAAGTTTCCTGATTTTGATCGTAATAACTAGATATTTCTTCTGGAGTTGGCTGCCCTACATTTGCATCAAAGCCTACCGTCACATAACTGAAGTCACGTTGTTGATTCTGAATCTTAAAGAAGCTTTGAATATCGTAAGTAGTCGCAAAACTACTATCAATAAGACTGTGCTGAAATTGCTCCATAATAAGAGCATTTTTAATTCGATTTACAAACTCTGCAGATGAAATTCTTTGAGATCCAAGTAACGCTTTATATTGCTTATCGTCAAATTTACCATCAACCTGAAAGTAAGGTAACGATTTAATAAAATCACGAGCTTCATCATCAGTAACCACAAGACCTTGTGAATGTACATATTGCAATAACACTTCGTCTTTAATTAATTTTTGTAAAGCTTGGGATTTAAGCGTAACTTCATCAATGCCCATGCCCTTAAAGTTTTGGCTATATTGCTCATATGCCTTAGTCACATCGCGTTGATAAAAATCTTTAGACCCAACCGAGGCCACAGATGATTCACCGCCTGCATCTATATAATTGTTAATTCCCCATAAAGCAAAAGGTATACAAATTAATGCCAAGATAACCCACGCTAGGGTTCCCTGTGATTTTTCTCTAATTTCAGTCAACATAGATTAGCCTTAATGTATCAATTTACGAGCAAAAAAAAACCCCGAACCAATTCGGTTCGGGGCTTTTTAATTTGGCGGAGTGGACGGGGCTCGAACCCGCGACCACCGGCGTGACAGGCCGGTATTCTAACCAACTGAACTACCACTCCAAAGTCTGGTGGGTGCTGAGGGGTTCGAACCCCCGACCCTCGCCTTGTAAGGGCG
>JAPLRS010000042.1 GCA_026399015.1 Methylococcales bacterium | reverse complement strand
AGTCAGGGGGGCTTGATCCAGGGTTAGGTGCAAGCCTAGCCCTGGGTTGTCAGTTAAACCAAAGACGTACTCTTTATTAATCAATAAACAAGTAGTACACGTTTTTAAAAAGGCCAGGCTTATGCCCGGCCTTTTTTTTGCCAGATATATTAAGTAGAGCATATGTTCTTTATTGCTTGGTAGTTGTATATGGCGCTTTTACTGAAAGTAATGTGCTTTGATTTGGAGTTTAAATGTCAATTAGGTTTTGTAAAATTATAAGTTGACAATTTTAAATCTAAAAAACCGATTAAATAATTGGTTATAAGTAGATGTGCAACCTGTTTTTTTATTTTTATATAAAAATATATTAACATTTTTTAATGATGTTTTTCTTGTTATGAATATATAATTTTTATTTAAAAACATGTTGTTATGTTGTTTTTTTGTTTTTTTATGTGGAAATTTATAAAAGGTTACTTTAAAAATAGGTTGCCAATTTTTTTGAGCATGATATCCTGTACCTAATCTTGTTAATGTTAAAAGATTTAATTTATTATTGGTGTTTTTATATTGCATAATTACATATAAGAGAAGGGGCATAATGCACAAATTAAATTGTTTAAAACGATCTTTAGTTGGCGCGTTATTATTGATTGTATTGGGCTTTTGTTTTTTTGAAATAGTTTATGTGGATAATCTCAGCTCAAAGTTAATTCAAAAGAATGAATTGGTCAGGACTAATGACTGGTTTTTTCGAGTTTCTTTTTTTAGTTGATTTTTTAATATGTTGGGTAACTTTTAATACTTCCTTTATAAAATGTTTATACGGCTAATTTTTATTTATACAGTGGGAATTCTAATGCTTTTAAGCAGTAGCACTGTATTGTCTGAAAATTCCTATACCCAATCTAACCGAACCGTTTTAGAAAAAGTTCGTGTGCAACTTAAATGGTTTCATCAATTTCGTTTTGCTGGTTATTACGCAGCACTTGAACAAGGTTACTATGCTGATGAAGGTTTGGATGTCGAGTTATTAGAGCGACAGTTAAATAAAAGCGTGGTTGATCAAGTTATTAATGGCAACGCAGTTTATGGAGTAGGTGATTCAAGTTTATTACATGAATTAGCTATAGGTAAGCCAGTGGTGGGGGTAGCAGCAATTTTTCAGCATAATCCATTGGTTTTTATGAGTCTTGGTGATTCAGGTATTGTGACTCCAGAAGGTATTAGAGGGAAGAAAGTTGTTTATGATGCTAACAATGTTTTGGAAGCTCCACTCAAAGCCCTTTTAACAAAGGCGAAAGTCACTGAAAGTGACATTATTTTGAATAAGCAAGCTGATGATTATCGTTTATTTTTAGCTAAGCGAGTTGACGTAATTGCGGGCTATTTAACTAGCCAACTTTTTTACTATGAACAAGCGGGTATAAAAATAAACGTACTTAACCCTCAAGATTATGGCATAGATTTTTATGGAGATATGTTATTTACTAGCGCCGCTGAGCGCCAGAAAAATCCAGAGCGTATTGAGCGATTTTTAAGGGCAACATTAAAAGGCTGGCGATATGCTTTGGATAACTCTGAATCTATTATTAATTTAATTGCAAAGCGTTATCACAGTAAGTTGTCTATAGAGCAATTGCGTTTTGAAGCTGAGTCAATTCGTCTTTTGATTGATAATAAAGTGCAACTGGGGAAATTTGATCCAGCAAGATTAAAAGAGTTGGCAGATCTTTATGCACAGTTAGGTTATAACCATCAGTTAACACCTGAGGTTCTTAAAGAATTTGTCTTTGTACCCAATACCTCAAGTCAGCAAGCAGATCAATCTAAAAAGGTGAGTTATGTTAGTGGGTCAGAAAACTCGGTAAAAGAATTAGTTGCGGCAGAACATGATGGGTTTGTTAATGAAAAAATAAATGGTTTTTTATCGCTAATTGTTATCGTTGTTGTAGTTGTTTGTGCTTTGTATTTAAAACGTGAGATACACGCTCGTCAAATAGTTGAGCGTCGCGAATTGCGACGTCAAACTATTATAACTATGGTGGCGAATCATGAGCCATTAATGACAATTTTAAAAAATGTTGTAGCGGATATTGAGCAGTTTGATCGGGCTATTGCATGTAGTGTTCTGTTATTGAACGAAGATAAGAAATCTTTACGGCATTGTGCAACATCACGTTTACCAGTCGATTATTGCTTAGAGTTAGAAGGCTCAACTTTTGGTCAAGATTGTTGTCCTTCTTGTGAAACAGCATTTACTGGAGAGCCAGTTTTTATTGATAATATTCAATCCGATGCTAAATGGGGCGATATTAAAAAATTGACCGGCTCTATCACTTACAAATCTTGCTGGTCACAAGCTATTTTTTCAAATGAAGGAGAGTTATTAGGCTCCTTTACAATCTATCACCAAGACTCTAAAAAGCCATCTAGACATTTTTTACAATTAATTTCTGATTCTGCGGAATTAGTCGCTATTGCAATTGAAAAATCAAATCTTGATACACAGTTACAATTGTCAGCTAGTTTATTTACACATGCACGTGAAGGAATTTACATTACAGATGCAAACGGTTCAATTATTGATTGTAATGAAGCCTTCTTAAAAATGAGCGGTTATTCGCGTGCAGAGCTTTTGGGTAAAAATCCACGTATTTTTAAATCAGGTGTACATGATAAGGCTTATTATGCGCAGATGTGGAAATCGTTAATTGAAAAAGACTCTTGGTCTGGTGAAATTTGGAATAAATACAAAAATCGCGATAAAAGCCCAGGATTACATTCTATTACGGCTATTCGTAATCAAAATAATGTAGTTGAACGATATTTAGTTCAAGTGACAGATATTAGTGATTTGAAGCAGCAACAACAAACCTTAGAAAAATTTGCTTACAATGACACTTTAACTGGTCTACCTAATCGATTGTTACTCATTGATCGCTTGAATCAATCATTGTTAAAGAATCAACGTGACGGGAATAATCTGGCAATCATTTTTGTTGATTTGGATGGGTTTAAAGCAATAAATGATACATACGGACATAATGTTGGTGATGATTTTTTAGTTGCCATTGGTCAAAAAATGCAGGCGGTAATTCGAGAAAGTGACACCTTGGCTCGTATAGGTGGTGATGAGTTTGTTGTGATCTTAAACGGTCTAGATGCTTTAGATTCTTATAAAAAACCGGTCATCAATTTATTAAAAGCCTGTAATTCGTCATTAGATATAAATGGCGTTATGCTAAAAGTGTCTGCAAGCTTGGGTGTTAGATTTTATCGTGGTCAATATGATAAAGAATCATTGGATGGTGATACGTTGTTACGTCAAGCAGATCAGGCAATGTACGTTGCAAAACAGTCAGGTAAAAATCAATATCATTTATTTGATGCTAATTCAGACCAAGTTGTTAGTACGCGTAGCGAAATTATTCAAGCGATTCAAAGAGGCTTACAAACCGGTGAGTTTGTTTTGCATTATCAACCTAAGGTTAATATGCTAACTGGTGAGTTACTTGGGGTTGAGGCGCTCGTTAGATGGGAGCATCCAGATCAAGGATTATTGCTACCAGCTGATTTCTTATCAGTCATTGAAAATCATCCTTTATGTATTGAGATGGGTGAGTGGGTTATAAAGTCAGCTTTGGTGCAACTAAATGAGTGGCAAGTTAAAGGTTTAAATATTCCTGTCAGTGTCAATATTAACGCTAGACATTTAAGTCAGCATAATTTTTTAGAACGGTTGAAATCTGCACTGATAACTTATCCTAATTTTAGATCGGGTAGTTTAGAATTAGAAGTTTTTGAATCGACTGTTTTAGCTGATAAAAACTACGCTTTTAAAATGATTTCTGATTGCCAGAAGTTGGGTGTTACATTTGCTCTGGATCATTTTGGGGTCGGATATTCTTCCTTAAGTTATTTAAGAGAATTACCTATAAACACAATTAAAATTGATCGTAGTTTTATTGCGGACATGGATAAAAGCCCTGAGAATTACGCTGTTATTAATAGTGTTGTTGGGTTGCTTTCTACCTTGGGTTGCAATATTATCGCTGAAGGAGTAGAAACGTTAGAGCAAGGAGAGGTGCTTTTAAATATGGGCTGTGAGTTGGCTCAAGGTTATGGTTTTGGTAATCCAATGTCGTCCGATCGGTTTTTAGTTTGGTATGATTACTGGTCGAAGCAAACACAAGACAGTAGTTTTTAAATAGTTAAATATTTTTTAGTCGAAATTACTTTCATAAATTTAAGTTTTGATGGGAATAAAAATAATGCAAAAGAAAAATTATCATTGGCTAGCTTTATTGATGGGTTGCGTTTTGATACCAGCGGTTAATGCAAAAGAAGTGGCGAAACCTAAGAGTGAAAAAACAACAGAAAAAGCGCCAATCAGTGTTGATAAAACCGATAAAAAGAAAGTGAGTTACGGTATTGGGGTTGATATTGGCCGTAATTTTAAACGTTTAGATTTAGATTTGGATCTAGATTTATTAGCAAAAGGTCTTAAAGATGCTCATGCGGGTAAGAAATTAGATCTTTCTGAAGATGACTTGCGAAATATTATGAGTAATTATCAGAATGAGTTAAAGCAGAAGCAGTTAAATGCATTAAAAACTATTGCTGAAAATAATAAAAAAGCGGGTGAAGCATTCTTAGCAGAAAATACTAAAAAAGTAGGTGTGATTACTTTAACTAGTGGTTTGCAGTATAAAGTTTTAACAAAGGGTGAGGGAAAGGTTGCTACTCAAGATGATATGGTTACTTGTAATTATCGAGGTACTTTATTAGACGGTACTGTGTTTGATAGTTCTGCTAGTACCGGGAAACCAGCTATGTTTAATGTCGCAGGTGTTATTCCGGGCTGGCAAGAAGCTTTAAAATTAATGTCAGTTGGGTCAAAATGGGAGATTTATATCCCTTCGGATTTGGCGTATGGTCAACGCGGCGCAGGCCGAGATATTGGACCAAATTCGACTTTGATCTTTGAAGTAGAATTACTTGATGTTCAGCCAGCTAAACCCGCTTCGAGTAACCCTTAGTTTTATTTTGATTTAAACAGATAACTTCCTAATGATGATGTTAGGGAGCTATCTGCGTCAGGATGGGGTCAAATTTTAATGGAAATATCATATGTTTATGCAGTCTCCGATACAGCAAATGTTAGGTTGTCAAATTTTAGGGCTTTTAAAAAGCCGATTTTTTTTTAGTTTATTGTTCATTTTCTCCATTACTGTTGTTCAAGCTGATTCGTTATCTGCAAGCCCTGAAGAAATTGAATTAGGTCGACGTATTTATTTGGAGGGTGTTTTAGCTTCTGGAGAGCCGTTAAAAGCTGTTCGACAAAATACTGTGCAATTGGAAGGGGCGTCAGCTGCTTGCGAAGCATGTCATAGACGCAGTGGTATGGGTAGTCTAGAAGGAAATATTCCAGTTCCTCCTATATCAGGCAGATTTTTATATGCTCCTATAGAGGATAGAGTATTAGCTTTAGTTGATACCCGACAGGCGAAAGATTTAACACGTGCTCATGTGCCTTACGATGAGAAATCTTTAGCTAAAGCTATTCGCGATGGTATGCATGTAAGTGGGCGTGAAATGAGTATTTTAATGCCTCATTATGCTTTAACCGATAAAGAAATTAAGGCTGTTTCTGCTTACCTTAGCCAGCTTTCTGTATCGTTATCTCCAGGAGTTGGTGATGATAGCGTGCATTTCTCTACCATTATTACACCTGATGTTGATCCTAAAAAAAGTGCCGTGATGATTGACATGTTACGACATGCTTTTGAGCAGAGAAATTCTAGTCAGCAAACTTATTCTGGGCGTATGCGTATGCCTTTAGATTTAATTCCAAGAAAATTACGTAATTGGGATTTATCTGTATGGGAGTTAAAAGGCGCGCCTGACACATGGGGAGTTCAACTTGCTGAGTTTAATAAAAAAGATCCTGTTTTTGCTGTAGTATCAGGTATTTCTGCTAGTACATGGAATCCAATTGATCAATTTTGTCAGCAAGAAAAGTTACCTTGTTTATTGCCAAATGTAATTTCGCCTCCAGAAAATCCTAGTTATTACTCCTTGTATTTTTCTCGTGGCGTTGTTTTAGAAGCAGAAGTTTTGGCAGGATATTTAACGGACAAAGAAAAAAAGGCACCTCATCGTGTAGTGCAGATTTATCGTGATAATGAAGTTGGAATGAATGCTAGTAGGGCTTTTACTAAGGCGTTGGCTGGATCAGAAGTAATAGTTGAAAATCATGTTTTATTGGGTACAAAACAGGACGATTTGAAAGTAGCAATGAAAGGCGTTTCTAGTAAAGATTCTGTGATGCTATGGTTGAACTCATCTGATTTAGCTGTTTTTAATAAGTTTATGGCTAAGCAAGTGCCACAGAATGTCTTTGTATCGGGTTACTTGACATCAGAAAACTATAGTTTTAATTCTAAAGCTTTAAATCCACATTTACGGGTTGTTTATCCATATGAACTGGGTGATAAACGCAAGAAAAATGTGACAGCCATGAAAGAATGGTTGAAATCTTGGCGATTACCTTTAGTAGATGAGCCATTTCAAACTGAAGTGTTTTTTGATGCTTTGTTTTTGACAGATTTAACTTCGCAAATGTTGGATAATTTGTATAGAGATTATTTAATTGAGCGCGCTGAAGACATGTTAAGTCTTGGTTCCAATGTTTCTGCTTATCCCCACTTGAGTTTGTCTCGTGGACAACGATTCGCTTCTAAAGGCGCTTATATAGCTCGTATCGGGGATGACGGCAAATTAGTCGCAGATTCAGCTTATATTGTACCGTAACAGATTAAACTAAAGATTGATGTAAAGGTACCTACCGTTTTTAAACGGAAGTGGTGCCTTTTACCTTTAAATTTAACATGAAAAATATCCCTTTTTTATTATGAATACTTTTAAGCAAAACTTCTGTATGTCGTCTAAGTCTTGGTTATTAATTGTAGTCACTATTTTGGGTTTAGCTTTTTCTAATTGGAGTTGGGCTGAATCAGCGCAATTTGAAAGGTCTGAAGATAATTATAAAATCCCTGATGTGAATGTAGTACGTCAAGACGGCTATAAATCTGCTTTTGTAAAAGAGTTAGATGATGGTCGTCCAGTCTTGCTAAATTTTGTGTTTGTTTCATGTTCAGCAATCTGTCCCATGTTGAGCCATGTTTTCTCCAAGGTGCAAGAAAAGTTAACTAAAGAGGGTCAGAAATTTCATTTAATGACTATTTCAATTGATCCAGAGAATGATACGCCTGCTTCTTTAACTGAGTACGCAAAGAAATTTGCTGCAGGTGAAAATTGGAGTTTTTATACGGGTACACGAGAAGCGAGTTTGACTTTACAAAAAGCTTTTAAAGCTTATCGTGGTGATAAGATGAATCATGCTTCTTTAATCTTGATGCGTTCAATCCCAGGTAAATCTTGGGTTAGGCTTGAAGGGTTTGTAAGTCCAGATGAAGTAGTGAGGGAGTTTAATGCTTTGGGGGCTAATAAGTAATTTATTTTATGTGAAGCAATGGTGAGATTAACTGCCGATTTAATACGCTAGTTTTTCTCACCCTTGTTTGAGAGCTATTCTATTTCTCTAAGCCAATAAAATCCCAAACTTTATGCGAAATAGTGGATGAGGCTTGTTCAAGCACTGGCGGGCCACTTGGATAGTTTAGATCGTAGATTCGCTTAACGTCGTTTGCTAGTCCAGTTTGATTAAGGTTTGTGTAGGCTTCGTTTAAAGCTAATAAGGCGTAGGGTACCGCAGGTGTACGAGGGTATTTTTCAATAACGATTGATGCTCTATTAACTGCCGCTGCATAAGCTTGGCGCTTAAGGTAATATCTGGCGACATGTACTTCGTGCATTGCGAGATTGTTTTTTAAAGAAATCATACGTAAGCGACTATCAGCAACATATTTACTGTTAGGAAAACGTTGAATGAGTTCTTCAAAGTTTTTTATAGCATCCGCAGAGCCCCCTGTATCACGTTGAGAAGTATCTGTGGGTAAAAAACGATCAATAAAGCTTATGCCTCTATTGTAATTAACCAAACCCTTTAGGTAGTAGGCGTAATCAATTGCAGGGCTACGAGGGTTAATTTTAGCAAAGCGATCTGCTGCAGCAATAGCAGAATCTGGTTCATTGTTTTTGAAATAAGCATATGCGATATCCAGTTCTGTCTGGGCTGAATCTTCGCCAAACGGATATCGAGATTCAAGCGCTTGGTATAGTTTGATGGCTTTCTCATAATTACTGTTATCCACCATTCTTTTAGCTTCTGAGCGAAATTTTTCAGCAGTCCAATCGGCATACTCTGCTTCTTCTGCAGCTTTTGAGTCAGTAGAAAAGATGTCTTTAAAAGATGAACAGCCATCTAAAATAAGGCTTAAACAGCCAATAAATAAAATTTTAATTAAAATTAATCGCATAGTACCAACGACACGTTGTAATATTAGAGGTTTTCTTGCAGGATAAAAAAGGCATAATTGAATTTGCCTTATTAACATGCGAGTATAACTTAACTATGGGTTATTCAGAAGAACTTGTTATGACAAGATTAACAGCAGAAGTTCCTAACGAAATGGCAGGTATGCGCTTGGACCAAGTCCTTGCAGAATTATTTGCAGATTATTCACGCAGTAAATTGCAAACCTGGGTTAAAGCTGGGCGCGTTAAAGTGAATGGTTTAGTGCTTAAACCAAGAGATAAATTAGAGGGAGGTGAAGAAATAGAGTTGGATGCGGAGGCTGAGGTAGTTATTAACTCTGAGCCTGAAGAAATCCCTCTGGATATTATCTTTGAGGATGAAAGTATTTTAATTGTCAATAAGCCTGCGGGAATGGTGGTTCACCCTGCGGTAGGTAATTGGCATGGTACTTTACTGAATGGTTTACTAAATCATGATTCTAATTTAGAAACTTTACCTAGAGCAGGTATTGTGCATAGAATTGATAAAGAAACGAGTGGTATTTTGATGATTGCTAAGACATTACAGGCACATAATAGCCTGACTCAGCAATTGCAAGAGCGTACTATCAACCGAGAGTATCTAGCTATTACGCGTGGGCGTATGACCGCCGGTGGGACTGTGGATGAACCCATTGCCCGACATCCTACAGATCGTAAGCGCTACGCGGTTCGTGAATCTGGAAAAGATTCTATAACGCATTATCGTGTTGATACGCGTTTTGCACGTCATACTTTTGTGCGTGTTAAGTTAGAAACGGGGCGTACTCACCAAATACGAGTACATATGTCTCATATTCGATTTCCTTTAGTTGGTGATCAAGTATATGGTGGTAGATTTCAAATGCCGGCTGGTTGTAGTGCTGAGTTGGAAAAAGAGCTTCGAGGATTTAAACGCCAAGCTTTACATGCTGCGAAGTTAGGTTTACAGCATCCTGTTACAAATGAATATGTTGAATGGGTACAGCCATTACCAGATGATATGGTGCGTTTATTGGAAGCTTTAGCCGCTAATGAGTAATTTGAGTAGTTTTTTATTGCCTGACTGGCCTGCGCCGGCAAATATTGGTGTGGCAACGACTTTAAGATTTGGCGGTGTTAGTAAGAGTCCTTTTGCTAGTCTAAATCCTGCTTTACATGTAGGGGACGATCCAGAGGCTGTATTAAGGAATCGGCATTTTATCAAGAGCGTTTTAGAGTTACCTAATGAGCCAATTTGGTTAGATCAGATACATAGTGATCGTGTCATAGAAATAAACAATACATCGTTACTACAGCAAGCTGATGCGAGTTTTACGAATAAGTTAGAGGTGGTTTGTGCTGTATTAACTGCAGATTGTTTGCCATTATTAATTTGCTCTAAAGATGGATTGCAGGTCGCAGCGGTTCATGCAGGATGGAAAGGATTAGCTGCAGGTGTTATAAGTAATACTCTTAATGCGTTGTTCAATAACTCAGTGGGTGCAGCAAAACAGGGCGCTAATTACATGGTTTGGTTAGGTCCAGCAATTGGTCCAAAATGTTTCGAGGTGGGTGTAGAAGTGCTGGAAGCTTTTGTGAATAAAAATAAAGCGAATCAGTGTGCTTTTATACAGATATCTAGTGCTAAATGGTTAGCTGATATTTATCAGTTGGCTCGCATTGAGTTAGCCACTTTAGGTGTAGAAGATATTTATGGTGGTAATGCTTGTACCTTTATGGAGCAGGAGCTTTATTACTCTTATCGTAGGGATAGGCAAACGGGTCGAATGGCTTCTTTAATTTGGAGAAAATCATAAAGTGAATTTGTTGTTATTAATTATTATCTTTACAGCTGTTGGAGGCGTGTTAAGCGTTTTGGCTGCAGCGGTTTTTTTGTTATTAAGCGAAGAGCATAGAAAAGCAGTATTACCACATGGGATTAGTTTTGCGATTGGTGCATTATTGTCTGTGGCATTTTGGGGTTTAATTCCTGAAGCTTTTGAATTGGTTAAAGCAGAGCAATTTCAAACCTTATCCGGAACCATTTTAGTGGGTATTCTTGGTTTTTTTGTGCTAGAAAAACTATTGGTTTGGCGACATTGTCATGCCGGGCATTGCGAAGCACATGGTGATGATCACCAGCATGATAATCATCATGCTCACTCACATGGCCATGGTGTAAAAAAATCTGCAGGTGCTTTAATTATTTTAGGGGATAGTATTCATAATTTTGTGGATGGTATTCTAATTTCTGCGGCATTTTTAACAGATGTACAACTAGGTATTGTGACGAGTTTGGCGGTTGCCGCTCATGAAATTCCACAAGAAGTTGGTGATTTTGCGATTTTATTAGATAGCGGATATTCGCGTGGTAAGGCATTGTTTTATAATGTGCTTGCTAGTTTAACTACTGTGTTGGGCGGTGTTTTAGCTTATTTTAGTTTGGAGGACTTGCATGAAAGTTTGCCATTCTTCTTGGCGTTGGCTGCTTCAAGTTTTATTTATATTGCCGTCGCTGATTTGATACCCTCATTGCACACTAAAACGGATATTAAAACTTCTTTGCAACAAATTGCTTTAATTGTGGCAGGTGTATTATTGATTTGTCTTATGCATGATTTTGCTCATAGCATAAAACCAGATTAAGTATGTCAACATTAGAGACGTAGCAGTTTACGTCTCTAATGTTGTTTAGAATAGTAGAGATTACTTACGTAATCACATTAGGTTCTGTTCTTCCTGTACGCTTTTTAACTTCACAGAATTGTTCAGCGAGTTCAATTAAAAAAGCCAAAGCTGTTTGGGCTTCTTGGTCATGTTTGCTGGTATCTGGCTCAAAACGTTCAATGTATATTCTTAGTGTCGCTCCCACTGTGCCGGTGCCTGATAAACGGAATACGATACGTGAGCCATTTTCAAAGCCAACTCTTATGCCTTGGTTACTGCTGATACTTCCGTCAATAGAGTCTTCGTAACTAAATTCATCAGCATAGCTAACTTTGTATTCACCAAATTCTTGGCCGGCTAAGCTGGGAAGTTGGGCGCGTAAATTTGCAACAATTTCGTTCGCAATAGGCGTCTCGACTGCTTCATAATCATGTCGGCAATAGATGTCACGACCAAATTTTTGCCAATGATCTTGAACAATATCGGCAACAGTCTGGCGTTTAACAGCGATTAAGTTTAACCAGAATAGTACTGCCCATAAACCATCTTTCTCGCGTACATGGGTAGACCCTGTTCCAAAGCTTTCTTCGCCGCACAGTGTAATCTTCCCCGCATCTAAGAGATTGCCAAAGAATTTCCAGCCAGTAGGTGTTTCATAGCAAGGGATTTTATAGTTTGCCGCTACACGGTCTACAGCTTGGCTAGTTGGCATGGAGCGAGCAACACCGTTTAAGCCATTTTTATACGCTGGAATTAAGTGTGCGTTGGCTGCCATAATGGCTAAGCTATCACTTGGTGTCACAAAAATATTGCTACCAGTGATCATATTGCGATCGCCATCACCATCAGAGGCCGCACCAAAAGTAGGGGCGTTATCGCTAAACATACGTTCCGCAAGTTCATGGGCGTGAGCTAAGTTGGGGTCTGGGTGATGTCCGCCAAAGTCTTCCAGAGGTTCAGCGTTAATTACCGACTCAGGTGTAGCGCCTAAGATATCAATGAAAATGCGTTTTGCATAAGGCCCTGTTATTGCGCTCATTGCATCGAAAAGTAGAGTGATATATCCACTACTTATGCTTTGCTTTAATAGTTTGAAGTCGAATATTGATTCTAAAAGTTCCGCGTAATCTGTGACTGGATCGATTATTGTTATTTTTAAATCACCAATTTCTTGTGTGCCAATATTATCAAGGTCTACATCTGGGATGTTAGAGCTCTTGTACTGGTCAATCACTTGACTACGTTGAAAGACAGCTTGCGTGAATTTCTCTGGAGCAGGTCCGCCATTACTGACATTGTATTTGATGCCGAAATCTTCATCCGGTCCACCTGGATTGTGACTCGCTGAAAGTATAAGTCCTCCAAATGCTTCATATTTTCTAATGATATGCGAAGCAGCGGGCGTTGAAAGTAAGCCACCTTGACCAATAATAAGTTCGCCGAAGCCATTTGCGGCAGCCATTTTGATGATGGTTTGGATAGCTACTCTGTTAAAATATCTTCCATCGCCACCTAATACAAGGGTTTTGCCTTGAGTTTCTTCAAGTGAGTCAAAGATGGACTGTACGAAGTTTTCTAAATAACCCGTTTGTTGGAAAACTTTAACTTTCTTTCGCAGTCCGGAGGTTCCTGGGTTTTGATCTTGATAGGGTGTTGTTGGGATGGTATCTATTTGCATATTAGCTCCATAATGCGATAATTAACGTGGTTGATAAAATACACCAAAATGTAGGTCTAGTCTAAAATTAATATGTTACGAATTTATTCTTTGTTGTTCTTTAGTTTTGTTTCTTTTGCAGTTTTTGCAGATTCAGATGTGTGGTTATTAGTTGATACGCATGCGCGTAAAATTGAAGTTAAAAAAGGTGAGCAAACCATAGAGACGCTAGAGTCTATCGCAATTGGGAGAGGTGGTGCAGGGTCAAAGAGTCATCGAGGCGATAATATTACGCCTTTCGGTGAATATAGAATTGGGTGGGTAGGTGCAAAAAGTATCTTTAGACGGTTTTTTGGCTTAACTTATCCTTCTGCTGCAGATGCAGAGAAGGCTTTGCATAAAGGGGTTATTGATCGATCTACCTTCGATCGTATTGTGACTGCGCATCAGTATAAACAGATACCGCCACAAAACACTCCTTTAGGCGGGCAAATAGGTATTCACGGGCTTGGTCATGCTGATTTAAAGATTCATCAGGCATTCGATTGGACTCATGGATGTATTGCGTTAACTAACCCGCAAATTGATCATTTAAGTCAGTTAGTGGAAACGGGAACGGTAGTAAAAATAAAATAAAGCTGGAAAAATCTTTAAAAACTGGTAAAATCTGTGCCAGCTATAATGTTTTTTGTAGTAATAACTCTGACTAAGGAAAATAATATGAAAAAAGTAATTAAATTATCAATGATCGCAATGGTTGCTAGCTTAGTAGTTGGTTGTGCAACTAACTCTGACATCGAAGGTCTTCAATCACAAATCGACGGTTTGAAATCTTCAGTAGCTTCTGCTTCTTCTGACGCTGCTAGCGCAAAAGCTGCTGCTGACGCTGCTGCTGCAACTGCTGCTGCTGCTGAGTCTGCTGCTAACCGTGCAGCTCAATACGCACAAGACACTAACAGCAAATTGGACAACTTGTTCAAAAAATCAATGTTGAAATAATTCAACATTGCTTTCGAGCTGAAAAAGCCCGGTGGTTAAAACCACCGGGCTTTTTTTATGCCTGAATTTCACCACCAAATAAATCTAGTAAGCGCGGAATAAAATTAGCCAGTTCTGCAGACATAATCGAGAAGTCTACATCGAATTGTGCCGCGGCATCATTAACTTCAATATCTGAAACTTGATCTTGAATCAATTCTAAAAAACGCAGGCGCTTAATTGCTAAGTTTTCATCAATTATAAAAGATAAGCGTTCCTCCCAACTGACAGCGAGTTTTATGGCTTCTTTGCCACTATCTAAGTGATTTTTAATTTCGGGTAAGGATAGATCGTGACGTTTACAACGAATAATACTGCCAGACTCCTCTGGTGAGCGTAATTCACATTCGTCTTCAATAGTAATGCCACTAGGGACTTGTTGGGTTAGTAGCCAGTCTGTCATTACTGTACTTGGTTTATTAATAGTATTCAGCGGAATGGCTGGTAAAGACCCGAGAGACTTTCTTAGTAAACTAAGAATATCTTCCGCACTTTTGGCAGAAGCGGAATCAACGATAACATAGCCATCTTTTGGGTCTATATAGAGATAGATTTTTCGTGAAAAAGTAAAGGCTTTGGGTAAGGAATCAAAGATAATTTCATCCTTGATTTCAGTGCGTTCTTTTTTTGAAAGTTTTCTTGCTTGTTGATCTTCTTTTTCAGAAATTTTTTCTTGTACAAGTTCGTTAATAACAGCCGACGGTAAAACTCGTTCTTCTTTTTTACCACAGAGCATTATGAAACCATTGCTGGAATGAGTTAGTTGTTGTCCAGATTTACCTAAAGGGCTGGTCCATCCAAGGCTAAATTCTTCATGAGGTCCACAATGATGAAAGGCTAATGTAGCCAGTTTTTGTTCTAACTCTTCAGTTGATAATAAGAAGCTTTCGGTAAGGCGGAAAATAGTGAGATTTTTAAACCACATGGGTAGGTTATATCCTTAATAGTTAATGATCTGAGTATTATCGCAAATTTGTACAGTCATCTCCGTTTTAAATGTAATATCAATACTTATCTTGGCTTAATGGGGTCTAAGGTTGTCTGTGGTAAAATAACTAAGGACATTCAAGAAGTCTTAGTTAGTGTATTTAAGTTAAGCTGAGGCCAATAAGGTCGCTAATTTATAGGCTTTAGGGGGTGAATTTTTATGTATGATGGTTTGATATAAGATGAATGAAGAGCAAGAGTTTGATTATGAGTATGAATATGATGATCAAGGACAAATAGTTTATTACGCCGTTCGGCCAAATAAAACCCAAATAAAGAAAGATATGGCTGCTCTCTTCGCCTTAAGTGAAGAGATTTCAGAATTATCGGTTACTCAAATCAATACATTAGAGTTGCCTGAGAATATCCATAAAGCGATTTTAGAAGTGTCCAAAATGCCACATAAAGGGGCTAGAAAGCGGCTTTTAAAGTACATAACAGGGCAGTTAAATAAGATAGATGTAGATCCTATTTTAGAAAAGTTAGCGAGAATAAAAAATAAAAGTGCTCATGGTGTAAGGGAGCACCATATTGTAGAGCGATGGCGAGATAGATTAGTCAATGGTGGACAAGAGGCTCTGACTGCATTTTTGAATGAGCATCCCGAGGCCGACAGGCAGCAAGTTAGACAGTTGTTGCGTAATATTCAAAAAGAAACCGAAACTAATAAGCCACCCAAGTCTTCTCGGTTGCTATATCGATATTTAAAATCATTATTAAACATTGATGATGATTTTGACTACGAAGACTTTGTCGATAGTAACGTAGTTTCCGAAGAAGATGATGATGCTGAGTTTTATGAGTTTGACATAGAAGATGATGACGACTATGAAGACGATGAGGATGAATAGCCGTACTTAAATAGATATTCAACCCAATATAATCGATTGGGTTGAGTTTTTTATTTATTGAGTAGATTTTTCTCTGAGTTACTGTTCCATTCAGAAAATGGAAAGGGAAGGGTCTCGGTATTAAAAGTCATAAAGAGTAAAATCTGATAAGTATATGTAGACAGATTTTGACCAAAACTCAAAATATTTGGGTTGGTTTTGCCAGTTAGTAATGTGGAGGCAACTTGTAATAAGATAACCCCCCATACCATGATTCTTACGAATGAACCTATTGCTGCGAAAATAAGCATAAATAAAATACGTTTCCAAGTATTTACTTGAGTGAGGTTGTAGTTTATTTTCTCATCCATGCCTTAAATTAGCCTCTGTTCATGATGTCACGCAAATCAAGTGCCGCCGCATTTGCTCTAGAGATATAATTAGCCATGGTTAATGAGTAATTAGCAAATAAGCCATAACCGCTACCATCTAGAATCATTGGGCTAAGAATAGGCGTTAGTGCATTTTCCATTGCTTTAATCATGATATCCACAGTACGCATAGCGCGTTTGTCTAACAGAATATCGGCAAAGTCATGTTTAATGGCTCTAAGAATATGTAATAAAGCCCAACTTGCGCCTCTCGCTTCATAAAAAATATCGTCGATTTCTAGCCAAGAAACTTTAGTTACCGGTGTGCCTTTATCATCTGCAGCTTGTTTTTCAAGAACCGTAAGACCGGGGCCATAGTTACCGCCAGCGTTATTTGCAGTTAGGCGCGTTGATAATCCACCAAGACGTTTAATAACAACCTCTGTGTATTGCCATAAGTTGTCAGCTCTAGAGTAAAACTGAGCTTTTTTGACAGGTCCACCATACTTTTGTAAACGAGACATGTATTTATGCAATGCATCGATACCTTTTTGATATTCGGCTTCAGTTGATGGTAAAGCCCAAGAATTATGTTCATAATAAAAATACGGTTCTGCAATCGCTAAATCAGGATCTTCAGCTGATTGAGATTGATCTCTAGCAAAGTGATTTCTTAGGGCAGTCGTACCGTCACGCAACATAACAAGTGCACCGTATTCCCAGTTTGAAATGTTGTCTAGAAGTACCCCTGGAGGTGCAACGTCATTAGTGATGTAGCCACCACTTTTATGCAATAAAACTTCCGCAATATGCGCTAAGGTGTTGGTGTAGGTGTAGCCTATGGGAATTTCAGAGAATTCTCCGCCTTCGCCTTCATTGTCTTCAGATGGTTTGGCGGGTTCAGCAGTATGTGCTGGTTGTTCATGATGTTCATTAGATTCAAGCTTAGACTCTTCAACACGTTTATGCGCTTCATCCAAAATGTTGAATTGGTCAGGCTCACTACCCCACCAAGCACCTAAAATTAATAGTACGACTAGAGTTGTTAGTGTAAGAACGCCAAAGCCCCATAAAATTCCTTTGGATTTTGTCTCATCTAGTGTGTCGTGTGCTGCCATTTCCAGTATCCTGTAATGAGGGAGTGTTTTTTAATAAAACAAATAGTTTGTACAAAAAATATTTGCAATGTTAGCAGGTTTTTACATATCTTGCTCAGGAAGGCTTAGCGGTTTGCGGAAATTTTTTTGCCCGTGGATGTGATTTATCATATATATCTGCAATGTGCTGAAAATCTAAATGCGTATATATTTGTGTTGTACTAATATTGCTGTGCCCTAAGAGTTCTTGTATAGCTCTTAAATCTTGACTCGATTCAAGCAGATGACTAGCAAAGGAATGTCTTAACATATGCGGATGAATCTTATCGTTTATACCTTTTCTTTTACACCACAAATTGAGTCGCAATTCGATGCTTCTCTGACCTAGTCGGGTATTTTTGTTGGAAGTAAACAGTGCGACTTCTGTCGTGTTTTTGATTTGGAGTCGATGATTTAACCAATTGTTTAAAGCGTCAATGGCTTTACCACCAATCGGTAGAATTCTAGATTTATCACCTTTACCAGAACGAATTAAAATTGTTTTATCTTTTAGGTCAATATCATTTAAATTAAGCTCACTGAGTTCACTTAAACGAATTCCAGATGAATAAAATAACTCAAACATGGCAAGGTCACGGATTTCCAGAATTGAGTTTGTACCAGCCTCTAATAAACCTTTTATCTGATCAACATCAAGCGTCTTGGGTAGTTTTCTGGGTTGTTTGGGCGCTTTAACATATTGAGCTGGGTTATTTTCGATTAAGTTTTGTTTAAGAAGGTAATTAAAAAAACTTCGGATAGCTGATAATTCTCTATGTAAAGTGCTACTGCTTAGGCCTTGCCGATGGCGACTCGCAATATGAGCCCGAATGTCTTGTTGGCCAAGCGCATTCCATGCGCTAATATTTTTGTTAATACAATAGTCAGTGAGTTGTGTAATATCTCGTTGATAATTTTTTACAGTATGTTTTGATGCACGCTTTTCAATAGCTAGTTGAGCTAAAAAATCTGTAAGCAGTCGTTGAGCATCAGTTTGCATCAATAGTGTTCCGTAATAAGGATATCAAACGAGTACCGATGACTTCACTAATTTGGGTTAAAAATAGATTACCCATACTAGGGTGAAAGCGTTCTTTGTCTCGACTACCTATTGCTAAAATTCCTTCAAGTTCGGTAAAACTCATGGGGATGATAGCCCATGATTTAATTTCTAGTGCAGAGTTACCAAATAGAATCTTTGATTGCGCAATAGTGGGTCGACCACATTTTGGTTGATTACTTGTGAGCTCTTTAAGGAAGGGCAATAAGTCTTTACTATTTGGATCAATAAAAAATTGTGACATTGTCGGGTCGGGACATTTTTTAATAATTCTTAAGGTAACAAAGTCAGTCAAAAAGTATTCTGAAAAAACCACTCTTAGATTATGCGTCACTTCTTCTAAGGTACAGGTTTCAAGTAAAGCTAAGATTAGTTTATGCATACGCATGACAGAGTTATCATTTTCTCTGGCAATGGTGACTAAAGCATTAAGTTGCTCTTCTAAATCTTGATGTTTATTTCTGAAAATTTCTAATTGTTTAGAAATAAGCGAGACAGCAGTTCCACTGGGGTGTGGAATACTCATCTTTTCTAATAAATCTAAATGCTCATGGAAGAAATCTGGGTGTTGACTAAGATACTCTTCAACTTGATCAGAGACTATAGTATGTTTTTGTTCTTTCATAAATTAATCATTCCATCATAAACTGAAGTCGCTGGTCCTGTCATAAAAACAGGGTGTCCTCTTCCAGACCAACAGATTTTTAGGTTGCCACCTGGCAATTCAACCTCGACGTTGTTATCTAACAGATTTTGTTCTATTCCTATGACAACAGCGGCACAAGCTCCACTGCCACAAGCGAGTGTTTCTGCGGCTCCGCGTTCATAGACCCGCAGTTTTATAGCGTCTCTACTGACAATCTCCATAAACCCGATATTAGCGCGCTCAGGGAAAACTTGATGAGATTCAAGTATTTTGCCTAGCTCATTAACAGGGGCTGATTTTATGTCGTTAACTAGAATAACCGCATGGGGATTGCCCATGGAAACAGCACCAAAATTAATGGCGTTGTCGTCTATATCAATTTCATAACTTACCGTTTCAGGTTCAATAAGCATGGGTATTTGTTCAGGTTTATGTTTAGGGACACCCATATTAACTGTAATTAAATCATCATCACTAAAGCTAAGTGATAAAGGTCCAGAATTTGTATCTACATTGATAGGGTTCTTAAGAGATAGTTTTTTGTCTCTAACAAAGCGCGCAAAGCATCGGGCACCATTGCCACATTGTCCAACTTCGCTGCCATCCGCATTAAAAATACGGTATTTAAAGTCACTCTGATCAGTGATAGCCTTTTCAACAAGGAGTAATTGATCAAAACCAATGCCGAACTTTCGGTCTGCCATAAAGCGAATGTTTTCAGGCGTTAAAGATAGTGTTTGGTTTATAGCGTCAATGACTACAAAATCATTGCCTATACCTTGCATTTTTGTGAAATTGATCATCACGGTTAATGTTATCTCTGAATATAAATTAAATAGCTAGAGTCGATGAGTACTAGGGTAGTAGGTGTTCACCTAACCAAAGTTGCTCTATTTTTTCTCTTTCTCGAATTAAATGCACTTGGGTGCCATCAACCATAATTTCAGGCACTTTGGGTCTTGAATTATAGTTAGAGCTCATCGTAAATCCATAAGCGCCAGACGAGCGTATGGCTAAAAGGTCACCTTGGCTTATTTTGAGTAAGCGCTGTTTACCTAAAAAGTCACCTGTTTCACAAATAGGGCCAACAATATCCCATTCTTGTTCTTCTGCTACATTTTGGATTTTTACCGGAATAATTTCTTGCCAAGCACTATAAAGCGATGGTCTAACTAAATCATTCATAGCCGCATCTACAATGGCAAATTTTTTGTGTTCAGTTGGTTTTAGATATTCTACTTTAGTTACTAATATGCCCGCATTGCCTACGATGGCTCGGCCTGGTTCTAATAAAATTTCAAAATGAGTATCTCCAAGTTTTTCTAGGATAGCTTTAATATATTCAGCGGGTTCTGGTGGTTGTTCTTGGTTATAGCGAATGCCTAGACCGCCACCTAAATCTAAATGATGTAGATGAATACCTTCATCAGCTAACGTTGAAACCAGGTTTAGAATCTTATCAAGTGCATCAAGAAAAGGTCGAGTCTCGGTGAGCTGTGAGCCAATGTGACAATCGATACCAACAATTTCAATGTTTGATAGTGTTGCAGCACGGCGATATTCAGAAACTGCTTGGTTAATATCTATACCAAATTTGTTTTCTTTCAAGCCAGTAGAAATATAAGGATGTGTTTTTGCATCGACATCTGGATTGACACGAAAAGATACGGGAGCAATGACATTTAATTGTTGGGCAATGCTATTAATTCTATCCAGTTCGTCGCTGACTTCAATATTAAAACACCGGATACCTAATTTCAAAGCGCTAAGGATTTCATCTTCACGTTTACCAATGCCCGAAAAAACAACTTTCTTTGGGTCGCCACCTGCCTGAATAACTCGCTCAAGTTCTCCAATAGACACAATATCAAAACCAGACCCTAAGCGAGCAAGTAGGTTAAGCAAAGCAATATTAGAGTTTGCTTTGACTGCATAACAAATTAAATGCGCATGGTTTCCAAAGGCTTGATCAAAAGCTTGCCAATGTCTTTCTAAAGTAGCTCTGGAGTATATGTAACAAGGGCTGCCATGCTGAGTGATAATATCTTGGACAGAAACATCTTCGGCAAAAAGGTCGTTATTTCGGTAATTAAAGTAATCCATTGTTTCTTATTGTGTGGGGTTATTTGTAGCAGGTGTTTGTGGTTTTTCGTGCTCTATTGGAATAGGCTGATTTTTACTAGGCAAATAAAGAGGCCCAGTTTGACCGCAACCTACTAAGGTAAGATATGCTGTTAAAAAAATAAGGTTAAATATTTTCATAAGGCGTTATTAAAGCCACTTTAGGTTATTTTGAAAGTGAGACAGGTCAATATAGGATTGGATTTGTATCACGTATGTTTAATAAATAGGGATGCAATTAAAAGCTAAAATCCCTTAATTTGCTAAAGCCAGTTATTTAGCCTATGTTAGGTATTTTATAGTGATAGTGTTATTGAGGGAAGTGCAGCAGGGTGAAAACTAAAAGTAATTGTATTTAAATTGATTTTTATATCATTGATAGCTGATGTTTTTGCATTTATTAAATTATTTATGTATTTATAAGTAGGAGAAAATCATGAGTTGGAGAATTCGTCATCAAGATGAAGTGTATACAGATGAAGAGGTAGAGGCTAGATTAAAGGCAGAATTACCGCACTGGTATTTAGAAAATGGGTGGATTAGGCGTAAATATAAAACCAGTGGCTGGAAAGCTACGCTAATGGTGGTTAACACGGTTGGTCATTTAGCTGAAGTGGCTTTTCATCACCCTGATCTCACCGTCTCTTACGCCTTTGTTATAGTTAAACTGATGAACCATGCAGCAAAAGGCGTTACCAATAAAGATTTTGAATTGGCTCAAAAAATAGAATCAGTTGTTATGTGGCAACCCAATAAAGAAGGTGGGGCCTTAGAGGGCACGCCCGATGATCCCCGCTTTAAATACATAAAATACGATTAAATGTAATTGAAGCTAATACATCAATCTACAATTTTAAGATTGTATTTTCTAACTCTATAACGCAATGTTTCTCGCGTTGCGCCTAAATCTCGTGCCGCCGCGGTAAGATTATTATCTGCTCTATCTAAGGCGGTTTTGATGATAAAACGATCCATGTCATCTAGGGCCATGCTTCCATCTAAGGGTAAATAAATGCCTTTTTGATGGGCTTTAGCTTGATTTGGATCGGTAATTTCGTCCGTTACTTCAAGAGGTGCAACCGTTGAAGTTAGTTTAGGCAGTTGTAGCCATTGGTCAGGAAATGTATTGCCATCTGAAAATAGTACACAGCGCTCAATCACATTTCTTAGCTCTCTAACATTTCCGGGCCAAACGTGACTTTTTAATTTTTTCCACACTTCGTCGGGCACGATCTTTACATGGCGTCCCGCCTTGGCATTATATTCTGCAATAAAGAGCGGAACTAACTCGTTAAGGTCTTCAATGGCTTCCCGTAAGGGCGGTAAAATAACTTTAAAGACACTCAGCCGATGATATAAATCACTACGGAATTGACCGGATTGTGTCATTTGTTCTAAATCACGGTTACTAGCAGCAATTATCTGCACATCCACATTTATTTCTTTTTCACCACCTAACCGTCTTACCTTGTGATCTTCAATGGCTTTTAAGAGCTTTGCCTGGAGATCTAGGGGCATTTCACCTATTTCATCCATAAACAAAGTGCCGCCATCAGCTTGCTCTAATAAGCCACGATGTCGCCCAGATGCGCCCGTAAAGGCGCCTGGCTCATGGCCAAACAGTTCAGACTCAAGGAGTTCACGAGGTAAGGCTGCACAATTAACCTCTATCATAGGTTGTTGAGCTCTTGGGCCGCCGTAATGTAAGATTTTTGCCGTTAATCCTTTACCCGTGCCGCTTTCCCCGCCAATAATTAATGCGCTAAAGGGTACTTGGGTTAGTTTTTCTAGTAACTCTCTTATAGTATTGGCTTGTGCACTTTGGCCTAAATAGGCATCAGGTGAATACTTGCGGTGTCCTTGTTTTGCTTGGTCAAGCACTCGGCGTTGCATTAGTGCACTGCGTTTAGCACTGGTTACAACTAAATCAAGGCGATCTAAATCACAGGGTTTTTCCAAAAAATCATAGGCCCCAAGACGAAGCGCTCTTACTGAATCGGGTACACTGCCATATCCAGTAAGAAACAACCATTCAGCATAACTGACTTGTTTTTTTATGCCTTCCATAAAATCCAGCGCATTTCCATCTGGTAAGTTCATATCAGACAGGATGATGAGCGGTTCAATACGATCTTTAATGATTAAGTTTTGAGCTGTATTAAGGGTGTTTGCTAAAACAACATCCCACCCCAAGGCTCGGTAATGCCGCGAGAGCTCCGTGCCCAGTAAGGGCTCATCTTCAATAATAAGCAAGGTTTCAATCATAATGTTCTTCTAGGTAGGCATTCTTTAGGGAATGATACAGTAACGCATGCCCCTTTAGGTTGCAGGTTACTCAGTTTAATTTTGCCACCCACATCTTTAACAAATCTTTGTACCATCGCTAAACCCAGTCCGGTACCGTCTTGATGGCTGGTTCTAAACGGCCTAATTCCGTAATTAAGCATGTCTTGAGAGAACCCTGTGCCATTATCAAACACTTTAATAGTCAGGTTATCTGCTTCGATATGCGCTTTAATACGAATAGTGCCAGATGTGTCTCCTAGGGCATCAGCGCTATTTAGGATGAGGTTGAGTAAGGCTTGGCGAATACCACTTTCGGGCAAATGCACGGCGAGATGGGGCGGCACATCGCTAATGAGTTCTATTTTTTCTGCTATTTGATAGCGCGTTAAGGTAATTAGATCATGTATAAGAGTTGCCATATTGAAGTCAGTCGATGCTTCTGGAGAATGTCGGCTTTGATCGAGCATCTCGTTTAATAAGCGACCTAAGCGTTTTAACTCATTACCAATGAGTTCCATTCTCTCGCACTGACTCTCATCTTCTATTTCACGTCTAAGATTATTAAAAGCCATTTGTATGCCTGCTAAAGGATTACGTATTTCATGGGCCAGTTCGGCAGCAACCTCACCGATAGCAGCCAACCTTTCGGCCCTGGCAAGACTGTATTGCTGCTCAAGTAATGTTTGGGTAGCAAGTCTAACTTCGTGCTGCAGCGAGAGCGCATAGCGTTGCTGTGCATCTTCTAATTCAGCTAAATGGATCACCATTTCATTGTAGCTATTAAAAACTGGAAATAATAAAGGATCTAAATGGTCGGTGGTAATGGGGGTGTAGTTTTCTTCGGTGAGTCGTTCTAATAAATGCCTAAGATCGTTAAGGGGATGTAATATTCTAAAGTGCAGAAATAACATCGCACCGGTAAGTATTAACGAGAAGGTAATAAGTGCAATATAGAGCTCTGTTTGAGTATCAAAATTAATATCTTCTAAAAGTTTTTCTCGGCGTAAACCTTCCTCATCAAGTGTTTGACTCATGACCTCAAGCGCTTGAATTAATCGGGCATTCTTTTGATCTTTTTCTAATTTGCTTATGTTTGATAATAGATTTTCTACGGCTTCAAGATTCTGTTTGGTGGGGGGCGATAAATAGCGGTTATCATCCAACAAGGTTTGTAATTCACTTAAAGTTTTATTTAAAACAGCGGGTTGAGACTCATGTTTAGTTTGAGTGATGTAACCAATTAAAGATTGCTGTAAGCCTACGGATATATTTTGGACTCTATGTGAATAATTAACATAAGATAAGACTGTCTCAAAGTGATGCAGGTTACGCCAAATCATACCACCAAGGATTGCAAGGGCTAATAGCAGTAACCCTAAGAAGGCAAAGGCTCTTAGTTTAGCGGGTAAATAAAAAATAGAAGACATGAGTTACACTCGTATTAAAGAATAGAGTAGCGATGGCAAGCAATAATGATTTTAAACATTATTGTCTGACTAAGAGGGATTTATAGGAATAATTGCTTATAAATAGTTATTTCTTCAGTGTAACTCGAATTAGCCGAGACTAATTTATCAAGTGTTGAGCCTAACAGTAAGTTAAAGTGAGTAGTACGTATAGGTAGTTGCTCAGACATTTTTCTAAGCTCATTTTCGGCGCCTTGTTTATCCCCTTCAAGATAAAGACTGACAGAAAGGCAGAAATAAGCGTAAGCTTTTTTTTCTTCTATGCTAGTCAGTTGAACAGTTTGATCAGTTGAAATGTCCAATAACCAAGGTTCTTGATTTTCGGGCTTTCCCATAATCGTTTTATCATTCAACCACTCAACAGCTTGATTTTGGTAGTTAGATGCTTGGCTTAAGTATTCAAGGCGCCAATAAATCTTGGCACTTTCTAGGGCTGAAAAAGGGTATTCTTTATTTTTACCGTACTCTTTAATCGCTTCTTCATATCTTTTTTGCTTTAGGTATATGGCGCCTAAACTATTTCTATATCTTGGTAAGGGTGTCACATCTATCGCATTTAAAAATTCAATTTTAGCGGATTCAAAATCACCCAAATGCGCATAGGTCTGAGCTAAATCATTATGTGCTTCGGCTAATCTAGGGTTTTCTAAGATAGATTTTTCGAAGAAAGGAATCGCTTTATCGAGTTGTTTATTGGCTAAATAAAACTCACCTAAAAATAAATTGATTGTTGGATTATTAGGGTCTTGTTCGTATAACTGGTCTATGGTGCTTTTAAAATCGGGGTGCCCCATTGTTTCTTTTAGTTGGGTTATTTTTAAGCCCCATGCTGCTTGTTGGTTCTCAGGATTTGTGCGTAATTCTTCTTCAAATATACGTTTAGCATCCGCATAGTGGCCTTTATATAAAGCATTTTCCCCTTCGACTATGGATAATTTTTCAATAGGTTGAGGGGCTTTAGACTCTTCATAAATAGAAAGCGCCCAACCGCCAGCAAAAATGATTGCAATTAACGCAAAAATTGAACCCAGTTGCGATATAGAGTTTAATAGTTTAGTTAAAAAATTCATTATGGGCTCCTCATAATAAACGACATATTTGTTATTTTAAGCATTCTTGATAGTCGTTCAGTTTGTAGGGGTTGGTAGATAACTTGTTTAGATTCGTGTTTCCATAATAATATAGCAAATAAATATGACGGAATGTTTTCTAAGTGTCATTGTTTAAGGCTAAATTATTAGTTATGAATCTAACTTAAAAAGCTTTGATGGGTAGTTTTTGATGGTAACCCATTTCTTGCTCCCATTTTTGTACAGCATAACGCACCCGCGGCACTTGCATATTTTAAAATATCAAGCCAATGCATATTGGTGGTTAGTGCGGCTGTAAAAGCCCCATGAAAAGCATCTCCAGCGCCTGTTGAATCGGTTGCTTGTATAGGAAATGCCGGCAGACTCCCAGATGACTCGCTGGTTTTCCAAATGAGACCTTTATCTCCTAGCGTAATAACAACATGTGGAGCAAATTCGGTTAAACGCTTTAATGCACTGCTTATGTCGCCGACAAATTGTAAGGCAAATTTTTCTGAGCATACTAGATAATCAACTTTGTCCATTAGACTTAAAGTGCCTTCATGCACGGATCCTGCATCTAATACCGTCGGTATATTTTTATTAGACAGTTGCTTGAGTAAAGTGAGTGAAATATTCGGTTCATGGCCATCAAATAGAAGGGCTTTTGCGTTTACATCTGAAAAATTGATGGCGTCAGAAGGTAGTGCTGTTGTACTGCCTTTATAATTGATTAATGAGCGATGACCATTGGGTTTAACAATAATGCTTGAAAGTGGCGTAGGGTTTTGTCCGCGCACGATTAAATCGGTATTTACCTCTTCAGCCAGTAGTTCTTTATGGTGGTTTTCGCCAAAGATATCAGCTCCTAAGTAACCTGAAAAAGCAGCGTTAAAGCCAAGTCTGGCAATACAGACTGCTGCATTTGCCGCGGGGCCACCACCAGAACTTAAGAAGTCGGTGGCCGAAGTTTTTTCATCAGCTTGAGGGTGATGATCTACAGAAAAAATGAGGTCATATGAGGCATGACCTACACAGAGCACGTCAATGTTCATATTAATAATTTATAGGGTAGAGTGTTAGCGTTAGGCTAAGCCTTTAATAAGATCGTTTTTAATGTCTTCTATGGATTCAAGCCCCACTGATATTCTAACTAAGCCATCTTTAATGCCGGCTTCAGCTCGGGCTTCTGGACTTAAGCGTCCGTGTGTAGTGGTTGCAGGGTGCGTGATGGTCGTTTTAACATCACCTAAATTAGCGGTAATTGAAATCATTTTTGTTGAGTCAATTAACTGCCAAGCTGCGTCTTTGCCACCTTTCAATTCAAAACTTACAATACCGCCGAACTGAGTTTGTTGGCGTTTTGCTAAGTCGTGTTGGGCATGAGAGCTCAGGCCAGGGTAGTGAACTTTAGCGACATTGGGTTGAGTTTCTAACCATTTTGCCAGCTCAAAAGCGTTATCACAATGCGCTTTCATTCTAATGGCCAGTGTTTCTAGACCCGATAAAAATACCCATGCATTAAACGGGCTCATGGTTGCGCCACCCGTTCTTAGGTACGGATAAATATATTTTTCTATAATCTCATCACTCGCGATGACTGCTCCACCTACACAACGACCTTGGCCGTCTATGTATTTAGTTGCTGAGTGAATAACGATGTCAGCGCCAAGTTCAAAAGGTTTTTGTAAAACTGGTGTGCAAAAGCAATTATCAACAATTAATAAGCTGTCATGGGCATGAGCAATGTCCGCTAAGGCTTTAATATCTGCTATTTCAATGAGTGGATTAGACGGGGTTTCTAAAAATAAAAACCGAGTGTTGGATTTTATAGCGGCTTCCCAAGCCTTGGTGTCAATTAAATCAACGAAGTCTGTTTCAACGCCAAATTTTGCAAAATAATTTTGGAAGACTAGAACAGTATTACCAAACACGCTACGCGAACAAATGACATGGTCACCCGCTTTAAGCAGTCCCATACCAACGGCCATTATCGCCGCCATGCCAGATGAAAAAGCTAAACATCTTTCACCTTTTTCCATAAAAGCCAATCTTTCTTGAAAGGCATTAACAGTTGGATTAGTGAACCGCGAATAGATGTTTCCTGGAATTTTTCCGGTGAAACGTAGCGCGGCATCTTCTGCACTTTTAAAAACATAACTGGAAGTGGCAAAAATTGGGATGCTATGCTCATCCTCAGGAGTGCGTTGGTGTCCCGCTCTAATTGCCTGAGTTTCAAGAGAATAATCGTTCCAGTCAGTGTTGTTCATGTTAGTTTGAAGGTGCTCGCTTTTGGTGATTTTATATCTTAAGTATTATATTTAGGTTTTGCCTATATCATTTCGATAATAGACTTTGCCGAGTTACGCTCAGCTTGGGCATTATCGTTACGCAAAGCCTCTGTTTTTTCTAGGTAGGCATCGTCTATATCACCGGTGATATATTCTTTGCTAAAGCATGAGGTGTCAAAGTGCTCAATGCTAGGATTACCCTTACGAACCGCTTCAATTAAGTCTTGTAAGTCTTGGTAAATTAAACGATCAGCACCAATTGCTTCACACACTTCATCTTCTGTGCGGTCATGCGCGATTAACTCATTAGCGGCAGGCATATCAATACCGTAAACATTTGGGTATCTGACTGGTGGCGCTGCGGACGCAAAATATACTTTCTTAGCACCCGCATCGCGAGCCATTTGAATAATTTGCGCCGAAGTTGTGCCTCTTACGACAGAGTCATCAACTAATAGAACATTTTTGCCGTTAAATTCAAGGTCAATTGCATTAAGCTTTTGACGCACAGATTTCTCGCGCATTTTTTGGCCTGGCATAATAAAGGTTCTACCGATGTAACGGTTCTTCATAAAGCCTTCACTAAATTTAACGCCTAACTTGTTAGCCATTTGCAGAGCAGCTGTTCTGCTGGTGTCTGGAATGGGAATAACAACATCGATATCATAATTAGGCCATTCTCTAATCACTTTAGCCGCCAGTTTGTCACCCATACGCAGTCTCGCTTTATAGACTGAGATATCATCTATAATTGAGTCTGGGCGCGCAAAGTAAACATATTCAAAAATACACGGGCAGTGATCAATTTCATCAGCACATTGTTGGGTATGAAGTTTACCTGATGCCTCAATAAAAATGGCTTCACCTGGTTCAATATCACGGATAAGATCAAAACCCAGCACGTCAAGCGCAACGCTTTCAGAAGCAATCATAAACTCAGAACCTTCTTCTGATTTACGCTCGCCGAACACGATAGGTCTTATACCGTGTGGATCTCTAAAACCTAAAATACCAACGCCGGCAATCATAATAACCACTGCGTAAGCACCGCGACAACGGCGATGTACACCACGGACTGCAGCAAAAATATCGTCAACGCTTAAATCTAGTTTACCTTGTATATGTAACTCATGGGCAAACACGTTTAATAAAACTTCTGAGTCAGAATCGGTATTGATATGGCGTTGATCTTCGACGAATAACGCTTTTTTTAATTCTTCGGTATTGGTTAAATTGCCATTATGAGCAAGTGTAAGCCCAAAAGGTGAGTTAACATAGAAAGGCTGCGCTTCCGCTGAGCTCGTGCAACCAGCGGTAGGGTAGCGCACATGAGCAATGCCCATATTGCCTTTTAATTTAAGCATTTGTGCATTATTAAATACATCACGAGTTAAACCATTGTCTTTTCGTAAATGTAAGCGTCCACCTTCACACGTTATAATGCCTGCAGCATCTTGCCCCCGATGTTGTAAAACTGTGAGAGCATCATAGAGTTCTTGATTAACAGCTTGATGTGAAACAATTGCAGCAATACCACACATAATTTTATTTAAGGTTTGTTATTCAGCGATTAAAAGGGATTGAATTTTTTGATTATCAACTTTAGCTTTCATATCCAAAGCTCTTTTTTTATCAAGAGTAGGGCCGACTTTAAGTCTATATAAAACACTATTGTTAGGGCCGTTTACAGTGTCAATTGAGGCAGGTAGACCTTGTTTTTTAAGGGTTTCCATTAATGTCACGGCATTTTCTTTTTTACTAAAGCTACCTGCTTGAATAGTCCAACGACCTATTGCTTCAGATTTTGTTGCTGGTGCTTGTGTCTGTATTTGTTCAGTGACCACTGTTTTAGCAGGTAGTTCTTTCTTAACTGCAACAGGTGGCTGAGTAACGGCTAATTTTTTTGCCGGCGCAACTTGAGGCGGAGCAACAACTACGCTAGTTGCTTCTGGTGCTTTGGTTTGAGTTTGAACAATATTATTTTTTTCATCAACTAGGCCCGTATCTAAACCGCTACCACTTTCTGCAGTGGCTTGAGCGGTATCTTCAGGTTGATCTTCTTGATTAGCTTCCGCAGGTGGTTGGGTTTCTTGAGATAATTCTGCTTCTTCTGAGGTATTAATAATTTCTGAAGTGGGCTCTGGGTTTTCTAAAACCTGTTTAGCAGTCTTTGGTAATTTGCTAGATAAGTTCTCATCTGTAGCGGTGTTTGGAGAGGGTATTTCAAGTTCGGTAACTAATTGTCCACCTTTATCAATCGGGTCATCAAATAGCATAGGAATGAATATAGCAGCCAGAGCGGTAACGACTACAGCCCCAATTAAGCGTTGTTTTAAGTCTTGATTCATTTTGTTAACTCACTCTTCTTAAATTCATTCAAACATTCAGATACTAAAAAAAAAGACCCAAAAACGAGTAGTAAATCATTTGCTTCTGACTTGCTTTGCGCAGCAAGAAAAGCATCATTAAAACTTTTAAATCCAAAAGACACTCTTGATATTGAGCTCTGTGCAAAAAACTCACGCATCATAGCTTCTGAAGCTGTTCTTGGATTATTTAACGGACTAAAAAACCAATCATAAATAATCGGATTCATTAACTCAAGTACATGCGCAATGTCTTTATCTCGCATCATTGAGAATACTGCGTGTATTTTCTTATCAGGAAAGCTTTCAGTCAAATAATCAACCAGAGTTCGGACGGCTTCAGGGTTATGCCCAACATCTAATAGGACCGGAATTTTATCATTAATTAGTTGAAAGCGACCGAGTAAATGGACATTTTTAATGCCACTTCTTATTGATTCATTATCAACTGGCAGTTTTTGTGCTAACAAGTTTACCGCTAAGATTGCCGAAGATGCATTGCGATATTGATGCTCGCCTTTTAAGCCAGGCGTTGGAATATCGTTAATAGATTGGGTCTCTGTTGACCAAGTCCAAACGTCTTTTTGCTTACTATAATTAAAATTTTGCTTGATAAGATAAAGCTCAGCTTGTTTATCTTTAGCTATTTGCAATAAAGTGTCTGGTGGATTTATATCACCCACAATCGCGGGTTTGTGACTGCGGAAAATACCAGATTTTTCCTTTCCTATGGCTTCTCGGGTCGCGCCTAACCAATCAACATGATCAATATCTATACTGGTTATTAATGCGATATCAGGTTCAACAATATTAACAGCGTCAAGTCGACCGCCTAGTCCAACCTCTAGAAGTTGAATATCTAAGTTAGCTTGTTGAAATATAGTAAGGGCGGCTAAAGTGCCAAACTCAAAATAACTAAGAGATATTTCGTCACGAACGGCTTCAATTTTACTAAAGGCATCACAGATAAGATCATCAGAAACAGGTTCGCCATTTATCTTTATGCGCTCGTTATATTTGAGAATATGCGGAGAAGAGTAAGTGCCAACACTGTAGCCTTGTGCTCTGTACATGGCTTCAAGATAAGCCACACAAGAGCCTTTGCCATTAGTACCGGCGACTGTAATGGTAAGGGGTTTTATACGGTCAGGGTTAAGCGCGTTATATACTGTTGTAACGCGCTCAAGACCTAAATCTATCGCGATTGGATGAAGGTTTTCCTGCCAGTCTAACCAGCTTTTTAGCGAGTCAAAGCGCTTCATTTTATTCGGAAACAATGAGTTATACTTGTTCAGAACTGTTTGTTGTAACTTCGGGTTCTAAAGATAAAGGTGCTGCAGGAAATAATATATCTTTCTCTAATTTAGAGGTGGTTAATAGGGTTAAAACACTGCTAATTTTATTACGAATGTCTTTTCTATGGATAATCATATCAATCGCACCGTGTTCTTGTAAAAATTCACTACGTTGAAAACCTTCAGGTAGTTTTTCGCGTACTGTTTGTTCAATAACTCTAGGGCCAGCAAAGCCAATTAGAGCATTGGGTTCTGCAGCATTTATATCGCCAAGCATGGCTAAGCTAGCTGATACGCCACCCATAGTAGGATCGGTCATAAAAGAGATATAAGGAATGCCCGATTCAGATAGTCTAGTTAATGCAGCGCTAGTTTTTGCCATTTGAAATAAAGAAAACAATGATTCTTGCATTCTAGCGCCGCCACTCGCGGTAAATACAATAAAAGGTATACCTAGCTCAACGCTTCTATTTACGCCTCTTACAAAACGCTCACCTACGACTGAGCCCATTGAGCCACCCATAAAACTAAAGTCGAATGCGGCAGCAACAATTTCAAGCCCATTAAGCTTGCCTTGCATAACAACCAGCGCATCGTGCTCTTTGGTTTGTTTTTGAGCTTGGGTGACTCTGTCTTTGTATTTTTTTGTATCTTTAAACTTTAAAGGATCAACTGGTTTTATGTTTTTACCAATTTCTTCACGGCCTTCTGTATCAAGAAACATGTCTAAACGGTTTCTTGCAGTAATGCGCAAATGATGATCACACTTTGGGCAGACGCTTAAGTTTTTCTCTAATTCATTGTTATAGAGAATGGCATTACAACTAGGGCATTTAGTCCATAGACCCTCAGGCACAGTCACTTTTTTAGTGGATCCTTCAGTTCTAATGGTTTTTGGTAGTAGTATTTTAAACCAACTCATTTGTTTGCTCCGTATTGCTTAGTCATCATGCTCTTAATTGTCCAACGCTTGACGAATGGATACTAATAATTCAATTATTTCTTTGCTAGCTTGCTCTGGGTTATCAAGGTTAGCTTCAACTTTACTAATTAAGGCACTGCCAATCACTACGCCATCACCCACATTAGCAATCGCTTGGGCGGTTTGGGCGTCTTTTACACCAAAACCAATCGCAATAGGTAGATTGGTGTGTGCTTTAATTTGTTTTAATTTGTTTTCGACATCTGTAATGTTTAAATGTCCAGCGCCAGTAACACCTTTTAGCGATACGTAATAGATATAACCACTGCCGGCTAAGTCCATTTTTTGCACGCGTTCATCAGTGCTGTTGGGCGCTAAAAGAAAAATAGGATCAATGCCGCGGGCTTTTAATAAAGCGCTGCATTCTGAACCTTCTTCTGGCGGTAAGTCGACCGTTAAAACGCCATCAATATCAGCGCGTTGTGCGGCATTGGCAAAGTCTTCGTAGCCCATCGCTTCAATTGGGTTTAAATAGCCCATGAGCACAACAGGCGTTTTATCGTCTGTTTTTCTAAATTCTATGACCAATTCCAAAGTGCGTCTTAAGCTCATTTTATGAGCCAAAGCGCGCTCGCTGGCGCGTTGAATAACTGGGCCATCTGCCATAGGGTCAGAAAAAGGAATACCCAATTCAATCACATCAACGCCGGCTTTAACCATGGCGTGCATCATGGGTACAGTAAAATTAGGTGTTGGGTCACCTGCCGTAATAAACGGAATTAGGGCTTTGCGGCCTGTTTTGGCAAGTTCTTCAAATGTACTAGCTAAGCGACTCATAGTTCAATACCTTCACGTTTTGCCATGGTTTGCATGTCTTTATCGCCACGACCTGACAAATTAATAATCAGTGTTTCATCTTTGCTCATAGTAGGGGCTAGCTTCATAGCATAGGCCATCGCATGGCTAGATTCTAAAGCCGGAATAATACCTTCCATACGGGTTAAGGCATAAAAACCTTCTAAGGCTTCAGTATCAGTGATATTTACATAAGTGGCACGGCCAGTATCTTTTAACCAAGCATGTTCAGGACCCACACCAGGATAATCTAAGCCCGCAGAAATAGAATGGGTTTCGATAATTTCGCCATCGTCATCACACATTAAATAAGTACGATTACCATGTAAAACCCCCGGGCGACCCGCACATAAAGGTGCTGAATGGCGACCCGTAGCAACACCATCACCTGCAGCCTCAACACCGTACATTTTTACCGAAGCATCATCTATAAAAGGATAGAATAAACCGATTGCATTAGAACCACCGCCAACACACGCTACTAAAGCATCCGGTAAACGGCCAGTTGCTTCAATACATTGTTCTTTAGCTTCTCTGCCAATAATAGATTGAAAATCTCTAACCATAGCAGGGTAGGGGTGTGGGCCTGCTACCGTACCAATAATATAAAAAGTGTTATCAACATTGGTTACCCAATCTCTGAGTGCTTCGTTAAGCGCGTCTTTTAAAGTTTTTGAACCCGATTCAACCGCCACCACTTTTGCGCCTAATAACTTCATTCTATAGACATTAAGTGATTGTCTGGCCACGTCCACAGCGCCCATGTAAACAACACACTCTAAGCCTAATCTGGCTGCAATAGTTGCAGTGGCAACACCGTGTTGTCCGGCACCTGTTTCGGCAATAATACGGGTTTTACCCATACGCTTAGCAAGCAAAGCTTGACCGACCGTGTTGTTGATTTTGTGAGAACCGGTATGGTTAAGGTCTTCACGCTTTAAATAAATTTGTGCGCCACCCAGTTCACGGCTCCAGCGTTCTGCATGATAAAGCGGTGAAGGTCGGCCTACGTAATATTTTAAGTCTTTATCTAGCTCAGCTATAAATTCAGGATCATTAATGTAGCGTTGATAAGCTTCATTAAGTTCTTGGATGGGTGGCATTAGTGTTTCTGCAACAAAAATTCCACCATAAGGCCCAAAGTGCCCCCGATCATCGGGCATATTATATTTATTATTCATATTGTTACCTGGTCACCCTCATTAACTTGTTCTATAAATGCTGCTATTTTTATTGAGTCTTTAATGCCCTTTGCTATTTCGACACCGCTACTGACATCTAAAGCATAAGGTTTTACACTTAAAATTGCGTGTTTGGCGTTTGTTTCATCTAATCCACCCGCCAAAATAATGGGCAGAGTGCAATCTGTTGGAATTAAGTCCCAATTAAACTGGTGTCCTGTTCCGCCTTTTGCTTTAGCGTCATACGCATCTAGCAATAAACCATCTGCATCATGATAGGCAAGGGCTAAGGCATTGACATCAGTATCATTTTGCATCGGCACCGCTTTAATGTAGCGTTTGCCATAAATTCTGCAAGCTTCGGGGGGTTCATTGCCGTGGAACTGCAAACAGTCAATCGGCACCCGAGCTAAAACTTCACGGATTTTTGCTTCTTCTGCATCAACAAATAAAGCCACTACCGATGTAAACGCCGGCAAGGCATTAACAATGGTCACTGCTTGCTCAATATCAACATTTCTTGGGCTAGGTGGATAAAACACCAAGCCAATAGCGTCAACGCCTAAGCGAGCGGCATAAACTGCCTCATCTGAGCGGGTAAAACCGCAAATTTTAACGCGAGTTCGCATAAAGTGATATGAGAATTTATTGAATAAAATTTAGCCGGATAGGATAACACAAAATATGACTTATATTGAATGGGTGCTATAGAGGAAGAATGATTAAAAATGCTGGTTGCGTATCTGTACCAGCTTGCACAGATACTGTGCGGGGCGGTCTAGGTATTGTGTTGGCTGGATTAGGGGTTGTGCGAGCTGGCATAGGTATTGTGCGGGGAGGTCGAATGTCTGTGGTAGCCGGTACAGGTATTGTGCGGGGAGGTCGAATGTCTGTGGGAGCCGGTATAGGTGTGGGCCGGTTGAACTAGGGGTTGTGCGGGCTGGTTTAGGTATTGTGCCGGCTGGTCTAGGGTCTATGCGGGCTGGTATAGGTATTGTGCCGGCTGGTCTGGGGTCTGTGCGAGCTGGTACAGGTATTGTGCCGGCGGGTCTAGGGACTGTGCGGGCTGGTATAGGTATTGAACCAGTTACAACATATTGAGTGTGGGGGCGAGTGCGATAAATAGGTCAATATCTCTTTAATAAAATCAATTGTGATGTAAATACTTATAACTTAAATTAGCGTTTAGCGATATTATAAGCATGATTTTAATTTAACCTTCTAATTTGCATCACAAATATTAACCTTTAACCGAATATCTAAAAATGACATATACAAAAAAACTAATCGCACTATCCTCTTTAATGCTTATTAATACTGCCGCCTACGCAGCACCCAGCAATGAAGAATTGTTCCAAATGATTTTGGATTTAAAAAAGGAAGTGGCTGACTCAAAAAGTAGATAAACAGAGCTGAATTCTAAAGGTTACTATCGGATAGGGGCCTTTTTTTATGCCTAAAGGTTTTTGGTGACTAGGTTTATTGCGGTCTTACGCTCGACCACCTTAGCAATATTGGATAGGTGAACACTTTGCCGACCCGTAAGAACAAAATACACACCCCCTCCTTAGGTTTGATCAAATCAACACAGGACTTACAATCATAGAAATACTGACGGGCGTCTTTATTTCCGTTTCAGCATGGCTTTTTAAGAAGAAACTGGCAAATATTCAACACCGATTGGTATCATTAAGATCAATCTCTTCACAATATGTATTTAAGTACTCATAAAACCAAATAATCTTAGGTGACTCCGCCCCTCCCAATAAAATATAATTTGCAACGGCCCTGCTAAGCATTGCAACAGCATCAAAATGTTCCACCTCAATTTCATCTTCATCTGGAAAATTAGCGTGTTTAAGTGCATTTCTAATAACATTTATTTCGTAATTAACTACATCAAACTTTCTACCGCCGCTTAATTTACTGTCCAACTCCTTGAGATGATCTACCATTGCCAATTTATTTTGACGCTTTACTAAGACCCCGAGAATCTCTTCTGCGGCACCTGCCAAAGTAATAACTGCTAAATAATCGCCGTCAGAACGTAATATGTCTATTGCAACATCAAGCTGGCGTTTAGCTATTTCAATTTTATGTATTCCCAAAGTTTACTTTCTCAATATTGCCATAAATTTAACTTGTAAATTACAAGTAAACTAATAAGGCAAACCCCCCAAAACAATCTCGATTTAACAGTTTTAAGCTCACTAGAAAGTCCATCATATTGAATTGTTAATTTTTCTAATACTTTTAGTTCTGGTGTTTTCTGGGGAAACTCATCACTCATAATTTCACAAGCATCCAATATTGGTGATGGATCAAAAGATTTATATTGACTATGTATTTGTTCGCAATGTCGTTTATATTTATACACCAAGTTATCATTTAAATTTTGCTCAATAAAACATCGCTTGCTTTTATCATGAAATAGTTGAGTATTATTTAGAGCCGCATAAACAAAAACATCACTATCTTGTTCGTATGCTGCTTCCATCTCTGGAAGAGTCATATTTGCTTTACCATAGTAAATACAGCGTAAGGCAATTTCCTCCGCATCTCTAGTACCCAGTAAATGAAATGAATCATCATTTTGATTGGTAATTGACACTCCTTTATTTGTACCTCCATAAATCCTTCCAAACAAAGAAGCTATTAAACATCTAAACTCTTCTTTCAGTGAGAGACTAGTAAAGTAACCTTCAGCTTCCTCATCATCTTTATAATTTTTAATGCTTTCAACAGACCATCGATCTAAAATTGAATCAATGTCATTAGATTGACGAACTTGATTTGGATTCAAATTGTTAAAAAGATCATAAATAAGCCCAATACACTGTTCTGATAGAGGCGCAATATCTAAAATCTTTAAAATGGCACTATGAATCCACGAGTGTCCTAAGTCTGGATTTTCGCAATCACTTTCATCAATATTCAATCGAGGATTTTTACTACTTGCATTAATGAAACTCAACCAAGTAATTTCCTCTAAATCAGCAAACGGTTTAGTTCGTTCATATAAGGAAACCAATGAATCAGGATGTATACTGGGATTTTGTATAAAAGCATAAGCTTCTTCAGACCTGTTTTTAAACAAGGGATTTAAATCTATCTCGTTTGCTAACCAACTCCACCCCATCCAACGATTTACACTCTGATTAGCAAAACATGCCACTCGTAAACCTTGATTATAAATAGTATCGCTTTCCGTCTCACTAGGAATACAGGCTCGATTATACAAATCGTAAACAATATCTTTAGAAGAACAATATTGTGCAAGTCCAAGATTAATGAGCGGATCGTTTCGTTTCAGTAGGATTTGCTCAAGATCAGGGTTTTGATGAATCCAAGACGATTGAGGTAAGTAAGCCCCATAAGCCTTTAACTCTTCATACACAAGATCGGCTGGCGAAATCAATAACCGTGCTTCTTTAACCTTATCAGGCTCTTTTTCATCCCATTTCATAAAAACTCTTTAGTTATGACACGCATTTAAAAGTGATTTTTGCATTATATTCATTTGCAATGATTTTTTTACCATTTTTATCTCTGATTACGATCTAACACATATTCATCTACTTCTATAACACTTTCCTAATCATATAAACCATTGAACTCCTCAACAGCGGTTGCAGTTGCTTAGTAATCTGAATACTCATATTCACCAGAATTTATATGAAATATTTTGAATTTGTAGACCTTAACTTTAATCAATTTATTAATTTTTAACTTAAAAGGCAATCAAAAAATATTATTACAAACAATCAAAAAAGTATTGATTGTCTTAAGTCATTTTATTTCTATATATTAGTATGAAATACAACACCGGCCTTAATACCTAGAGTCAGAGTAAACTTAAATCAGTCCACTATTAAATTATGGTCGTTGTTTGTTTTAAGAATGCAATAAATGAATCACCCTATAAATTTAATACACGGAGTAGTTCTCAATTTTCCATCAGTTGTTATTGGGGTTAAGTCAGCCAATTTACTGTGGCTTCTTGTATTGCTTTAAATTTCCATTCATTCTTTACCACATATTCCGCATATCAGGGCGTTTGCGGAAAACTGGACAAATTCCTTGGGGGCATAACCCAGTTTTGTTAAGCAAAATAAAAGAAAAACAACTGCGGCTAAACTACGCCAAGTTAGTACAACAACACGGCTGGTATCAAGTGATGAACCTTTGTGATACCAATATACTGATTGTATTAAAACAATAGGTTATACTTCATTTAATATTTTGATTAACATTAAGCAGACTGAATCGTTAATTTATCGGAGTCTAAATCATGCAACAAACAGTCACTATCGATTGCCCACCAGAAATACTCATAGGACTTCATCTAAACGCAGAAGGATTTGCGGATTATTTAAAAAAACAAGCAGCAATAAATTTATTCAAGGAAGGTAAATTATCCTCAGGAACAGCTGCGTCATGGCTTGGTATGGAAAGAGTTGCTTTCTTACATATTGCCTTTGCAGCTGGCGCTATATTACTAGAAGATACCTCTGATGACTTCGCGCGTGAAACTGCACTGTTATGATTGTATTTTCTAATACTACGCCCATCATAGCCCTGAGTAGTATTGACGGCTTACATTTATTACCGAAAGGGTGTCTTGCTTAAAGCAAAACAACAGGGTTTAATTCCATCATTCGTACAAAATGTTAACGCCATGTAAAATCAAGGTATCTACTTTCATGAAGCTTTAATACAAAAATTAGCAAAAACTGTGGGGGAATAATTAATAACGATGCACAATCCTCCAATTGCAGCTTAATTGGCTTACTTCAAAACTGGGACTGCACTCAATAGTTGTTTTGTGTATTCTTCTTTTGGTTGAGTTAAGACTTGTTCAACCGATCCATATTCGACAATTTTGCCTTTATACATTACGGCTACATCGTCTGCAATTTCGGCTACTACGCTTAAATCATGCGTTATAAATAAATAGCTGATACCTTTTTCTTGTTGCAAAGATTTTAGCAATTGAATAATTTGTCTTTGGACTGATACATCTAAGGCGCTAGTGGGTTCATCACAAATGATGAGTTTTGGATTAACAGCTAAGGCGCGCGCTATACAAATGCGTTGTCTTTGTCCGCCTGAAAATTCATGTGGGTAGCGTAATGCAGAATCTGCAGGCAGATTAACTTGGTGTAGTAATTGTAATATAAGGGTTTTACGCTCTGAACTTGTGATTTCAGGGTGTAATGCTTTGATGCCTTCAGCAATGATATCGCCCACCAGCATACGCGGATTCATTGATGAAAATGGATCCTGAAACACAATTTGTAAGTGAGTGCGCTGTTGTCTTAAGGCTTCTTTGTCTAGCTTATTTATGGATAGGCCATCAATACTAATTTCACCACTATGGCTAGGAATTAGGTTGATTAAACTTTTACCTAACGTGGTTTTGCCACAGCCAGATTCACCGACTAGCGCAAGTGTTTTGCCTTTTTGAATAGTAAAACTTACATCATCAACTGCGCGAACGTAATCTACGATGCGTTTAAATAAACCTTTTCTAATTGGATAATAGCAACAAAAATTATCCACTTTTAATAACGGAGCTTGCTCTGTTGTTGTGTGATTTAAGCAGCTTTTTATTGAGGGTAGTGCTTCAATTAATTTACGCGTGTAGGCATGTTGCGGATTGTTAAAAACATCTAGCGTTAAGCCGGTTTCAACAATCTTCCCTTTTTGCATGACAGCAACCCGATCTGCAATCGTGGAAACGAGGGCTAAATCATGACTAATCAGCCATAAAGCCATGCCTGTTTGTTGCTGTATATTTTTTAGTAAAGCCAGTATTTGCGCTTGTATGGTGACATCAAGTGATGTGGTTGGTTCATCCGCGATTAATAATTCGGGCTGCCCGGCAAGCGCTATAGCAATCATGACTCGCTGTCTTTGACCACCCGATAATTGATGAGGATAATCATTTAAGCGTGTTTCTGGATTGGGTATTTCTACCTGTTGTAATAGTTTTAGCGCTTGTGCTTTAACGCTTTTTTGAGGCAAGGAAAAGTGGATGTTAATCACTTCTTCAATTTGCTTACCAATAGTCATCACTGGGTTGAGTGATGACATGGGATCTTGAAAGACTAATCCTATGCGTTTACCACGCACTTTGCACAGCTCCTCTTCAGTGGCGTCAAGCAAGTTATCATCTTGCAGAACAATAGAGGTAGCACTTATCTGTGCGTTATTGGGCAATAACTGTAACACCGAAAGTGCTGTCATTGATTTTCCTGAGCCAGACTCTCCCACTAATGCGAAAGTCTCACTGGGGTATATTGCAAAGCTTATATCATCAACAACGTGTTGTTCTTGATTAAAAGTGACTCGCAGATTCTCAACAGACAGTACAGGTGTTTTCATGTCGAATGCTAATTAAAATAAACCAGTTATTTTGCCATCATCATCAATATCAATGCGTTCTGCAGCAGGCACTTTGGGTAGACCAGGCATGGTCATAATGTCACCAGCAATGGCTACAATAAAGCCTGCGCCATTAGCGAGTTTTACATCTCTAATTTCTAAACTATGCCCAGAAGGGGCGCCTTTAGCATTAGGGTTTGTTGAAAATGACATTTGGGTTTTAGCCATACAAATAGGAAATTTTCCATACTCGGCATTCCACTCGGCGAGTTGAGCCTTTACTTTTGCATTAGCGGTGATACGCGATGCGCCATATAACTTAGTGGCGATGGTTTCTATTTTTTCCCATAAGCTAAGGTTTTCATCGTAAACATAAGTAAACTCGCCTGTGCTTGCGTTTGTAACTTCTAGCACTGCTTTGGCTAGTTCTTCAGCACCCGCTCCACCTTGAGCCCAGTGCTTAGATACGATGCATTTTGCACCTAAAGTTTCGCACTTTTGTTTTAGCAGATTAATTTCGGCTTCAGTATCAAAAGTAAAGTGGTTAATACAAACCACACAGGGTAAGCCGTAATGTTGGGTAATATTTTGATAATGCCGCTCAAGGTTGCTAAAACCTTCTTCAAGGGCGGCTAAGCTTTCTGTATTTAGGTTTTCTTTAGCAATACCGCCGTGGAATTTAAGGGCTCTAACTGTAGCCACCAATACCACGGTAGCAGGTTTTAAGCCTGACATACGGCATTTAATATCAATAAATTTTTCGGCACCTAAATCGGCACCAAACCCTGCTTCTGTAACCACATAGTCAGCCAATTTAAGTGCTGTTTTAGTGGCGGTGACAGTATTACAACCATGTGCGATATTGGCAAAGGGTCCACCATGAATAATGGCAATATTATTCTCTAGGGTTTGTACCAAATTGGGTTTAATCGCATCTTTTAATAGGGCAGCCATCGCGCCTTGGGCGTTTAAATCTCGTGCGTAAACCGGCGTGACTTTATCTGATTTATAACCAATAACGATGCGACCTAAGCGGTCTTTAAGGTCAGCACGGCTAGTGGCTAAACATAAAATCGCCATCACTTCTGAAGCCACCACAATGTCATAACCGTCTTCGCGTAAATAACCGTTTGCAGGTCCACCCATGCCCACGACAATGTTACGTAGCGCTCTGTCGTTCATATCCACTACGCGTTTCCATTGAATGCGTCTGGGGTCAATATCTAGTGCATTGCCGTGATTGATATGATTATCGATTAATGCGGATAATAAGTTATGCGCAACACCAATGGCATGAAAGTCACCCGTAAAATGTAAGTTAATGTCTTCCATAGGGACAACTTGCGAATAACCACCGCCAGCCGCACCACCTTTTACACCAAAGCACGGTCCTAAAGAAGGTTCGCGTAGGCACATAATAGTTTTGTTGCCTAAGCGATTCATGGCATCACCTAAACCAACCGTGGTGGTTGTTTTACCTTCGCCAGCTGGAGTAGGACTAATAGCGGTCACTAAAATAAGCTTGCCGTCTTGTTTGTCACTTAAGCTGTTTATGTATTCTAGTGATATTTTGGCTTTGTAATGACCAATAGGGTCAAGGTGCTCTGCATCAATCCCAAAGTGAGCTTTTGCTAAACCAATAATAGGTTGCATAGTGGCTTGTTGGGCGATTTCTATATCTGACATGGTTTTCCTTGGAACAGTATTCTTTATTTTTTAATTAGCTATAAACAGGAAAGCGAGCACAAAGCGCACTTACTTTTTCACGAACCGTTGCAATAACTGTTTCGTCTTCAAGATTTTCCATTACATCACACATTAGGTTTGCGATTTCGGTGACTTCTGCTTCTTTAAAACCACGTGTGGTTGGCGCAGGAGTTCCGACGCGGATACCGCTAGTCACAAAAGGTGATTGTGGGTCATTAGGGACGGCATTTTTATTAACAGTAATATGCGCTTTGCTTAATGCTGCATCCGCAGCTTTACCGGTAATGCCTTTAGCGATTAAAGACACCAACATTAAATGATCATCAGTACCACCAGAAACGACATCAAAACCACGGCTCATAAAAACAGCGGCCATGGCTTTTGCGTTTTTAATCACTTGTTCTTGATAGGTTTTAAATTCTGGCTCTAAGGCTTCTTTAAAAGCGACGGCTTTGGCGGCAATAATATGCATAGCTGGGCCACCTTGAATACCTGGAAAGATACAAGAGTCTATTTTTTTCTCTATTTCAGGATTGCTTTTGCAAACAATAAGTCCACCACGAGGGCCACGCAAAGATTTGTGGGTAGTACTGGTGACCACATCTGCAAAAGGTACTGGATTTGGATATAAGCCAGCTGCCACTAAGCCAGCAACATGCGCCATGTCTACTACAAAATAAGCCCCAACTTTGTCAGCAATATCACGGAAACGTTGCCAATCCCAAATGCGCGAGTAAGCAGAAAATCCAGCAATGATTAATTTAGGTTTGTGTTCTAAAGCTAAGGCTTCAACTTGTTCATAGTTAATTTCACCCGTTTCTGAGTTTAAACCGTATTGAATGGCGTTATAAATTTTGCCCGAGAAGTTGGGTTTAGCGCCGTGCGTTAAATGTCCACCATCTGCTAAGCTTAAACCTAAGACGGTGTCGCCTGGTTGAATTAAAGCCATAAACACGGCCATGTTAGCTTGTGAACCAGAGTGTGGTTGTACGTTAGCATAATCAGCATTAAATAGAGCTTTGGCACGGTCTATGGCTAATTGTTCCACTTTATCGACAAACTCACAGCCACCATAATAGCGTTTACCTGGATAACCTTCAGCGTATTTATTGGTTAGTTGTGAACCTTGGGCTTCCATGACTCTTGGGCTGGTGTAGTTCTCTGATGCGATCAATTCAATATGATCTTCTTGGCGAAGACGCTCTTCTTCCATGGCATTGAATAAATCATTATCAAAGCCTGCAATGGACATGGATTTTTTAAACATAGTGTCTCCTGAATTTAAGAATGAATATTCGAGTTGGATTAGGGGTGTAAAAGTAAAACTTGTAAATCAGCGACATTAGTTCCGGTTGCTCCAGTTATTAAAAGGTCATCGGAACTTTGTAAGGCCACATAGGCGTTATTGTCAGATAATAAACTATAGGGATTTTTTTCTAAAGTAAGCATACGCGTTAAACTGTTATTATCTATTAAACCACCCGCTGCATCTGTCGGTCCATCACGACCATCTGTGCCCCCACTTAAAAAAACCCAGTCCGTAACCAAAGCTTGTTTTTCTGCGGCGATAGCAAAAGCTAAACACATTTCTTGATTACGTCCGCCTTTACCTTTACCTTTTAAGGTGACCGTGGTTTCACCACCTGCTAATAAAGCTATTGGTTTAATAAGGCCAGTGTCACAGAGGTTTTTTGCATATTTAACCCAATCTTCAGCTACTTGACTAGCTTCACCCGATAGTTGGTTATTATAAATTTGAGTTTTAAATCCTAGATCGCCCGCCGTTTTTACAGTTTCTTTTAGACTGATAGCATTGCTACCAATTAAAGTATGGCTGGTATTAGGAAAAACACTATCTTTAGCTTTAGGTGTTTCACTTACTAAGCCATTTTGTCCTTGTTCTAAATAGTCTTTAACTGTCTGTGGGGCTTTATCCCATAGCTTATATTTATTTAGAATATGGATGGCATCAGTAAAAGTAGTGCTATCTGCAACCGTTGGGCCACTTGCAATGACGCTTAAATCGTCATCTAAAACATCTGACAAAATAATAGCATGTAAGTCAGTTGGGGCCGCAAGTTTGGCCATAAGTCCGCCTTTTAATTGTGATAAGTGTTTGCGTACACAATTAATCTCATGGATGTTAGCGCCACTGGCTAAGAGTAAATCGGTGGTGGAGATTTTTTCTGCGAGTGTTATCGAGTCAACCGGATAAGGGATTAGGGCTGAACCACCGCCACTAATTAACACTAAAATAAGTTCGTCAGGTTTTGCATTGCTTGCTATGGCGGCGCATTTTTTTGCAGCCAGTAGGCCGTTAGCGTCAGGTAGTGGGTGGCCTGCTATAAGCACATTTATATTGCTAAGTGTTGCGGTATTTTCTTGATGCGTAACCAAAATGCTATCGTTAGCAATTAAGGCGCTAGGGATAATATCTAATACCGCTTGCGTCATGGCATAAGCGGCTTTGCCAAAAGCAATAATATGCACTTTTGACCAGTCTTTACTGATAAATTGATTTTTATCTGGTGTCGCGTTTAAGGCAAGCTTTATTAAGTTATCTTCAATAGAAATAGCTTGTTTAACTGCTAAATATGGGTCTGCCGCCAATACGCCAGCTTTAAATATTTTTAAAGCCTGTGCTCGTAATTCAGATGAGATGAGATGCGAAGATTGGCTCATTAAAACAGTCGTAAACTAAGCCATTTCTTTGGCTAAGGCAAAGATGTTTTCAGCATCAAAAACTTGTTTGTTGTCTTCAAACAGTTTAGCAATACAGGCGCGATGTAAAGCCAGCTTTAAAGTACCAAAGCCAATGGCGCCCCAGATTATTTTGCCATGGCGTAATTCACCTTTGTCCATCATATCTGTGCCACCAATGCCCAATGGAGGCGTGGCGTTCGCATCAGCGATTATTTCAAGATTGGGATTGTTTTGCCATTGTTCGGTGCTTAAAAGTTCAATACCAGCAGCGCCCGTTGCTAAAACAATATTAGCGGTTTCAATGGCTTTGGCTCTAGCAGCGTTGTCTATTGCTTCGATGGGGGTAATGTCTACGCCAAAACGTATTTTGATGTTTTCACAGGCCGTAATAGCTCGCTCCATTTTTCTTGCAGTGATGCTAACATTTGCTCCTTCTTGAGCAAGCATGGCGGCTGCGCGCTGTCCAACTGGACCGGTTCCGGCTAGAACAACAGCATTTTTGCCGACTAATGATCCGTTGGTGCTAATTTTGGCTACTGCGGCGGCGGCAGTGGTATTGCTACCATTACTGTCAAGCATGACAGAGACCTGAAAGCCGGGGAAAAAGCATTTTTGAATGGCTTTGAATAAGCGTTGTCCGGCTTCCATATCACTGCCACCGACAAAGATAGCGGTATTTTTTTTATCTTTGGGTGCTCGGGTAAAAATAGTACCGTCTACTAAACTGGAGATGTTTTCTGGTGTTAAGCTTCCATGTCCAATAACATGATCCGCGCCCCCATCATAGGCAACCACTGTATCAAAAACAGAGGGGTGTAAGTCGGTATCAAATTGGAAGAGTAGTTTTTTCATTAACTTACCCGTAAGTCTGTGTGAATATGAAAATTTTGCGAATATTATACCTGATAAAAAAATTGTGCCGTGATTTAAGCGGAGTGAATAATGGGTGTTTTTATACTTCTAGGAGTGATACGATTGCGATAATTTAGAAATCAATCATGTTATATAGATTGGTGTAAATAATAACTACTTATTATTAAATAACCATCATTAAACAGATGAACTAGGTTAATACCTAAACACAAAGGAACATAAATGAAATCCCCCATTCATATTGCTGTAACAGGTGCTGCCGGGCAAATAAGTTATTCTTTGTTATTCCGTTTGGCGGCGGGTGCTTTATTTGGACCTAATCAGCCAATTGTTTTGCATCTACTTGAAATCACTTCTGCATTACCTGTTTTGGAAGGTGTTGTCATGGAGTTAAAGGATTGTGTAAATCCATTATTACACGGCATTGTGGTCACGGATGATCCTAGAGTCGCTTTTAAAAATGTGCATTATGCCTTTTTAGTTGGCGCGCGTCCTAGAGGTCCCGGCATGGAACGCAAAGATTTATTAGAGGTTAATGCTGAAATATTTGCGGTACAAGGCCGGGCTTTAAGTGATGTGGCTTGTAGAGATGTAAAGGTTTTAGTGACCGGTAATCCAGCCAACACAAATACTTTAATTGCATTGAAGAATGCTCCTAATTTAGGCCCCGAAAACTTTTCAGCAATGAGTCGACTTGATCATAATCGTGCGATTAACCAGTTAGCAGAAAAGTGTGGGGTATTAACTACGGATATTAAGAATATTGCCATTTGGGGTAATCATTCTCCTACACAATATCCAGATTTAACGCATGCAAAAGTAAAAGGCCAAGATGTTTTGCCTTTGGTAGGTAAAAGTTGGTTTATCAATGATTTTATTCCAACTATTCAGCAACGGGGCGCTGTTGTTATTAAAACGAGAGGTCAATCAAGCGCGGCTTCTGCTGCAAAGGCTGCTGTTGATCAAATGAAGAGTTGGGCTTCAGGTACTGAAGAGGGTGATTGGGTCAGTATGGGGGTACTTTCTGATGGCAGTTATGGGATTGCTAAAGATTTAATATTCTCATTTCCGGTTACTATTCAAGATGGTAAGGTGAGTATTGTAAAAGGCCTTACTATTGACGATGTAAGTAAACAAAGAATGCGACTTTCTGAAGCAGAGTTAAAAGAAGAAAAAGCTTCAATTAAACATTTATTGCCATAAGTTTGATGGAGTATTTTTAATTTATTTGAGATTGATTGTCTTTAAACAACACGATCTTCAGGTGCTTTATCAGCAAAAAAAGCAGCTATATTTGCAAGGACTCTATTCCCCATCGCAACTCGTGTTTCTTCAGTAGCACTGCCAAGGTGCGGAAGTAATGAAACATTGTTTAAGTCTAAAAATTCAGGGTTTAGGTGTGGTTCGCCTTCATAAACATCTAAGCCCGCTCCAGCAATCCAGCCTTCTTTTAAGGCTTTAATCAACGCACTACTATCTACAACATCACCGCGTGCCGTATTAATTAAGTGTGCTGATGGGCGCATTAACTTTAAACGCTCTTCGTTAATTAAATGTTTAGTTGCTTCACCACCGGGGCAATGTAATGATACAAAATGAGCTTCTGACAAAAGATCTTCAATGCTTGCGTAGCGTTCTGCTTGCAAATTATCAACAATCGCTTGATCGGGTTGTGATGGTGAAAAAAAGATAATCTTCATACCAAAACCATGGTGAGCTTTTCTGGCCATCGCTTGAGCAATACGGCCAAAGCCAATCAGACCTAACGTTTTACCCGTAACTTTTTGACCAACTAACTGTGTAGGTTTCCAGCCTAGCCATTTTTGTTGCAGAATCAACCGCTCGCCTTCAGACGCTCGGCGGGCAGACATCAATAACAAAAGCATTGCGATATCGGCGGTGCAGTCTGTTAAAACATGTGGAGTATTTGTAACCACTATGCCTTGTGACTTGGCGGCTTTAATATCGATATTGTTATAACCAACACCAAAGTTACCAATGATTTTAACGCGTTTATTCTCAACATTTAAGACATCAGCAGTCAGAGCGTCCGTCACTGTGGGTAATAAAGCATCGGCAGTTTGCAGGGCTAGTTTTAGTTCGTCTGCAGTTAAGGGTATATCGGATTCATTGAGCTGGACATCGTATAGTGCTTTTAACTCAGCTTCAACTTCAGCAGGCCATTTACGAGTGACGATGACTTTTGGTTTGCTCATTTCATATCCTTAATGCGATCAAAGAAAGATTGTTTTACGGAGAGTCTATAAGTATTAAAAACTGCGTAACCTAATGGGCTACGCAGTTTTTTAAGCTAATTACTTAGCTGTTGAGCGGTAATACTCAATAGCAGCAGCAACACCACTACCTGGTTTAATGTCAAAACCGTTATCTAATAAAGCCATTTCAACGCCGGCAATAGCACCTAACATTGAAACATCATTCATATCGCCCACATGGCCGATACGGAAAGCTTTACCTAGAAGTTCAGATAAACCGCCACCTAAAGAAATGTTGTATTTATTAAAAGCAGTGCTGATAACGTCACGCGCATCTTTGTCTTCAGGTACCATTACTGCAGTTACTGTGTCAGATTCAAAACCTGGTTGAGCACAAATCTTTAAGCCCCATGCTTCAACTGCTTTACGCGTGCCTTCTGCTAAACGGAAGTGACGTGCGTAAACATTTTCTAAGCCTTCTTCAAGCAACATATCAATGGCTTTACGTAAACCGTATAAAATCGGTAACGCAGGTGTGTATGGCGTGTAACCATCTTTGTTAGTGTTGATTTGATCTTTTAAGTCTAAAAAGCAACGTGGGAAACTTGCTGTTTCTGTGGCTTTTAAGGCTTTTTGACTAAAAGCCATAAAAGCACCGCCCGCAGGCATCATGAAACCTTTTTGAGAGCCACTGATGGCACCATCAACACCCCATTCATCCATTTTAAACTCAAGGCTGGCGATAGAGCTTACACCATCAACAAATAATAAAGCAGGGTGATTGCTTGCGTCCATTGCTTTACGAACACCAGCGATATCACTTCTTACGCCTGTTGCTGTTTCATTGTGCGTCGCTAAAACTGCTTTGATTTCGTGGTTAGTATCTTCTTTTAAACGAGCTTCTAATTTATCTAGGGGAATGCCTTTACCCCAAGTTTCTTGATGAATTTCAACATCTAGACCTAAACGTTTACCCATTTCAGCCCATAAATGGCTAAATTGACCAAAGCGATAAATTAATACTTTGTCGCCTGGGTTTAAAGTGTTTGTTAATGCAATTTCCCAACCAGCAGTGCCTGTCGCTGGAAAGATAAATGCTTGACCAGTTTCTGTTCTGAAGATTTTTTTTAAATCTTGTAAAAGAGGTGTTAATAGCTTTGGAAATACGGGTGAGCGATGGTCTTCCATCGTAACATGCATCGCATTTAAAATTTCGTTAGGCACGTTTGTAGGGCCTGGAATATAAAGGTGGTTACGACCTGCCATAGGTTAGCCTCTTAAATAGTTGTTGGAATGATAGAAACTGGCTTTGGGAATTAAGCTAAATACCCAAAAAACTGGCAATAATGACATAGGCGATGCCAATCAGCAAGATTTGATTAAAATTTATATCAAAAGTATGTGTTAAAAAATTGACTTTAATCTCGTGAAAAGTAGAATGGGCGGTTTATTTGTTTCTCGCGTAGAGCTTTGGGCCTTTACACAAGTTAGAAGCAAGAATATTTACACTAATTGCCATTAGGAATTTACAAATGAGTCACACTTTATATACAGCGTCAGTTCAACGTGTTCAGCGTTGTGAGTTAGCCGTTCCGGGTTCAAGTCCCGAGATGTTTGAAAAGGCGATGAAGAGTGGTGCTGATTTTATTTTTCTTGATCTTGAAGACGCTGTTGCACCTGATGACAAATTACGTGCTAGAAAAAATATCATTGAAGCGATCAATGATTTAGATTGGAAAGGTCACGGTGTGACGGTATCGATTCGTATTAACGGCCTAGATACTCAGTACATGGTACGCGATGTGGTTGACTTGGTAGAGCAAGCTGGCGAAAAAATCGACACTATCTTAATTCCAAAGGTTGGCGTTTATTCTGATGTTTACATGGTTGAAGCCATGTTGAATCAGTTAGAAATGCAACAAGGCTTAAAAAATAAAATCGGAATCGAAGCCTTAATAGAAACAGCGTTAGGTATGGCTAATGTTGAAGACATCGCGCGTAATGGTGCTTCAGGTCGATTAGAAGCCTTACATTTTGGCGTAGCAGATTATGCAGCAAGTAACCGTGCTAGAACGACTAATATCGGTGGCTTAAATCCTGATTATCCTGGTGATCAATGGCATGCGGCAATTAGTCGTATGACAGTGGCTTGTCGTGCTTTTGGCTTACGTCCTATTGATGGCCCATTTGGTGATTTTAAAGACCCAGAAGGTTATAAAGCCGCGGCAAGACGCGCAGCGGCATTAGGTTGTGAAGGAAAATGGGCGATTCATCCAACTCAAGTTGAGTTAGCGAATGAAGTGTTTACACCACCCGCAGCTGAAGTAGAAAAAGCGCGCAGAATTTTAGTAGCTTTACAAGAAGCGGCAGCGCAAGGCAAAGGTGCGGCGGCATTAGATGGTCGCTTGATTGATGCGGCCTCAGAAAAAATGGCAAATAATGTTGTGAAAGCGGCAGAAGCTATTGCTGCAAAAACTAAATAATAGGGTTTAAAAATACAGGCAATTATTGCCTAAGTTTTTGAATCGTTCATGTAAATTTATATTAATTAAAGAGAGATGCTGTGGATATTCATGAGTATCAAGCCAAAGATATTTTAAGTGGGTATGGTATTAAAATCGCTGAAGGCGGTTTAGCCTATAGTTCTGAAGATGCTGTACAGCGTGCTAGAGAAATCGGTGGGCATGTTTGGGCGGTAAAAGCACAAATTCATTCAGGTGCGCGTGGTAAAGCGGGTGGTATTAAAATTTGTAAAACCCACGATGAAGTAGAAGCAGCAGCGGGTGCTTTATTGGGTAAAAGATTAGTCACTCATCAAACTGGCCCTGCAGGTAAGGTTTGCTCACGTTTGTATGTTGAAGCGGGTACCGATATTGTTAAAGAGTTGTATTTTTGCTTCTTAGTTGATCGTAGTTCAGAGCGAATCGTAATGGTAGGGTCTGCACAAGGTGGTATGGATATCGAAGAGCTTGCGGTTACAAATCCTGATGCGATTACTAAAATATACATAGAACCTGCTGTAGGTTTACAAGATTATCAAGCGCGTGAAATGGCTTTTGCACTAGGTTTAGAGCCTGAAATCATGAGTCATGCAGTAAAAACTATTAAGGGTTGTTACAAAGCTTTGCGGGCTTTAGATGTTAGCATGCTTGAAATTAATCCATTAGTAGTTACTAGTAGCAATGAACTAGTTGCTTTAGACGCTAAGATGGGTTTTGATGATAACGCTCTATTTAGACAGCTTAAAATTTCTGAATTACGCGATAAAACTCAAGAAGATCCTCGTGAAATGGCTGCAGCTGATCGTGGCTTAAGCTATGTGGGCTTAGACGGTGATATTGGTTGTATGATCAATGGTGCTGGTTTGGCGATGGCAACTATGGACATGATTAAATTAGCCGGTGGCGAACCTGCTAACTTCCTGGATGTAGGCGGTGGAGCTTCTGCTGAACGTACTGAAAAAGCTTTCCGTTTAGTTTTAGCAGATCAAGGTGTTAAAGCGATGTTGGTTAATATCTTTGCGGGTATCAATCGTTGTGATTGGATCGCTGAAGGTGTTGTGCAAGCGGTTAGAAAAATTGACATGAAAGTACCATTGATTGTGCGTTTATCAGGTACTAACGTTGAAGAAGGTCAACGTATCATTAAAGAAAGTGGTTTACCGATTATTACTGCAGAAACTTTAGCCGAAGCAGCAGAAAAAGCAGTGCAAGCGCGTAACGAAGTAGTAGCAAAAGAAGCGGCTGGAGAAATTTAAATGGCAATTTTTATTAACGAAACAACCCGTATTATTGTGCAAGGCTTCACTGGTAAAATCGGTAGTTTTCATGCTCAAGACATGATCAATTACGGATCAAAAGTAGTCGGTGGTGTAACACCAGGTAAAGGTGGTCAAACACACTTAGGTTTACCTGTATTTAACACTGTTAAAGAAGCTGTAAACCAAGCCGGCGCTGAAGCAAGTATTATTTTTGTACCCCCCGCTTTTGCTGCGGACTCAATTATGGAAGCCGCTGATGCAGGTATTAAATATTGCGTAGCGATTACCGATGGTATTCCTACTCAAGACATGATGACGGTTAAAAACTTTTTGCGTCGTTTTCCTGTTGAAGAGCGCATGATCTTAACCGGCCCTAACTGTGCGGGTACTATCAGTCCTGGTCGTTCAATGTTAGGTATTATGCCAGGTCATATTTACAAACAAGGTAATGTGGGTATCGTAGGTCGTTCTGGAACTTTAGGGTATGAAGCGGCTGACCAAATGAAACGTTTGGGTATTGGTATTTCTTCTTCTGTCGGTATCGGTGGTGATCCTATCAATGGTAGTTCACACCGTGACATTTTAGAGCACTTTGAGAATGATCCAGAAACCAAAGTAGTTTTAATGATTGGTGAGATCGGTGGTCCACAAGAAGTTGAAGCGGGCTTGTATGCGAAAGAGCATATGACAAAACCAGTAATTGCCTATATTGCCGGATTAACTGCACCAGAAGGTCGTCGTATGGGGCATGCCGGTGCGATTATTTCTTCTGCTGGTGAAGGCGCAGCAGAAAAAGTAGCCATCTTAAGAGAATTGGGTGTTCATATCAGCCCAACTCCATCAGCAATGGGTGAAACTGTTGCCGCGGTGTTAGCGACGTTATAAGCAGTTAAAGTTCGTAAAAGTCTCATGCTAGAGCAGTCCATAGGATTGCTCTAGTCACTTGCTATAAGTCTAAAAAATCTCACAATTAAATCCTGTTACAGCCACAACTTTTCCATAAGTACTACCTGGATCCAAATCACTTTAATTGATGCGCCTTCTATGTCGGCACATCCTATTTTAAATAACGTCTCAACAGATCTAGGCTTAATAGTGCGGCTTGGTTTTGTTTTCTTGTTATAGGACCTAAGATGGTATGGATGGACTCATAAAAGGTTTTATCAACACGTAACACTGTCAGGACTTGGATGGCTAAATTTTTATCTTTTAAAGCCTCTGGTTTACCAGTGTAAAGTTGGACTAACACCAAACTTCCATCAGTTTTTTCTTGTAGATTCAGCGCTAAGTTTTTTGCGGTATTAAGTAGTTCCGATGAACTCAGTACTTGGTTCGATTGGCTAATATTTTTATCATAACTTGCTTGTATCAACCAATCATAGCCAACGCATTTTGCTGCTAATAAACCATGACTGGCTGTTTCAATGATTGCTAAGGTATGGTTTGTAGCGGTCATTAATTTATTAATTTCAAAAGCCAAATCACCGGTAGGTTCCTCTAAACCATCAATAGCAAATACATAATCACCTAAACATTGGCTAAATTCAGCGACTAAACTGTCTAAATCAGTCTTAGGGTAATCAAAGGGAAACAGTAGTTTTGTTTGCACATCATCTGTGCCCGCTCTAAAGCCCAATTCAATAGTTTCAGGTATCTTTATGTCTTTTATAAGTTCTTGAATGGCAGATTCACCCACGCCTAAGGTTTTTAGGCTGACTAAATGTGGAGGCTGTAAGGTGAAGCGAGTTAATAAATCTGGTTTAACGTGTTCTAAAAATAAACCTTTCATTTCTGAAGGTACGCCTGGTAAAAATACAAACCAACAGCGTTGGTGCTGTAAAGCAAAGCCTGGTGCTGTGCCCCACGTGTTATCAATGCGTTTTGCTGTCTGGGGTAATAGCGCTTGTTTTTTATTAACCTCAGGCATGGGCCGGTTTCTACGGTCAAAGAATTCTTTAATTTGCTCAAAAGCAATATCATCAAATTCTAAGGGTCTGTTAAAAGCGCTTGCCACTGCTTCGGCGGTTAAATCGTCAGAAGTTGGACCCAATCCCCCGGTGCAAATACAGCAATCCGCTCTTGCCGCAATGTCGTTGAGTAAGTTGATTAAATCAGTTAATTTGTCGCCGACTGCAGTATGGCGAGTGACTGTAAAACCACAATGAATGGCTTCTTGCGCTAACCAAGCGGCATTAGTATCAACCGTTTGGCCGGTGACAATTTCTTCGCCTTGCGAGAATATTTCTAGAGTTGGATTCATTTCATAAACTCATTGACTAGTAGGTGATGCCAAAAAGGTAGGCTAAATAAACTCATTGCGGTGGTCACGGTAACGGTCATGGCATAGAGTGCACTATCAAGTTTGTATCTATCACAAAATACCACACCAACTACCATACTGGGCATCGCTAAATCTAATACCGCTGCCGCTTTATAGTGGCCTTCCATGGGTAGGTAGGAAATGAGTGTCATGGCAAACAAGGGCAGTAAGCACATCTTAATAATGACTATCGGTAGCACATAAGGCAGGTTTTTACGGGTAACAGCTTGCCAGCTTAAAGCCAAACCTAAAGAAAACAGCATTAAAGGCACGACAGCACCAGAAAGTTTCTGTAAGACGCCAGTAAACCAAAGAGGAGAAATAATACCATTAAGGTTTAAGGTAATCGCTATGGCGGCTGCCCAAAAGGGTGGTGCATTTAAAAAAGATAGCGTTGATTTAGGTTGTTCTGAAGTTTCTTCACCATAATGTCTGGCTATCATTATGCCTAAGGTAAAAACGATAGGGGCCGCAGAAAAAAGATCAACTTGAATAGCCACGGAGCGTGCCCAATAGCCAAAGGTTTGTTCTAAAACAGGTAGGCCTAGATAGGTTACATTGGGTACGGTTGCTAAAATGATGGCGCCTAAGCGTTTGTTTTCTAATTTGAATAATACACCTATAACCCAAGTGCAAAGCATGGCGAGTAAGATACTACTGGCGCCCACCAGCATAAAGTTAAAAGAGTGGCTACCTAAGTCAGAGCTCCACAAGACTTCTAACACCATTGCTGGAAGTAATAAATAATAGACGACGGAAGTGAGTATTAATCGAGTTTGTTCTGCACCCAAATTGGCTGGTTTGGCTATTTTCCAGCCTATGCCGCAAGCCATTAAGAGGGACATTTGTAATAATGTGGCGTTCATGGGTAATCAGATTTATTGATGGAGTAATATTAACGAGCACTTATTAATTGTATCTAAGCGAAGTTACGGTAATATATATCATATAAATCAGAAACTGTGCCTCTTGTGAATTAGATAAATGCATAATTCAGTGACATAAGAGTATAGGGCAATTTATATTTATCTAATCCATTATTTAGGAGTATGACTATGCAGTATTTTAAGAGTTTTCAATTAGCAGGTATTGTTTTATTCGCCTTAAATAGTGGAATTACAGTAGCAGAAGAACATGAACTTCAGGCTATATCACCAGTAGAGTCAGAGCAGTTATTACAAAAAAAATCAGCTATTATTCTGGATGTTCGTGAAGACAGTGAATGGAATGAAGAACATATTCCAGGAGCAATTCATATTCCGTTAGCTCAATTGCCTGGACGCTTAGCTGAGCTCAAACCTTATCAAGATAGTCAGATTATTGCGCAATGTCGTTCGGGTAGACGCTCTGCGCAAGCCAGTGATGTGTTAAAATCTGCGGGTTTTTCTAAAGTCTATAATATGGAAGGTGGGATCATAGCGTGGGAAAAAGCAGGTTTAAAAACAGAATAAGCACTCGATAGTTTTTTACAATAACAATTTTAATATTTATAAGATTTATGACATTGATATCAACTAAAGCAATTCCTGTCCGCGAACGTTTAATTATGGCGTTGGATGTTCCGAGTATCCCAGAAGCACAAGCGTTAGTGGAAGAGTTAGGTGATTCGGTGATTTTTTATAAAGTCGGCATGGAGTTATTCATGTCAGGCGATTATTTCGGCTTTATTGAGTGGTTAAAGCAACAGAATAAAAAAGTATTTGTTGATCTTAAGTTCTTTGATGTGCCTGAAACTGTGGGTAGGGCGATTAAAGCCTTAAGTAGCAAAGGTGTTGATTTAGCAACGATACATGGCAATGATGCCATTATGGAAGCTGCCGCTAAATCCAAAGGTGATCTTAAAGTGTTAGCTGTTACAGCACTTACTAGCTTAGATCGTGGTGATTTAGATGATTTAGGCTTTAAATGTGATGTCCGTGATTTAGTGTTATCGCGAGCTAAGCGCGCTTTACAAATTGGTTGTGACGGTATTGTTTCATCGGGTTTAGAAGTCTCGATGATCAGAGAAGAACTAGGTCAAAAATTATTGGTGATTACACCGGGTATTCGTCCAGTAGACAATCGTGTAGACGATGATCAAAAACGCGTGGTTAGTGTAGAAATGGCTTTTGAAAATGGTGCTGATTATATTGTAGTAGGTCGTCCTATTCGTGATGCAGCAGACCGTAAAGCCATGGCTGAGAAGATTCAAGCGCAAATTTTGTCGCAGTTTTAATTTTGATCCCTATTTATTGAATTCTAAACTTAAACTTTACTATGATATTTGATCCTAGTTTTACGTCCTCTTATTGGGTCGCTTTTATGATGGGCTTGTTCAGTAGTCTGCATTGTATTGGCATGTGTGGTTCCATCATAGGTACTTTAACCCTCAGTTTAAGTCCCGAAATTCGAAATAACAAAAAGTTACTTCTACCGTTTGTGTTTAATTATAACTTCGGTCGAATAACAAGTTACGCTTTGGCAGGTGCCTTAATTGGTAGTATAGAAGCCTTATTAAGTATGCCATTGGGTGATTTTAATGGGCATCGTTTTTTACAAATACTATCGGCTATTATTATGGCGGGTGCGGGTGTTTATATCGCCGGCTGGTTTCCACGCTTTGCTTATATTGAAAAAGCGGGGGTTAATATTTGGAAACAAATTGAGCCTTACGGTCGTAAATTAATCCCGGTAAAAAACCATACTCAAGCCTATTTATTTGGGATGGTTTGGGGTTGGTTACCTTGTGGGTTGGTTTATTCCGCTTTGGCATTAGCGGCAACTTCGGGGGATGTGACTAAGAGCGCGTTTACTATGCTGGCTTTTGGCCTAGGCACATTGCCTGCCGTTATGGGTATTGGAGTGATGACACAAGTCTTAACACGTTTATCAAGGATGCAACGCTTCAAACAAATTATAGGGATATTTATGGTAATACTTGCGCTTTTGGCGGCGTTTCCATGGTTGAATCCTATGTTAATTACTGATCATTCTATGCATCATTAAAAATTATTATGGATCATTTTAAAACGATTATAGGACATTCGCCTTCGTTAGATTCCATTATTCGTAGCGCTAAAATGGTGGCTGCTACGGATGTAACAGTGCTAATTAAAGGAGAAACTGGCACCGGTAAAGAGTTGTTTGCTAATGCGATTCAAAAAGAAAGTCATCGAGCCGAGAAACCGTTTATTACTCTTAATTGCGCGGCTCTGTCTGAAAGCTTAATTGAGTCTGAGTTATTTGGCCATAAAAAAGGTGCTTTTACAGGGGCTGCTACAGCTAAAGAAGGTTTGTTTGAAGCCGCCAATGGTGGAACTGTTTTTTTAGATGAAATTAATTCTTTGCCTCTGTCAATTCAAGCAAAGTTATTAAGATTTTTAGAGTCTGGTGAATGTTTAGCCGTAGGTGATACCAAAACATATACGGTGGATGTACGCATTATAGCGGCTACAAATACGGATTTAAATCAGTTGGTAAAAGAGGGCGGTTTTAGACGCGATTTATATTATCGCCTTGATGTTGTGCCCTTAGAATTGCCTCCCTTAGTAAAGCGTCTTGAAGATTTAGAGCATTTAATTAAGCATTTTTTGGCGATGATAGCTACTGCGCATGGTATAGATCCACCTACGGTCAGTAAAGCGGCTTTAAGTGCGTTAAAAGGTTATTCTTGGCCGGGCAATATACGTGAGTTACGCAATTTGTGTGAGCGCTTGAGTATTCTTTTAGCCGGTAGACCAATAGAAGTAGATAATCTTCCTAGTGAGTTTTTTTCTGGTTCTAATCAAGGCTCAACTGAAAATTTTGTTTTGCCAAATGAAGGCATTAATTTAGAGCGTTTAGAAGTAGAGCTTATTCAGCAGGCTTTAGATCGAACCAATGGTAATCGTAGTAAGTCCGCAAAGCTATTAGGACTTACCCGAGACACCTTGTTATACCGTATGCAAAAGCATGGATTTAAAGGTTCAGAAAAATAACCTTAAACAGAGTTAGGCTTTTAAATTTGCTAATCTTGCTTGTGTCATCACTGATTTTAACTCACTTACCGCTGGACCAAAGCCTACAAATAAGGCATGTGCAATAATTGAGTGCCCAATATTAAGCTCCACAATTTCTGGAATAGCACAGATTTCCGTTACATTGTCTAAGTTTAGACCATGGCCAGCATTTACTTGTAAACCAAGGCTATGGGCATATTGTGCGGCAGTTATAATGCGCTTCAGTTCATGATCTTTTTCTTCTGCAGTTGTTGCATCAGCATAGCAACCAGTATGAAGTTCAATAACCGGAGCACCTACTTCTACAGCGGCATCAATTTGAGTTTTATCCGGATCAATAAATAGAGATACTTCTATGCCTGCATCGCCTAAAGTTGCGCAGGCTGACTTCATACGATTTATATTGGCCGCTATTTCTAATCCACCTTCTGTGGTTAATTCTTCACGCTTTTCTGGTACTAAGCAGCAAGCAAAGGGCAGAACCATAAGGGCTATGCCAATCATCTCATCCGTTACCGCCATTTCCATATTTAAACGGGTTTTTAATTGGGATTTTAATAAGAATAGGTCGTTGTCTTGGATATGGCGACGGTCTTCTCTTAAATGGGCTGTGATACCATCAGCGCCAGCTTGTTCAGCAATGAGGGCTGCTTGCACAGGATCAGGGTAGCGCGTACCTCGTGCTTGTCTAATGGTACAAATGTGGTCAATGTTAACGCCTAATAATATGTTCGATGATTTCATTTTTCTAGATGTTGCATAATTTGATTAATAACGGCTCTACTTTTTAAAGGTTTGCCATTTAAACAGCTATTGATAACTTTTCGCATAAGCCATTTGGCTTCTAATAAAGTTTGAGCTTCTAACAATTGTCTGGATTTAAGGGCTAGAAGCGTAGCGCCAGATACATGGCCATCCGGACTCATTTTTACGCCCCGTTCTACATCAAAATGGTAAGTAGCTAAGGGACTGATTTTATTGTTATCAAGGTCGTAATCTAACTCAAGTCCATAGCCAGTTGCTTCGGTTAAATCAATTTCGAAAACTCTAAGCGTCGCTTCGATGTTTTCGGTTTTTAATAAGCTTGCGAGGCAAGCTTCATAGCAGGTAAAGACTTCTGGGTGTGGATCGTAGGGATGTAAAAAGCGGGTAATCAGTTCATTGACATAAAAGCCACAATACAGTGCAATACCTTGAAGATTGTCGCTTGGGCCAGCCATTTCAACATGACTTAAGGCTTTTAATTCAGCTTTACCAAAGTAAGAAATTCTTATAGGCATAAAGGCTTGTAAAAGCCCTGCTGTTTTTGATTTTTCCTTCCTAACGCCTCTTGCTAATATAGAAACCCTGCCAAAATCTCGAGTCAGCACATCTATAATGACACTGGATTCCCTATATTTGCGTTGTGCAAGAATATAAGCGGGTTGTAAATAAACAAGGTTATCCGTCATTAAATCCTAGGCTTTGCATCGCTCTTTCATTGTCAGACCAATTCTTTTTAACTTTGACCCATAACTGTAGATAGACTTTTTGGTCGATGAGTTTTTCGATATCGATACGCGCGTCCGTACCTACATTTTTTAGCATTTCACCGTCTTTACCTATCACAATGTTTTTCTGGCCCATTCTTTCGACCCAGATAATGGCGTAGATTTTAGTGATGTTTTCATGCTCCTCGTAGCGCTCCATTTCAACGGTTAACGCATAAGGTAGTTCATCACCCAGGCGTCGAGTGAGCTTTTCTCTGATAATTTCAGCCGCTAAGAAGCGTTCAGGTCGATCTGTAATTTGATCTTCTGGATAGATTAAATCGTTTTCGGGCAGTAATTGCATGATCAAGCTTTCAAGCTGATCTAAATTAGTTCTTTTTAATGCCGAAATGGGTACTAAGTGTTCAAAAGGAAATCGATGTTGGGCTTCGGCAAAGAACGCTAAAATCTCATCTTTATCTTTTACTTTGTCTACTTTATTAACTGCAAGAATAACAGGCAGGCCTGCTTGTTCAATCTTTTTAAAGATCACTTCGTCGTATTCATGCCATGAAAGACCGTCAATCAGCCAGACAATAACATCAACTCCTAATAATGTGGTATCAGCAGTACGGTTTAGATAGCGATTTAAAGCTTTATTTTCATTATTATGCATACCTGGGGTATCCATATAAATCGCTTGGCCTGCCTCAGTGGTATTAATACCTAAGATACGATGACGAGTAGTTTGGGGTTTACGAGAAGTAATACTGATTTTTTGTTTCAGTAAATGATTCATCAGGGTTGATTTGCCAACATTTGGGCGCCCAATTAGCGCTACGAAACCACAGTTCATTACTTAACCTTATTAATTTGTTCTAGCATAAGTTCGGCCGCTGCTTGCTCGGCTTTTTTTCTGGAGATTCCAGTCCCAATACAGGTGATGTCTGTCAGCGTTGTTTTACATCTTACTTTGAACATTTGTTCATGGGCAAGGCCTGACATTGTCACTAATGTGTATTCGGGAAGTTCTTGTTTTTTTGACTGCATCAGTTCTTGCAGTTGGGTTTTTGGATCTTTTTGCCAATTATCTAGAGATAAGTTGTTGAGCTTTTCGGCGAATAATTGCTCAATCCAACTTTGGCAAACATCAATGCCTTGGTCTTTAAATAAAGCACCCATAATGGCTTCTAAGGCATCGGATAGAATAGAGTCTCTGCGGAAGCCACCACTTTTTAGTTCGCCAGAGCCCAGTAATAAATAATCACCGAGGTTATGATGTCTGGCTAACTCGGCTAAGGAACTTTGGTTTACTAAGCTAGCTCTTAGGCGACTTAAAATGCCTTCACTGGCATTTGGGAAAAGATCGTATAACTTTTGAGCAATCACAAAGCCTAAAATAGAATCGCCTAAAAATTCTAGGCGCTCATTATTCTTTGTATGTGCACTTCGATGCGTTAAAGCAGCAGTAAAGAGTTGTGGATCATTAAAAGTTAATCCTAGTTTTTTAGCTAAAATGTCTGCTTTTTTAATCACGATATACCTATTGAAGTAAACGTCAGTAAAAGGCTAGTGTTATAGATTATCTGTTTAGTTTTTTGGTACTTAAAAAGCACTATTCGGGTATTCCTGGTTTTAAATCGTTAGTGTTTAGAATGGTTTACTTTAAAATCGTGCCAATACGATTAAAACCAATACCGGTGTTTTGTAAATCCCAGTTCATCCAAATAAAGAAGGCTTTACCAACTAAATTAGCTTCAGGAACCGTGCCCCAGTAACGACTATCATTGCTGTTGTCACGATTATCTCCCATTGCAAAATATTGCCCTTCAGGGACTTGGTAAGAAAATTCAACAGTGGGTGCTCCGTTTCTAATAAGAATACTATGCTCGATACCCGTTAGATTTTCATGAAACTCTTCTGAACCTGTCATGTCGGCACCTTGGCCAACACCTTGATAGGCTCCTAATGACACTTCTGTAATGGCTTCGCCATTTACAGTTAGTCTTTTATCATGATATTCAATTTTGTCACCTGGTAAACCAATAATTCGCTTAATGTAGTCTACAGTTGGATCTTTTGGATAACGGAAAACAAAGATATCACCACGCTCGGGTTTATTGATTTCTAAGATTTTTTTATTGATTACCGGTAAACGAATGCCGTACGTAAATTTATTAACTAAAATAAAGTCGCCGACTAATAAGGTTGGCATCATAGAACCAGATGGGATTCTAAATGGCTCGGCGATAAATGAGCGGAGTACCAGAACAATAAGCACGACAGGAAAGAAAGAGCGGGCGTACTCAACTAATACGGGTTCGTTTTCTTCACTAAAGATTTCACCTTTAGATTTAAGATAAAGTAGGTAGCCACCCCAAACAATGCCTGTGACTATTGTTGCTACAAAGAGGTAAAAAGAAAAGTCGTAATCCATATTGATGTCTAATGTGTTTAGGGGGTAAGTTATTGACTCACCTTGAGTTTAAAATGTGGTGTTAGCTTATTCTTTGTTTAATTGTAATACCGCCAAGAATGCTTCTTGAGGTATCTCAATGTTGCCTACTTGTTTCATGCGTTTTTTACCGGCTTTTTGTTTTTCTAATAACTTCTTCTTGCGGCTAATATCACCGCCATAACATTTAGCGATTACGTTTTTACGCATGGCTTTAACGGTAGAGCGCGCGATAATCTTCGATCCAATAGCCGCTTGAATCGCTACTTCGTACATTTGTCGAGGAATTAAATCTTTCATCTTTTCGACTAAATCACGGCCACGATTATTACTTAAATCACGATGTACGATGATAGATAAAGCATCAACTTTGTCTGCGTTGATTAATACATCCAATTTAACAAGGTCGGCTGGTTGGAAGCGTAAGAACTCATAATCAAAAGAAGCAAAACCACGGCTCACTGATTTTAAGCGATCAAAAAAGTCCAGAACCACTTCACTTAATGGCATTTCATAATGCAAAGATACTTGGCTACCTACATATTGCATATCTTTCTGTATGCCACGTTTCTCAATACATAAAGTGATAACGCCGCCCAAATAAGTTTGGGGCACTAAAATATTCGCGCGAATAATGGGCTCTCTGATTTCCTTAACGACACCGCCATCCGGCAAATCGGCAGGGTTATCAACCATTAAAATATCGCCAGTTTGGGTGATCACTTCATAGATTACAGTTGGTGCTGTCGTAATCAGGTCAACATTGTATTCTCTCTCTAAGCGCTCTTGCACAATTTCCATATGCAACATGCCTAAAAATCCACAACGGAAACCAAAACCTAAGGCTTGTGACGATTCGGGTTCAAACTGTAGAGCTGCATCATTAAGATTTAATTTATTAAGTGCCTCACGTAAGCCCTCATAATCATCAGAGCTAACAGGATATAAGCCAGCAAAAACTCGGGGTTGTACGCGTTGAAAACCGGTTAATTGTTCTGGGGCCGGCTTATCTGTCCAAGTGATGGTATCGCCAACCGGAGCACCAAAAATATCTTTAATACCCGCCACTACATAGCCTACTTCGCCAGTATTCAAAAGCTCTTTTTCTAAACGTTTAGGGGTAAATACACCGACTTTTTCTGCGATAAAAGATTTGCCGGTAGACATGATAGTAATCTTTTGTTTTCTACGAATACTGCCATGCATAATTCTAACTAAAGATACCACGCCCAAATAACTATCAAACCAAGAGTCGATAATCAAAGCTTGTAATGGACCTTCTGGATCACCCACTGGGTGTGGCACTTTAATGACTAATTGTTCTAATACATCCAATACGCCTAGGCCGGTTTTTGCGCTAATCATTAAAGCTTCGTCAGCAGGAATGCCAATGACTTCTTCAATTTCATTTTTAACGCGCTCAGGCTCAGCAGAGGGTAAATCAATTTTATTAAGGACAGGAACTACTTCTAAACCTTGCTCAATCGCGGTATAGCAGTTTGCTACACTTTGTGCTTCAACGCCTTGGGCCGCATCTACGATTAGTAGGGCGCCTTCACAGGCCGCTAAAGAGCGAGATACTTCACGGTCGGCAAGGGTAGATTTTCCATGATCAATATGCGCGATAATGGAGAAATTTCTGATATGTTTTAAATCCACGGTATTTAACTGATGATGAGGTTGTTAGGCGTTATTGCTTTGTTGTCGACAATAAAAAGCATTAGGCGCTTTTATCCGACCATAAAATGCGATGATTATAACAGAATTAACTATGATTCCTTATAAAATGCATTGTTCTTGGATTGGCGGTTGGTTTATTTGAGTGTTAATAAGAGTCTGCGAATTAACCAAATGGATCGGTCCAGAAAAATAGTAACATTTAACAAAGATTGATAATTCGATTGATCTACTTCAAGCGCTTCTTTCATTAACATTTCGCGTAATCGTTCCATGATTTCTGTGCGATCATCTGTCATTATTTCTAATAAAGGGATGCTGTCCTTGTCTGCTTCAGATACACAGTCAACTAAAGTTAATAAGATAAAATGCAAGCCTTCAATCACACTGCTACTTATTTGTGTGATGCCCGTTGTTTTGGGTAAGGCATTTAACGTCATTCCTATCTGATGCGTAGTTACCAATAACTGCTCAATCAATTCGGATTGTGCTTGTAACTTTAGATTGCGCTCTACTACTTCAAGGTCTGGTTGGTATTCCAACATTTCAGCAAGAAAGTTGTGCAGTTCATGTAAAACGCTAAGGCTACTATTTAGTAGTATATCTCTGTGGCTATTATCGAGTAGAGTGCCATCATAAGGTAATAGGTTAGGAACTCTACTAATAATATCGATGGCTTCACAATCAGCAAGTGAAATTGCAGTTTGTGGATCCTCTAATGCCTGATCATAAAGGTATTGCGGGCTTGATAATTCTTCGTGTTTTGTGGGTGGGGACAATCGATTACAGAGTGCAAGTATCGGCTTGCTGAAGGGTAAAGTGCCGATTACCCCTGCCAATTGTAATGCTAAATAAGCTAAGGCAATTTGGCCGCTTAATTTAGGATCAATATTAGAAACGGTGGCTTTAACTAATGGCCAATTAAAGCCATTTTCAAAGTAAAACAAAATAATCAATACTAATGAGCCAAGTATTTTAAAAATGCATTGAAAGTAGGCTAGTTGTCTACTAGTACCACTCAAATTAGCGGCCATTAAAGCGGTGCTAATGCCCGACCCTATATTGGCGCCAAATACTAGAAGTAAAGTTTGGTCTATGCCAAATAAGCCAGATTGAGACATTCCGATGGCAATGACGGCAACCGTCGAAGTGCTTTGGGTAAATATAGCTAGCACCAAACCCATTACGACAGATAGTAAAGGGTAGAGTACAGCAAAAGAAATTAAGCTTTTAAATGTTTCGATATCTTGTAAGGGTTTGGCGCCAATTTTAATTAAATCAGTTCCCATTAATAATAGGCCTAGGCCCATAAGTCCTGTAATGAAATATTGATAGCGCGATTTATCATTACTTAAGTGCATGGAGATACCTGTAGCGGCTAATAAAAAAAGCGCTACAAGTTTAAGGTTCATTGAGGCTAAAAAAACCAGAGCAGAGGTGCCCACATTTGCCCATGCCAAAATGGGAATCCCACCTTTAGTGTTGAGTGCTTTAGTGCTAATTAAGCTGATGATAATAAAAGTAACCGCATTTGAGCTTTGTAGTAATAGGCCGGCTAAAGTACCTGTAGCTGCAGAAGATATAGGGTGATTTCCGGCTCTTGCCATTAAGCGCCTAAAAGAAGATCCAGTTAATTGTCTTAAACTTTTACTGACGGCAGCAATGCCAATAAAGAACAGGCCTAGCCCACAGAGAATATTAAGGGTAATTTCCATGAAAATGATTTTATTAAGAGGATAAATTAAGACTATTTTCTGTTACTAATCCAGAAAGACAGTATTATAAAAATGATACTCGCTGATACAAAACTACTAATCAACAATGTATTCTGGTTGTAATATTTTTCTTGTAACTCATTATCCGCTATGACTTTTTCTTGTAATTTATTGGTTATCTTTTTACTCAGTTGTGGGAATAAGGTGTCTAAGGGGCGATCAATGCCTCGGACTGATTTATCAACTGACTCAATGTCATTTAAGTTATCTAGTTTTGCCCCTGATAGTGTCTGGAGATAGATTTCAACTAACTCCTTGTGTTGTTTGATAACTTCATCTATTTCATTTAACAAATTATCGTTGAGTGAGGATTTTGCTGTATTTAAAGACTGCTGAACTTGATCTGTTTGATAATTAAAAGATGAAAAATACTTTTTGTAGTCATCTGGATTATTTCCCCGTAGTAGTAGGTTTTTCCATTCTTGAAATTGAATTTTAAATTGGGTGTGCGCTTCTTCAATGGCTAAAGTCGCAGTTAATAATTTTTGATGGGATTGGTTCAATAAGTCTAATTCTTGGTGCATTAAATTCATTGAAAATAAATAACTTAGACCTGTTAGCAATACAAAGAAAATAGAAATTGCCATGAGGCGAATGTGCGTATGCAGTTGTGTTTTCATGATTTAAGACTGTAATGATTCGGTTTTTTGTAAGAATTATAACTGTTGAATATTACAAGAGTTAACTCAAATACCTATTTGATTAAATTTATATTGATAACTGTTTGGGTAGCTTTAAGGAGTTTTGTGAACTTAGCTTGATCATTTTATTTTTCATGTAAAATTCATAGAAATTAAGTTTTTAGACAATCAAACAAAAAAATATGCGTATCGATAAGCCCGCCTTAATACAACATTTAAAAACTCAGTTTTGCTTAGATTGGCATGGTATTCATGGCATAAGGCATTGGTCGCGTGTGCGGTATAACGGTTTATTGATGGCTAGAGAAAATAACTCTTCTGTACATGTAGTCGAATTATTTGCTTTTTTTCATGATGCTAGGCGTTTTAATGATCATAGAGATCCAGAGCACGGTATACGTGGGGCTGAATTAGCTTGGCAATTGAGAGGTCGTTT
>JAPLRS010000001.1 GCA_026399015.1 Methylococcales bacterium | reverse complement strand
CACAGGCTACATTCTGTTGTGGACTTATGCTTTCATCTGGTAAATCAGCGACATTCCAAGCAGATACAATAATGCGCCGACTATTCGGTGTTTTTTTTAGCTGTTCGATAACGACTTTAATCTGATCGATAGGCTGTCCATTTGGGGTAGGCCAAGATCGCCATTGATGCCCATACACAGGCCCCAAATCGCCACGCTCATCAGCCCACTCATCCCAAATATGAACGCGATGTTCATGTAAATAAGCGACATTAGTTTCACCTTTTAAAAACCACAGTAATTCATGAATAATTGATTTTAAATGGACTTTTTTGGTAGTCACCAAAGGAAAGCCCTGTGTTAAATCAAAACGCATCTGATGACCAAATAAAGACAGCGTACCACTGCCAGTTCTATCGCCTTTTTGGACGCCTTCTTTAAGAATTTTATCGAGCAATACTAAATAATTTTTCATGCCTAGTTATGATTATTGAGTTTAAAAATATCACAATGGTAAGACGCAATAATACACCAACACTTTTATAAGATGCGCTTCACTATCGTTCAGCACATCCTATAAGATGGAATTTTATTTATTACGAGATACCTTAGTTCGCATGCTTCTTATAACGTATAGATGAAATAATCGATAAAGCAATTAAAACAGCACCCACGGAACCTGTGACCACTTCAGAAATATGATACATCATGCTCAGTAACATAATAGCTGCTAAGGTACCTATCGCATAATGAGCACCGTGTTCTAAAAACACATATTCATCTAAAGTGCCTTTGCGCACTAAAAATACAGTCAGGCTTCTTACAAACATAGCGCCTATCGCTAAACCTAACATAATAATAACGACATCTTGGGTGATCGCAAAAGCACCAATAACACCATCAAATGAGAACGAAGCATCTAACACTTCAAGATACAGAAAACTCATGACACTGCCTTTTTTTATGGCCGTAGTGACTTCTTCGCCCTCTTCTTCATCTTCAAATAAAGCCGCTAAACTATCGACGATTACAAATAAAATCACCCCAGAAATACCTGCAATTAAGGCATTAAATCGTATAGCTTCGGGCAACCAATGTTGGCCTGCTAATAACACACCTAAAGCCAAAATAATTTCAATAGACTCTAATTTACCGAAGTCGGACAACTTTCTTTCTAGATAGCCTAACCAATGTAACTCTTTATTCTCGTTAAAAATAAATGAGAAAAATACCATCAATAAAAACATACCACCGAATGCAGCAATTTGCACATGTGAAGCATTTAAATGCTCAGCATAGGTTGCTGGATCATGCAGAGCCATAGCTGTTACACCTAAGAAATCAATGCCTGTAGCAACGGAGACTATTAAAATCGGAAACAATAAACGCATACCAAACACAGCAATTAATATACCCCAAGTTAAAAAGTATCCCTGCCACTTATCATCCATACGCTTTAAGATGCTGGCGTTAACAACAGCATTGTCAAAGGATAAACTCACTTCCAATACCGCTAAGATAAAGGCAATAAAGGCACCCATGATGCCGCCCCAAAAATACGCTACAGCTAAGCCTATGAGGGTGATAAGGAATGAAAGACGAAAATACTGCATAAAATACCTCTATTTAATGTTTTAGTTGCATAACTATAAGGGTATTTAATCGAAAATCAACTTTATCAATATTAACAACATATTACATTGGTCATAGCGGGCTATTTATTAAGATCGAAAACCAAGTTCTTTTAGTATGTAATCATTAACTGTTATTACGCCAGATATCGA
>JAPLRS010000019.1 GCA_026399015.1 Methylococcales bacterium | reverse complement strand
TAGAATCTTTGATTGAGGTGTTTGGCTAATGTTTGATGATTTACGAGATTTATATCAAGAAGTTATTTTTGACCATAATCGTAATCCACGTAATTTTCGAATAATAGAAGATGCGGATAGAAAAGTAGAGGGATTTAATCCGTTATGCGGAGATCGGTTAACCTTATATCTGAAAATGGCAGGTGATGTGATTACAGATGCTAGCTTTCAGGGGTCGGGTTGCGCTATCTCAACAGCCTCTGTGTCTTTAATGACTGAGATAGTGAAAGGTAAAACAGAGCAAGAGGCAGATACGTTATTTAAGCAGTTTCATGAAATGACTACTGGGAAAGATGAGCATATTAATCTTGAAGCAATAGGTAAATTAGCTGTATTGGCTGGTGTGCGTGAATATCCTGCGCGTGTTAAGTGCGCAACATTGGCATGGCATACGTTGGATGCGGCTTTGAAGAATCAACAAGAAGCAATTTCAACTGAATAGAAAGTCCTAATAAATAGTGCATCAATATACCGGAAAATTAGCGGTACTCCATCAAGGCGCAGAATATAAGCAGCAGTCACAAGACTTAGCCGAAAGGTTATCTGTGCCATTCTATGAAATAATCGATAAAGAGTGTCCTGAAAATTTCTTTTTAAGTTGGCGCGAGGGTTGTTTAAAGTTACTGGATAAAGAGCTGCTTAAAAAGGGTGGTTTAGTCGTAGATATCGAGCCGAGAAATGGCGAGCAACGTTCTTGGCCTGCTCCTAAGCAGGATGCTTTAGCGCATGCGTTAGGTAGAAAAACTAAAACAGTGGTAGATGCAACGACAGGATGGGGACAAGATAGTTTACACATATTTCGTATGGGTTACGAATTGATTTGTATTGAAAGATCACCTGTCATGGCAGAGTTGCTTGCAGATGGTTTTAACCGTTTAGCTGAGTTGGATTGGATGCAGAGTTTGCAATTGCGGCCACCAAAATTGTTAAAAGGAAATGCAATTGAGTTATTGGCCACATTGGATACACCTCCAGATTGTATATATCTAGATCCTATGTTTCCTCCAAAGCGGAAAAAGTCGGCTTTAGCAAAAAAATCAATGGTAGTGCTGCGTGATTTGCTAGGTGATGATCATGATAAAGAGCAGTTATTTGAAGCGGCTGTAAAAGCAACAGGTAAAAGAGTAGTTGTTAAAAGCCCAGATTATGCCGAGCCATTGGGAGGTAAGCCTAGCGAAAGCTATCAAGGTAAGTTGTTGCGTTACGATGTATATCTTAAGAACTAATTCAAAAGAGGGGGGGTGTATGACTGAATGGGTTGATGTGTGTGCAGAATCAGCATTAGCGCCCGGAGAGAAGATTGTTGTAGATGTCGATGGTGTTGATGTGGCAGTCTTTAATCTAGATGGCGAGTTTTATGCAATTGAGGATATCTGTCCACATGATGGTGGAGATATAGCCAGTGGTAATGTGGAAGAAAATGAGATAATTTGCCCTAGGCATGGGGCTAGATTTTGTATAAAAACAGGTAAAGTTAAAGCTCCGCCAGCGTATGAGGATGTTGCTTGTTTCGAAGTAAAAAGATTAGATGGTACAGTCCAAATTAGGGAAAATATTTGATTGACTGAAACAACCTGCTCTATCAACTCAAATAATACAAAGTTGACAGAGCAATGCTTCCAATATTTAGTTATCTTTAATTCCAGATACCCCAATCAAAGACCAATTGGCAATATCATTTATTCCTGCTTGGTCGTCACCGTTGTTGTAAGTTATACGACATGCATATTTTTTTGTTGATACAACTGAATCAGCACCAGTTAAAGTAATCTCAGCATTGATTACATATTGATAATTACCTAAAGACCAAGCGTTTATAGGCTTGTCAGCAAACGAAGCTTTTATATCACTACCAAGGTCATTCTTAATAAATTCATTGCAATGTTTGAAAGCCAAATCAGTGAGCGGTGTTGAAATAGCAATTTGACTGGATTGATCTTTACTGTCTACAAGAAATAAATCTGAAGAAACTACCTTGTAAAGAGTTGGCATAACAACTTTGTATTGAGTTAAAAGCAAAATGATTATGCCTGCTACAAATAATAAAAGACGAGATTTTTTCATAATAATATTTTTATAAAAGTGATTAGTGATGGAATTTATAACAGAATTTTAACAGAAATCAATGTTGGGTATTGTTGGAAAAAAATAATAAAATTTCTAGTGATTTAGATTGTAGAGAGAAACTCACAATTAATTGATTTTAAATAATTAAAGTAAAAGTGATAGATGAGATTAAACAAAATGAAAATGGTAACTGGTTATAATCTAAATATGACTAGGGTTCGATAAGAATTCTAAATAAGAAAGAAAAAATAGTGAGTCTAGAAAAAACCAATAGTTTTTGACTTGACAAGGTTTTTCGAAGTGGTAGACTGATAGCTCACTAAATTGACTTGGTGGCATTGCAAAATAAAAATTTCTTAGGTTTGCAGTGAGGAAAATGGAGTTATTATAGAGTCCTAGTCAGTCGGCTAGGGATTTGTTAATTTTTAGGAGGTAGAAATGGCAGCTACAACTGAATCAGTGAAAGCTGATGCTGCGGAAGCACCGCTATTAAACGTAAGAAACTTAGTACTAGGTTCTCTAGTATATGTTCTTTTTTATGGTTGGGTTCGTTGGTATGAAGGTGTTTATGGATGGTCAGCTGGTCTTGACTCATTCGCACCTGAGTTCGAAACTTACTGGATGAACTTTTTGTACATTGAATTTGTATTAGAAGTATCAACAGCTGGTATTTTGTGGGGTTACATCTGGAAAACTCGTGATCGTAAAGTGTTATCAATCACTCCAAGAGAAGAGTTAAGAAGACATTTCACTCACTGGGTTTGGTTAGTATGTTACGCATGGGCTATTTACTACGGCGCTAGCTACTTCACTGAGCAAGATGGTACTTGGCACCAAACAATCGTTCGTGATACTGACTTCACTCCAAGTCACATCATTGAATTCTACTTAAGCTACCCAATTTATATCATTACTGGTGGTGCTGCTTTCTTATATGCTAAAACAAGATTGCCTGCTTACCAAAATGGTTTATCTTTGATGTACTTAGTATCAGTAGTTGGTCCATTCATGATTTTACCAAACGTTGGTTTGAATGAATGGGGTCACACTTTCTGGTTCATGGAAGAGTTGTTTGTTGCTCCTTTACACTACGGTTTCGTATTCTTCGGATGGGCTGCTTTAGGTGTATTAGGTGTTGTAAACACAGAAGTTGCTGCATTAAGCAAACTTTTGAAAAAAGACTTAGCATAATTTAAGTCTTAGCTGTAATAACTATCTCCTAGCTGTTTCGTCTCTTTTCAAGGCGAAACAGCATAGTGAAAGATAGTGTTAATAAAAATAATTTAAATCCTTTAGGAGGTAAGCTATGAGCGCATCTCAATCAGCTGTACGTTCACGCGCAGAAGCAGTTAAAGTTTCTCGTACGTTCGACTGGCTAATTTTGTTTACATTGTTCTTCGTTGTTCTTGGTGGTTATCACATTCACTACATGTTAACTGGTGGTGACTGGGATTTCTGGACTGATTGGAAAGATCGTCGTCTATGGGTAACTGTAGCTCCAATCGTTTCTATCACTTTCCCTGCTGCTGTTCAAGCATGTTTATGGTACCGTTACCGTTTACCATTCGGTGCAGTAGTTTGTATTTTAGGTCTTTTATTAGGCGAGTGGATCAACAGATACTTAAATTTCTGGGGTTGGACTTACTTCCCAGTTAACTTCTGCTTCCCATCAAACCTTTTCCCAGGTGCGATCGTACTAGACGCAGTTTTATTATTGTCAGGCAGTTTAACTGTTACTGCAGTAGTTGGTGGTTTAGCTTACGGTTTATTATTCTACCCAGGTAACTGGCCAATTATTGCTCCTCTTCATGTTCCTGTTGAATATAACGGCATGATGATGACTTTAGCTGACTTACAAGGTTACCACTACGTTAGAACTGGTACTCCTGAGTATATCAGAATGGTAGAAAAAGGTACTTTAAGAACTTTCGGTAAAGACGTTGCTCCAGTATCTGCGTTCTTCTCTGGTTTCGTAAGTATCATTATTTACTTCTTATGGCACTTCTTCGGAAAATGGTTTGCACAAACTACTTTCGTTTCTAGTGAAGATTTCTAATTAAAAAGTTCTCTTTATCAAGAACTGGACAATTAAAATTGCCAGATATACTAATAAAAGATTCTCTATTAATAGAGGGGGATATATGAAAATATTAAAAGACAAGGTAGCTAAATTATCCTTTGTCGCACTGCTGATCACAATGACAGCAGCGATGTTTTACGCACCAACTGCATCTGCACATGGTGAAAAGTCGCAAGCTGCTTTCATGCGTATGCGTACTATTCACTGGTTTGATCTTAACTGGTCAAAAGATGAAGTAGCTGTTAATGACACAATGACATTAACTGGTAAATTCTACGTGTTTCAAGGATGGCCTGAAACTGTTGATAAACCAGAAGTATCATTCTTAAACGTTGGTATTCCTGGTCCTGTATTTATTCGTGCAGGATCTTGGATCGGCGGTCAATTAGTTCCACGTTCAGTATCATTAGAATTGGGCGAAACTTATGAGTTTAAAGTTCTTTTAAAAGCACGTCGTCCAGGTGACTGGCACGTTCATGCTATGATGAACGTACAAGGTGGTGGTCCAATCATCGGTCCAGGTAAATGGGTAACTGTTACTGGTTCAATGTCTAACTTTGTTAACCCAGTTACTACTTTAACTGGCGAAACAATTGATTTAGAACACTACAACCTTGACAATACTTACTTCTGGCATGGTCTATGGTATGCTATTGGTTTATTATGGGTTGCTTACTGGGCTCGTAAACCATTATTCATTCCACGTTCTATCGCTGTTGAGTCTGGTAAAGCTAACACTTTAATCACTGCATTAGACAGAAAAGTGACTTTAGGTTTTGCTGTTGGTACTATCGCAATCGTTGCTGCTTCAATGGGCTCAACTAACGATAAATACCCAATTACAACTCCTTTACAAGCTGGTTTGTTACGTGGCATGAAAACTATTGAACTTCCAGTTGCTACTGTGAAAGTTAAAGTTGAAGATGCTACTTACCGTGTGCCAGGTCGTGCAATGCAAATGACTTTGACTCTTACTAACAACGGTGATTCTGCAGTTCGTTTAGGCGAATTCAACACTGCTGGTGTACGTTTCTTAGATCCTGCTGTTTCAGAAGACGAATCAGGTTATCCTGATGACTTATTGGCTGAAGAAGGTTTGACTGTTAGCGATAACAGCCCACTTGCTCCAGGTCAATCAAGAACTGTTCAAGTTACTGCGTCTGACGCAGCTTGGGAAGTTTATCGTTTAGCTGACTTGATCTACGATCCAGATAGCCGTTTTGCTGGTTTGTTGTTCTTCTATGATGCTTCTGGCAACCGTCAAATGGTTACTGTTGATGCACCATTAATTCCAACATTCATCTAATGAATGAATAGTTATCCTTTTGGATAACTAGGAATGAAATTAACCCCACTATCAGAAATGATAGTGGGGTTTTTTTTTACTCAATATTTAGGGTAAAAGAATATATAAATATATTTGAATATAGTAATGATTAGAATATTAATGTGGTATTAAACAGAAGGGAGTTAACTAAAATAATAATGGTGGATTGGGATTGAACAATTAAATAATAGAAGTACTAATTCTTGGTAAAGGCGGGTGTCTACTTAATAAGGGGGGGTACTAAATAAGGACAGTAAAGCATATGAATGTGTGTAGATAAGACTAGACTATAAGAAACTTAATGAACAAAGAAGCAGGGGAGTATGAGGTCGAAAATATTGATTTGATAGATTCGAAGGTAGTATTTATATGAATGTAAATAAGAATGAATATTGGGGCATAAAAAAACCTCGAATAAACGAGGTTTTTTTATAATTAAATTCAATCAAGACAGCAATAGCTATCTTGATTAAGAAATAATTAAAGTATGTCTTTTAAAGCTGTGAAAGCTTTTTGTGCAGCAGCTAAATCATCTTCAGCAGATTTGTTATCGCCATCTTTAATGTGTTTACGCGCTGATTTAAGCTTGTTATGAATTTTATCTCTTGCAGCAAATACTTTGTCACTAGCATTGATTTCTTTGCTTGATGATAATGCATTTTTAATTAAATCATCAACAGCGTCTGCTGATTCGCCTTTTTTCAAAGCTTCTAAAGCAGTGCCAACTTTACCAGCAACTAAATCAATTGCATCAGCTGGAGAATATACTATACGACCAGCATCTGCTTCTGCCAAAGCTTGTGTAGAAAAACTACCAATAGAAGTTGAAATTGCAATAGCAAGTGCAACTTTTTTAAAATTAATCATGTTGTAAACTCCTAGTTCGTTATAAATTATAATTAAAATCTTTATAGGGTAAGCGTTTGTAGCTCGGTGGCAATTCTACCATAAATAAAGTGGAAATATGATAGATACTAAAGCTAACTTAATAAAGTTAATAATGTTCAGATAAATTCTCTTAGATAATAAGAATGTTTATCTTTTCAAACAATAGTTTGATAATTCTATGTAAAGAAATTCTAAGAATGGCTATTAATTAATGAGCCGCGTCATAGATTTTTTTCATTTCTGCATAGACAGTTAAGCCTTTGTTAATTTCTTCTAAAGACTTTTCGTTTTGGTTGTTTAATGCTTCGTCACGAGCATTTTTAAGATTTGTGTTTAATTTTTGACGTAGACGCTCAGTTTGCTCATAACGAAATTCTTTTACTGATTGACGAGCATCGTTTAAAGCATTTAATACTTTATCGCCGTCACCACCTTTTACTAAAGCTTCTTTAGCTTCAAGCATGCTTGCTTCAGTGCTTTGAGCTGCTGCTAAAACTGCAGCATTTTTATCTTTGTGTTCTTCAGCAGCGAATGCAGAAGTTGATAAAACTAACATAGATGCTGCCATAACAGATGAAACTGCCATTTTATTCAAAAACTTCATGGATTACCTTTCGTAAATTAATATATTATAAAAAACCCAATAAAAGTAAGTATTTAAGGGGTAAAATTCGACTGTCGTCAATTCCAATTCTAACATAAATACCTTTACTGAATAGTAAAAGAATAACCGTATAATAAACCGGTATTTGAATTACGAAAGGCGGACATTTATTATTCATGGACTAACCTGAGTCCAATGTCATTAGTTCTTAAAACGGGTAAACCACTGTATCGAAGTGATGTACGTAAATTAATCGCTTTTCCAACCCAACTACCACCCCGATAAACACGATACTGTCCTGTTTCTGGTCCTTGTGGATCTTTATCAGGGCTACTAGAATAGTAATTAGGGTCATACCAGTCTTGTACCCACTCCCAAACATTACCATGCACGTCAAATAAGCCCCATTGATTAGGTTTCTTTAGTGCCACTTCATGGCTTGCGCCGCCGTATCCTTCATCACCAAACCAAGCATAATTAGATAAATCATTTGGTTTAGCACCATAAGAAAATAGAGATGTACTGCCAGCTCTAGCAGAATATTCCCATTCAGCTTCAGTAGGTAATCGGAATGCTTGACTATTCTCTTGAATATTTAATTTTTTGATAAATTCTTGAGCATCATTCCAACTGACTTTATCGACGGGTTTGTAAAACGCTTTAGTTTTACTAGGATTATTACCCATCACAGTTTCCCACTGCTTCTGAGTAACTTCAGTTTCACCAATATAAAAAGGTTTTGAAATACACACTTTATGCTGTGGTGCTTCTACTGGGTTAGTTTCTTTGATATCAGTGTCTTTACCCATAAGGAAACAACCAGGTTCAATTTTTACAAAGCGGATGCCAGCGAAGGATTTGTATTCAATGGCGTGGGCATTAGAACTGTGGAGTATTAGGCAGATAGAAAGGGAGAGAACTGAATTTAAGGTGCGTGTATATTTCATAATAACCTCATATTTTATAATTATAGGTGTGCGGTCAATAGAATTTTATTATAAAGTAATGCAGAAAATGATCGTTGTTATTTTGTTCAGGCATTGTTATTAGGTAAATATGTTGGTATCACATTCTAAGTATAAATTAATCATAGTGATTTTGTTTGTAAGTGCATCGCTAATTAAAATTGCTTTAAATGATTTTTCAGAAAATCCAAAAACAATCGACCTTAGATTCGAAGAAGTTATGAGCATGGATTTAGTGGTTTACAACGATAAAATTCATCTATTAGCGGCGGGAAAGATTAAACAACAAGATTCATTAATAACCGTAAAGCATTCAAGCTCAGAAAATCTAGGGGTTCAATGGTCTAACGAAGTAGAGCTTAAAAATGCTATTAGCCCAATATCTTCATTTGGTAATGATATACAGTTGGCCACCTTTGAAAATAATCTTTTGGCAATCTGGCAGATAAAAGGGGAGTTACCAGGAATGGGTCCCTTGATTAGTTATTTATCAAAAGACAATGGAAAAACATGGACAAAGCAAAGCAATCCCGCTGCTGATGATTTAGGTGATCAATCGCATGTAGATATTATTGCTGATAAATCAGGTAATTTTCATGCGGTATGGTTAGCTGATCCTGAAGAAAATGGCTATCAGAGTTTGCGCTATTCTCGATTTAAAGATGAGCAATGGCAGGCAAGTGAGAGATTAGACGATTCAACTTGTTCTTGCTGTTGGAATACAATTGCTCTGTCTGCAACAGGAGATCTTAGTATTTTATATCGCGATATGAAGCCTAGAGATATGGTATTGATAAGTTCTCAAGATCAGGGTTTAACATGGAGTAATAAGAGTATCGTTGGAGATTTTAAATGGCAATTTGATGGTTGCCCACATCTAGGTGGTGGCTTAGCAGAATCAAATAAAGGTGACATATACAGCACTGTTTGGACTGGCCTGGAGAATCATTCAGGTTTATACACTTTAAAATCAAGTGATAATGGAAAGTCATGGACTGAACCTGTGTTATTAAGTCAGAGAGCAAGTCATAGTGGAATTGCGGTTAATAGTAAGCAAGTGGTTGCAGTATGGGATCAGCGTGATGACGATGGTAACGCTGTGTATTTTGTTAAATCCACAGATGATGGTAAAACTTGGTCCAACCCCATCAGAATATCTTCTGGTAAAACGAATGCCACATTTCCGCATATAGTTGCCCAAGAACAGGGGTTCTTGGTTGTATGGACTGAAAAAAGTTCAGGAAAGCCTGCACAGTTAATTTCTAAACCGCTACATTAGTACAAATTACTGTACAAGATATAACAAGGCATAAAGTTTAGGTGTACTAGACTCAAGTTAATCAGAAAAGGGCTAGTAAAAAAGAGAGTTACTGATTTAGATATATGGGTGTCGAAACCGTGGTCTAAAACATAAGAGGAGAAACAAGCAAGTGGAAATGATTGATCAATAACCAAGCTGCTTTGTCTCTGTTATAAGTCAAAATTAAACCCTAAGATAGCGTAGGCGGATAACTCATGCTATTTAAGATCAATTATTTATAATAGGTAACTATAAAAAATTGTCCCAAAGCGATCTGCGTGGAGCATACCTTTTTACTGGGTAATGTTAACTTGGCAATATATAATACCCAGCGTAATACTTTTATTTGTTTACATTGACCTTAAGAAATTTATGACAAACTACCCATTCAAAAACAAGAAAAATAACAAGGTACCGTTTTCTGGATTTATAGTTGCTTTAGCATTAATGGCCCCAATGCCATTATTTGCTCATGCCATTATGGTGCGATCAGCACCAGAAGCCAATGCCACCGTTTCTGAAACACCAAAACAAATTGATGTTTGGTTTAACGATAAGGTCGGTACTGAATACATCGCACTTGCAGTTATTGATAGTAAAGGTAAGCGCGTTGATAATAAAGATGCTCAGCAAGAAACCTTTGATCAATCTCATCTATTTGCAACAGTGCCTAATTTAGCCCCAGATACCTATACTGTTCGCTATCGAGTAGTTTCGATAGATACGCATATCGTGACAGGCAAATATCAATTCACTATCAAAGCCCCCTAATTATGAACTACAAAAAAACTCTAAATCAATTATTAAGCGCCTGCCTTTTTGTAGGCTTAATCTCCGGTTGTGATAAAAACCAGTTAGGTATTCAACCTCAAATACCTGATTTAAACAGCGTGGGTTGTTTAATTACTAACGATTTCTACGCCGTGCATTTAAGTGTGTATTTAAAATCAGCAACGCCTAAAGCAGATGCTGCGGACAGAGCTGCATTATTAAAACCTTATTGCCAAGAAATCCCAGAACCAGGCAAAGTATTTCTTGCGGCTGATTTAATCGATCGTGATATTCGTAAAACTCCCATTGGTATTCGAGTAGTTGAGTTAGAACTTGTTGGTTCTGATGATACAAAACCTGAAGATTTCAAAGAGATTAAAACCATTACAGAAGTTGAAGCAAAAGAATACAGCAAAGGTGTGGTTGAAGCTCAAGCCGATATAGAAAGAAATGGCTATTACGCTATGTATTTATTAATAGGTGGTGAGGCTGCTATTTCTGATGAAGATAAATTAAGAATACCTTTCCATGTTGGTGGTGATCCTGACGCTTTACCTAAGAAAACACTCATTTTAATTGGCGCGGGCGTAACTTCGGTTTTAGCATTACTGATGGGTGGTGTTTTATGGTATCGCAGCCGACGCAAATCTAAATCTTCAGCAGATACAGAGGCTTAATGTTTAGTCGTCAAATAGTTGCCGCACTGTTTTTTGCAGTTTTTAGCCAATTTTGTGTAGCACATGATCCTGGCTTAAGTTCAGCTGATTTTGTGCTTAAAGCACAAGGTGTTGATGCAAAAATTACCTTTTCGTTGCAAGACATAGAAGCGTTTGTACCCATGGATAGTGATCTTGATGCTGAGGTTACTCCTGCAGAGCAAGAAGCGGTAAAACCAGACATCGCAAAATGGGTGTTAAATGGAATTCAAGCTAGTATTAATGGTCAACTGGTAACACCTGATGGTTTGGGCAGCGTTTCTTTTGATGATAAAAATAATGCTTTTATTGAATTCCATTATGCGCAAGCAGTGGCTCAGCAACTTAAGTTTCAAGCAGATTTTTTAAGTAAACTGCCTGACAATCATAAACAATTTGTGACCATAAAAGATGAATCCTGTCATGGCTTGGGCGAAAAGATGTTGTCACAAGCTGATAACGCTATTGATTTTAATTTAACAGGGGGAGCGACTGAAGCTAAAGGCCTAGCGGTTTCTGAGTCTAAATCAACTACCTTTACCGAGTTCTTATTATTAGGCATTGAGCATATCCTAACGGGCTATGATCATTTATTGTTTTTATTGTCATTATTGATAGTTACGCGGAGCTTTTGGCCAGCTTTTAAAATCATCACCTATTTTACCATTGCGCATTCTATTACCTTAGCATTGGCGGGCCTTAATGTTATCGATATTCCGGGTAGCATTGTTGAGCCATTGATTGCAGCAACAATAATCTATGTGGCTTTAGAAAATATAGTCCGGGATGGTAAGCCTAAGGGCCGTCAGTGGTTAACATTCTTTTTTGGATTAATTCATGGTTTTGGCTTTGCCGCCGTACTGCGTGAGATGGGTATTTCTTCTTACGAAACAGGTATTCTAGTGCCCTTGTTTTCGTTCAATTTAGGAGTTGAGCTGGGACAGATTGCGGTCACTGTGATGGTATTACCTGTGATTTGGTGGTTACATAAGCAAGCAAAAATAGAAGCTAAATTAACTTTTAGCTGCTCTGTTTTAATTGCTTTAGCAGGGAGTTATTGGTTATTAGAAAGAACTTTGTTAAGTTAAATATGCGTATCGCAAGTCTGCAGTAACTATTAATAATATTTGCCGGGTATTGCCGGTCAATCGAGAGTGATAAATGAATATTCATGAATATCAGGCAAAGCAGTTATTTCAACAGTATAAAATACCCGTTCCGCTAGGTAGACACGCAGAATCTGCAGATTCTGCAAAACAAATGGCACAAGAGTTAGGTGGCGAAGGTTGGGTTGTTAAAGCACAAGTTCATGCGGGTGGGCGTGGTAAAGTCGGCGGTGTTAAAGTTGCAAAAAGTTTAACTGAGGTCGCAGAGATTAGTGAGAGTTTACTGGGTCAACGCTTAGTGACTATTCAAACAGGCCACTTAGGCTTGCCGATTAATTCTTTATTAATCGAAAGTTTATATCCTATAAAACGTGAACTTTATTTAAGTATCTTAATGGATCGTAGTATAGAGCGAGTTATCTTTATCGCCTCGGTTGCTGGCGGTATGGATATTGAAGCCGTTGCTCATGATACCCCAGAGCAAATTATCTCCGTACCCATACATCCTGCTTCTGGATTGCAAGGCTATCAGTGTCGTAAAGTGGCCTATAACTTAGGTCTTAAAGGTCCGCAAGTTAAAGCCCTTACCCAGATTATGCAAGGAATGTACGATCTGTTTTTAGAAAAAGATGCCACTCAAATAGAAATTAATCCTTTGATTGAAACAGACGGAGGCGACTTATTAGCCTTAGATGCAAAGATTAATTTTGATGATAATGCTTTAGCATTGCATGCTGATATTTCGGCAATGAAAGACCCTAGTCAAGAAGATGATAAAGAAAATTATGCGCAACAATACGGGCTCAACTACATTACCTTAGAAGGTAATATTGGCTGTATGGTTAACGGTGCTGGTTTGGCGATGGCCACTATGGATTTAGTCAAATTAAAAGGCGGTCAACCGGCTAACTTTTTAGATGTAGGTGGTGGTACCAATGTTGAAAAAGTCTGCGAGGCTTTTAAATTAATTTTGTCAGATAAAAGTGTAAAAGCGGTTTTGGTAAATATTTTTGGTGGCATAGTGCAATGTGATGTTATTGCTGCCGGTATCTTAGCGGCCATAGAACAGATTCATGTTAGTGTGCCTGTGGTGGTGAGATTAGAAGGTACCAATGTGGAAGAGGGCAGAGCTTTATTAACCAATACGGGTTTAAGTATTTATCCTGCGGATGATTTAACACACGCCGCAGAACAAGCAGTAGCATTAGCGGAGGCAGTATGAGTATTTTAATTAATAAAGATACTAAAGTTATCTGCCAAGGCTTTACAGGTAAACAAGGTACTTTTCATTCAGAACAAACACTCGCTTATGGCACTCAATTAGTGGGTGGCGTTACACCCGAGCGAGGCGGTTCGGTGCATTTAGGTTTGCCTGTTTTTAATACCGTAGATGACGCAGTTAAAACCACTGGCGCCACTGCCAGTGTTATTTATGTCCCGCCTTTTTATGCGGCAGATGCCATACTTGAAGCAGTTGATGCGGGTATTAAATTAATAGTCTGTATCACCGAAGGTATTCCAGTTTTACAAATGCTTAAAGTTAAAGCCGCTATGGCGGGTACAGATGCCTTATTAATTGGCCCAAATTGCCCGGGTATTATCACGCCGGGTGAATGCAAAATCGGCATTATGCCGGGTAAAATTCATTTGCCGGGTTCTATTGGTATCGTCTCTCGATCCGGAACTTTAACTTATGAGTCTGTGCATCAAACAACTCAACAAGGTTTAGGTCAAAGTACTTGTGTTGGCATCGGTGGTGATCCGATTCACGGGATGAATTTTATAGATGTGCTAAGCCGTTTCCAAGCCGATGACGCTACAAAAGGTATTGTTATGGTGGGTGAGATTGGTGGTATCGAAGAAGAAGATGCCGCAGATTATATTAAAGCTCATGTAACTAAACCCGTTGTCTCTTATATTGCCGGTCAAACAGCTCCAGCAGGTAAAAGAATGGGACATGCCGGTGCTATTGTTACGGGCGGTAAAGGTACTGCCAAAGGAAAAATTGCGGCATTAAAAGCAGCGGGTATTGAAGTGTGCACCTCGCCTTCTGATATTGGTGCAGCAATGAAGGCTTGTTTTTAAAAATTTTATATATCTACATGTACACATAGATGTCTACGCTTAACCACTTAGACTGTGTCCCGACTTAAGTTGATAGCTGATGTGTACATGCGAAGAGATTCATCAAAATAGATAATAAACTTTAAGGTATTTAAGCGTTCATCTGGGTCTTTAAATACGCTAATACTTGCGGTACTAAATCTACTTGCCCCGTTTCAAATTGTTTTGCATCCGTTTCTCTACGCAACCAAGTAAACTGACGTTTTGCTAATTGTCGTGTAGCAATAATAGCTTTTTCAGTCATCGTCTTTAAATCATCCTCACCTTGAAGATAAGACCAGGCTTGCCGATAACCTACCGCTCTAATAGAGGTCATCTTTTCATTTAAGTCGCCTCGCTCATAAAGCTTTTTAACCTCTTCCATAAAGCCTTGTTCAAGCATTAAATGAAAACGCTGGGCGATAATATCGTGTAAAACTTTTCGATCTACAGGTGAAATTATCAACTTAATAACGTGATAAGGTAAAACATCTGTTGCATCTGGGACAAAAAAATCAGATAAGGCTTTGCCACTAATCTCATAAACTTCTAAAGCCCTTTGCACGCGTTGTGGGTCATTAGGATGAATTCTGGCGGCGGCAAGCGGATCAACTGCAGCGAGTCTATTATGAAGAGCTGCTTTGCCAAAGGTTTCTAATTCTAAATCTAACTGCGCTCTAATGTCAGGATTAGCTGGGGGTAATACAGCTAGGCCATTTAGCAAGGCATTAAAATACAACATGGTACCGCCAACTAAAATGGGTAATTTGCCACGTTGCGTAATATCTGCCATTAAAGCCAGTGTTTGGCTTCTAAACTGGCCAGTTGAATAGGATTCAGAAGCATCAATAATGTCGATAAGATGATGAGGAATACCGCCTCGTTCAGCTAGCGTCGGCTTTGCAGTACCAATATCCATATCTTTGTAAACTAAGGCAGAATCGACACTAATAATTTCACCGTTTAATGCTTGCGCTAATTTAACAGCGAGAGCCGACTTACCCGAAGCAGTAGGCCCCATAAGTACAATAACCGGAGGTAATGAACTTGTTTTAGTGTTCGTTGTGTAAGGGGCTAGAGTAGATTCGGTCATGTAAAAGTTATTGTCCGCGCAGAAAGAATTTATCTAAATCTTGAGTTGATAATTCAATCCAAGTGGGCCTGCCATGATTGCATTGGCCGATGCGTTCGGTTTGTTCCATATCCCGCAATAAGGCATTCATTTCATCAATACTTAAACGTCGATGTGCCCGTACCGAACCATGACAAGCCATAGACGCTAAAATAGCATTCGTGTGTTCTTCAATACGTTGACTAACGCCATTAACTGATAAATCAGCTAAAACATCTCTGACTAATTGTTCTTTATTCACATTGCGTAATAAAGCAGGAGACGCTCTTAGCGTCAGTGTTTCTGGTCCTGAACGGTTAACTTCAAAACCTAAGAGTGTAAAAAACTCTTGTTCTTGCTCCGCTAAATCAGCTTCCGCTGCCGTTACATTGAGTTTAATGGGCAATAATAACGGCTGACTAGGAATAGCCCCTTCAGCATGTTGCTGTTTTAAGCGCTCATAAGTGACGCGTTCATGTGCCGCATGCGTATCCACTAAAATAATGCCAGTCGCTGTTTCTGATAAGATATAAATATTGTGCAAATGCGCAATGGCATAGCCCAATGGCGGGGTAACAGGTGCAGGATCAGGTGTTAAATCTTCGGTTGAGTAGGCCGGCGTTTCTTGATACAACTTTGCATAGGCTTTAATCGATTCACCAACAGAATAGGGTAATGAACTTTGTTGCGGTGGCCTTGGATTATAACTTGACTGTCTATTTAAACTGCCTAATGTTGCAGAACCAGCACCACCCGTAATAGTCGACGCCTGAGAGCTAGGCTCATATTCCAAAGTTTCTGTTTCTAAAACATGAGGCGTCTGCCCTGGTCTAACATTAGCTAAAGATCGATGCAATGCAGAGTATAAAAAATCATGGACTAAACGTCCTTCTCTAAAGCGTACTTCTGTTTTAGCAGGATGCGCATTAACATCCACCAAAGTGGGATCTAAAGTTAGATATAAAACAAAGACCGGATGTCTGCCATGGTACAGCACATCTTGATACGCTTGCTTAACCGCATGGGACACTAACTTATCTTTAACAAGCCTGCCATTTACGTAAAAGAATTGCATGTCTTGTTGGCTACGCGAAAAGGTCGGTAAGCCCACCCAGCCACTCAGTTGCAAGCCAGAGGCAGAATAATCGATAGTCACTGAATTTTTAATAAACTCAGGTCCGCAAATGTCTGAAACACGCTGTTCTTGGGCAGATGCTTCGTGGGCTTGTCTTAGGTTTAAGACTTCTTTTTGATTATGCGTTAACACAAAACTGATATCAAAACGACTTAAAGCCATGCGCTTGATGAGTGTCTCAATATGGGCAAATTCGGTTTTTTCGGCTTTTAAAAACTTGCGTCTAGCCGGGGTGTTATAAAACAAATCTTGCACATCCACTGTGGTACCTAAGGGATGCGGATCGGGTTGTGGGTCAAAGTTTTTTTCAGTACCATCGGCACACACAGACCAAGCGCATTCTGCATCAGCCGTGCGGGATATTAACGTCAGTCTGGCTACAGAACTTATACTAGGCAAAGCCTCGCCTCTAAACCCCATGCTGGCCACTTGTTCTAAATCTTGCAAACTAGCAATCTTGCTGGTGGCATGTCTTGATAAAGCCAAAGGCAAATCTTCCTTATCAATACCGCAACCATCATCCCTAATTTTAATTAATCGGGCGCCACCTTGTTCAATATCAATAATAATTTGTTGTGCGCCGGCATCAAAACAGTTTTCGACTAATTCTTTAACCACAGAGGAAGGTCGTTCTACTACCTCACCCGCGGCAATTTGGTTAACTAATTGAATAGGAAGTGAATGGATGCGCATGTGAGTGGAGATGTTTTAAATGATTGCGGAAATTATACCTTAGATAGGAAGGGACGAGATCTTAGAGTGTGGGTAATTTTGCTAACAGTAACGGACTTTAACGATTAAAAGTTGATTAGTTGCAAAGAGTTGCAGTCGGTACTGGTATAATGTCCGTCTTTGTCGCTTAGTTTAAACATCCAATGTTTTATGATGTTTGAATGATATTTACCAGAGGTTTTTAGATGTCTTTTGTTCAACTCGGCTTAATCGAGGAACTCCTTAAGGCGGTAGCTGATCAAGGCTATACCACGCCAACTCCCATACAACAAAAAGCAATCCCGCTTATTATAGAAGGTAGGGATGTTTTAGCCGGTGCGCAAACCGGTACCGGTAAAACTGCTAGTTTTACTTTGCCCTTATTACAGCGTTTAGTTGCTACCCATAATCCAGAGCAAAATCCGCGGCGAGTGCGCGCTTTAATACTAGTGCCTACCCGTGAATTAGCAGCGCAAGTTTATGAGAATGTGATTGCATATAGCAAATATTTGCCCTTGCAGATTCAATCTGTCGTGGGTGGTGCCAGTGTAGGTATGCAAACCCGTGACCTAAAACGCGGTTGTGATATTATCGTGGCCACCCCTGGGCGCTTAATTGATCATGTGAATCAACGTCATGTTAATTTATCCAATATTGAAGTCTTGGTGCTAGACGAAGCAGATAGAATGTTGGATATGGGCTTTATGCCGGATATTAAACAGATTATGACGCTGGCGCCTAAAAAGCGTCAAAGCTTATTGTTTTCTGCAACTGTGCCCAATGCCATTAAATCTTTAGCTAGCCAGTTATTAAATAACCCCATAGAAGTCGAAGTGGCTAAGCAAAATGCGACGGCCGAAAATGTTACAGAGTTGGTGTACGGTATTGGACGTGAGTATAAACGCGAATTAATCTCGTATTTGATTGGTAGTAATAATTGGAAACAAGTGCTGATTTTTGTGCGTACTAAGCACGGTGCTGATCGTCTTGAGAAACAACTAATAGAAGATGGCATCCGCACGGCAGCTTTGCATGGCGATAAAACTCAAGGTGCGCGTAATAAAGCCTTAGAACAGTTTAAAACCGGTAAAGTGTCCGCTTTAGTGGCGACAGATATTGCGGCGCGCGGTTTAGATATTGATGATTTACCGCATGTGATTAACTTTGATTTACCGCAAGTGCCAGAAGATTATATCCATCGTATCGGTCGTACCGGTAGAGCCGGATCAAGTGGCGCGGCCATATCATTAGTGTGCCCAGAAGAAGCTTGGCAGTTAGTGGAAATAGAAAAACTACTTAAACGTCATATTCCACGCGTGGAAGATACCGGCTATGAACCGGTGTCTTTAAAAGTGATGGATGCACCTAAAAAGAATGCGCCTAGTGCTAATGGTAAAAAAGATTTTCGGCATACTAAAAAACCAGGGGCTAAGGCAGCAAAAGCGCCTGCTGGCAGAGGTGCGGGTGGTCAACGAGCAGATTCTAGAGGTAAAGGACGATCAAATTCTAGAGGTAAATCTTAACCCCTCTAGGATGGCACTACAGATTTTTTATTATCAATAACCGTCTTAATCTAAATTTATTAGCGTGTGGTGCATATTCACGTGTGAGGTTGTATTGCGCCCACTACCTTACCCAGTCCTCGAATTGGACAGACCATCCAAGAAGACCGTAGCAACGATTTCGGTCTTTGATGTACCAAGGATGGCCAAGTCTTGCTTTCCGCGGCAACTGAAGTTGCCCCGTAGAAGTGATGGCTCCTGCTATGTTACCGACGGATAGAACTTCGCCGCTGCGTCAGCTACAGATGGCTCTGCACCAGCTTCGAGCGTGGCACAGGCAAGCGCCAGAATGCAGACAGTTGCGGAGGATAGTTTCATAAGGCCTAACGTAAAAGTAAGGGGCGGGCAGCGTCCCTTTGAGCGACGTGTTATGCGCTGTTTTCATTGTTGTTTATGATTTTTTTTAATTGCTCTATGCTCAATGCAGGGCGTGTGATGTGAATCATTGCATGACAATTTGGGCATATTGGAATTAAATCTGTTACTGGATTGAGTTCGTACTCTCTTCCAATTTCAGAAATTGGAACAATGTGGTGAACATGAATATATTTTTTTCCAATTTCACCGTACATATTTTCAAAATTGAATGAACAAACAGCGCACTTATAACCATTGTGCTCTAAACACTTCGACCTTGCTACTGCACTGCGCTCATATTGATTTACAGTTACAGTTTTAGATGCGCCTTCTTTAAAAACTTCTTTTGGGTCTACTTCTTCAGCTAAACGTCCCCCGTATGTCTGGTCAGAGGAGGCATACCAATTGTTTCCAATTCGAAATAACTTTTTTTCACTGAGCTTCGGAGTGAAGCCTTTAATTTTAGCGGGTGCACCTTCATCCTTTTCATCTGCTGCCGTGTACTCCATTGGGAAGGTTTTAAGCTGATAGCCTTTTTCTTCTATAAGACGTATGTGCTCTCTTGATTGGGAATATCCAGCTTGTCCTTTTCCTTTCCGACTTATTGACCAATCCTCACTAAAAATTAGTGTTAGGTTCCCATCATCATAGACATCCCATGCGCCAAATATTATGAATTTCTCGGATTCGTTTTTGAATGACCAACTCCAGGTCCAGTTGTCACATGTTGCTCCTTGAGATTCTATAAATTGCTTACGAGTCATAATGTTGTTGCTTTGAGCACATAGCGTTTGAGGTAAGGGGTTGGCTGGAAGCAGGCAAAGCCCGCTGTAAGCCAGCCCCACTTGACCGAGGGGTTATGCATCAATGTTTGGCTTCCTATCCAATCCACGAGGGACGCCCATAAAGCCACGAACAATCCAACCGATAGCCCAAACAAAGCCAGCGAAGATGGCTAGGCCGATGCCAAGATTTCGAAGACTTTCTTTCCAGTTTTCCCAGTAACGACGAGACCTCTCTTTATCTACCCAATTGTTATCTTCTGGCGGAAGGACGAACCGCGCTTTAAGTTGTTTTTCATAGGCAGACACCTCGCTGCTGTAGGAGGCGGCACCCCAAGTCATATTCTTCTCATTGATTTTGTAGGGGACGAGTTGCCTCTTGTCTTCTCCGAACTCCATAGTTAGCAGGCATAGGTCAATAGACACTGAGGTTCCGGATTGAGAAGTCGTTGTAAAGAAGGTTCGCCCCGCTTCAGTCGGACACGACTCATTCATTCTTTGAAAATCTGCTCGTGGATGGGAGATCGAGTAGTCGATTGAGATATAGGGCTCATAAGTAACCGCGTAGATCAACGTACCCGCCACCGCAAGGCCTCCAGCGAGATACGCAATGCGACGCGACCCCTCAAAAATGTTCATGCGTTCCCCTGTGACGCCTAACGTAATATAAACGACATTAGTTGTCGTATAATTGTAAAAAATTAATACAACCCAATTTTTTTCGATTTAGATAATAAATGAAATGGCAAAGTATGTAAACAAATACGACACCCACACAACCGAAAAAATTACTCGATCAAGTACGCGACAAGATTCGCTTCAAGCACTAGTGCTTGAGTACTGAGAATACTTATCTTTCGTGGATTTAGTAATTCATTTTATATCACGGTAAACATCATCCGTTCGATATGGGGCCGTCGAATTAGAAGCGTTTTTAACCTATCTTGCTACCCAGCGTCTGCCTTAGCGCCAAAAATATCGCCTGGCTGATCGAGCAAGGTTAATTGTTAATAGTTACATCGTTAATCAAACAAGATGCTATTTCAAATAGGCGAAGATGTTTATTAATTGCCAACGGCGACACTAATCACATCACTCCATTGCCCCACTTGGGCATCGTGGTAATGGTAAATAGCCTTATATTTCCAAGCTGCACTGGTCCCTATAGGGGGCAAAGGTGAGGCATCTGGGGTATTGGGTTCGGTGTTCATCGTCAGTAACACAAAATTAGCGCCATCACCACGATCAACCCATATTTCAATAGCGGTAGCATCCCCTTTAGTCCAGACAATAGTGGGGTGCCCTGCGTTATTTTGTAAGCTTAAAATAGGTTTCCACGTAGAAGGATCAATCGGGCTATGCGTACCCACCAACCATAAGTCTTGGCCAATAGCCGCCGTATAGTTTTTGTTGGTTTTAATGCGAGCCACTAACTTAGATAAGCGCGGAATAATACCCGGTACAACGGCCGCAGGTGTCGGTAAAACTAATAAAGGGGCCACCGGCCAAGTGGCAGTAGAAAAGCCAGGAGTACCGTCGCGTGATAGGTTTTTATATTCAGTCCATGCTTGCCCATAAGCTTGCATATCGAACATAGATTGGAGTGTGTATCTAAAGCTCAGTGCATCCGCTAAGACACCGGCGATATCCTCAGCGCTAATGGCGAGTACGGTTTGATATTGGGTTAGATTATTGGCTAAATGATCTAGTAAGTCAGCTTTGCCGCTGTCATTAGTCGGCATATAGTAAGTCGTGCTCATCGGTAATATCCTTAGAAAAGGGGCGTGCTATAAAAGAGTGGGCAGCTTAAAAGAGATAAACTGCAAAGAGGTGCCCATGTTTCTAAGGCCTTACGATGCATCCAGCCGAACATAAATCGTAATAGTGACTAACGAGCTCACTCTAACACGTTATTTAAGCTCTAGTGTTAATTATAATTCAACTCTGCGCCTTTAATGGTTAAGCTGATGATTCTAATGGCTGTGTTTGGAAGTTATTCCGTATCTTTGGCGGTTTGATAAAGTGGTTAGGGATACTTGAGAGACGTCTCGGCCAAAACTTAAGGCGATTTGCGCTGTTTAGTATGGAGTCTCAACGACTCGTTAACACGGTTCCACACTCTGTTGACACATCTCGAAACCTTTGCCAGACGTGTTGAACTTATCGCTACACGCCATAAGAATATGTCGGCTTAAATTGTATGATGGCGAGACCTGTCGCAAGGCTTGCTAACCCTGTCTCAGACTACTCGACACGTGTCGCCAATTGCTCAAACCTTGTCAACAGATACTCGAGACATGTCGTCAGAGTGTTGAACCGTGTTATGAGAGTCGAGATACGCTGTAAAAGGGTAATGGTTGGTGGGGAGGGGTCATCAATTACCCTAAAGTCTTAACTTGTTTTTCCTGAAATATCACAATATAAAAGCCCCGCTCAATTAGTGTGTTAAGGTGGTTACGCCATATCAATCTTAATTGATGTTTTAATCATGAAAACGGATACCCTGTTTTACCGCTTATTTCTGCGACAGCCGAAACTAGCGCTGGAGTTATTAGGGCTAGACTATCCTAATGATAGTTATCAATTTAGTTCAGAAGAAATAAAACAAACGGCTTTTAGGATAGATGGTTTATTCAAGCCCGTTTCCGATAATCCAAATCAGCCACTCATCTTTGTTGAAGTACAATATCAAGCGGACCTTGATAAAATAGACTTAGATGGTTTGGATCTTATTGAAACAATATTGGTTTATAAGTTACCGCACTTAAACCGCGAGGAGATTAGAAAGATGTTATCAGTATACGAAATCAAATTACAAGATACCCGTTTTTATCAAGAAATAGCTGAAGAAGAGCGTAAAGTGGGCAAACAAGAAGAATGTGTTAGCTTGCTGAGTCGCCAATTAAGACGTAAGTTTGGTGTTCAGCCTCAACTTGAAAATAGTTTGCTAGCATTAACCTCTTTGCCGTTAGAAACACTTGAAAACTTGGCCGATGATTTACTAGACTTTAATGCTATTGCAGATTTAGAAGTGTGGTTAGTTAATCATCATTAATAATTAAAGTTAATGCAGATATTGATTTATTTATTACTATCGTAATTTAATCGTATGGGAGGTTAACGGTTAGCCAACCGTTTCTGAAAATAATCTAGGGAAAAATATATCTATTGATTCCACTGGGAAGCGGAGTGAGACTTGGCCCTTTGCTGTATCTGAACCTAATACCCTCTTTTCTAGGAGTGAAGCCAAAATGGTTCTGCCGGTTCTTTCACCTAAGCCGGTTGCTGCAATAGCTTCTCCTCGAGTTACCTCACCATTGCGCCATACATGTTTTAATATATAAGTTGATTCGTTACGCAACTCATGGACATTCACGTACTTCTCCAATCTTGATCCCATGGCATCAAAGTCATAGAGTCGTTCCATAAAATTAATCTGATCAATACAAACATCAATAAACCAGTCAATAAAATCAGTCAGCGCTCTTTTCGACAGATTACCTCTGCCATCAAGATCGCCTTGTCGTTTCATATCAGCATGATCCATCATTTGTTTGTAGGTCATTTGACCGTCAATGCCTCTTGATAATCCACGAGACACCGACCATAAACCATTCGCGCCAATACCCGCATAAAGTCCCATAGCATGACTCATTAACCGACTAACGCGGCCATTTCCATCAGAGAAAGGGTGGATATAGTTAAATCTATGATGCGCAGCTGCCATGGCAATGATTCTGCTGTTGACCCTCATAGGTGCCATGCAATATTTGTTTTCGAAGTACGCCATAAATGTTTCAACTACTTCACTACTGGGTGGTAAATGATGTCCTACACTTACATCATGCTTTGATTCACTTCGAAAATGTCCCGGAATCATAAAAAAAGCGTCTTCATTTCCTTTTATTAAAAGCATTTCTTCGGTAGCATCTTTATAAAATTCCCTGTGAAGATTTTTTATAAAATCGACTGTCCATGGATGTATTTGCTCGCCTTTGAGAAAAAGGTTATCGAGGTTTTTTTGTAACCTTACATGAGCACGTGCTTCAACTTGTAGATTACGGTTGTGACTATCTTTGTCTAAATCTTCAGCTAAAGCGCGTTCAATATCCTTTGGCTTTGTCTTATGGCCTTCAATAAGATTTGAATAATAACAATTTGTTAGTCGTACCAGATCCGAAAGACTGTTAGCTGTTTTTATATGTACCTTCTTTTCGAGTAACACCGCCTTGCATGCTAAATCTGTTGCTCTATCAGCTGTTGATAGAGTAATCTCATCCAACAAGCAAGGTTCTATCCTAGAAGGTGTTTCAATTTGATTGGACATATGCCGATATCTAATTTTATGTAACTTATTGTTAATAATAGTGCTTTATTTAAAAAATAGCAATATTTTTCCGATCTTGGATGCCGGTTGAAAACGAGAGATAAGGTGCTGTTTTTAATGTGCTTTGAAGTATAAACAAATGGATTTATTGCCGATCCATTTTACGTTACCATTATAAACTAGCAACCCTGCACCAATATCCACGGTTTAACAACCACAGCCCAGACATCTGCATTGGATTCTAGCCATGCGACTGCTTGTGCATCAGGTACTAACCCCACTTGTTGGTTTTGCATCCATTCTGCGACTTGATCTTTATTATCGATAGAAAACTGATGCGCCACTTCTACCAAATCTAATTCGCTAGCTACAAATACGGCTAGGCCGCTAGCAAAGAAACGTTGTAATTCTTGCCAGGCTATTTTTGAAGTTTCTAAATTTACTTTGTCTTTGTTAAGCGCGTCGGTATTTGTGTCGATCATGATGGTTTTAATATTTAAAGTTGTCGTTATGCTGAGTGCTGTTATTCTATAATAATTACCATAATAACAATTTACCCAGGAGTAAAATTAATGTCTTTGTTAGCCTCGTTTACAAAAAAACCTAAACTTAACACCAGTATTAAGCAGACCGCACAAGCTAGAAAGAGTGAGGGGCAGGTGGCTGATGAGCTTTTTAAAACGGCTTACGAAGGTTATGCAGAGGTTTTACTAGATGATCCGCTCAGAGCTGAAACCTTATATAACTGGGGTTTTGCCTTATTTCATCAAGCACACACTAAAACTAGTGATGAGGCCGCTAAGCTTTTTCAGGATGCAATTGATCGTTTCGCTTTTTGCTTGTTAATTAATCCCCAGTATTTGGGTGCTGCTATTAATAGTGGAGTGGCTTATATGGATTACGCCAGATTAAAAAAAGCGATGCCACATGACAGGCTTTATGAAATGGCTAAACAACAATTTGAGCGAGCTAATGCGATTCAAGTGGGTGCCGCATCTTATAACTTAGCTTGTATTTATGGTCTGCGTGGTAATAAAGACGCGTGTTTAAAAGAGTTGGAGTTATCCAGAGATAGAGCAACTTTACCAGAGCAGGCGGATATTTTAGCGGACTTAGATTTAGTGAATGTGGTGGGCCAAGATTGGTTTGTTGAGTTTATGGAGAGTTTAAATAAAATTCCCGAACCAGAGCCAGAAGTGTTGGATCCAGAAGTGGTCGCAGCAGGCACAGGTAGAAAAAGATGGCGTTTAGTCGAAAAGAACTTTGATGAAGACCGCGTTTATGTTGATCCAGATGCTCAGGATGAACCTGAGGTAAATGAGTTAGAAGCCGAACCAGAAACGGAAGCGCCTGACGAGTCAGCAGAAAAGTCGGCTTCTAAAGCAGAAAAGTAGTTTTTTAGCGCGTATAACAAGCGGCTAATAGGGATTGTACTTTGGCAATCCCTAATTCTCGCATGAGCTCTATATTACGTTCGGGTATTTGTTCTGGATTTGGATAACTGTCTATCGCTTTTTCAAGACTGGTTTCGCGGAGTACATGTATCATAGGGTAAGGCGAGCGATTGGTATAGTTTGCCGGATCATCTTTTGGCGCGCCTTCAAAACGATAATCAGGATGAAAACTGGCTAATTGGTATATGCCTTCATAATCTTGCTCGCTTAAGACGGCTTCGGCCAATTCAAGAAAATCTAAATAGTCATCAAAGTCTTTAAAGGCTTCCGCATAAATTAGTAAACTGGTTTCTATACCGTCATCGGTATTTAAACGCTCAAATTCGCTTAATAAATCCAGTAAACAGCGTTCGATATCTGTTTCATGGTTAACACTAAAGTAAATGCTACCTCGATCTAGTTCGCGTTTTGCAAAGGGACACAAACTGTAATCAATAATGATGGTTTTTAACCAAGTTTGAGTGGCAGTTATTAAGGGTTGGTCTATTTCAAGCATGTTTAGGGTATTAGTCAGTTAGGCGAGAGTGCTTGCCGTTATAATAGTGCATTTTAAGCGATTCACTTGGGTGCAGATACAGTATGCCTATTTTATTATTTCCATTGCGTGGCGTCCCAGAAGATGAGGCCGATGAAGTGCGGGCTTTGTTAGATGAGCATCATATTGATTATTATGAAACTTATGCCGGTAATTGGGGAGTATCTATGCCGGGTTTATGGTTAAGAGATGATGTGGAACTTATTAAAGCAAAAGCTTTGTTACGCATTTATCAGGAACAGCGCTATCAAGCTGCTCACGATGAATATGAGCGCTTAAAGGATCAAGGTCAACAGCCTACGTTTTTTCGTGCGTTTATAAAGAGGCCTCTGGTGTTTTTAAGTTATATTTTTGCTATGGGTTTGGTGATTTATGCATCTATTAAATTACTGTTTGAAATGGGTTTGTAGCAGTGGGTTAAAGGCGACAGAATCTGGATTTAAGGTTAGAATATTGGCACAAAAAACGGGACAATAGCAGGGATTACCTCTGTTTGATAAATGATTGATGATAATAAAAGGGCAACTGAATGACTGAGATAACTGAAGTACCGAGTCCTTTTTGCGGTATAGGCACGGATGATTTAACCATTAAGGTCGATGGTGTATTGCTGAAAGTAATTGAAAATGGTTGTGCGGTTAATACCCCAGCTTTTGAACAACCTATTACCGATACTCAAGCGCGAGTATCAGGTCAAGAAGTGAGTCTTGATGTCGCTGTTGCTAAAGCAGCCGAATTATTAAAAGATACAAAGTTACCGCTTATAGGTGGCTGTGCTACTGATGTTAATGGTATGCGGGGTTTGTTGGCTTTAGCGGATAAAGCCGGTGCGGTCATTGATAATATGAATTTTACCGGTGCCCGAAATAACTTTTTAGCCTTGCAAGATTCTGGTTGGATGAATACCACTTTAGCGGAAGTTAAAAATCGTTGTGATTTGTTATTAGTCGTTGGTACTGATGTAGAAGCTTTTGCCCCCCGTTTCTTTGAGCGGTATTTATGGAACAAAGAATCTATGTTCCTTGAAGATACATCGTCGCGTGAAGTGATTTATTTAGGTAGAGCACCTTCTGGAACGGCATCTACTTCACCTACCGGTAAAGCCGCGCAAGTATTACCTTGTGCCATAGAAGATTTACCAGAAGTGATCGCTGTTTTAAGAGCCTTGGTAAAAAAACAACCCATCCGTGTAACGTCTGTGGCCGGTATTGCCGTAGCCGATTTACAAACTATTGCTGATAAATTATTAGCCGCTACTTATGGGGTAGTCACTTGGGGTGCCGGTGCTTTAGCGTTTAAGCAAGCTGAGTTAACCGTGCAAACTTTGTCAGAAATGATTAAAGATCTTAATAATCAAAACACGCGTTGTTCTGGCTTACCGTTAGCTGGTAAAGAGGGCGATCAAACGGCTAATCAGGTGTGTGGCTGGACCACAGGTTATCCCGCCCGTACTCGCTTCTCAAGTGGTTACCCAGAGTACGATCCTTTCTTAAATGAAACTAAAGTTTTGTTAGAAAATGGCGAAGCGGATGCTTTAGTTTGGGTGCAAGCATTTAATGTGAATGCTGTGCCACCTGAAACTAATTTACCGACGATTGTGGTTGGCCGCTCTGGCATGACGTTTACTAAAGAACCCGATGTTTTTATTCCTGTGGGTACTCCGGGGATTGATCATGCCGGTCATGCTTATCGTATGGATAACGTGGTGGCAATTCGTTTGAAAAAACTCAGAGAGTCTGGATTACCCAGTACGGCAGAAGTTCTTAATGCCATTGAACAAGCTTTGTAGGAAAGATAATGTTGATAAAATTAACGGGTGGAATTGTCTATGATCCTGCATCTGGGATTGATGGTCAGCAACAAGATATTTATATAAGAGACGGTCGAATTATCGCAAAGCCAGCCGATGCGGTAGTTGATAAAGAATACGATTTAAAAGGTAAAGTGGTTATGTCGGGTGCTATCGATATGCACACGCATATCGGGGGTGGTAAAGGTAATATTGCGAGAACCTTATTGCCAGAGGATCACCGTCAAGATCCAGTTTATCGTAGTGATATTACGCGATCAGGTTGTGGGCATGCGATGCCGAGTACCTTTGTAACGGGTTATCGTTATGCAGAAATGGGTTATACCGCCGGTTTTGAACCAGCTGTTCTACCTAATAATGCCCGTCAAGCACACATGGAAATGGGTGATATTCCCATTTTAGATAAAGGCGGTTATGTGATGTTGGGCAGTGATGATTATTTACTGCGTATGCTTACTGCTAAAAAAGATCAAAAGGCGATTAATGATTATGTCGCTTGGACGATGACGGGTGCAAAAGCGATTGGGGTTAAAGTGGTTAATCCAGGTGGCATTAATGCGTTTAAATTTAATCAACGTAAATTAGATTTAGATGAGCAAAATAGTCATTACGGTGTAACGCCTCGAGAAATATTACGTGTTTTAGCAACGGCGGTTAAAGAGATTGGCGTTGCGCATCCATTGCATGTGCATGGCTGTAATCTAGGTGTGCCGGGTAATGTGCAAACGACCTTAGATACCATTCAGGGTATTGGTGGTTTGCCAATGCATTTAACCCATATCCAGTTCCATAGTTATGGTACAGAAGGGGATTTTAAATTCTCTTCCGGTGCGGCACAAATTGCCGAAGCAATTAATAGAAACAAGAATATCACTATCGATGTGGGCCAGATTTTATTTGGTCAAACAGTGACTGCCTCTGGCGATAACATGCGTCAACATGCGAATCATAAGCATGCTAGCCCAAATAAATGGGTGACGATGGATATTGAGTGTGATGCCGGTTGTGGTGTGGTGCCTTTCAAATATAAAGATCAAAATTTCGTTAATGCCTTGCAGTGGGCCATTGGTTTAGAAACTTTCTTATTGGTTAATGATCCATGGCGTATTTTCTTAACCACTGATCATCCCAATGGCGCGCCATTTACCAGCTATCCGCATTTAATCCGGTTGTTAATGGATAGAAGTTTTAGAAATGATATGTTGGCAACGATTCATCCAGAAGCACAAAAGATGACGACTCTGGCGTCTATTGAGCGCGAATATACTTTGCAAGAAATTGCGATCATGACGCGTGCGGGTGCAGCTAAATTAATTGGCTTAAAAGATCGTGGCGGTTTAAGTGCGGGTAATTGGGCTGATATTACGGTTTATACCGATAATGCGGATCGCCAAAAAATGTTCGAAAAACCAGACTATGTATTTAAAGACGGTCAATTAGTGGTAGTTGATGGCAAAGTGGTTTCTACTAAGTGGGGCACTACGCATGTCGTTAAACCTGAGTTTGATGCTTCTGTTGAAAAAGGTTTAAAAGATTATTTTGATCGTTATCTGACGATGAAATTGGGTAATTTTAAAATTAGCGATGATGAGATCACTGAAGATGGACGTGGCAGTATTTCCGTACATCCATTGCAAGGAGACGTAGCATGATTATTAACGGTGTCAGCATAGATGCAACCTTCGCTGAAGCGTTTCCTATGAAAGCAACGCGCGCTATTATTACTGCGCAAAATGAAAAATGGGCGATGATTTCTGCTCAAGCCATGACGGGCTTTGCTACCTCTGTTATTGCCTGCGGTTGTGAAGGAGCTATTGAGCGGGTATTAGATCCATCAGAAACACCTGATGGTCGTCCTGGTGTTGCGATTATGATCTTTGCCATGGGCGGCAAAGGTTTGGCTAAACAATTAGAAACGAGAGCCGGGCAGTGCGTATTAACATCACCGACTTCTGCATTATTTTCGGGTATCGATGGGGGTATCAGAATTCCTTTAGGAAAGAATCTGCGTTATTTCGGTGATGGCTTTCAAGTCTCTAAACAAATCAGTGGTAAACGCTATTGGCGTATTCCGGTTATGGATGGTGAGTTTTTAGCTGAAGCAACCACGGGTCAAGTCGATGCGATTGGGGGCGGTAACTTTTTAGTGTTGGCTGAATCTCAACCGCAAGCTTTAGCTGCTTGTGAGGCCGCGATTGAAGAAATGCGTAAAATTCCGAATGTAATTATGCCATTCCCTGGTGGGGTAGTGCGTTCGGGTTCTAAAGTAGGTTCAAAATATAAATCATTGGGTGCCTCTACTAATGACGCGTTCTGCCCAACTTTAAAAGGCATGACTAAGACAGATTTATCACCAGAAATTGAATCGGTGATGGAAATTGTTATTGATGGTTTAACCAAAGAAGATATTGATAAAGCCATGAGAGTGGGTATACAAGCAGTATGTGATTTAGGTGCGGCTAATGGTATTAAACGGATTAGTGCGGGTAATTACGGCGGTAAATTAGGCCCATTCCACTTTCATTTACAGGAGATTATGGCATGAGTGCTTTAACCTTTACATTAAAGTCTAAACCCGCGCAGCGTGTGGATATGTCACCTTTGGTTTGTCAGCATTTATCGGGCTTATCCATAGCTGAAATAAGCACTCTTACTTTGCAAAGTGGTAAATTAAAGTTGCGTGTGGATGAGTTATTTACGCTGACTGGATCAAATACTCAAGATATCGTTATTAATAATAGTGCAGATAATCTTGATTTTATAGGTCAAGATTTGGATGGCGGCAGTATTACTGTTAATGGGGATGCAGGCGCCTATTTAGCCTTTGGTTTGAAGTCTGGCGAGATTAAAGTGTCTGGTAATGCAGGACTTTATGCGGCTTGTGAAATGAAGAAAGGCTATTTAGAAATCGCTGGTAATGCCGGAGATTTTTTAGGTGCAGCCTTGCCAGGTAATAAAATGGGTATGAAAGGCGGCACTATCTTAGTAAAAGGTAATGTTGGTGAGCGTGCGGGGGATCATATGCGTCGCGGTAATATCTTAATTGAAGGTAATGCCGGTGATTATTGTGGCTCAAGAATGACTGCTGGTACGATTGCTGTTATGGGTCAAACAGGCCGCTATTTAGGTTATGCGATGCGTCGTGGTACTTTACTGTTATGGAATCAACCTAAACTATCCGCCAGTTTTAATGATTGTGGTGCACATACGTTAGCGTTTTTACCTATTTTATTTGGATCGTTTAAAACCTTAAACTCTCGATTTGCTGATGCATCGATTGCCTTTAATCGTGTACAACGTTATGCAGGTGATATGTCTGAGATGGGACGTGGAGAGGTTTTAGTTAAGCTTTAAAACGGGATTAAACTCGCAGTGTATTTAATATGGTTTTTTAAAATATTGGCCCGGAGTACAACACCGTCATATTATTTGAATGTTTTTAGTCTTGTGAGAAAATTCTGTATCGGGTTATTTCGTTATTGAACGGTTATAGAAATTTAAAACACGCCTGACGCGATAAAAACAACCATACAAACAAAAAAGCCGATGCAAAACATCGGCTTTTTTGTTAATTAGAACGCGGTGCTACTATAAAGTATTAACAGCGTTTAATTCTTTGAAAGCTTGCTCTAAACGCACAACCATTCCAACTTCACCTTCACGTTGCCAAACGCGTGGATCGTAGAATTTTTTGTTTGGTTTGTCGTCGCCGTCTGGGTTACCGATTTGACCTTGTAAATAAGCTTCGTTTTTCTTGTAATAGTTCATGATACCTTCCCAAGTTGCCCATTGAGTGTCAGTATCGATGTTCATTTTAATTACACCGTAGCTAATTGATTCTTTGATTTCTTCAGCAGTAGAACCTGAACCACCGTGGAAAACAAAGTTTAAAGTGTTTGCAGGCACACCAAATTTTTCAGACACATATTTTTGTGAATTGTCTAAGATAGTTGGTGTTAATTTAACGTTACCTGGTTTATATACACCGTGCACGTTACCGAAAGAAGCTGCAATAGTAAAACGATGGCTGATTTTGCTTAATTCTTCATAAGCATAAGCTACGTCTTCTGGTTGAGTGTATAACAAAGAATGATCAAGGTTGCTGTTATCAACGCCGTCTTCTTCACCACCGGTTACACCTAATTCAATTTCAAGTGTCATACCCATTTTTGACATGCGCTCTAAATATTGACCACAAATCTCAATGTTTTCTTTTAAACTTTCTTCAGACAAATCCAACATGTGTGAGCTGAATAATGGTTTGCCAGTTTCTGCAAAGTGTTTTTCACCTGCATCTAATAAACCATCAATCCAAGGTAATAATTTCTTAGCAGCATGGTCAGTATGTAAAATAACAGGTACGCCATAAGCTTCAGCCATAAGGTGTACGTGTTTAGCGCCAGAAATAGCGCCTAAAATTGCTGTTTGTTGACCATCTAATTTAAGACCTTTACCAGCAACGAATGCAGCGCCGCCGTTTGAGAATTGTACAACAACAGGAGATTTAACTTTAGCAGCCGCTTCTAATACAGCATTAATAGAATCTGTATTAATTACGTTTACTGCAGGCATTGCGAAATTGTTTTCTTTGCAAATAGCAAAAACTTTTTGTACATCTTCACCAGTAACAACGCCTGGTTTAACTACGTCTAATATTTTTTGTGACATGTTGAGTCCTATTGATGGATAGAGAGAATGAGAGAAAATTTAAGCAATAAAAAAGGTGGTTATGAAAACATAACCACCGAAATTAAGTGCTAAAGATTAACCTTCTAAACTAGCTAAACGGTTTGCAAGTAATTCTTCTAAAGCTTCTAAAGCTGTTGCGAAACCGCTGATGCCTTCTGCCAATTTGTCAGTAGCCATAGGGTTTGCAGCGTGCATGCTTTCAAAAGTTGCTTTATCAATTGATAATTTTTCGATTGATAAACCTGCAGCGTTTTCTGGATCCAATTTACGTGGTAATTCACCTTCAGTCGCTTGTAATTCTGCTAATAAAGAAGGAGCAATGGTTAATAAGTCGCTACCCGCTAGTTCAGTGATTTCACCTACGTTACGGAAGCTTGCGCCCATAACTTCAGTTTTGTAACCGAATTTTTTGTAGTAGTTATAGATTTCAGTAACAGATACAACACCTGGATCTTCAGCAGGTGCGTATGAGTCTTTACCTGTATCTTTTTTGTACCAGTCAAGAATACGACCTACGAACGGAGAGATCAAAGTGATGCCGTTTTCAGCACAAGCAACCGCTTGGTGTAAACCAAACAATAAAGTTAAGTTTGTGTGTATGCCTTCTTTTTCTAAAACAGCAGCTGCTTGGATACCTTCCCAAGTTGCAGCAATTTTGATTAATACGCGGTCACGAGAAACGTTAGCGGCTTCGTATTGGGCAATTAAATCACGACCTTTAGCTACAGTTGCATCAGTGTCGAAAGATAAACGCGCGTCAACTTCAGTTGAAACACGACCAGGAATGATTTCAAGAATTTTAAGACCGAAAGATACAGCTAAACGATCAAAGGCTAAGGTAACAACTTCTGCAGCAGATGCAGTTGCACCTAAAGTTTCACGAGCACCTTTTAAAGTATCATCAACGATACCTTGATATTGTGGCATTTGTGCAGCAGCAGTAATCAAAGATGGATTAGTTGTTGCGTCACGTGGTTTAAAAGTTTCAATCGCTTGAATGTCGCCAGTATCTGCAACAACAACTGTTACTTCTTTCAATTGTTCTAGTAAGTTTTTTCCCATGAGAATTACCTATTTAAGTTGATTTTAAAAATAATTAAATGTTATACGATGAGGTATAAGCAACTGTGAGTTTTAGGCGGATATAGTGGTACGAATTGTGCCTAAATTATGAGAGAAATAGGCCCAAATTAAATAACAAAATTAAATTAGGGCCTATTTCTCAGAGATTTTTAAGCTTGAAGACGCATGTATTTTTCAACACTTGTTTCAATTTTAGCAGGCTGTTGTCTTTCGTTTAGTGCTTGTCTAGCCAAATATTTAGCTACGTTACTAAGCTGTGGTTGTTTAGCCTGTTCATCTAAATACTTAGCAACTCCAGTTAAAGTAACTGGTACCAAAGCTTTAGCAGCTAAAGCAGAAATTGCATCTTGCTTAGCAAGGTATTTAGCAACTCTACTTGGTTGTGGTAAGCTTTCTTGGATTTCAAGATATTTGGCCACACCAGACAATTTTGGTTTAACAACTTTCGGAGTTAAAGAAGAAATCGCCGCTTGTTTTGCTAAATATTTAGCTACATTGCTAGGTTGTGGCTGATTAGCTTGGTTTTTTAGGTATTTAGCAACACCTGTAGGTTCAGGTGTTGGTTTTTGGTTCTTTAGGTATTTTTCAACCCCAGTTGCTTCAGGAATACCCAATAATTGTTTTTTTTGTTTTTCTGCAATACTTTGTCTTAAAACGTACTTACTGACTCCACTTGCTGGCGATTTATCAAGGCTTGATAAATATTTCTCAACGCCACTAACTGGTTTTGAATCTTCAGGTTCAGATATTTTCGCTAACAATAAAGCATTTTGATTGTCTAAATACTTTGCTACACCCGTTTTCCCAGAATCGTCTGCGGAATATACGGGGTAGTTAGGTTCAGTCTTGTAAATGTCCTCAGATTTAGGCCGATTCAAAAAAAAGAACAAGCCTGCAACTGCAGGGAAAAAAAAACCATTCGAGTTTTCCTTGTTCATTTTTTTTAGCCTCGGTTGCGCACGTATTTATCAACACCAGTTGCTGCTTTAGCAGAACCTTGTTGTGGTTGGTTTGCAACATATTTAGCAACACCAGTTAATTGTGTAGTTGTAGATACTTTTTCTTGTGAGTTAATGTATCTTTCTACGCCAGTCCCAGTGATTTTTTGTAAATATTTAGCTACACCAGTATTAACAGCATATGATTTAGCAGCAGGTGCGCTGGTTGTTTTATTTGTAGCTGTAGCTTTTGATTTATTAAATAAATAAAAACCAGCTAATGCAAGGCCTAATAAACCAACTAGATATGTGGTGCTTGAAGAGCTTTCTTCTTTCGCAACCGCTACTGGAGCTGTTTCAACTGCATTAGATGTTTGAACAGCTTTTTCTTTTACAGATACTGATTTTGCTGAAGTTGATGGTTTGTAATTAGGATCATGATACAAAACTTCAGGTTGAAAATCAGCTGCTGGGTATTTAGAGTCTACTTCAACTGCAGCGGCTTTAGCTACAGGAGCAGCTGCTTTAGCTGGAGCAGCTTTTGGAGTTTCTTTAGCGATATAATCACTGTTTTGATATAAAACTTCTGGTTGGAAATCTGCAGCTGGATATTGTTGGTCTGCACTTGCAACAGCGCTTGATAATAGTAGTACTGCAAATGTACCTTTGGTCAAATTATTCATTTTCACGTTGTTCACCTAAAAGTCGGAAGAAGAGGGTTGAGAGTTCAACTGTTACATCGAACTCTCTCTCCAAATTTAATATGTATAACTATTGTTTATTTGGTTTTCAGATTAAAGTACTGCTTCTACGTTCTTAATTACGTTTTCAACGGTGAAGCCAAACTCTTTGAATAGTAGTCCTGCAGGAGCAGATTCACCAAAACGGTCGAGACCAACAACTTTGCCGTTTGTACCAACGTATTTCCACCAAAGATCAGTTACACCAGCTTCCACAGCAACACGTTTAGTCACAGCTGCAGGAAGTACTGATTCTTTGTAGGCTGCATCTTGAGCGTCAAAGATGTTAGTTGAAGGCATAGATACAACGCGTATCTTTTTGCCAGCAGCACGTAATTCTTCAGCCGCTTTAACTGCAAGCTCAACTTCAGAACCTGTTGCAATAATAATTGCTTCTGGTTGACCTTCGCTATCACTTAATACATAACCACCACGTGTGATGTTAGCAATTTGCTCTTCAGTACGTGGAATATGTGGTAAGTTTTGACGAGAAAATACAAGAATAGAAGGACCGTCTTGTCTTTCAAATGCTGCTTTCCAAGAAATAGTAGTTTCAACTGCATCACATGGACGCCAAACTTGAATACCTGGGATTAATCTTAAAGTAGCAGTTTGTTCAATAGGCTGATGAGTTGGGCCATCTTCACCTAGACCAATAGAGTCATGAGTGTAAACGAATATTGAACGAATCTTCATTAAAGAAGCCATACGTAATGCATTACGCGCGTATTCTGAGAACATTAAGAATGTTGCGCCAAATGGAATTAATCCACCATGTAAAGCAACACCGTTCATGATTGCAGACATACCAAACTCACGTACACCGTAATTGATGTAGTTAGCATCTGGCTTATCAGCTCGCATTGGTCTATAAGTTGACCATTCAGTCATGTTTGAACAGCCTAAGTCAGCTGAACCGCCAAAAATTTCAGGTAGTATCTTAGCAAAGCCTTCAATTGCTGCTAATGATGATAAACGGGTTGCAGTAGTTTTACCTTCAGCAACAACAGCGTTTACGAAAGCAGTTGCTTTTTCTTGCCAATCACTTGGTAGGTCACCTGAAATACGACGTTCATATTCTGCCGCTAGTTCAGGATATGCTGCTTTATATGCAGCAAATTTTTCGTTCCAAGCATTTTCCGCTTGAGTACCTTTTGCTTTTGCATCCCAACCAGCATAAACGTCAGCAGGAATAACGAAAGCTTCGTGATCCCAACCCAAAGCTGCTTTAGTCAAATTAATTTCATCTTGACCTAATGCTGCACCATGACATGCATGGCTACCAGCTTTATTAGGTGAGCCGAAACCAATGATAGTTTTGCAGCAAATTAAAGTTGGTTTGTTTGTGACTGATTTTGCTAATTCAATTGCTTTAGATATAGCAACTGGATCGTGTCCATCAACGTCAGCAATAACGTGCCATCCATATGATTCGAAGCGTAAAGGTGTGTTATCAGTAAACCAACCTTCTACATGTCCGTCAATAGAGATACCATTGTCGTCCCAGAAAGCGATTAATTTACCTAAACCTAAGGTTCCTGCTAATGAGCAAGCCTCATGTGAAATACCTTCCATCAAACAACCATCGCCTAAGAAAGCGTAGGTGTTGTGATCAACAATTGCGTGTCCGTCTTTGTTGAATTGGCCAGCTAATGCTTTTTCTGCAATCGCCATACCAACAGCGTTTGTAATACCTTGACCTAAAGGACCTGTTGTTGTTTCAACGCCTTCAGTGTATCCGTATTCAGGGTGACCAGGAGTTTTTGAATGGAGCTGTCTAAATTTTTGCAACTCTTCAATAGGTAAATCATAACCTGCTAGGTGCAACAATGAATAGATCAACATAGATCCATGACCATTAGATAGCACAAAACGGTCACGGTTTGACCATTGAGGATTAGTTGGGTTGTGGTTTAAGAAATCATTCCACAATACTTCAGCTATGTCAGCCATTCCCATTGGAGCACCTGGGTGTCCAGAGTTTGCTTTTTGAACGGCATCCATGCTCAAAGCGCGTATGGCGTTCGCTAATTCACGGCGCGAAGTCATATTATTCTCCTTTATTATTTTTATAAATTACGTGTAGTGACTTCTATCGGTTAAAAGCGATCTCGTCACGAAAAATTCTTTAAATTAATTTGTATAACGCAAATAAGAACGAGTGGCATAGCCACTCGTTCTTTTGACATTACTCTAAATTAGCGTGTCTTTCTCTCATTATTTCTTCAGGAATTCCTTTTTCATGAATAATATGAGAAATCGTTGCTTCCAAAAATACTAAGGTAGAAAGCTCAAATACAGTACCCATTGGCATACCCAATACTTTACCGTAAAGTTCGTTTTTACCTATTTGGAAAACGCCGTCAGCCATGTCGCCAATTGTTGATTCGCCTTTTGCTGAAATCAACACAATTTTGGCGCCAACTTTTTTTGCGCTTTTAGTGAAAGCTATTAATTGTTCAGTTTCTCCAGATCCAGAGATAATGATTAATAGGTCACCGTCTTTAATGCTTGGTGTAACAATTTCACCAACAACGCTGACATCATAGCCACCGTGCACTAATCTCATCGCAAAGAAATTGCCGACTAATTTAGAACGACCTGCTCCCGCAATATATATGCGTTTTGCACCGTCTAATAATTGGGTCAACTGAGCATCATACCCATCATCTGTAGCTTCAAGGATTCCTGAAATCTTGTCTATGATAAGTTGTTGATGCATATTAAACCGCGTCTACTAATTCACGAATTTCACGAGCAGCGTCAGCAGGAGATGCTGCGCCATAGATTGCTGCGCCAACTACGATGATGTTTGCGCCCGCTCTAACTACGTCTTGTACAGTTGATTGTTTGATGCCACCAGCAACAGAAATACGTACTGGTAAACCTAATGCAGCAATTGCATTTAAGTCAGCAAATGGAGTATGGCCAGCTGCTTGAGCGTCTAAACCTGTGTGGATACCCATAATTTGAGCACCAGCTTCAGCAGTTGCTCTTGCGCAAGCTACTTTGTCTTCAACGTTGATTAAATCAATTTGTGCTTCTGCGCCGTGTGCGTTTGCAGCTTTTAATACGCCTTGGCAAGTTGCTAAACCAGATACGCCTAAAACTGTCACGATGTCCGCGCCAGCTGCGTAAAATGGAGTTGCTTCGTATTCGCCAGCGTCCATAGTTTTTAAGTCAACTAAAAGCAATTTCTCAGGGAATTTTGCTCTTAATTCTCTTACTAAGTTGATACCATTGTGTTTAATGCATGGTGTTCCGATTTCGAAAATATCAACATAAGGTGCTACTAAAGTAGCTAAGCCAACTGTTGCGTCGAAATCTAGTGAATCTAATGCCATTTGTATTAATGGTTTTGCCATGATATGTGCTCCGAAGGGTTTTATTAATAGTTATAGTTGGTTACATACTTGTTTTGCGGACATAACTGTAAAGTAGAATGGGGACATGTGTCAATGCCAAATGACTAAAGTTCCACAATACATTACGCGATACATTCGTAAAATAAAGCTAATTATAATATAAAACAATTGATTAATTGTCGAATATTTGTTTTTTTATATCTTGGAAAGGTTTATAAAGAGCTCTTTTTTGGGCTTTGAGTTTGCTTTAATATCTCTACAAATATAAGGTTTATTATTTTTTAATGCTCCAATTTAAAGAGCTCGTAAAAATTTCGCGTTGAGTCTTCAGCGACTTTGTTTTTACTAACATCTCTAATTATAGCTATTTTTTCAGCAACACGATGCACATATGTTGGATAGTTTGGTTTTCCTCTGTAAGGGACAGGCGCTAGGTAAGGGGAGTCTGTTTCTATTAAGAACCTGTCGTTGGGCATTTTCTTAACTACTTCTATTATTTGGTCTACATTATTAAAAGTAACTATGCCTGAGAAAGAAATGTAAAAATTTAAATCCATTGCTGCTTTTGCAAACTCCCAGTCTTCAGTAAAGCAATGGATAATGCCTCCTACTGCTTCTGCTCCTTCTTCTTTTAGTATTGCCAACGTGTCATTTCTTGCTTCTCGGGTATGAATGATGAGTGGTTTATTGAGTGCTTTTGCGGCGCTAATATGATTTCTGAAACGTTGTCTTTGCCATTCTAAATCTCCTTCGCTACGAAAGTAATCTAATCCTGTTTCCCCAATACCAATGACTTTATCATTTTTGCCTAAATCGATTAGATCATGTACTGTGGGTTCTTGTTTGTTTACAACATTCGGGTGTACGCCAACTGTGGCAGAAATGCATTTATATTCTGTTATCAGGTCTAGCATTTTTGGATATGATTCTAAATCAATAGAAATGCTGAGTAAGTGTTCGATTTTTTGAGCCTCTGCTTCGATCATGAAGGCATTGAAATCATTTTCAAATGGGGTTAAATCAATTCGATCTAGGTGGCAATGCGAGTCAATTAGCATAATATTTACATGGTGTTGGTTGGTATGCTGCTCTGTTTGAAATCAGCAAGGTAGTTTTCGATTTTTATCAGACATCCTTGGTTGTCATCTTTGTTAAATTGGATGCCAAAGCCTGGTATTTTAAAATTTTGAGGGTGTATGGGAGTTTTCCAAATTATTTTTCCTGATATTACCGTTTCAGTAATTTCATCGAGTAATTTTATCTTTAGCACAATTTCTTGTCCCATTTCATATTCATCAGTTGTCGGAACAAATAAGCCGCCATTAATTATGAATGGCATATAAAGTGAATATAAATCGGTCTTGTCTTTTATGACTAGAAGAAGGTGAGTTGTATCCATTTTACTGTCCATTTAGACGTTACCTTTACTAATTTCTAGCCAAGTGATTAATATTTCTTCAAACATCGATTGTTTATTTATCTGTGTATCAATCTTAAGTCTACAGTTTAAAATTAAATCATATAACTTATATATTTCTTTTATATTTGTTGATTTTACTAGAGAGCTGAGTGATTTTTGTAAGTCAGGATTGTAGAGCAATTTTGTAGGTGCTTGATGTTTGCATCTAATCATATCTACTACCCAAGTTGTTATCCAGAACAACAGCGGAGCATCTGTCAATTTATTCCAGTTTTCTGCAATTACTATTGGGTGTTGTGATCGTTGTGCAATATCTAGCCAAGCGTTAAAGCAATCATTACGAGTTGATATCATATTAGTGATATCGTAATGATGTGCTTCAAAAGGCGAGCCTAGTGACAATTGATGTAAAACTTCTGCCTCAGTTCCTGTTAATTTAGGGTTTAGATTTCTTAACCAGTTTATAGTCGTCAGTTTGTCTGGTTTTGAAATGCTTAACTTTTGACAACGACTAAGTATGGTTGCTGGTAGTCTGCTTGCACTGTCTGTTACTAAGATAAGTATTGTGCGTTCGGTAGGTTCTTCAAGATATTTTAAAAATGCGTTTGCCGAAGCATTGTTCAGTTGTTCTGCTGGGTGAAGTATCACAACACGATATCTATCAAATTGTGGTTTTAAGCTTAACAAACTTACTAACTGTCGAATTTGATTTATAGTAATATTTTTCCCGACTTCTTCTGGGCTAATTTTGATTAAATCAGGATGCGTATGCGCTTTTAGTAAATGACAGGAAGTACAACAACCGCAGTTTACTGCATCTTTGGTTGGGTTAATGCAGAGCAAAGAATTCGCAAATTGAGTGGCCAACTGCACTTTTCCGAGGCCTTTGTCACCCGATATGAGTAAAGCCTGTGGTACACGATCTTGTGTTATATAGTCCTGCAGTTGTTGCCAGCTATGTTTTTGCCAAGGCTGGAGAGTCATTTTATAAAAGTTCCGATGACATTTACTATTTCATTCTCTACATCCACAAGTGGCTGATTAGTTTTAATAACTTTGATTCGGTCTGGATGCAGTTCGGCTTGTAATAAATAAGCGCGTCTCACTTGTTCAAAGAAAGATTTTTTTTCTGATTCAAAGCGATCTAAAATATTTCTTGATCTCGCACGTTCCATACCTACCTCAATAGGTGCATCTAGTAACAATGTTAGGTCTGGTCTTAAATTGCCTTGGACTAATGTTTCTAACCATTCAATGGTGCTAATTTTCATGTTTCTGCCGCCACCCTGATAGGCAAATGTTGCATCAGTAAAGCGATCACAAAGTACCCACTGGCCTTTAGATAAGGCTGGCTCTATGACAAGTTTTAAATGTTGAGCGCGGGCAGCAAAAACCATTAGAAGTTCTGCCTCCTCGGTGATAGTTTCGCTGTCATTATCTAATAATAGTTGGCGGAGTTTTTCTGCTAATAAGGTGCCACCGGGTTCTCTGGTAACAACCACTGAAATGTTGTGTAGCTTTAAGTAATTTTCTATAAAGGTTAAGTTTGTGGTTTTGCCTACACCTTCTCCACCTTCTAAAGTAATAAATTTACCGCGTGGCATCTTTTTTCCTTTGGTAATTATCGACCGCAATATTATGTGCTGTTAAGTTCGAAGAAAATTCATGGCTCCCATCACCTTTAGCAACAAAATATAAATTATCGCTTTGATCTGGATGTAGTGCTGCAAAAATTGCTGCTCTGCCTGGCATTGCAATCGGAGTGGGTGGTAGTCCTTTTATTATATAAGTGTTGTAAGGTGTTTCTGTTATTAAATCTTGATGCGTAATATTTCCTGCATATTTATCCCCCATACCATATATAACTGTTGGATCTGTTTGTAGTCGCATTCCTGTTTTAAGTCTGCGCGAAAATACGCCGGCAATAAGAGGTCTCTCTGTGATTTGTGCAGTTTCTTTTTCGATAATAGACGCCAAAATCAATGCCTCATAGGGAGTTGTGAGTGGTAAGCCTTCGGTTTTGTTTTGCCATTGCTCGGCCAATACTGACAGCATTTTATCTAATGCTCTTGTTAATAAATCTTTATCTGACGTGTGTTTCTCAAAAAAATAAGTGTCTGGATAGATCAGGCCTTCGAGTTTCTGTAGTTCATCTGCAGGAATATTAAGATTAGTAAGTTTGGTGGTGACCTTAGTATCAGTTGTTATTTGCTGTACGACTTGATCAATATTTGTTTCATTAATGCTGTGCTCAATATTGAGCGAGTTATCTAATTCTTGCAGTATTTCTTTAAAACTCCAGCCTTCTGGAATAGTAAGTGCGTATTGCTTTCTTTTGCCATTGACCAGATGAGTTAGAATTTGTGGGATTGTCATTCCAGTGGTTAATTCAAACTCTCCAGTTTTAATTTTTTTTGTGACTTTATTTTGCACAGCTAAAACTCTTAGCCAAATAGGTCTAAATTTTACGTTTTGACTACTAAGTTTAGTTGTTATTTGTTCAAAAGAATCACCTTTGTTTATTTCTATAAGAACGGCATTACCAATAACGGCGGGCTCAATAAGGGCCTTATGGAAGTCAATCCAAGCCCAACTACAAAAAATAATTAATATTATTGTGCCTGCAGACGCAGTCTTATAGATGACTGATGATTTCTTCGTGTTCATATTGAGCAAGTAGATGTTGTAACTGTCTGGTTCTTAAGCCGATATTGAAATGTGTTGAGCCAATAGATTTAATGGGCCAAATACCTATGACTGAATTACATAAGAACGCTTCATCAGCGGAAAGTAAATCTGCTTTTTTAAAGTCTTGTAGTATTAACTTAAAACTATGAGTGCTTATTAAGTCAATAATAATGCCACGCATAATGCCTGCAACTCCGGTATAAACTAGGGGTGATGTATATATGATGTCATTTTTAACATAGAATAAATTCGTCATTATTCCTTCAATAACGTTGTCATTTATATCAAGCATCAGTCCTTCTTGTGATTGATCATCTGACCACTCGGCCCTAGCAATAATTTGCTCAAGTCTGTTTAAATGTTTGATTCTGGCTAATGTAGGGTTTAAACCAAGGCGGGTGTTGCAAAATCGTATGGAAATACCTTGTTCCTTAAATACTGTGGGATATTCAGGAAAAGGGTGAAGGCTTAAAACTCGTGTTGAATTTATGTTGTCGGGTTGCCTATAACCTCTGCCACCAGAACCACGTGTGATTATTATTTTTAGAATAGCGTTCTTTGAGTTTGTTACCAGTTCTTTGACTTCGGTTTGAAGTAATTCTTGGCAGGGTGCGGGGATTAGAAGACGGTTACACCCCTCGCTAAGTCGATTTAAATGTCGACTTAGGAAAGTGGGGTGTCCTTGTTTGACGGCTATTGTTTCAAATAAGCCGTCACCGTACTGAAATCCTCTGTCAGATAATTCAATGTGCTCCTGAGGAATACCATTTACCAGGGTCATGAACTTATCAGAATTTGAGGTATGTTTTACTGGTAGCGTTTAAAAATTAGAGTTCCATTGGTGCCGCCAAATCCAAATGAATTCGACATGGCTACTTCAATTTTCATGTTTCTTGCAATCTTTGGAACATAATCAAGGTCACACTCAGGATCTTGGTTGTCCAAGTTGATCGTTGGTGGTGCAATTTGTTCTTTGATGCTTAGTGCTGATATAACGGCTTCTATACCACCTGCCGCACCTAGCATATGTCCAATCATTGATTTAGTTGAGCTAATAGCTGTTTTATAAGCATGGTCGCCCAATGCTGCTTTCATCGCTTGCGTTTCTCCAAGGTCTCCTGCAGGAGTGGAAGTGCCATGCGCGTTGATATAGTCAACATCTTCTGGGTTTAAGCCTGCATCTCGTAAGGCATTTTTCATGCAACGCGCTGCACCTTCACCACCTTCGGAAGGTGTTGTAATATGATAAGCGTCACCGCTCATGCCATAACCTACTAATTCTGCGTAAATTTTTGCGCCACGGGCTTTTGCATGTTCTAGTTCTTCAAGAACAACTACGCCAGCGCCATCGCTTAATACAAAGCCATCTCTGTCTTTATCCCAAGGGCGACTTGCATGTTGTGGATCATCATTTCGTCTTGATAATGCTTTTGCGGAAGCAAAACCACCCATTGCAGTAGGTGAGGTTGTACAGCGTTCTGCACCACCAGCAATCATTACGTCAGCGTCACCATAAGCAATCAATCTAGCGGCATCGCCAATATTATGAGTGCCGGTTGCGCAAGCAGTTACAATCGCAAAGTTAGGGCCTTTCAATCCATATTTAATGGATAGATTGCCAGATATCATGTTAATAATGTTGCCAGGTACGAAAAATGGTGAAATTCTTCTGGGGCCACTTTTGTCATAGGTTGCATAACAATCTTCAATGCCAGTAATACCGCCTATCCCCGAGCCGATTGCTACACCAATTCGTTCTGCATTTTCTTCAGTGACTTCAAGTCCTGAATCTTCAAAAGCTTGGCAACCCGCTGCAATGCCGTAATGAATGAAACCATCCATGCGTTTAGCATCTTTGTCAGCGATGTATTGGGATATATCAAAATTTCTAATCACTCCGCCAAAAGTAGTGGCAAATGGAGAAATATCAAAAGAATCAATTGGAGTTATGCCGCTTTTGGAATTGATAATGCCATTCCATGTTTCAGCTACGGTGTTGGCTAAGCAGGTAACCGCACCCAATCCAGTTATTACAACTCGACGTTTGCTCAATGTAATGTACCGTTAGAAATATAAAGAGGAGGGTAACTAAAGACTGTGATAAATACCATAACAAACAGTGTGTCTTGTTTTGGGACAGGATAGTTCTAATGTTATAAATTAGTGGATGAGTTAATACCCATCCACTTAAAATCAGTATTACGCGTTTTTACCAACGTAATCGATGGCTTGCTGAACGGTAGTGATTTTTTCAGCTTCATCATCAGGAATTTCGCATTCAAATTCTTCTTCAAGAGCCATAACGAGTTCAACTGTATCCAGAGAATCAGCACCAAGATCGTCTACGAATGAAGCATCATTAGCGATATCTTCTTTTACACCTAATTGCTCTGCAACAATTTTTTTAACTCGTTCTTCAATGTTACTCATAATTTTTTTCCTCAAACAAAGTAAGTCTATAATTTTAGAACTTAAATTGGTATTGTTATTAGTTTTTACTGAAACCTCGTGTCTAGTTAACTTAGACAGCGTGGCAATTATACTCAATATTACAACAAAGTCACCATATTAAGGCATAAACATGCCGCCATTGACATGTAAAGTCTCGCCTGTAATATAGCTAGCACCTGCTGAAGCAAGAAATGCAACGGCATGAGCAATTTCTTTCGGGTCACCTAATCGATTCAATGGAATTGACGCTAATAGGTTGTTTTTAATATCATCACTCAGTTCCTTTGTCATATCCGTATCAATAAAACCAGGAGCAACGGTATTAATAGTGATGTTGCGTGAGCCAACTTCTTTGGCCATTGATTTAGCAAAACCAACCATGCCCGCTTTAGCAGCGGCATAATTAGCTTGGCCAGCATTTCCAGTAGATCCTACTACTGAAGAAATATTGATAATTCGACCGGTTTTAGCTTTCATCATGCCGCGTAGAACCGCTTTGCTTAGTCTAAATACAGACGTTAAGTTAGTGTTGATAATATCATCCCACTCTTCGTCTTTCATACGCATTAATAAGTTATCTCTGGTTATCCCTGCATTATTGACTAAGACAGCAGGTGCACCAAACTCATCATTGATCGTTTTGATAACTTCTTCAATGGATTCAGCATTGGATACATCCAATTTAAAACCTTTACCGTTGTCGCCTAGATAAAGTGAAATAGCATCAGCGCCGGCATCAGAGGTTGCTGTGCCTAGGACAAAAAAGCCATCTTCAGCCAGTTTTTCAGCAATTGCTTTACCGATACCGCGACTAGCGCCTGTTACTAAAGCTATTTGTTTAGTCATTGATTTGCTCCAATAGTGTGTTTATTGTTTCTGAGTTATAAATGGAGAAATGTTCAGCGTCTTTAACAATGCGTTTGTTTAAGCCAATTAACACCTTGCCAGGCCCGCATTCTACAATATGGGTGACACCTTTTTGGTGGAGATAATTGACACTTTCGACCCAACGCACGGGTTTGTGAAGTTGTTCTTTTAAAATGCTTCGAATAGCATCAGGTGAGTCGTGCGAAGCTACATCGACATTATGTATAATCTTAATGGCGGGCGTCACGATCTCAATAGCTTTTAGATAACTATCTAGTTTATCGGCAGCCGATTGCATTAATGCGCAATGTGAAGGCACACTGACGGGTAATAAAAGTGCGCGTTTTGCACCAGCGTCTTTCGCGGCTGCCATCGCTCTTTCAACGGCGGCTTTATTGCCAGCAATAACAACCTGACCTGGTGAATTAAAATTGACTGCGGAAACAATTTCAGTTTCAGCGGCTTGGGTACAAATATCTATAATCTGTTGATCTTCAAGACCTAAGATGGCGGCCATAGCACCGACGCCGGGCGGAACCGCTTCTTGCATTAAGCGCCCGCGAGCAGCCACTAATTTGATGCCATCTTCAAAAGATAATGCACCCGAGCATACCAAAGCGGTATATTCACCCAAGCTGTGGCCAGCTAGCCAAGCAGGTTGTATTGCGCTTTGTTGGCGCCAAATTTCCCAAACAGCATAGCCTGCCGCTAACATGGCGGGTTGCGTATTTTGAGTTTGGTTGAGTTCTTCATCAGGGCCTTGGCTGACTAAAGACCATAAGTCAATGCTTAAGGCATCTGAGGCTCTTTCTAATATATGCTTTACTTCTGGATAGCTAGCACTTAAGTCTGCTAACATGCCAATGGATTGAGAACCTTGTCCAGGAAAGACAAACGCTAAATTATCGGGGTGTGTGCTCATGTTAATACTAGTTATTTTAATATTTAATAAGAGCCGAACCCCAAGTAAAGCCAGCACCAAAGGCTTCTAGGAGAACGACTTGTCCACGTTTAATTCGACCGTCTCGTACGGCTTCATTAAAAGCTAATAATACCGAGGCAGAAGAAGTGTTGCCTTGATGTTCAAGGGTTACTACCACTTGATCCATAGACATTTTTAATTTTTTGGCAGTCGCCATGATGATTCTAATATTGGCTTGATGCGGCACCAACCAATCAATCTCTTCTTTAGCCATATTATTGGCTTCTAGGGTTTCATCAACAATACGGCCTAGCGTGTTAACAGCAACTTTAAAGACTTCATTGCCGCGCATATTGATAAAGCCAATGGCTTCTTCTTCAGCTTTAGTAGTGCTTACTTGCGGATTGCGGCAATATAAAAGATCTTCAAATTCGCCGTCTGAATGAATGTGTGTTGACAAAACGCCCGCTTCATCAGAAGCGCCAATCACTAAAGCACCTGCTCCATCTCCAAATAAGATACAAGTGCTTCGGTCAGTCCAATCGACAATGCGTGAACAAATTTCGGTGCCCACAATGAGAGCCTTTTTAGCCGCTCCCGATTTGATAAATTGATCAACAATGCTTAGCGCATAAATAGAACCAGAACAAGCAGCTTGGATATCAAAGGCGGCGGCATTTTTATTGCCTAAGCGTTGTTGTAATAAACAGGCTGTGCTTGGATAAACATATTCCGGTGTCCCCGTTGCGACGATGATTAAATCAAGTTCACTGGGGTCGCATTTAGCTGCTTCTAAGGCGTGTCTGGCAGCAGTTTCAGCCATGCTGGCCGCAGTTTCATGCGAGGCAGCGATGCGTCGACTTTTAATGCCGGTCCGTTCAATGATCCAGCTATCCGAAGTATCTACGGTTTCTGAAATTTGGTCATTGGTGCGAATCTCGTCGGGCAGATACCCGCCCGTGCCTAATACTTTTGAATAACGAATCATGCGATGTCTCTAAGAGCTAAGGTTATTTCAACTTGCTCACTTATTTTTTTTATAACATCTTGTTGGGCTTCAACTTCGGCCAAATGAATGGCAGTTTTAAATGCTAGTCTATCTGCACCGCCGTGACTTTTAATGACTAAGCCTTTAAGGCCTAGAAAACTGGCGCCATTATACAAGCGGGGGTCAATGCGTTGCTTAAAAGATTTAAGCACTGGATAAGCAACAATAGCCGCTATTTTTGTAAAGATATTTTTACTAAAGGCTTCTTTAAGCGTGGTGCCGATCATTTTTGCGGCGCCTTCAATTGATTTAAGTGCAACATTACCTACAAAGCCGTCTGTGACAATCAAATCTACTTTAATTGGGCCGGCATTTAAAGAGTTACCCTCTACATAACCAATGTAATTTAAGCTAGAAGCTTCTAATAATTTGGCGGCGGCTTTAACTTGCTCGTTGCCCTTGGTGTCTTCTTCGCCAATATTTAACAAGCCAACTTTTGGGTTTTCTATGCCTTCAACAGCCTTAACTAATTCATTGCCCATAATAGCAAATTGAAATAGATGTTCCGCGGTGCAATCCACATTAGCGCCTAAATCAAGCACATGGGTATGACCGTGTATCGAAGGTAACGTAGAAATGATGGCTGGACGATCAATGCCTGGAATCATTTTTAAAACAAAACGCGCTGTTGCCATTAATGCGCCTGTATTGCCTGCGCTGACACAAGCATCTGCTTGGCCTTCTTTAACCAAATTAATGGCTACGCGCATAGACGAGTCTTTTTTGTTTTTTAATGCTTTAGAAGGTGACTCGTCCATTTCAACGCGTTGCGAAGCGTGGTGGATAGAGAGTCTATCTTGATAAGGGCTTAAGTCATTAGGTAATAGGCCTTTAATGACAGATTCATCGCCAACTAAAATTAGTTTTAAATTTGGATTGTGTTTCAAGCAATCCAATGAAGCTGGAATAGTGACCTGAGGACCTTGATCCCCGCCCATTGCGTCAATTGAAATTGTTAAACTCACGCTGATGAACAACTCCGAGGTAATTGAAGGGCGCCGAACCCTGAGCGGTTCGGCATGGGATCATTCCAGAACGATTTATTTATTCTTCGTCTGCTACTGCAACTATTTGACGGCCTTTAAAAAAGCCACCTGGGGTAACGTGATGACGTAAGTGCATTTCACCTGTAATAGGGTCTTGAGATAATGTCTTAGCTGTTAATGCGTCATGTGAACGACGTTGACCGCGTCTTGAACGCGTTACTTTACTTTTTTGTACTGCCATTATGACTCTCCAGTTTTTTTAAGTTTGGCTAAAATTGCAAAAGGGTTTTCACGTGAAGGTGCTTCTTCACTCACTAATTGTGCGTTTGTATTCGTTTTGATTTCCAAAGCAAAACACTCATGTTCATGCTTAGGAAATGCCGGTAAGTTAAGCAGTAATTCATCTTCAATAAAGTGGTTAAGCAGAATTTTTTCTTCTTCGAGCATCAGAGGTTCAAAGTCTTCTGGCAATCGATTGGCTTGTTCTATTGTTTTAACAATGCCTAATTTAATATTGCCATCAAATGACCATTCAACTGCTTCCAAGCAATTTTGACACTGCAATTGCAAAGCTGCTTTAATGTTACCTTCAACTTTAGGTATTTTCCCTTCTCGACCAAAGTATAGATCAACCTGTACTGATCCTGAGTCATCGACAAGCACCTCGGTCAAACGATCCAAGTTGCTTACGGGTAATTGGCCCTTTAGTTCACCACGCGTATCGGCTAAGTGAAGTGGGTCTATAGTTTCGGGTAATGTACTTAACATAACTGACAAATAATATAGATAAATACTAAATGCGTCAAATTCTAAATGAAATTCTACCGAAAACTATTT
>JAPLRS010000034.1 GCA_026399015.1 Methylococcales bacterium | reverse complement strand
ATTATCCATCATGCCACTATTATTGAATTAAACGGAGAGAGTTATCGAAAGAAACAAAGCATAAAAAAATAGCATTTTTTTAACCACTAACCGGACAAGATAGTTGTCGCGAACCGGTCAAAGTAATTGACGCCAGACAGTGCGTATAAATTTATTTTGCAAACAGCGCGTTCTAATAAGCCTTGGTTAAATAATTCGTTTGCTTTTGTGTTGGGTAAAGCTTTTCCTATTCCGGTTATTCCACAATTAGCGCCATTTATGCCGTTAGCCTATGCTTTACTAAAAGTTGAATTAGAATTACCAGAGCAAAAAGTAGTGACTGCAATTGAAGCGAAGAGTTAATTATTTATAAATGATGATGACTTAGTTGCTTGTTAAGAGTGCAGATTTTTCTACAATCTGTACTCTTTGAGTGATACCACAGACTAATGTATAGGGAATCGTCTCTGCACATTGTGCTATTTCTTCAACGGCTAAATCTTCTCCCCATAGCGTAACCGGATCACCTGCTTTGGCATTGGGCTGTGATCCCAAATCAACCGTAATCATATCCATAGAAACTCGACCAATTAAGGGAACACGTTGGCCATTAACTAAAACGGGGGTGCCCGCTTTTGCATAGCGCGGATATCCGTCCCCATAGCCAATGGCAACAACACCTAAGTTTGTATCTTCCGGACATATCCATGTGCCTGCATAACCCACTTTATCGCCTTTGTTTAATTGTTTAACAGCAATTAAACGTGAATGTAAGCTCATGATGGGTTTTAAGTTAAGTTGGCTACCGGTGCTGTCTGCAAACGGTGAAATACCATACAACATAACACCGGGTCTAACCCAATCTGTAATAGCAGAAGGCCAGGCTAAAATGCCAGCCGAGTTAGCAATGCTGAGTTCGTTTATGGATACGGTATTGAGTTGCAGTTTATTAATCGTATCTTTAAATAAACTGATTTGATCACTAGACGAGTCGTCCGTCTTAATATCAGCGTTCGCTAAATGCGTCATTAAATTGATGGGCTGTTTAACGATGGCACAATCTTGTAATTGTGCATAAACAGTATTAAATTCTGCGGGTTTAAAGCCTAAACGATTCATGCCCGTATCCATTTTTAACCAAATGGACAGTTGGTTTTTTTCAGGTCTTTGGGCAAAAATTTCCAACTGACAAGATGAATGCACAACGGCATCTAATTGATAACGTATAAGTTCATCTAATTCTTCATTACAACTAAATCCCTCTAAAACGGTAATGGGGGTTTTAATACCGGCTTGACGTAGGCGAATGCCTTCATCAACGCGGGCTACAGCAAATGCATCAACGGGCTTTAAGGCTTGAGCAATACGTAATAAGCCATGTCCATAGCCGTTAGCTTTAATGACGGCCATAATTTTGGCATGGGGGGCATGTTTACGAACTTGTGCTAAGTTATGTTTTGCCGCATCTATATTAAGTACCGCATAAGCAGCTGGGATCATTCATAATCCCCAGAGTTATAAGGTGTGCCGGCAAAGTTTTCAAAGCGGGTATATTGTCCTAAGAAGGTTAGTCTAACCGTTCCTAATGGTCCATTTCGTTGTTTACCAATAATGATTTCGGCAATGCCTTTGTCTGGGCTGTCTTCGTTATAAACTTCATCACGATACACAAATACAATTAAATCCGCGTCTTGCTCAATCGCTCCAGAGTCTCTTAAATCGGACATGACTGGGCGTTTGTTAGGACGCTGCTCTAAGTTACGGTTAAGCTGTGATAGTGCGATAACGGGCACATTGAGTTCTTTGGCTAAGGCTTTTAAACCCCTAGAAATATCCGAAATTTGTTGTACACGGTTATCGCCACTTGAAGGTGATTGCATGAGCTGTAAATAATCCACCACAATTAACCCCAGTTGCCCATGTTCACGCGCTAAACGCCGAGCTCTGGCACGCACTTCCGTTGGGGTTAACGCTGGGGAATCATCAATAAATAATTGTGTGCCTGCTAACAAATTAATAGCTGAGGTTAAGCGTGGCCAATCATCATCTTCTAATTTACCGGTTCTGACTTTATTTTGATCAATACGGCCTAATGAAGACATCATTCTCATTGCCAAAGAATCACCAGGCATCTCCATACTAAAGACTGCAACGGGGTTCTTTGATTTAAGTGCCACATTTTCTGCCATATTCATGGCAATTGTGGTTTTACCCATAGAAGGTCGGCCGGCGACAATAATTAAGTCGGAAGGTTGTAATCCTGAGGTTAAATCATCAAAATCGTTAAAACCAGTGCTGGCCCCAGTAACGGAACCTTCTTGTTCATAGAGCGTTTCAATTTTTTCAACGGCTTGGGATAATAATTGTTTGATAGAGATAAAGCCACCGGCTTGACCGCGCTGGCGTTGTTCTGCTATCTGAAAAACTTGCCGTTCGGCATTCTCTAAGAGTTCTGCGGTATCGCGACCTTCAGGATTAAAAGCAGAGTTAGAGATCTCTGTGCCAATATGAATCAGTTGTCTTAAAACTGAGCGATCTCTGACGATATCTGCATAGGCGCTGATATTGGCGGCACTTGGGGTATCCTTAGCCAGCATGATTAAATAGGCTAAGCCACCGACATTTTCTAGCTCACCAATACTTTTTAAAGCATCTGATAAGGTGATGACATCAAAAGGAATTTGTTTTTCAGCGAGTTCTTCAATTTTTCTGAAGATCAGTTGATGACTACGACGGTAAAAGTCAGTTTCAACAACTCTGTCTGCAATAGTGTCCCAGGTTTGATTATCTAGCATCAATCCGCCTAAAACCGATTGTTCGGCTTGGATTGAGTTGGGTGGAACCTTTAGGGCATCCAGTGAATAATCACGGTCGAGGGTGTAGTCTTCAGACATGGTAGTTTTTTGCAAAAGAGGAAATCATATCATGATGCGGGTTTTCAGTCATGGGCTAGCCGACTTATAAACGGATGTTTGTAGAATAATGTAGAGCTATAAAGTACACTAAAACTAAATACCTATTATCACAACACTTAAGGGTTTTAGTCTTGGATACGCCGTCAGAACTTCCGCAAAATAATCGCCAAACTATTTATGTAGGTATCGCCTTGCTCATGGGTGTGCTGGTGGGTGAGTTACTTAATTTGACCTTGGCAGCGACAGAATCAATGCCAGTTAATCCCTTATTAGGTCAAATCATTGAGGTATTCACCTTATTAACAGATATCTTTCTGCGCTTGATTAAGATGATTATTTCTCCCTTGGTGTTTTCTATTTTAGTGGTAGGTGTCGCTAAAATGGGTGATATTCAAACGGTGGGCCGTATTGGTATTAAAGCCATGCTCTGGTTCTTTTTGGCATCCATTAGCAGTTTGTTATTAGGGATGTTATTGGTAAATATTTTGGAGCCTGGGCGATCGTTGGTGATTGAGTTGCCGGCCTTAGATGCTGAAACGGGTTTGGCGCAAGTTCGACCGACTTTAGCTAATTTTATAGCGCATATCGTGCCTAAAAGTATTACAGAAGCGATGGCGGGTAATGAAATATTACAAATCGTCGTGTTCTCCATGTTTTTTGGGGTGGCTTGTGCGTCTATCGGAGAGCTTGCTTTACCCATTGTTAAAGTCTTAGATTCGTTAGCGCATATCATGTTAAAGGTGACTGCTTATGTGATGAAATATGCGCCTATCGCTGTGTTTTCTGCGATTGCTTCGGTTATTGCGCAGCAAGGTTTAAGTGTGTTGCTCACTTATGGCAAATTTATTAGTGAGTTTTATTTTGGCTTAGTGTTGTTATGTTTATTGTTGTGTTTTGTGGGCTTTCTGTTTGTGGGGTCTAGTATCTTTAGTTTGCTGAAGCATATTCGTGAACCTATGCTCTTAGCGTTTGGTACCGCGAGTAGTGAAAGTGCTTATCCTAAATTACTAGAACAATTGGATCGTCATGGTTGTGATAAAAAAGTCTGTGGTTTAGTGTTACCGCTGGGGTATTCGTTTAATTTAGACGGCAGCATGATGTACATGACTTTTGCGGTACTCTTTATCGCACAGGCTTATGGCATAGATATGCCTTTAAGCGAACAGTTTTTGATGCTATTAGTGTTGTTGTTTACTAGTAAAGGCGTGGCGGGTGTGCCTAGAGCTTCCTTAATTGTAATTGCCGCGACTTTATCAATGTTTCAATTACCAGAAGCCGGTTTATTGTTATTGTTAGGGATTGATCAATTATTAGATATGGGGCGAAGTGCAACGAATGTGTTAGGCAATAGTATTGCGGCAACCGTGTTGTCTCGCTGGGAAAAGTCGGGGCGCTAATGACTTTAATGATTTTGTCATGGCGATATGCTATGTTTTTATTAAAAATACAGCACAAAATTTAATGAACTTTAATCATATTTACTTGTTTAGTTATGAATGTAAATTATCTGCCTTGTGAAATAAAGATAACACAACAAGCGTCAACACTAGTACTTGCTTTGCTGGGTGATTGGGTCTTGGATGCAAATGCGCCGTCTTTACAACCTTTGTTAGATCAGATGCTTAAGGGTTCCTCGATACAACGGGTGATTTTCTCCACTAAAAATTTAGGGCATTGGGATAGTCTGTTAATGACAGATTTAATCCGAGTTATTGATCAAGGACATCATCAGGGTATTGAGGTAGATACGAGTACTTTACCCGAGGGCATACAGGGCTTATTAAAACTAGTTTATACAGTTCCTGAGCGACTTGATGCTAAGCGTATTGATGCAAAACGGCATTGGTTAGAATGGATAGGTGATGGCGCTTTGGCCGTTATTAAAGAGGCCACTACTTTATGCACTTTTGTGGGCGAAACTGCGCTGAGTCTTTGGGCTTTATTGTTAGGTAAAGCGCGATTTCGGCGGATTGATTTATGGATTAATATTCAGGATTGTGGTCCTTCAGCAGTGCCAATTATTACTCTTATTAGTTTTCTAATCGGTTTGATTTTAGCTTTTGTGGGTGCTCTACAGTTAGCTTTGTTTGGTGCGCAAATTTATATCGCTGATATGGTGGGTTTAGGGATGACTCGAGAAATGGGTGGCTTTATGGCCGCTATTATTATGTCAGGGCGCACCGGCGCGGCTTTTGCTGCCCAATTAGGCACGATGCAAGTAAATAGTGAAATTGATGCCCTTAAAACCATGGGCTTTAAACCTATGGAGTTTTTAGTATTACCTCGCATTTTAGCGCTCATTTTAATTATGCCTATGCTTTGTCTTTATGCGGACTTAATGGGCATTATTGGTGGGTCTTTAGTGACAGTCGGTTTTTTTGATGTGTCATTCTTAGAGTATTTTAATCGGACAGCTGATGCGGTGCATTTAAAAGATTTAATGGTTGGTGTGACTAAGTGTTCGGTTTTTGGAATTTTAATTGCTTTATCTGGATGTATGCGGGGTATGCAGTGTGGTCGAAGTGCTTCGGCTGTGGGCAAGGCAGCAACTTCTGCGGTAGTGACTTGTATTGTATTTATTGTCATTGCTGATTCAACAATGACTCTGATTTGTAATCGTATAGGAATCTAAATCATGAGCTCAGTCTGTTTAAGTATTAAAAATATGACCATGGCCTATGGCGATTTTGTTATTCAGCGGGATTTAGATTTCACAATTAATCGTAGTGATATTTTTATCATTATGGGGGGGAGTGGTTGCGGTAAAAGTACCTTGTTGATGCATCTTATTGGTTTACAAAGCCCCGTAAAAGGCCAAGTTTTTTATGGCACTGAAAGTCTTTGGGAAGCTGATATTAATGTTCGACAACGAATTTTGAGGCGAACGGGCGTGTTGTTTCAAAGTGGAGCTTTATTAAGCTCAATGACATTAGCAGAAAACATCGCCTTACCTTTATCTCAACATACTAAGTTAGGGGCAATGCGTATTCGCAATATTGTGTCTTATAAATTGGCTTTAGTAGGTTTGGCTGGGTTTGAAGATTATTACCCTTCAGAAATTAGTGGTGGCATGCAAAAACGTGCGGGGCTAGCCAGAGCGATGGCTTTAGATCCCGAAATATTATATTTTGATGAGCCTTCTGCTGGCTTGGATCCTATTAGTGCTAAACTTTTGGACGATTTAATTAGAAGTTTACGAGATAACTTAGGATCGACCATTGTGATGGTGACCCATGAATTGGCCAGTATTTTTGCTATTGGAACTAACTCTGTATTTTTAGACGCGGAAACTAAAACGATGATTGCTGGAGGTTCGCCTAAACTATTATTAGCTGAGTCCACTGATCCTAAGGTGATACGATTTTTGACAAGAGGCGAAATGGAAAAGCATAACTCACATAACACAACTATTCAGGGGCACAATGCATTATGAGTAAGCCGGCTAATCCTTTTGCTATTGGAGCCTTTTTAGTAGGCGCCTTAATTTTATTAATAATTGGTGTTTTGGTGTTTGGCGGTGGTCAATTTTTAAAGAAAAAAATGCAATATGTGATTTTTTTTGATTCTGCTTTAAATGGCCTTAATGTAGGTGCGCCAGTTAAATTGCAAGGTGTGCAAATTGGCACAGTTAAAGAAATTTCGTTAGAACTTGCCCAAGATGCTCGTAAAATAACCAAGCCAGTTGTTATTGAAATTGATCCAGAGGCCGTGCTGGATTCAACAGGTCATCCTTTTCATGCGGCTGATAGTTTAGAAGAGCGTAAGAAAAGCGCTCAACAATTTATTGACGCTGGCTTAAAGGCTCAATTACAAACCCAGAGTTTATTGACTGGTTTGTTATATGTTGAGTTTAGTTTCTATCGTAATACCCCCGTTAAATTGATAGGGACTAATTACAAAGGTCTGCCAGAACTCCCGGCAGTGCCTTCAGCTGTTGATCAAATTAAAGATGCAGCAGAAGAAGTGTTAACTAATATTAAACAGTTACCCATAGAGCAAATCGTGAATGATTTTGCTGTTACCTTAAAAGAACTGCGAACTATGGCAACGTCAGAGGAGTTAAAGAAAGATCGTGCAACTTTAAGTAAAACATTAAAAGAAACCTCGGTTCTAATAGAAAACCTTAATCGTGATTTAACGCCTTTAGTGGCAAATCTAAATGGTACGATGACAGATACACGTTTTATGGTTAACCAGTTTTCTCAAGATATAAAACCTATTTTAATTTCTACAGAGAAAACCTTAGGTGCGGCAACCAGTGTTTTATTAGAGTCTAAGCACGCCGTGGGTGCTGTTGAGGCTTTAGCCGCTCCCGATGCGCCTTTATGGCAGTCACTTGAAGCGTTAAGAGATGCCGCGCAATCTACCAAACAATTGACCGATTATTTAGAGCGGCATCCTGATTCAATCATATACGGTAAAGGCAAGGAGTAGTGTGATGCGATTAAACAAAAAGTTTAAGATTTCTGTTGAGTTGAGTCGGGTAATGACAGTAGTGGTTTTAAGTGGGCTTATTACAGCTTGTGCACATGATGCAAAGCCCGTTGAGTTTTATAGATTATCAGCGGACGTTGGACTTAAGAAAAACGACATATCTGCTGTTAATTTAAAAAGTGTAACTGTTGGACTAGGTCCTATTAGGATTCCAGAGTATTTAAACCGCCCGCAAATGTTGATTGCCGTTTCTGATAACCAATACATCCTATCTGAGGAACATCGCTGGGCTGAAAAGCTGGATCAAAATATTTTGTTAGCCTTGTATAAGGTTTTACCTGGTCAGTTAAATACAGGGCATTTAATCAGATATCCATGGGCTCAGCGGCAAGAGATTGATTATCAAGTGGGAGTTGATATCTTAGATTTAACAGTTGATGCGCAAGGCCAAAGCCAGTTGATTGCACAATGGTTTATTAAGCCTAAAGATAAACCAAGTATTGATACGCGCTTTGAATGTCGTTTACCGGCTTCAACTTCAGATTACGCCTTGATGGTTAAAGCCCAAAGTCAATGCTTGACTCAGTTAGGACAAGTGTTAGCAAAGTCTTTGAATGAGAGGATGTAGCATTCATTCTGTTTTCATATCAGACGTTACAAACATTTTGTATATTTAGCTCGGCCTTGATGAATGAAAATAAATAATTAAGATTATTTATGCAATATAAGTTCAAGCACCAATTTACTGCCAAAGTAGGCTAGTAATAACAAAACAAATCCTATCAACGTCCATTTTATCGCGGTCATACCGCGCCAGCCGTATAATCTTCTTCCGACTAATAATCCTGTGAAAATAATCCAAGCTAATAAGGACAAAACAGTTTTATGCACTAAGTGTTGAGCAAATAAATCTTCTATAAATAAAAATCCAGTTGCTAATGAAATAGTAAGAAAAATAATGCCTGTAGTTAGCATTTGAAATAGTAATGATTCCATCGTTTGTAATGGAGGTAGAGATTGGATAAAACGCTTAGGCGGGTGGCTTTTTAATTGTTGGTCTTGAACAGCTAATAAAATTGCTTGTAAAGCGGCTATGTTTAAAAGGCTAAACGCAATAATTGACGTCAAAATATGCGTGCTCATTTCCCAATTGTAGTGAGAAATAACCTGGGTGTTCTCTGAAAACTTAAGGTCTAGGGCTAACATACCAGCTGCAATTGGGAAGATAGCAACACCTAATGTTTCTACAGGTTTATTGAGTGTGGCTATTGATAGCAGTAAAGCGATAATCATCGCAACCAAAGAGCCAGTGCTAAAAAAGTTAAAGTTAAAGCCTGCATTGTTTTGAAAAATGATACCTATATAGATAAGGTGAGAAATCGCGCCTATCCATCCTAGATAAAGAGAGCTCTTTTTTAAGCGATTTCGATCGATATGTTGAATAATTAGCAAAGCACTGCTTAGGTAGGTGCATATAGATAGTATGGCAATTGCAGTCGCGTTCATCATTGTATATATAGAGTGTATCCAGTAAAAATTTGCCCAATTTAAGAGCCACAAGTCTACAGTGTTAATTTATTCTGTCATTGCAACGAGTGCAAAGCTAAAGATTGTTATGTTAATATACCAGATTAAATAGTCCTAGCGCATTTGTACTGGCGGGTAGTTTCCTTAGTTTAAACAATAAAGACAGCGATATGTTTGATAATTTAACCGATAGATTAAGTAGTACGCTTAAAAAACTAAAGGGTCAGGGGCGTCTGACTGAAGATAATATAAAAGATACCCTACGCGAAGTGCGTATGGCCCTACTTGAGGCCGATGTATCATTATCAGTCGTTACCGATTTTATTGAGCGTGTTAAAGAAGGTGCTCTAGGGCAAGCAGTTCAGACTAGCTTGACGCCGGGTCAAGCAATGATCAAGTTGGTTCAGTCTGAGCTTGTTAAGGTAATGGGTCAAGCTAATGAAAGTCTTAACCTAAATGCACAGCCTCCCGCGGTTATCTTAATGGCTGGTTTGCAAGGTGCTGGTAAAACAACTACCGTTGCGAAATTAGGTCGTTGGTTACAAGAAAATCAAAAGAAAAAAGTAGGTGTGGTGAGTGCTGACGTTTATCGACCAGCCGCTATTAAGCAACTACAAATGTTGGCTGATGAATTAAAGCTTGATTTCTTTGAGAGTGATTTATCTCAGCAACCCGTTGATATTGCAAAAAATGCAATTGAAGCAGCAAAAAGAAAATTCTTAGACGTTATCATTATCGATACTGCAGGTCGTTTGCATGTTGATGATGAAATGATGGGTGAAATTAAAGCTCTGCATGCGGCAATTAATCCTGTTGAAACCTTGTTTGTTGTTGACTCAATGACAGGTCAAGATGCAGCAATTACGGCAAAAGCTTTTAATGACGCATTACCTTTAACGGGTGTCATCTTAACTAAAGCCGATGGCGATGCACGAGGCGGTGCGGCTTTATCTATTCGTCATATAACGGGTAAACCGATTAAATTTATTGGGGTTGGTGAAAAAACTAATGCCCTAGAGCCTTTTTACCCAGATCGTCTTGCTTCTCGTATTTTAGGTATGGGTGATATGCTCAGTCTTATCGAAGAGATTGAGCAAAAAGTCGATAAAGAAAAAGCCGAAAAATTAGCCCGTAAAATTCAGAAAGGAAAATCTTTTGATTTAGAAGATTTCCGTGAGCAATTACAGCAAATGCAAAGTATGGGTGGAGTAGGCTCAATGCTGGATAAATTGCCGGGTATCAATTCAATTCCGCAAGAAATGAAAGATAAAGTTAACGACAAAATGTTGGCTCGCCAAATTGCCGTTATCAATTCAATGACTATGCAAGAAAGACGTTATCCTGATTTAATTAAAGGTAACCGTAAAAAACGTATTGCTGCAGGAAGTGGTCAAGAATTACAAGATGTTAATCGTATTTTGAAACAGTTCTTGATGATGCAAAAAATGATGAAGAAATTTAAATCCGGTAATATGACAAATATGATGCGCGGAATTAAAAGCAATGTGCGTGGTATGAGAAGGTAATTTTACCGCGATTTTAATAGCTAAAATGTGTTAAGAGTTGATTATTTACAATTTATTCTTCACATATATTAAAAATCGCGTAAAATGGCGGATTAAATTTTTGATTAAATGTTTTTGAGGAAAATAGATGGTAACCATTCGTCTTTCAAGAGGCGGCGCTAAAAATCGCCCTTTTTATCACGTTGTTGTAACTGATAGCAGAAGCGGTCGAGACGGCCGTTATATTGAACGCATTGGGTTTTTTAATCCTTTAGCTCGTGGCAATGAAGAAAGATTGCGTTTAGACAGCGAACGTGTTGAATACTGGAAATCTAACGGTGCGCAACCGTCTGATCGCGTAGCAAAATTGATTAAAGACGCTATTAAAGCAGCAGCATAAAGATTGAGCAAAGCAACTGAAATAAGCGTTGGAAAAATTTCTGGCGTTTTTGGCATTAAAGGTTGGGTAAAAGTATTTTCCTATACCGAAGCCAGAGAGAATATCTTAAAGTATTCTCCGTGGTTGCTTAAGAAAGGCACTGAAAATAAGCTTTTAAAAGTTATCGATGGTAATCTTCAAGGAAAGTTCTTAGTAGCTCAACTTGAAGGTGTTACGGATAGAGATCAAGCCGCAAACCTTATGGGGTGGGAGATTTTTATCAAAGCGGAACAATTACCCAAAGCAGCCAAAGGTGAATATTATTGGTCTGACTTAATCGGTTTAGCGGTTAAAACTGATTTAGGTGTTGAGTTAGGAATCATCGACAGTTTGTTGGAAACTGGGGCAAATGACGTTGTGATTGTTAAAGGTGAGCGAGAACATGTTATACCGTTTTTGCAAGGCGAAACAATTCTTGATATAGATTTAGCTCTGGGTACTATGGTTGTTGATTGGGATCCTGATTTTTAAATACAGTGATGCGTTTTGATGTAATTACTTTATTTCCAGAGATGATAAAAGATGCTGCTAGTTACGGAGTAACAGGCAGAGCCATTGAACGTGAAATAGTTAGTTTGTCGACATGGAATCCTCGCGATTATACTCACGATAAACATAAAACGGTTGATGATCGTCCTTATGGTGGCGGACCAGGAATGGTTATGAAGTACCAACCTTTGCATGATGCAGTTGATCAGGCAAAAAAAACTGGAAATAAAAGCTCTAAAGTTGTTTATTTAAGTCCACAAGGAAAGCCAATTACCCAAGCTTTATTGTCGGATGCATGTGATGTATCGCAACTAATTTTAGTTGCAGGTCGTTATGAGGGAGTAGATGAACGCTTCGTCAACATGGACTGTGATGATGAATGGTCGATTGGAGATTATGTTATTAGTGGTGGCGAGTTAGCCGCACTAATAGTAATAGACGCAATCACCCGATTATTACCGGGTGTGCTAGGACATGAAGAGTCGGCTCAGCAAGATTCTCACATGAACGGTCTGTTAGATTATCCGCATTTTACAAGACCAGAAGAACTTGAAGGACGTTTGGTTCCTGATGTTTTGTTAAGTGGTAATCATGCTGAAATTGGTATTTGGCGTATGAAACAGGCCTTAGGTAGAACTTGGCAAAGACGACCAGATTTGTTAGAAAATAAGAATTTAAGTGCAGAGCAGAGCAATCTCCTGCGACAATTTAAAAATGAAGTTGAATAGGGTGTGTGATGAGCAATATTATTGATGTACTGGAAAAAGAACAATTAAAAGAAATTCCTGAATTTAATCCAGGTGACACTGTAGTTGTTCAAGTTAAAGTTAAAGAAGGTGAGCGCGAAAGAATCCAGGCTTTTGAAGGCGTAGTGATTGCTAAACGTAATCGTGGATTAAACTCTGCTTTTACTGTAAGAAAAATTTCTCATGGCACAGGTGTTGAGCGTGTATTTCAAACACACAGTCCATTAATAAGCGAAATTACAGTAAAACGTCGTGGTGATGTTCGTCGTGCTAAGTTGTATTACTTACGTGACTTAACTGGTAAAGCTGCTCGTATTAAAGAAAAACTTTAATCTGCAGATTATTGGTATACTAAAAAAGGCAGCTATAGCTGCCTTTTTTTATGTGTAAAAATTCTTTTATTTGCTGATATTATTCAAACTTTCTCTTATTAATATGCCTAAACAAGAAAAAACATTAACCATGACCGTCTTAATGACCCCAGACATGGCGAATTTTTCGGGTAATGTCCATGGTGGCTCGTTACTAAAGTTGCTTGATCAGGTGGCTTATGCTTGCGCCGCTAAATACTGTAAAAGTTATGTAGTGACAGCGGCATTAGATCAGGTGTTTTTTAAACAACAGGTCAATGTTGGGGAGTTAGTTACATTTTTTGCGCGAGTTAATCATGTCGGTCGATCGTCAATGGAAGTAGGCGTCAAAGTAGTTGCAGAACATTTAAGAACCCACGAAAAACGGCATACTACGTCATGTTTTTTTACTATGGTAGCAATTGATGAAGAAGGTAAATCATTTGAAGTACCGCGTTTAATTTTAGAAACTGAAGCAGAAAAGAAACATTATGCGGCGGCTGAAATGCGTAGAAAAATGCGCCAAGAAAGTTTAGAAAGAAGTCGTGCTCTCTATGTGGAGTTATCAGAGGAAGAGTTTTAAATGGGTCTGCAAGAAAATTTTGAACAATTACCTTTAAAGGATTTTGCTGAGAAAGCGTACTTGGATTATTCCATGTACGTTATTCTTGATCGAGCTCTGCCCAATATCGCAGATGGCTTAAAACCCGTTCAACGCCGAATTGTCTACGCCATGTCAGAACTGGGGTTGACGGCTCTCGCTAAATATAAAAAATCAGCACGTACTGTCGGTGACGTATTGGGTAAGTATCACCCCCATGGCGATTCTGCCTGTTACGAAGCGATGGTTTTAATGGCGCAAAGTTTTTCCTATCGCTATCCATTAGTAGACGGACAAGGTAACTGGGGATCTCCTGATGATCCTAAGTCTTTCGCGGCTATGCGATATACCGAATCCCGTTTAACAGGTTACGCCAATACCTTATTAAGTGAATTGGGCCAAGGTACAGTTGAATGGGCTGATAACTTTGACGCGACTTTAAAAGAGCCTATATTATTACCTGCTCGGTTACCCAATATTTTACTAAACGGTACCATGGGTATTGCTGTTGGTATGGCCACAGATATACCCCCGCATAATCTTAGAGAAGTTGCCGCCGCTTGTATTCAATTGTTAGATGAGCCTGATTGCCCAGTCGAAACTTTGTTCACCCATATAAAAGGCCCTGATTACCCGACAGAAGCTGAAATTATTACTTCAGCCGAAGATATACAAAAAATGTATATGACAGGGGGTGGTTCTATAAAGATGCGAGCTATATATGAGGAAGAAGACGGAGTGATTATTATCACCGCTTTGCCTCATCAAGTCTCTGGGGCTAAATTATTAGAACAAATTGCCGCGCAAATGTTGGCAAAAAAACTTCCTATGATTGAAGATTTAAGGGATGAATCTGATCATGAAAATCCAACTCGATTATTAATTATTCCAAAGTCTAAACGCACAGATGTTGATGCGGTTATGTCGCATCTATTTACCACAACTGATCTTGAGAAAAGCTATCGTGTTAACTTAAACATGATAGGTTTAGATGGCAAGCCAAAAGTAAAAGGTCTTAGAGAAATCTTAGTTGAATGGTTGGCGTTTAGAACCGAAACTGTGCGTAGGCGTTTGCAGTATCGCTTAGATAAGGTTATTGCTAGATTACACATCTTAGATGGATTATTAATTGCCTATCTAAACATAGATGAAGTGATAGCGATTATTCGTACCGAAGAATATCCTAAGCCCGTCTTAATGGAACGCTTTGCATTAACGGATATACAAGCCGAGGCGATTTTAGAATTAAAGTTAAGACATCTTGCTAAGCTTGAGGAAATGAAAATCCGCGGCGAACAAGATGCCTTAGAAAAAGAACGTGCTGCATTAGAAAAAACCTTAGGTTCAAAATTACTACTTAATCGTTTAATAAGAAAAGAAATTGAACGAGATGCCGAGCAATATGGTGATGAGCGTCGCTCACCCATAGTCTCAAGAGTTGCGGCTGTTGCCTTAGAAACAACCTCGTTAATTAGCAATGAACCCTTAACGATTATTTTGTCTCAAAAGGGTTGGATAAGAGCGGCTAAGGGTCATGATATAGATGTCGAAAGCTTAAACTACCGTTCGGGTGATAGTTATTTAAGTGCTGTTAAAGGCCGATCTACACAGCCTATATATTTATTAGATACCACAGGTCGGGCTTATAGTACTTCTAGCCATGATTTGCCGTCTGCAAGAACCCAAGGTGAGCCCTTAACTGGACGATTTAATCCGCCGGCTGGTGCTTTATTTAGTCATTTAATAACCGGTAATCCAGATGATTGGTATGTATTAGCCAGTCATTATGGCTATGGTTTTAGAGTTCAGCTAAAAGAGTTGGCTAGTAAAAATAAAGCCGGCAAATTATTGATTACGCTACCCGATGGTGCGCAGGTGTTAAAGCCAGAATGGGTGCAAAGTGAATCTGATTTATTAGCGGTCGTTACCTTACAAGGTCGATTGTTAATTTTCCCCGTAGCAGATTTACCTGCTTTAGCGCGCGGTAAAGGCAATAAATTAATACAAATTCCGGCAGGTGATTTAAGCTCAGGCACAGATGCAGTAGTTGCGGCATTACCTATTCCAGAAGGTTGCAATTTAAAAGTAATTTCTGGTAAGCGCTTTTTAAGTTTAAAATCGGCAGATATTGCCCATTACTCAAGTGCTAGAGCTAAAAGAGGCTTGCATCTCCCAAGAGGTTTCCAGCGCGTAGATGGGTTGGAATTAGAATAATTAAACTCCTATGTTTGTTAAGAGTTAGTGGATATAAAAGCTAATTCTTACAATTTTGGATTATGGTAAAATATCATCTTTCAAAGCCCCGGTAGCTCAGTTGGATAGAGTGGCCCCCTCCTAAGGGGCAGGTCGGACGTTCGAATCGTCTTCGGGGCACCATTAGAAAGTAGATAAAATTAGATTTGGATATTTTATGTCTACACACCGTCCTGTGGTACTTTCATTTTCTGGTCACGATCCTAGTGGTGGGGCCGGAGTTCAAGCCGATATTGAAACTCTAGTGAGTCATCAATGCCATTCTGCCAGTGTTATTACAGCCTTAACTGAACAAGATACCCGCAATGTAAAAAAGTTAATCCCCCAAAGCCCAGAAAATATCATCTCTCAGGCTAATACCATATTGGCTGATTTAACCGTCAATGCCATTAAGATTGGCTTAATTGGGCATCATGAGACGGTTTACGCAATTCATGAGATTTTAAAAACACATCCGCATATTCCGGTTATTTTAGATCCTGTTTTAGCGGCGGGTGGTGGTACTGAATTATCTAATGATCATTTAATAACAGAAATCGTTGAGCTCTTATTGCCCTGCACCACGGTATTAACACCAAATAGTGAAGAAGCTCGCCGTTTGATAGGGCTAGATGATTTAGAAGAGTGTGGTTTAGAGTTGTTGGCTCAAGGGTGTGAGTATGTCTTAATTACCGGTACGCACGAATCAACACCGGCGGTGAGTAATCAGCTGTTCTATGATAACCAAATTTGGGAAACTTATACTTGGGATAGATTGCCACACAGTTATCATGGCTCGGGTTGTACCTTAGCGACCAGTATTGCGGCTTTAATGGCCCATGGTTTAGAACCGATTCAGGCGGTAATGGAAGCACAGGAATATACCTGGAATTCTTTAAATGATGCGTATAGACCTGGTAATGGTCAATTTATTCCCAATCGTTTATTTTGGATGGAGGATGAATCTTGAAGTTTCCAGCCCAAGGGCTGTATGCCATTACGCAAACTGATAACAAGTCTGCAGATACCATCATTAAAGAAGTGGTTGCCGCCATTAAAGGTGGTGCCGTTGTTGTGCAATATCGAGATAAAAATCCAGTGGATGCGATTGCTTTGGCCACCCAATTAGTTAAGGTTTGCCACGAGAATAATGTACCTTTATTGATTAATGATGATGTGGATTTAGCTATGGCCGTTGGGGCCGATGGTGTGCATATCGGTAAAGAAGATGGCGCAATTGCTCATGCTAGAGCTCGCTTAGGTGCCACAGCCATTATTGGTGCTTCTTGTTATAACTCCGTAGAACGTGCTTTAGAGGCGCAAGCGCAAGGGGCTACTTATGTGGCTTTTGGGCGATTTTTCCCTTCTAATTCAAAACCTTTAGCAGCTCCCGCTGAATTAACAACTCTGCAAGCCGCAAAACTTAAAATCTCCGTTCCTACTGTTGCCATAGGTGGCATATTGCCAGAAAACGCCGGGCAATTATTAAACGCAGGTGCTAATTTATTAGCGGTTATTGGTGGGCTTTTTGATAAAGATGATATTGAGGCATCTGCTCGGCAATATAAGGCATTATTTGAGCCTAAAATATAACTTGGTGTTCAGTGTTGCAGTTTTAAATATTCTTCTGGTGATGGGATCTATTCTAGTTGCTCAGCACCAGCAGATTCTTTAAACCAAGCTTTAGTCCATTGGCTTTCAATGGCATGATCAATCATAGGTGCGGGGTAAGCGCCGGCTTGGTGCTTTTTATCCCATTGATGAATCGTTTTAGCCGTGTAACCTTTTAACTCAGGAAGCCAGTGGTAAATATATTGGCAGTTAGCATCAAACTTTTGTTGCTGTAACCAAGGGTTAAATATTCTAAAGTAAGGCTGAGCATCGCAACCTGTTGAGGCGGCCCACTGCCAATTACCGTTATTAACACAGGGATCGTAATCGACTAAATGTTGCGCAAAATACCGTTCGCCCCAACGCCAACTAATGTGCAAATCTTTAACTAAAAAAGACGCGACTATCATACGCACACGGTTATGCATAAAGCCGGTTTGATTTAGTTCTCGCATCCCCGCATCCACAATAGGAAAGCCGGTTCTGCCTTCTGCCCACGCCTTAAAATGCTCAACATTATTTTGCCATTGCAAGGCGTCAAATTTATCAATAAACGCATGGCCAAATACTTTGGGAAAGTGATACCCAATATGCGTAAAAAAGTCACGCCAGTACAATTGCCGTAATAAAGGATGTTCTGAACCCAAAGCCTCAACAATTGCGTAATAAGCTTCTCTGACTGAACAAGTACCAAACTTTAAGTGCGCGGATAATTTGCTGGTGCTATTTAGGCTAGGGAAGTCTCGGGTATTGGTGTAATCGGCTTGTGCATCGATATCATTTAAAATATCCAAAGCTTGTTGGCGCCCACCGAGTATCGCAGTCTTATCTAAATGCGTGTCAGGATAATTCAGGGTGTCTAAATTAAAGGCTGTTTTAGGTAAAACAAAGTTTGTCTTAGATAGCGCTTCTGGTAAAGCAACTGGAAACCTGACTGCATTATTATAAAAAGCCGTAAACACTTTATAAGCGGAGTTATCTTGTTTAACAGCCTGTTCTGGTTCTGTTAATAAGGCATCAGCACACACATGTAGTTTAAGCCCTAGCTCATTACATATTAAACCCAACTGATAATCGCGTTGACGGCTAAAAGGTGTGTAATCTCGATTAATGAATACGGCTTCTATCGCATGGTCTTTAATGAGTTGCTTTAAAACAGTTTCAGGTAATTCATTATAGAAACCTAATTCGGCATTGATTTTAAGCAAGTCTTGTTGAAGATCTTTGATCGATTCCAACATAAACTTTAAGCCCGGTTTACTTTGATAGGGATGTGGCTCAATCTGTCTAGGGTCAAAGATAAAACACGGCAACACCTGAGCAGATTGTTTTAAGGCTTGATTGAGTCCTGTGTTATCTTGTAAACGCAAATCACGACGAAAGATAAAAACAGAGTTTGCGTATAGGGACATTAAAAATAATTAGATTAGTAATAAAAAAGCAGTTTATCCGATTAAATCAGCTTTTTGTAATTGAACGCGTAATGCTTCAATGCGTTTATGACTGATGCCAAAGTCAATATGGCCAGTGCGAGATGCAGACCGAACATGAATGGCATTGTTTTCTTTATCAAGACAAAAGTCAATGTCGTCTACAAACTTAAAAATTAGACTAGTAGCTTCTGCATGAATATTATCAGCACTCTCGTGCGTGATACTAAAACGACTTTGGTGATTTATGGCGTCTTTAAGACTAGCCCAGGCTTTATCTGAATTACCTTTAATTTTAAATGGCTCTATATATTGTTTGCTTTCTGGGGTTTCGCTGCTTAGGCAATTGGGTATTTCTTGACAGGGTGGTAACAGTTTTTTACTTAGCGTATCGGCTTGATTTGCACCGCTTAGTGTCATAAAAAGCATGTAAAAAAATATCTTGAAAGTCATAACAGCACCACTAACTAACCTTTAAAAAAAACATAAGCTCTAATTTTCCATAATATTTAAAAGTGTCAACTGTAAATTTTAACTATTAAAAAATTGTAGGTCCTCATGTATTAATCAGAAAATTTTTATGGTTTTTCTCAGGCTTTTATTTGCCAGTTTAAAAATTTAGGGTAAGTTAAGACTGTTCAAGATAAGTTTACTAAAAAATTTAATAATTATAATCGTCAGTAGCGTCACTTTAATTGATAGACTCGTAAAGACGAATTAAAGTTGAGTTACCCTCAACTCGGAGAGGTATCGCAGTGCAAATTAAATTTCCTTTTGATTCATCTTCACCTATATCAGGTGAGGCCACTATTAAGATCAATAAATCCATCGCTGATGTGTTTGCTTTCATTGGGGATAGGTTTTATGAGAATTACCCTAAATGGGCGCCAGAAGTTGTGGAATTAGAACCTTTAGACGGTGATAAACTTTTTGTGGGTGCAAAAACAAAACAAGTCAGAGCAGATCAAGGTGCCTTAGTTGAGTCAGTATTTGAAATTACTGATTATCAACCCGTGGTTAACTTAACCTTTAAAGGTATTGATGAGCCTTATAAACACGAATACGTTCTTCAAGCCATTGACGAGTCAGATTCTACCGAGTTAACTTTTCGATTTGAGCTGTCAGAGATAGAGGTTTTTATGCGACCTTTTCAAAAGTTGATTCGAGCCTCTATAGAAGAAGGTGCAGAGAATACCGTAGAAAATATTAAGAATTTGATGCTCGCTTAAGCGAGATTAACAAGTCAGTACGACTAAATTGTAAGAATTGGAGTTTAAAAATGCCTTTTATTGTTGAAAAAGATAGTGGATTAATCCCACAAATCTTATCTGCTATTTTAGATGAGTGTGTTAATGGAGTAACCTTAGCAGATCCAGATTTGGAGGATGCGCCAATTGTTTATGCTAATAAAGCCTTTGAACGTTTAACAGGTTATGGGCAAGAAGACATCATTGGCTTGAATTGTCGTTTCTTGCAAGGTGAAGATAGAGACCAACCGGCACGGTTCATTATTTCTGAAGCCATGAGCAAACATGAAGGTGTAGAAGTTACGCTTAGAAATTATAAGAAAGATGGCTCTTTATTTCATAATCGATTAAAAATTACCCCACTATTTGATAAGAAACATCGGGTTATTTATTATTTAGGTGTGCAATACGATATAACTCAGCAAGTTGATTCTAATAATGAAATTAAAGAATTGAATGCTTTGTTACAGGCTATTGGTTCTAAATAATCCAGTTACCGTCTTGAGAAGAGTGATGCCCAATGAATGCGAATGAAATAGAAACAGTTTCGACAAATGGAGGTTTGTATTTTAATGAGGCTTTATTTGGTTTGGCCATCATTGCATTTATTGTGCTGGTGGTTATGGAAAAAAAGCATCCGTTTCGTGACTTTCCAGCCAAGATTTTTAAAGAATCTTTTTCTACCAATACCACGGCGTTCTTAGTTAATAATTTAATATTAAGTACGCTTAGTGCGTCTTCATTGTTTTTAGTAGCTCAACAATTTGCTTCTCATGGGTTACTAAGTGGCCTAGATAATGGCCCAATAAAGTGGCTGTTGGCCTTTGCTCTTTTTGATTTGGCAATTTATGTTTGGCATTTTGTGAGTCATAAGTCTGAATATTTATGGCGTTTTCATAAAGTGCATCACAGTGATAAAGGCTTTAATGTATCTACTGGCTTCAGGTTTCATGTATTTGATTTGCTTATTGAAATAGTTTACAAGTGTGTTTTCGTTGTCCTGATAGGTGTGGATGCTTATTTGGTATTATCCATTGAAATCGTTGAACTATTCTTTATCTTATTTCATCATGCCAATATTCAAGTGCCTAATGAAGATAAAATCTCTAACGTTTTCATCACACCGTCTTTGCATAGAACCCACCATTCCAAAAAGCGTTCAGAACATGACAGTAACTACGGTATCGTGTTTTCTTTTTGGGATAGATTATTTGGTACTCGTAAAGAATTAGTGCCTGAGCATATAGGACTAGATATAATCCAAGCGGACAATTTTATTCAATTATTCTCTTTGGCTTTTATCACTGAAGTAAAGCTTAGAAAACTGTTAGGCAGAATCCCAAAAGGTAAGTCTAAATGATCATTAAAACTCATAAAAGTATCCCTAGTTCTGAGATTACCGAACAGAGCGTTTTTAATCAGCGTCGGCAAATAATTAAAGCGATGTTGGCCATGGGCCTAACGGGTTCAGGTGCCTATTCTCGGATTGTTGATGCAAACGACACTAAATGGCAAGGTATTAGCAAAGGCTATCAACCTAAAGCGCCTTTAACAGCAACGCCGTCTGATATCGTTAAAAATCATACTAATTATTACGAATTTAGCTTTAATAAATCAGACTCTACTTCGTTAGCGCAAGTTTTGCCTACGGACCCATGGTCAGTTGAAATTACCGGTGAAGTAGAAAAACCAGGGGTTTATCATTTAGAAGATTTATTAAGTCAACAAAGCTTACAAGAATATATCTATCGGTTTAGATGTGTAGAGGCTTGGTCTATGGTCGTGCCTTGGGTAGGCTTTTCTTTAGCTAATCTGTTAAAAACAGTTAAACCTTTATCGAGTGCAAGGTTTGTCAAGTTTACGACTTTGTTTGACCCAAGCCACATGCCAAATCAGAAAGATAACAATATGTTGCAATGGCCTTATGTAGAAGGTTTACGAATAGATGAAGCTATGCATCCTCTAACCATACTGGCGACGGGCATGTATGGTGAGGCTCTGCCTAAACAAAATGGCGCGCCTTTAAGATTAGTTGTGCCATGGAAATACGGATTTAAAAGTATTAAAGCAATTGTGAAAATTGAATTAGTTAAAAATCCACCACTCAGTTCATGGAGCAAATCTGGCCCGGGTGAATACGGCTTTTATGCAAATGTAAATCCAGAGGTGCCGCATCCGCGTTGGAGCCAAAGTAGTGAACGAGTGTTGGGAGCTGGTTTTTTTACCCCACGTCGTAAAACAGAATTATTTAACGGTTATGCAGAAGAAGTCGCAAGTTTGTATAGTGATATGGATTTGCGACATTTCTTCTGATGTTTTCAAGATTTATAACACCGTATTATTTATGCTTTAGCCTGTGTTTGTTGCCTTTACTTAGTATTGGCATGGCTTTAGTGACGGATAATTTAGGTGCTGATCCTATCCAAACTCTGCATATTCGTTTAGGCGATTGGTCCTTGCGTTTATTGTGGCTAACGCTGTGTGTGACCCCGTTACAGACCTTCACTAAATGGCGAGGCATGGCCCAATATAGAAAGTTATTGGGCTTATATACTTTCTTTTATGCCAGTTTGCATGTGATAGTTTATGTGTGGATCGATCAAGGCTTAGCGTGGGGCGCTATTGCCATCGATATTATCCAAAGCGCTTATATATGGTTTGGAGTTTTGGCTTATGTGCTTATCTTTGCCATGGCGATTACCACACCAAAGTTTATGGTTAAGCAATTGGGTAAAAATTGGAAAAAGTTACATCGTAGTATCTACATTGCTTCGGTTGCCGTTATTATTCATTATTACTGGCAACTTAAAGGCAATATGGCAGAGCCTTTTTTCTATTTAATAATCTTGTCTTTATTACTGTTATTTAGAGTAGCCGTCTGGTTTAAAAATCGTAAGTTTACTAAAATGATGATACCCACCACCCGTAAGATTAGAGTGGTTAAAGTTGAGTCAGCAGTACCAGAAGCTCAACCCTTAACCGGCCAATCCAAAGCCATCGTAATTGAAGAAATAGATACAGAAATATGAAAAAAATTCCTATTGGTATAAGTAGTTGTTTATTAGGCGAATTAGTCCGGTTTGATGGTTCACATAAACGTGATTCTTATATCAACGGTACTTTAAGCGAGTATTTTGAGTTTAAATCCTATTGTCCAGAAGTTGCCATCGGTTTAGGTATTCCTCGTCCTACGATTCATTTAGTTAAACAAAATAATGAGATTCGCTGTGTGGGGATTAAAAATCCTGACCTAGATGTCACAGCGCCATTAACCGAGTATGCCGCGAGCTTAAAAGACCATCATGCCGAGTTATGTGGCTATATTTTAAAAAAGGATTCACCTAGTTGCGGTATGACTCGTGTAAAAGTCTTCTCAGGTAATCATCAACCTAACCGCGAAGGCTTTGGTATTTATGCCCAAGAAATGATGCGTAATAATCCATTAATGCCAGTAGAAGAAGAGGGTCGTTTGGGCGATGCTGGTTTGCGTGAGAACTTTATTCAGCGTGTCTATGTGTTACATCGTTGGAAAGAATTATTGGCTGAGGGCCTTACGCCGCAAAAGCTGACGCATTTTCATGCGCGACATAAATTAATCATTATGAGTCATGGTGATTATCGTGAATTGGGTCAGTTATTGGCAACAGTGACTAAAGAAAATGTGTCACAAGTTGCTGAGCAATATATTGCCATCTTAATGCCCTTGCTTAAATCGGTGGTTAATCGTGGCCAGCATGTGAATGTGTTACAGCATATTCAGGGTTATTTAAAAAAGGAATTATTGGCTGATGATAAAGCGGAAATGTGTGAGATTATCGAACGCTATCGTCAAGGCGAAATTCCGTTAATTGTGCCCATTACTTTGCTTAAACATCACTTTCGTAAGTCTCCAGACATCTATATAGAAGAATCTTATTATATGTCGCCGTATCCGCAAGAATTACAGTTGATCAATCGATTATAAAAGCCATGGCAAAACTATTAATCGTGGGTTGTGGATCGATTGGCTTACAGTTAGCTGAAGAATTAAGTGCTAAAGGCCATAGAGTCACAGGGCTTAAAAGAACGCCACCCAAAAGCCCCTCAGCCGATATTCACTATATTGCCGCAGATATTGCCCAGTTAGAACAGCTTAAATATATGCCGACCGATTTTGATGTGGTGTATTTTATAGTCTCACCCGATGGCAGAAATCCAGATAGTTATAGAGCTGTGTATGAGCAGGGGCTTAATAATTTGTTGCGTGTTTTTGAGCAGGCATCCGCTAATCCACAGTGGATATTTGTGTCATCCACTAGTGTGTATGGGCAAACCCACGGTGAATGGGTAGATGAAGAGAGTATTGCAGAACCGCAAAACCTTACTAGTGGATATATCAGGCAGGCAGAGCAACGCTTAACCGACTTAAGTGCAAAAAATATCGTGGTAAGATTTTCGGGGATATACGGGCCAGGTCGAGAATATTTAATAAGAATGGCCATGCAGGGCGGGGCGGTGCAACAAGACCCTCCGTATTACACTAATCGTATTCATCAGGCTGATTGCGTGGGTGTGTTAGGGTATTTGTTAGAACAAAGTTTAGCCGGCGTGGCTTTACAGCAATATTATCTCGCGAGTGATAATGATCCAGCCCCAATGTGGGGTGTAATCTCATGGATGGCAGAACGCTTGGGGTTAGAACCCCCATTGATTAAAGCCTTAGATAAAACGGCCGAGTCAAATAAACGCTGTAATAATCAGCGCTTAACAGCCTTAGGGTATAAGTTTAAATATCCTGATTATAAGTCGGGCTATGCTGAGCTGATTTAAGCATTACACGATAAAGTTTATCTACTGAACATGAAATTCATCCCGATACTGTTTTTAGTGCTTTTAGGTTTATTGGGGGTGAGTGTGGAGCTAAATCCACTTGCCCAAGCTTGGCAACTATTGTTGGGGTTTCATTTAGCCGGCTTAACAGCAATAAGCGTCGTGTCTTTGTGGGGCATTAAACAATTACCTCTAAACAAGCGTTATTGGTTTATCGGTCTGCAATTATTAGCTTTTAGAGTCGCTTATTTCCCCATTGTGGTGTTTTCGGCAACCGTGTCTTGTTACACAGAATTACTGTTACAGTACTTAGCCATCACTATACCGATTAAAATATTTCCTGAAATGTTTGTGAGTGCGGCGCTGTTTTTTGCCGTTATCAGTTGGGCGGTATTTTGGGGGCTTAAAGGTAAAGGACTTGCACGAGGCTTAATCGGTGTTTTAAGTGTACCTGCGATTTTAATTTCTTTTGCAAATTTACAAGACTTAACGCTGTTACCCGATAATAATTGGGCAGATCTGCAATTACCCAAAGTGAGTCTGCCACAGGCTAATCCTTATGGTGCGGCTTTGGGTGCCGATAATAGCCTGGGTCAAAAAGTGATTGGTTTATCTGGTTATGTGCTTTATGACTATATTCCTGATGCACCTTGGGCTCAAGCTGTGCAGGGCACATTAGAGCAAGAGTATTTACAGAATCCTAATGGCAATGCCCATGATCAATTAACGTATCATTATGCAGCCTTTTTAGCAGCGCATCGGGTGAATAGGTAAAGGATGCTTATATAAACAATGTCCAATGTGTTGTATACGATAACCGATTGAGCCTATAAAAAACTAAATAATAGACATCAAGCGTCAGGTTATAAAGAAACATCCTAAATGAGTCCTTATAAAACACCCGTTAGTCTTAATAGGATATTCGGTAGTGCAAAATTTGCATCTTGTACGCTGGATGTTATGCCACATAGATCAAGTACTACAGCGTATTTACTGTAATGAATGGCTTGTAGGGTAAATGGCACGGCAATTTATACTTCCACAACCTCGTAAAATACCTCTTTATCGTCATTAAAGTAAAACCATGCCTTTTATTTTGTATAAGTAACGTTAAAGTTTTCTTATGTGATAGGCATTATTACTAAAACATAAGTGCCTGAGTATAAGCGTATGTTTTAAATTCCCTATATGTTGGACTATATTAGCTAATGTACGTCCGCCTTGTATATGCTGAGGGGTAAGTATTTATTAAAGTGCAGAAATGATACAGAAAAAGACGCAGAACGTTTACTAAAGCGTATGCTTAATTATCTCATTCCGCTGACTCTGTCTGTGTTAGCGCTAACCTTCTTATTGCTAACACTGTGCTAGGCAGTGTCAGCACATAAAGTGTCCACGACAATACTGACACTATTAGTGCTAGCACTCTAGGTGTTGGCAGCACCACTGACGTTATTAGTGCTAGCATTATGTGTGTTAGTGTTAAAATCAGCAACTTTGGCACTACAACTCATCGTGTTGGTGTAGGTGTTTTGTAGGTGTTTTCAGCACTAATTCTTAGCGTGCTAACACTCTAAGAATTAGTGCTAACAAAGACATGGGCTGTGTTACGGTCATATTCTTAGTAACAATGCTCATGACGCTCTTGTAATCTGCAATACACTTAGTAATGCTATCAATAAAAGTAGTTTTAACACGCCGATTGTTATTGTCGACGCTAGCATATGGCTAATTCTTAGCCGTCATGAGTTACTCTTCGATACTGTGAGTAAGACAAAAATAAATTATATAGTATTAGATAAAAGATAAATCAAATGCGTATCTCCATCTGATCTCTTCACTAAAGTCTATACAAAATAGCATGGCTTAGATAGATGATCTTATTGTCATTAATCACAATTAAAGGATTCAACAGATTATGAACAATAAGCTCAGTCCAGAAGATATTAAAACCTGTGGTTGCAATCTTGACGTGTGGATTGGGAATGGCTTAGCGATTGATAGTGAACAAGAACTGAATTTATTTGCTGATTACGCTATTTATGCTTATCGTCCTAAAGGTTTTAATATGGCCGAAAATTTCTTACGCTTTTTTCATAATGAGGCAGAGGAATATGAGCTTGCATTGCTTAGGTATATGCGGTCTGCTCACTATTCCATTTATCAAGTCGAAGAAACGAATGGCGTGGATACGGTTAATGTTGCGGATATATACAGTAAGGTTCAGTACAAGATTATAGATTTTAAATTGGCAAAGACCACTTTCCAAGGTGAAATAATTGCCAGTTATCTTATTGACTTTGAGGACTCCTCTATTCAAATGGGAGCGAGTGTAATAATGGCACCAGAGATTTTAGCGTCTAATGCAATGAAGCAATTGATTGACTATATGAAAGACGAGTATCCCGGTGATTTTTTGAGTTACCCAGAGATTAGTACGTTGCTCGCAAAAAATATGGTTGCTTTAGCTCTAAAACTAGGGCAGCGCTCAAAAGTTGGCCGTATGAAGTTATAATAGTGGGTAATGGTTTGTTTTTATAAACTCGCTAAATCAATCACAAAACGATACTTAACATCGCTTTTTAAAACGCGCTCATAAGCTTCATTAATTTGCTGTATGGGAATAATCTCAACATCAGAAGTGATGTTGTGTTTGGCACAAAAATCTAACATTTCTTGAGTTTCTCTTATGCCACCAATTAAAGAGCCTGCTAGGTTTCTGCGTTTAAAGATTAAATTGCCTACTGAGGGTGATGGATGCGCTTGATCAGGTACGCCCACTAAACATAAAGTACCATCACGCTTTAATAATGCAGTAAACGCATCTAAATCATGCGGAACGGCCACGGTATTTAAGATAAAATCAAAACTAGCAATATGTTGTGCCATTTCGTCTGGATTTTTTGAGACTACTACCTCATCAGCACCTAAGCGTTTAGCGTCTTCGGCTTTGCCGGGTGAGGTGGTAAATAAAACGACATGGGCACCTAAGGCATGGGCAAATTTAATACCCATGTGGCCTAAGCCACCTAAACCGACTACGCCCACTTTATCGCCTTTGCCTACTTTCCAATGTCTTAAGGGAGAATAAGTGGTAATACCCGCGCATAATAAGGGTGCGGTTGCCGCTAAGTCTAGTTTGTCTGATATGCGTAATACAAAGTCTTGGTTAACGACTATTTGTTTAGAGTAGCCACCGTAAGTGCTACCACCGGAGATTTTATCTGGACTGTTATAAGTAAATTCGGCGCTATTACAATACTGTTGTAAGTCTTCTTGGCAGTCTGGGCAAACGCCACATGAACCAACCATGCAACCCACGCCGACATTGTCACCCACTTTAAAGCCTTTTACTTCTGCACCAATTTTAGTGACTTTTCCTACTATTTCATGACCGGGCACCATAGGAAAGCTAGAGTTGCCCCATTCATTACGCACTTGGTGTATGTCTGAATGACACACGCCACAGTATAAGATTTCAATTTGGACATCGGTAGCCAGTGGTTCGCGTCTTTCAAAACTGAAAGGTTCTAAAGCTGTGTTGTGATGATGTGCTGCATAGCCTAATGTTTGTGACATAGTAAGTTAGTTCCTTTAATTATTTAATTTGTATATGTATTTCATTACGGCGTAAAAACGGTAGGGTCCATGGTGGATCATAGGCTGCCGATTGTGCGGGGTACAGGACAGTGTAATTGTGTTGCATGAGCCAAGTGTTTAACTCAGTTGATTTTTCTTTAATGCCTTGTTCAGAAAGGCGGCCTGTATAACTTAGCACAGCAAGTTTTTTGCTAGGGATTTCGGTGAGTTTTATCGCAGGGTCAAGTGGAATTGGTGCATTAGCCAGTGTGTAGGTGCTAGGAAGTACAAAAGCCATATACCAGTTATCGCCAGACTTTTGTTGTATTACCGGTGCGGTCATAGCAATATGTTCGGCACTCTGTTTTTCTTGAATAGCGGGAGCCGTCATGCTTATTTGCTGCTGGCTTTGGTTTTTACCAAAAATATAACCCGCTAAGCGTTTAAAGCCTTGGTTGCCACTGGTCTTATAATCACCGTTTATTTCTGTTTTGGCGACGAGTAGTGTGGGATATTGTCTTATTTGAATATTCCCATAATCTTGTAAGATTTGATATTGGGGTTCTTCTGAAGTTCTTATGCCGACTAAGCTACAGCCGGTTAGTAAAAGAGTGCTTAAAATACTAATTAGTTTTGTCATGCTTAACTGTCTCCTTTTTACATTAATTTAAATCACTTAATGTATTTTAATACCATTAAGCGTTACTTTATCAAGGTAATAGTTGTGGCTTTTAAATAAATATCAGATTATGAGTTTTATTAAAGAAACTCGAGAGGGGGGGGGCTTTGATGAAACAGGGAGATGATAAGTGCTGATTAAGCGTGATTTAGAGAAAGGAGGGCGACTTAGAAGTCGCCCCAAAGCTTTTTTGATTAGCGTCTGCCTTTGTTACCAGGCGCTGCTTCTTCAAATTTAACCTTTAAAGGTTTTCCGCAATATAAATTGCCGTCGAGGGCTGAGATGGCCGCTCTGGCTTCGTGGCCTTCCATGCCTACAAAACCGAATCCTCGGCATTTACCGCTGAAAATGTCAGCTACAAGTTGAATGGAGCGGACTTTGCCATATTCTGAAAATAACTCTTCAACAGAAGATTCAGTGGCATCGCTAGGTAAGTTTCCTACAAAAAGTCGTTTCAAAAGACATATCCTAAATAAGGGGGCGAGGAGAGGGGTCGGGAAATCCGACTACGCCCCAACCCTAAATATAAATTTAGAGTTGGGTGTTAGAGAGCAGAAGTCAGTTATGCTGTCGTTACGTTTGAAGCTTGTGGGCCTTTAGCGCCTGATTCTACATCATATTTTACAGCTTGACCTTCAGCTAAAGTGCGGAAACCACCGTCACTTGCGATCGCAGAAAAATGTACGAATACATCTGCACTGCCATCACTTGGAGAAATAAAACCGAATCCTTTAGATTCGTTAAACCATTTAACTGTACCTGATGCCATGTTACATCCTCAATAAATTGAATTAAAAAATTTTATTGCAAATCATACCGGGCACAAAAAGGAAAAAAACGAATGGAATTTCTGAGAAGTGCTGATTAACATGCAAAACTTATTAGACAAGTTTGCATTTGTGGCAATACTATCGACTAACAGCCACCATTATAGTGGCATATCACTTGCATAGCTATTTATTTCCAAATACTAATGATATTGGTGAAGTCATCAGTCCAGGGTTTCATATCAAAATACAGCGGCATTTTTTCCCAGTTACCAAATTGGCTTATGCTAAGAGGAGCTAATGTCTCAGGATTTTTTGTCATGACTACCCAATCTGTTGCTACCACTAAAGGCGGTGGATTTTGAGGTCTGTATTCTTGTATAAGTGCGGTGAGGTGCATCTTTTCAGCATGAATTGATAGGACTTTTTTAAGTGCTAAATGTCGATTTGTCATGTGAAAAGCTAGTATGCCGTTAGGTTTTAATTTCTTAAAATAAATGTCTAAGGCTTCTTTAGTAATTAAGTGCGTGGGCACAGCATCTGAGCTAAAGGCATCCATGATTAATAAATCAAATTGGCCATCTGGTTCTTTATCAATAGATAAGCGTGCATCACCAATTTGAATGTTAGTCTGATGGGCGCAGAGTTTCATGTAAGTGAAGTATTCTGGTGTATTGGCTATATCAACGACTAATGGATCAATTTCGTATAAAGTCCATTGTTGTGTGGCTTTTGCATAGCAATTTAAAGCACCAGCACCTAAGCCAACAACGCCGATGTTCCAATTTGCATTTTTGTTATCAAATTCTTTAAACAGTTGTCCTATAGGACCTGGGCGACTGTAATAAGTTAAGGGCACTTCTTGGAGGTTTTGAGGTAAGCGTTGTGCGCCGTGTTTAGTCGTGCCATGAACGAGAACATGGTAGGTTTCATCTTGATTATTTTCATCTGTTAATACGCTTTCTCGTACGGCTAATACACCAAAGAAAGTACGTTCTTGGTAGAGTGTATGTGATTCAAAACCATGCAGGCTTAATGATAAGAAGATAACAGCACCGATTGTAAAGGCAAAGGCAACGGTTTTCTGTCTTAACGCAAAAGTGATAAAAGTAATAATGATAAGACTGATAACGATAATATCAAAGTATTGCAGTAAGTCTTCTACGATAAAGTAAACGCTGATGCCTACGGCGAAGATTATTGTTGGGAAAAGGAGTTGCAGTAGGATGCTTGTTGTAGAAATTGCGTTTAAGCGCGGTCGTAATAGCAGGGCTGCAATGATCATTAACGGGTATTCATAGATACCATTAAAGATAAAAGGCGCGACAAAAGTATTAAACATACCGCCCAACATGCCACCAAAAGACATGATGAGGTAAAAACTAGTTAAGTGTTGGGTGGCGGGTCTGTGTTTAGATAGCTCACCATGACATACCATCACAGAGAAGAAAAAAGCAATGACATGTAAGATTAAATATCCCCAGTAAGGTAAGTCGGCGGGATTTATAAAAGCGTAAGTAATAAATGGAATTAAGACCAATGGTTGTAGGCGGAGTATGACGGGGTGAGTCGCGTCATTCCATGAAGAAAAAACGATAATAAAAGATAATAAATAGACTGTTAACGGAATAATCCATAGTAAAGGGACTGACGCTATGTCTGTACTAATAAAGTTGGTTAAGCCGATTAAAAGACTTGAGGGTACAAATGCTAAAGCTAACCAATACAGTTTTGTTATTAGAGGTAATTTTTCTGTGCTTTGAGTGGGAGCTTCTTCGCTAACGGTGAGTGATTGTTTGCTTTTATAAAGTAAGTAAGCACAACTGGCAATTAATGTACAAAGTAATACATAACCAAGACTCCAGTCCGTTTTTTGTGCACTTAGGTCAATGTTGGGTTCGATTAAAAAAGGGTAGCTGATTAAGGCAATAAGGCTACCTGCATTACTTGCAGCATACAAAAAATAAGGGTCATCACTGTTTTTATGATCGAGACTAGCAAACCATTTTTGAATTAATGGTGAGGTAGTGGAGACCACAAATAAAGGTAAGCCAATAGCAATTATTAATGTCCATACTATCCAAAGTGTTGGATTGCTCTCAGTGGGAGGGACTGTGTTTTCCGGTAAAGCTAATGGAAGTGCTAGACAGCTTAGCAGTATAACAAGGGTGTGTAACTGGATTTGTCTTGCGGGTTTAAAACGGGAAGTAACAGTGTGTGCGTATAGATATCCAAGAAAAAGAATTGTTTGATAAAACACCATGCAGGTATTCCAAACGGCTGGTGAACCACCTAATAAGGGTAAAAGTATTTTTCCGAAGAGGGGTTGCAGTACGAACATTAGTGATGCACTGACAAATAATGTCCCTGCAAATAATAATGTCCAAGATAGATTTTGGTTGGTTTTTGCAGGGTGTGTCATTTTTTGATTGTTTTAATCAAGTTTTGCGATAGCGTTTCTAACTAGATCACTTAATTTTGAACCATCTTCTTTGTTATAAGTGATGATGGCATTGCGCATTCTTGGATCCCAAGATCTTGAAATATGATTTTTTATGCCATTTGCAGCAAGTTCTTTATCGCTTTCTGCATTAAAAAAATTGCCAATATCATTAGCCATTCTAATAAGGGTATCAATTTTATTGCTCATAATACATCGCTGTTGTGGGTTAAGCGGTGAGGGTGTGTGTAAACCACGTGCTGGTCACCCCTAGCAAAACCAATTAAGGTTAAATTCGTTTCATGGGCCAAGCGTATTGCTAAACCTGTGGGCGCTGAAATAGCAGCAAGTAAGTTAATGCCCACCCATGCTGTTTTTTGCACCATTTCAAAGCTGGCACGACTAGTCACTACGACAAAGCCTTTAGCTAAATCTTTTTCAGTTCGTAATAAAAAACCAATCAATTTATCAAGGGCATTGTGCCGCCCTACATCTTCTCTTATATCAATGATACCTTGGCCGGGTATTACCCAAGCAGCTGCATGAATAGCACCCGTGATTTTGTTTAATTTTTGATAGCTATGAAGTTCTATTAGCGCATTCTCTAAATCTGTTGCGGTGATTCTTAAATCACCCGATACCTCTCCGGGTTTACGAATGGCTTGTTTTAAAGTGCTGGCTCCACACAATCCACATCCTGTTCGACCTGTTAAGTTACGGCCTTTGTCCGACATGCATTGAAAGCGTTCTTCAGGAATTTTTACCTGCACTTCAATACCGTTTGAGCGGTTATAAACGCGGGCTGATAATAATTCTTGTGGGCTTTTAATAATGCCTTCGGTTATGCTAAAACCTAATGCAAATTCTTCAAGATTGGTTGGAGTTGCTAGCATCACCACATGGGGTATGCCGTTGTAAATTAGAGAGATAGGGACTTCTTCAGCAATATAGTCTTCCACTCTTTCGTGCTGTTTACCCTTCCAACGGTCAACGGTTGCTTCTTTATAACTGGGCCAACCTAGATCTAATACTATGTCATCCATGGATTGATTCACTGCTCAACTGTGCTTGTTGGGCAGTGAAGAACCTTTTTGCAGTAATGGTAAATGGCAAAGCCATTAGCCATTTACGATGCCTTGCTCTAATAAATCAAGTTGCGTATCAGAAAACTCTTGGTATTTTGCTTGCCACTCAGATGTTTGGTTTACTTTGCTAATTTGTACAGCAGTTACTTTGTACTCAGGGCAGTTGGTTGCCCAATCTGAGTTGTCGGTAGTAATAACGTTTGCCCCTGATTCAGGGAAGTGGAAGGTAGTATAAACAACACCTGGTTGTACTTTCTCTGTTACTAAAGCGCGTAATACCGTTTCACCTGTGCGACTCTTTATACCCACCCAGTCATTAGTTTTAATGCCACGATCTTCTGCATCATGTGGGTGTAGTTCTAATAAGTCTTCAGAGTGCCAAGCATTGTTCTCTGTGCGACGGGTTTGTGCACCAACGTTGTATTGAGACAAAATACGACCAGTTGTTAGGATTAATGGGTATTTACCATTGACGCGTTCACTTGTTGCTACAAATTCAGTGAGCATAAATAAACCTTTTCCGTCATCACGCATAAAAGTATCTTCGTGCATGATTGGAGTGCCAATTGATGCCTCATCATAGCAAGGCCATTGAATACTACCTTGTTCATCAATTTTTTCATAACTAACACCGGTAAAGGTAGGTGTTAAGCTGGCAATCTCTGCCATTATTTCTGATGGGTGCGTATAGTTCATTGGGTAACCTAACGCGTTAGCTAACATTTGGGTAACTTCCCAGTCCGCATAGCCAGCTAAAGGTTTCATTACTTTGCGAACCGGTGAGATACGACGCTCTGCATTGGTAAAGGTACCCGTTTTTTCAAGGAATGAAGCTCCTGGTAAAAATACATGCGCAAATTTAGCGGTTTCGTTTAAGAAGATATCTTGTACGATTACACATTCCATAGCTCGTAAAGCAGAATGAACATGTTGAATATCTGGATCAGATTGGGCAATATCTTCACCGGCACAATAAAGGCCCATAAAGTTTTTATCTAAGGCTGCATCAAACATGTTTGGAATACGTAAGCCTGGCTCAGAACTTAGCTCTGCGTTCCAAGCAGCTTCGAATAAAGTATGTGTCGCTATATCTGATACATGACGATAGCCTGGGAACTCGTGTGGGAATGAACCCATATCACAAGAGCCCTGTACGTTGTTTTGGCCGCGTAATGGGTTTACACCAACGCCAACTCGTCCTAAATTACCAGTAGCCATAGCTAGGTTAGCAATACCAATAACCATGGTAGAACCTTGGCTATGTTCTGTAACCCCTAAGCCATAGTAAATAGCTGAGTTGTTTGCTGTCGCATATAAGCGAGCTGCTGCTCTAAGTTCAGTAGCTGGAATGCCTGTGATTGACTCAGTATTTTCTGGTGCATGACGAGTGTCAGCAACAAAAGTACGCCATTTATTAAATGAGGCTACATCGCAACGCGCATTAACAAACGCTTCATCTACTAAGTTTTCAGTAACAATGACATGTGCAAAGGCATTGATGACTGCAACGTTAGTACTAGGGCGAAGTTTTAAATGATAATTTGCTTTTACGTGCGGTGAGTTTTTTACTAAATCGATTTCTCGTGGATCCACAACAATTAGTTTTGCGCCTTGACGTAGGCGTTTTTTCATTTGTGAACCAAATACAGGGTGACCATCAGTAGGATTTGCACCTATCACAATAATGACATCAGCTTTCATAACCGAGTCAAAATCTTGTGTGCCTGATGATTCGCCAAATGTTTGTTTTAAACCGTAACCAGTTGGTGAGTGGCATACCCGTGCACACGTGTCGACATTGTTGTTGCCAAAGCCAGCGCGAATAAGTTTTTGCATGATATAAACTTCTTCGTTTGTGCAACGAGATGAGGTAATACCACCAATAGCATCTTTGCCGTATTTAGTTTGGATACGTCTTAATTCAGATGCAGCATGATTAATCGCTACTTCCCAACTGACTTCTTGCCATGCGTCTTTGATGCTGGCGCGGATCATTGGTTTTGTGATGCGGTCTTTATGGGTTGCATAACCAAAAGCAAATCGACCTTTTACACAAGAGTGGCCATGGTTTGCTTTGCCATCTTTATTCGGCACCATTCTAATAACTTGTTCGCCTTTCATTTCTGCTCTAAACGAACAGCCTACACCACAATAGGCGCAAGTCGTGACGATGGAGTGTTCTGGTTGGCCATGATCGATAACAGATTTTTCCATTAAAGTGGCGGTAGGGCAGGCTTGTACACAAGCTCCACAGGAAACACATTCAGAATCCATAAAGGATTCATTTTGGCCTGGAGATACTTTTGAGTCAAAACCACGACCTTCAATCGTTAGTGCAAAAGTGCCTTGAGTTTCTTCACAGGCTCTTACACAACGCGAACAAACGATACATTTGCTAGGGTCAAAACTAAAATATGGATTACTTTCGTCTTTGACCGCATGTAAATGAGTTTCAACTGGTTTATAACGCACTTCTCGTAAGCCAACCGCGCCCGCCATGTCTTGTAATTCACAATCGCCATTTGATGAGCAAGTTAAACAATCAAGGGGGTGATCAGAAATGTATAGTTCCATAACGCCACGACGGACGTCTGCTAACTTTTGAGTTTGAGTTGAAACTTTTAAGCCTTCACCACAAGGTGTGGTGCAAGAAGCTGGCATGCCACGGGCACCTTCAACTTCAACGATACATAGACGACAAGAACCAAAAGGTTCTACGCTATCTGTTGCACAAAGCTTAGGGATATCTATACCTATAGATGAGGCCGCTCGCATGATGGAAGTGCCTTCCGGTACGGATACTTTAAATCCATCAATTTCTAAGTTAACTAAATTTGTTGAGGTACTAGCTGGGGTGCCAAAATCTTTATCTTTATTGATACTCATCATTAATTCCTCGTATCTTTATACGGCTGTGTTAGCTTGATCATCTATGCCGAAATCTTTCGGGAAATGATTTAAAGCACTTAATACAGGATAAGGCGTCATGCCACCTAATGCACAAAGTGATCCGTTTAGTAAGGTATTGCAAAGGTCACGCAATAAAGGGATGTTTTTATCCAATGCTTGCCCAGCAATAATTTCGTCCATGACTTCATATCCACGGGTTGAACCGATACGGCAAGGTGTACATTTGCCACAAGATTCAGCCGCACAAAACTCCATGTTATAACGCGCTAACTCAGCCATATTTGCTGTGTCATCAAATGCAACAACACCTCCATGGCCTAAAACTGTCCAATTAGCTGCAAAAGCTTCATAGTCTAATGGAGTATCGAATTGTGATTCTGGTAAATAGGAGCCCAATGGTCCACCAACTTGGACAGCTTTAATGGTTTTACCTGTAGCTGAGCCACCACCAAAATCATATAAAAGTTCACGTAAGGTCATGCCAAACGCTACTTCAACTAGGCCAGTACGTTTAATATTGCCAGCTAGTTGTAAGGGGAGTGTGCCTCTTGATCTTCCCATGCCAAAGTCACGGTAATAATCACCGCCTTTGTCTAAAATAATGGGCACAGAGGCTAAAGATATAACGTTGTTAACGACAGTAGGTTTGCCAAACAAACCGCTAATGGCAGGTAGAGGTGGTTTAAAACGAACTAAGCCTCGTTTGCCCTCTAAGCTTTCCATAAGAGAGGTTTCTTCACCACAAACATAGGCGCCAGCACCTAAGCGGACTTCTAAGTTAAAAGTTTTACCACTACCTTGAATGTTGTCACCTAAATAACCAGCAGCATAAGCCTTTTCAATAGCTGTATTTAAAGCTACGTGTGCATGCGGGTATTCTACGCGGAGGTAGATATAACCTTGCGTAGCACCAACTGCGATACCGGCGATAGTCATGCCTTCAATTAATACGAATGGGTCGCTTTCCATGACCATTCTGTCTGAGAAGGTGCCTGAATCTCCTTCATCAGCGTTACAAATAATATATTTTTGTTCAGAAGGTGTATTAAGAACAGTATTCCATTTGATACCTGTAGGGAATGCTGCGCCACCACGGCCTCGTAAGCCTGAGTCGGTTACGGCTTTAACTATATCTGCTTGCGATAATTTTAGTGCATTACTTAAGCCTTGGTAACCTTCATGACTGATATAGTCTTCTAAGCTAATTGGGTCAGTTATACCAATTCGGGCAAATGTTAAGCGTTGTTGTTTTTTTAAGTACTCAATCTCTTCTGTTAAGCCAAGATATAGAGGGTGTGCTCCACCGTTTACAAAGTCGGCGTCAAAAAGGCTAGTTACATCACTTACTTGAACTGGACCGTAAGCTATTCTACCAGCATCGGTAAGTACCTCAACCATGGGTTCTAACCAGTAGAGACCTCTTGAACCGTTGCGAATTAGCTTAATAGTGATGTTACGTTTTTGGGCTTCTTGAGTAATTGCTTTTGCAACGCGATCAGCACCAATAGATATTGCGGTAGAGTCACAAGGGACGAAAATGGTAATACTCATGCAAGATCCTCTGCTTGATTGATGATGCTTTCAAAGTTTTCTGTAGAAACTCGTCCGTAAATTTCATGACCAATTTGCATTGCGGGCGAGCATGCGCAATTACCTAAACAGTAAACGGGTTCTAATGAGAATTTTCCATCCGCTGTAGTTTCATGGTAGTCGATACCTAAATGCGCTTTAACATGGGATTCTAAATTTTTTCCACCCATTGCTTGGCAAGATTCGGCTCGGCAAAGATGAATAGTTTGTTTGCCCGGAGCTGTATCACGAAAGTAATGATAAAAACTGATGACGCCATGTACTTCGGCGCGAGACAGTTGGAGTGCTTTAGCTATAGCAGGAACGCTTTCGGCAGGAACATAACCTAATGCATCTTGAACCGCATGTAAAATAGGTAATAGTGCGCCTGGTTTGTCCTTAAGTGCAGTGATGATAGTTTGCACTGTCGTTTCCATTGTGTTCAATTCACTCATTCTCTTGTCTCAACGCCAATTTTGTTTGCTAAAGAAACACCTATCCCTAGTGCCATCTTAAAAATATCGCCTAGCATAGCACAAGAAAATTTATGTGTAAAAGACACAATATGTAAGTTTTATGACAGAGAGTAGAGAAATAAACGGCTTGAGAAACCATTTCATTTTAGGAAATAAATAGATTAATAATGCGCATATAATGCATAGTTAATCTTTAAATTATATGTAAATTGAGTGCACAGCAGTGTCTATTGCTTTTAAAAAAGCAGTATTTAAATTGGTGGGTTTATTTTTTTGGGGAGAGGAAGCTTGGAGAAAGATAAATCTGTAGCCTTAATGTAAGGCTACAGATTCGAAAGCATTAGATGATTGTTACGTCTTCTGCTTGTGGGCCTTTTTGACCTTGAGTCACATTAAATTGCACTTTTTGGCCTTCATCTAGAGATTTGAAGCCAGAGCTGTTAATGTTACGGAAATGTACGAAAACGTCTGGACCATTCTCTTGTTGAATGAAACCAAAACCTTTCTCTGCGTTAAACAATTTAACTGTACCAGTTGTCATGTTTAGTCCTAATTAATTGTGTAAGTAAGCCTTAATAGGCGGGTATCGCTGGGAAATTTAAGATTTACTTAATGATAAACAGGACGAGCAATTTGGAAAAAACTTCGTAAAGATAAGCATAACGGTAAAACTATTTTCAAGCTGAGTGGATTCTATAGTTATGGGTAAATAAAGTCAATAATAATCATTGTTAGTTACTTGCAAGATACCTACAAGTTCAGGACGAAAATTGTATATTACCGAAATATGACAACAAGACTAATCACAATTGTGCTTATAATCATGGTCCAGACGGTGGACCTGTGATTGTCGTTAATCTGTTGTCTAAGTTTTAAAAGTTCTCGCTGTTGCGCCTCAGCTTGTTGTTGAGCTTGTGCGGCATTATTGAGTGCCTTATATACGAGCGATGGTACTTCTGGGAATTGCTCTGCGAACTCTGGGAACTGCTTTATGAGCTTGTTAATTTTTGCTTTGGGACCAATTCGATCATGAAACCATTGTTCAAGATAAGGTTTAGCTGTTTGCCATAAATCAAGTTCTGGATAGAGTTGTCTTCCTAAGCCTTCAATATTTAATAAGGTTTTTTGGAGTAGCACGAGTTGGGGTTGTACTACCATGTCAAAACGACGCGCAGTCTGAAAAAGTCTTAATAAAAGTTGGCCAAATGAAATGTCTTTAAGCGGTTTTTCAAAGATGGGTTCGCAAACACTACGAATGGCTGATTCAAACTCTTCTATTCTTGTGCTGCTGGGCACCCAGCCTGATTCGACATGCATTTCTGCAACTTTGCGGTAGTCGCGGTTAAAAAATGCCAAGAAGTTTTCGGCTAAATAACGTTGATCTGATAATGATAGAGTGCCGACAATACCAAAATCTACGGCAATATATTTGTCAGGTAGTTCTACAAATATATTGCCTGGGTGCATATCGGCATGGAAAAAGTTATCTCTAAAGACTTGCGTAAAAAATATTTCAACTCCGCGCTCAGCTAAAACTTTAAAATTAGCGCCGCCCGCTTTTAATTGGTCTATTTCACCGACTGGAATGCCATGAATTCTTTCCATAACCATGACGTTTTTTCGGGTAAAGGCCCAATAAACTTCTGGAATGTAGAGTTGTTCAGAGTTCTCAAAATTACGGCGTAATTTAGCAGCGTTTGCGGCTTCTCTAATTAGGTCTAGTTCGTCTAAGGTGGTTTTTTCAAATTCAGATACAACTTCAGTTGCGCGTAATCTTTTGGCATCAGGCCAGAATTTTTCGGCAAAGCGAGCTAGTTCATATAATAAAGCAATATCAGACTGAATCTGCTTCTCAATATTGGGGCGCAATACTTTAACAATAACGTTTTCACCGCTATGTAAAACAGCTGTGTGAACTTGGGCAACAGAGGCTGATGCTAATGGTGTAGGGTCAAATTCTGCAAATGCCTCTTCAATAGACATTTCGAGTTCTTTTTCAATGATTCCTTTAGCAATTTCGTTAGCAAAGGGTGGGACTCGGTCTTGGAGTTTGACTAATTCATCGGCGATGTCATCAGGCAGTATATCTTTGCGTGTTGATAAAGCTTGGCCAAATTTTACATAAATGGGACCTAGATCTTCTAAGGAGCGTCTAATCCTAACAGCTTGTGAGTCTTTTCTTGATTTTAGCCAAAAACTTGGCGTTACAAATGCTAGGTATCTTATAGGGCGGAAAAGATTGGTTTTTAAAACGATTTCATCTAATCCATGATACATAAGCACCCAATTGATATGAATTAGGCGTAAGATAATTTTGGGTCGAGTCACGAGTTACCTTTGGAATGAGTTTTTTGTATGCGTTCTATGCGACTTTGTAAGCGATCAAAATCAGTACGCAGATTGTCTACCTGAGTATAAAAAATATCTATTTCAGGTGCGGAAGGTAGGTCGCGAGTTTCTTCTTGAAGAAATTCAGACAGGTTCAGGTTAAATGTTTCAACTGATTCATTGCCCCAATTTTTTCCACTGCGGAAAAGTTGACTTAGGTTGTTCGCGATTGTATCGCCCGTATAGCGTGCAAGCAGGGGTTCTAAATTAAGTTCTAATTGAGCAAATAATTCTTGAAACTTTCTGCCAGTGTGCATGTCACCTTCAATTTTGACGCTTCCCGAAAAAATTGAGCGCATGGGGCTAGCACTTATGCCCATTAATCCAAACGCGAATGCGGATCCAGTTAGTTGGGTGTCAGCTTTTATTGAACTATAATCCAATATTTGGATAGAATCATCAGAGGGGCAGAGGTAAAGTGTTTCGTTAAAGGGTTGAATGGTTATTGAAATCACTTTACCTGCTAAAGGTGCCAAATATTTAGCACTCTGAGCATCTAAGCTAAGAAAACTATTGAGTGCATTTTCTAATGCACTCATTAACAAGGGTTTGATAACCATGTTATATTTTGTAGCCTCGATGCACAGCCACAATACCTTGTGTCAAATTAAAATATTCGCAACGCTCTAAGCCTGCGTTTATCATCATATTTTTTAAATCGTCTTGTTTAGGGTGCATACGGATTGATTCTGCTAAATATCTGTAGCTATCTTCATCTTTTGCAACTACTTTTCCTATTTTGGGAAGTAATTTGAATGAATAGAAGTCGTAAACAGTCTCAGTGATTTTGTCGATGGGGTGTGAGAACTCAAGAACGATAACGCGACCACCTGGTTTAAGGACTCGATACATTGAACGTAGGGCTGCATCTTTGTCAGTGACATTTCTAAGCCCAAACGCAATACAAACACAGTCGAATGTATTATCTTCAAAAGGTAAGCATTCTGCATTGACTTGAGCATAACGAATATTACCAATTAAGCCTTTATTGATTAATCTATCTCGGCCGGTACGTAACATCTCAGAATTAATATCGGCTAAAACTACTTGACCATCCTTGCCCACGCGTTGTTCGAAGAGAATAGTTAAGTCGCCCGTACCGCCTGCCAAATCAAGAACTTTTTCACCTTTACGTACGTTACTTAATTGAACAGCAACGCGTTTCCATATTCTGTGTATGCCTAAAGACATCAAGTCATTCATGATGTCGTATTGTCCGGCAACTGAATCGAATACACCGCGTACTAGATTAACTTTTTCTTCTGTAGCAACTTGTTTGAAACCAAAGTGGGTGGTGTTGTCGTTTGTCATTTTTATGCCTAGTTTTTTAAAATTTCTTTGCGCTTATGTCCTGCCGTTTCAAGTTCATTAAGGTAATTAACCCATAATTCTTGATATTCAGCGCCCAATTTGTAGAGTAAATCCCATGTATAAATTCCGCTGTCATGTCCATCACTAAAGACTGGACTAATTGCATAATTACCAATTGGTTTTATTTCTATGATGCCAACATTTTCTTTGTTTAATTGTAAAACTTCTTGCCCTGGGCCATGCCCAACTGCTTCTGCCGAGGGCGTATAGACACGCAGATATTCACAGGGTAGTTGAAACTCGCTACCATTATCAAAACTGATCTCGAGGATGTTTGATAATTGATGTAGTTTTATTTCTGTAGGCCAAGTATTACATGGTTGAACTGTTAGGCGCATAAGGATTGATATAATTTATTTTGAGTTACATTATAGAATATAACGACTTAAATCTTCATCATCTGCAAATTCTGTGAGATGTAGATCAACATAATCTGCGTTGATGACGATGCTTTTATCTGCAAGGTCGGGCGCATTATATGAGATTTCTTCAAGAAGTCTTTCTAAAAGTGTGTGTAATCTTCTCGCACCAATATTTTCAACTTGTTCATTTACTTGCCAGCCAAGTTCGGCTATGCGTTTAATGCCGTCAGCTGAGAATGACAAATTAACACCTTCAGTAGCCAATAAAGCAACATATTGCTCAGTTAATGAGGCGTTAGGCTCTGTTAAAATGCGAACGAAATCCTCCGCTGTTAAAGCGCTAAGTTCTACTCGAATTGGAAATCGACCTTGTAGTTCTGGAATAAGATCAGAGGGTTTTGCAACATGAAATGCGCCAGAGGCAATAAATAAAATATGATCGGTTTTGATCGCACCATATTTTGTGCTAACTGTACTGCCTTCCACTAACGGTAATAAATCTCTTTGTACACCTTCTCTAGAAACTTCTCCACCGCCACCGCCTAGTTCAGAGCGTTTACAAATTTTGTCAATTTCATCTAAGAAAACAATGCCATTTTGTTCTACAGACTCTACTGCTCTAAAACGAATATCATCTTCATTTATGAGTTTACCAGCGGCCTCTTCTTTTAAAGATTGTAAGGCTTTTTTAATGGGCATTTTCCGAGATTTGGTCTTGCCTGAACTAATGTTCTGGAACATGCCTTGAAGTTGGCTGGTCATTTCTTCCATTCCAGGAGGCGCCATGATTTCAACGCCCATGGGTGCAACATGGATGTCAATTTCAACTTCTTTTAAGTCTAAATCACCTTCACGCAGTTTTTTACGCATTTTTTGGCGGGTAGACTCTTCCGTATCAGATAACATGCCGCCTTCGGCTCTTGGTAACAAGATGTCTAAGATTTTTTCTTCAGCTGCCTCATAGGCTCTATTTTCAACCTTATCCATTTCTGTTATGCGCGTCATTTTAACGGCAGTGTCAATTAGGTCGCGAATAATAGATTCAACATCTCTACCGACATAGCCCACTTCAGTAAATTTAGTGGCTTCAATTTTGATAAATGGAGCATTTGCAAGGCGAGCGAGTCTGCGTGCGATTTCTGTTTTACCCACACCCGTTGGGCCAATCATTAGGATGTTTTTGGGAGTGATCTCGTTACGTAATGCAGAGTCAACTTGTTGACGGCGCCAGCGGTTTCTAAGGGCAATTGCTACAGATCTTTTAGCACTGGCTTGACCAATAATGTGTTTGTCTAGTTCGCTTACTATTTCTTTTGGGGTCATGTGTGTCATGCGTTTACTCGTTTGGTTCTGCGTCAAGTTCTTCAATTCGTAGATTATGATTAGTATAAATACAAATATCTGCCGCGATATTTAAAGATCTCTCTACAATTTCTCGGGCGCTTAAGTCTGTGTTTTCTAACAAGGCTCTAGCTGCTGCTTGAGCAAACGCGCCTCCGGATCCAATAGCCATTAAATCGTATTCAGGTTCAATAACATCTCCGGTACCTGATATGATGAGTGATGTTTTTGCATCAGCAATTGTTAGTAAGGCTTCGAGTTTCCGAAGGGCTCTGTCGGTACGCCAGTCTTTAGCCATTTCAACAGCGGCTCTGGTTAAGTTGCCCCGATGCTTTTCAAGTTTACCTTCAAAGTGTTCAAATAGGGTAAATGCATCTGCAGTTGCGCCTGCGAACCCAGCTATAACTTTATCGTGGTATAGGCGACGGACTTTACGTGCATTGCCTTTCATTACGGTATTTCCAAGCGTTACTTGGCCGTCTCCACCGATCACAACTTTGTCGCCGCGACGAACCGAAAGTATTGTTGTTCCTCTAAACACTTTATTTATCCCAAATAACAAAAACAGGTTGCTGATTTTACATGGTATGAATTTAAAATGTGGGAAAAAAATGTTGGATTCTGGAAGTAATATTCTAGAAATAATAGGGCGTTTTAAAGTTAATATTTTGAAATAATAAATGACAAGTACAGATGTAAGGTTCTATTATCTTGATTTTTAGGGGGATTGAATTTTTGAAGAAATATAGGCAAGGTTTAAAAATGTTTAAGCGTAATTTAGCTAGTTTGGTAGCCACTTCAGTTTTGGTTGCTTGTGCGCCAACTCGGCAGATTGCATTGGACTATCCTTCTAAACAGAAGGATGCTAAAGAAATGGGGCCGTCAAGTCTATCTCATCAATTTGAGCCTATTTCAGGTTTTAAGCTTATTGACGGCGATGATTATTACATAAGGTTCATTTCAGAATTTGATTTTAAAGGTGAGAGTGTTCTGAAGGATGGGTGTAGTGAAATGTCACCTAATTATGAGAATGGTGATTTAACGTCCTCTCTAATTTTTAATATTAGAAATGATGCGCTCAAATTTAAGAATGAAACAACTGGGTTTCTTTATCAAGCGACTACAGGGAAATGTAATTATAAATTTGAAGCCAAAAAAACGGTATTGACCCCTTGGATGCGCTTGGATTCAGGTATAGAAACACTGATTGATTATAGTTTTGTTACAAGCGCAAATAGTGAAGTTAATATGAATGGAGTTGCTGGAGATGTGACTGCTGCAAGTAATTTATTAGCTTTGACTGGAGTGGGTGTTGGGGTAGCCGCTGTTGGGCAGATAGCAGGTCAATGGGCGAAGAATTCTGCTGCAAGTCGGCCCGCCTCTAAATCTTCAGTAAAACAAAGTTCAGAATCACATTCTTTGGCGACTTTAGTTGATTATTCGGCTAAAAAAGGCGTTTTAAATCAAGTTAAATTTCAAGTTTATAGTGTCGCAGAAGGTGGTCTTAATGTGTTAGGTGCTGAAAGTCAGAATTTAGGTGATTTAAAGGTTTATCCTGAAATTACGCCATCCTTGTTATTAAAAACTACTGTTGATGGCGTTCCTGATGCTAGAAATTTGTCTTTAGAAGAAATTGGTTATTTACCTAGTAAATCAACTGTTGGAGAAGTAAAATTGGCTGAGTTAATTGAGGATTCAAAAAACACTAATAAGCCTAATTTGAAGCCTGACTGGAATAGTTATGCTGATGTTGAAGTTAATTGCAGAACCATTAAATTAATGTTGAAGGATTTAGGTTTTAATAAATTTGATAGAAATGCATTTCTTTTTTATTTTCTAAAAAACAGTCCTGATTGGTTAAATTATAATAAGACAATTCAGCAATTGCAGATTGAAGAGACTCCTACTAAAACAGTAGATATCTATAAGTCAAAAAGTTTTGGATCTTGTTTGTTACCCGAAGATTATGATGTTATGAAGTCAATGGGGTTGCAGATCAATTTGCCCGAAGACTGGCAGAAAATACAAGAATCAGGTCATAAAAAAGATCAAATTTTGATACCCTTGAAATCAATTGAAAGACAATTTTCATCTGTTTTAACCAATCCAAATAAAGTAGAAGTCGAACAACAACTGTATCCTTTAATACATACAGATAGTAAAGGTGATGGCACAGTATTGCTTCAAAATTATTTAGGTGAGTTTGGGTTAGATAAGATGTTATTGGAACCTCGTGCTCCAGAGGTCGTGGTTGATGGAAGTAAAAATTTAGGAAGTACAGATTCAGTTTCTTCGATAAATACAGCAATAGTTGAGCCGATTAAAATCCCTGGTGAAGGGCTTGTCATAACGGCTCATCAGTTAGCGAATGTTATATCTGTCATGGCATTTAGTGAGTTTAGTTGTGCTCGTTTTTTAACTGATCATCAAGGTCAGACGATTTTTAATGATGGAATTTTATTGTTTACAACAAGGTTGGGTAGTCCAAGGTCCAAAGGGGGGGCAATTGAATTTGAATTTTCATCAGGAAAAATTAATCGTATTGCATTTCAATTATCAACTTACAAGGATTTTGAGCAGGATGTTTTGAGTCATCCGGCAATGGGCGGATGTGCAATTAAACCGGAGTTTATAAATCAATTACATTAAGATCGACTTGTTTCTGTATATATACCGTTCTTTTTTTCAGGTTAATTTGGCCGCATACACAGAGGAGAAGAATAATGGCTTTAATTACTTGGCCAGCAAGTCAGTATGGTACCAATGTAGGTTTTGCGGATGATGATCACAAAATTTTATTCTATAAATTGAATAAGTTACACGATTTAACTATGGGGGGTGCGGTGCGCTCTGATATTGGTAATCATTAGATTATTTAATTGCATATGTGGAAGGGCATTTTGATCATGAAGAAAAAGAGATGATAGCTAAAAATTATTCTGGATTTGATCGGCACAAAGAAGAACATCTTGCATTAATTGGTATTTGTGGCGGTTTACAAGCTAAGTTTCATGCCGGAGAGGCAGAAGTTAGAGAGGAAGTAGGTCAATTGGTAAAAGTATGGCTTGATAGTCATATCCCTACTTTTGATAAGGCTTATGCAGAAGCTTTGAATAGCTAATAAAGTACTATATCAAATACTAAAAGCTTGTGTCTTGAGGAGGTCACAAGCTTTTTTTTTGACAATTCTTGTTAAAATCGAGCAAAGGACGTCTGGTATAGATTGTCTGCATAGGTTAAAATCTACACGTTTTTTAAGATAATTATTACGTAAAAGGAAATTTGTCGGCAATTTTAGGTCGGCATTATATTACGATTTATATATAGGCTTATGACTAAAAAGTTTTATAACTACTATCGAAGGGGCTGCTCCGTGAACAAAGCAAAGCAACTATTCGCAGGTCTGATTTTATTGGCTTTAGGGCTTGGAACAGCACATGCGGACTACACGCTCAATTTAATGAAAGGGGTTACAAAGGTCAGTAATGACATTTATGACCTACATATGCTGATCTTATGGATCTGTGTATTGATCGGCATTGTGGTTTTTGGCGCAATGTTTTATTCGATTATATATCACCGTAAATCTAAAGGGCATGTTGCAGCGCAATTTCATGAAAATACAACAGTTGAGATAATCTGGACAATTATTCCAACTTTAATTTTGGTGGCTATGGCGATTCCTGCAACTAAAACATTATTGGAATTGCATGAAGTTGAAAAATCAGACATGACTATCCAAGTAACGGGGCGTCAATGGTATTGGGAATATAAGTACCTAGACAGCGACATTCACTTCGAAAGTCATTTGGATGAAGCGAGTGAAAGAGTTCATAGAACAGTTGGTGCTGATCCTCGGTCTGTGCCAAATTATTTATTGAATGTTGACAAGCCATTAGTTATTCCAGTTAATAAAAAAGTTCGTTTTGTATTAACTTCAACTGATGTTATCCATTCTTGGTGGGTTCCTGATCTAGGTTGGAAAAAAGATGCAAATCCCGGTTTTATCAACGAGGCTTGGACTAACGTAGAAAAGCCAGGTACTTACCGCGGGCAATGTACAGAATTGTGTGGTCGTGATCATGGATTCATGCCTATTGTCGTTATTGCTATGGAGCAAGTTGATTATGATGCTTGGGTTGCAAGAACTTTAGAGCAACAAAAACAAAAGCCTGATTTAAGCGATCAAACACGTCAACAATTGATGGCTCATGGCGAATCAGTCTATCTAAAGAATTGTGTGGGTTGTCATCAGATTGATGGCTCAGGTGTGCCAGGTTTGATTCCTGCATTAACAGGTAGTGCTATAGCAACAGGTAAGTGGGAGTCATTAGATGGCTTCTTACGTGCAGGTACTTCAAAAATGCCGAAGTTCGAAAAGCTCAATGGTAAAGAGTTTGCTGAGTTGATGACTTACGTTCGTAATAATCTTGGTAATAAAGTGGGCGACGAACTACAGCCTAAACAAACTGCCTTACCAGATGATGATGATGAATAGATTTAAGATTCTGCTATCAACTTACTCTTTTTTAATAATTTTAGAGGTATAAATTATGTCTGCTGCTGTAGATGAACACGATCACCATGCTGATGATCACCACGATCATGGTCCTGAAAAAGGTCTATTGAGATGGGTTATTACTACAAATCATAAAGACATTGGTACGATGTACTTATTGTTTGCTTTAGCCATGTTTTTTATTGGCGGAACAATGGCGATGGTTATTCGTGCTGAATTGTTTGAACCAGGTTTGCAATTTGTAGATCCAGCATTCTTTAACTCAATGACTACAATGCATGCATTAGTCATGGTATTTGGTGCGGTTATGCCAGCTTTTGTTGGTTTGGCTAACTGGCAAATCCCTTTAATGATTGGCGCGACTGATATGGCCTTACCTCGTATGAATAATATGAGTTTTTGGATGTTAGTTGCGGGTGTGTTGTTACTGGCGAGTACTTTATTTATGGAAGGTGGTGCGCCTAATGGTGGCTGGACTTTATATCCACCTCTAGTATTGCAACCAATTACGGTTGGTAAAGCTTTACCATTTGCAATTTTTTCAGTGCATTTGTTAGGTATTTCATCAATCATGGGAGCGATTAATATAATCGCAACTATTTTTAATATGCGTGCGCCAGCCATGAAAATGATGGATATGCCATTATTTGTTTGGACTTGGTTGATTACTGCATTCTTATTGATTGCTGTAATGCCGGTATTTGCTGGTGCAGTAACTATGTTGTTGACTGATAAATTTTTCCACACTAGTTTCTTTAATGCTGCTGGCGGTGGTGACCCTGTATTGTATGAACATATCTTCTGGTTCTTTGGGCATCCAGAAGTTTACATCATGATTCTGCCAACTTTTGGTGTTGCATCAACAATTATTCCTGTATTTGCTCGTAAACCTTTGTTCGGTTATGCGTCAATGGTTTGGGCGACTGCTTCAATTGCATTTTTATCGTTTATTGTTTGGGCTCATCACATGTTTACTGTGGGTATGCCTATAGCGGGTGAGTTGTACTTTATGTATGCAACGATGATTATTGCCGTACCAACAGGTGTAAAAGTCTTTAACTGGACTGCTACTATGTGGAAAGGTGCTATGACATTTGAAACCCCCATGTTATTTTCAATAGCATTTGTGGTTTTATTCACGCTTGGTGGTTTTACTGGTTTAATGATGTCTATTGCGCCATCTGATTTCCAATATCACGATACCTACTTTATTGTTGCACATTTCCATTACACACTAGTTCCTGCTTCGGTGTTTATTTTGATGGCTGCTGGGTATTTTTGGTTACCTAAATGGACTGGCCACATGTATAACGAAAAGATTGGCCAATTACATTTTTGGTTGTCAGTTATATCTGTAAATATTTTATTTTTCCCGCAACACTTTTTAGGTTTGGCTGGTATGCCAAGAAGAATTCCAGATTATGCAGTGCAATTTGCTGACTGGAATATGATTTCAAGTGTAGGTGGATTTATATTTGGTGCAAGTCAGTTATTATTCTTATACATAGTGATTGATACAATTAGAGGTGGTACTGGTGAGAAAGTATCTGATGAGGTTTGGGAAGACGCTGCTAAGCATGGTTTAGAGTGGACTTTGCCTTCTCCAACTCCGTATCATACTTGGACTACACCGCCAACAATTGTTCCTACAGAGCATGTTTTAGATTCGCATTAAGACATAACCATACAATTGCGTAGTTATGAAAATAACTACGCAAGGTAACTTACAATGTAACTATGACAACAAAAAATAAGAATATTTTAACTGCTGTAATTTTGGGTGCTATTACTTTAATTTTCTATTTATTCGCTGTTGCGCAAGCAGTTTCTTAATGAAAGATTCTGTAACAAATAAAAATATTAAGCTTGCTAGGACCTTGCTATTAGTTGCAGTAGGTATGTTTGGTTTTGGATATGCACTAGTTCCAATTTATGACGTTTTATGTGAATGGAAATGGATTCAGCGTGACAGGCCTGATGACATAAAAAAAGCACCAGAAATTGCTTATAAGGTTGATGTAAATAGAGAGGTGACTGTTGAGTTCATGACAATATTAAATGAATCAACACCCATGGACTTTCATGCAGAGACAAAAAGTTTAAAAGTACATCCAGGCGAATACTATACGGTAAACTTTTACGCTAAAAATAAAACAAATAAAGAAATAAAAGCTAGGGCAATAGCTAGTTTTTCCCCTGCGCTTATAAGTCAATATTTTGAAAAAATTGAATGTTTCTGTTTTACAGAACAAAATTTTAAGGCTAATGAAGTGAAGATAATGCCAATGCGTTTTGTTATAAATCCAGAAATGCCTGAACAATATAAAACGATAACACTGTCATACACATTTTTCGATAATACTGAAAGATCAGTAAAAAATTAAAAAGGGGAATCTTATGTCTACAAACAGTACCTATTATATACCGCATAAAGCGACTTGGCCTATTATTGGTACGGTTGGGTTGATGATTATGCTCGCTGGATTTGCTAACTTCTTAAATGGCTCTTCAATTGGACAGCCTTTAATGATAGCTGGTTTATTAGTTTTTGTTGCTATGTTAGTAGGTTGGTTTACTCTACAAGCAAAAGAAAGTGAATCTGGTATGTACAATCATGAGGTAGGAATTTCTTATCGTCATGGCATGATGTGGTTCATTTTTTCTGAAATAGTATTCTTCGCGGTTTTCTTTGGTACCTTGTGGTACACCCGTAATTTATCAGTGCCATGGTTAGGTGAGGGTGCTACTAAAGAATTATTATGGCCGAGTTTTGACGCGGTATGGCCAACAAATGGTCCTGGTAAAGTGGGTGGTGAATTTGAACCTATGGGTGCATGGGGATTACCTTTCGTTAATACTTTATTATTATTAACTAGTGGCGTGACATGTACTTGGGCGCATCATGGGCTTTTAGCTAAAAATCGTGATCAGTTGATTAAAGGTTTGCTTGCCACTGTAGCATTAGGATTTTTATTTGTATGCTTTCAAGCACTTGAATATCATGAAGCTTATTCAGAGATGGGCTTAACATTAGGTTCTGGGGTTTACGGTTCAACATTCTTTATGTTAACTGGCTTTCACGGTTTTCACGTTTGTGTTGGGGCAATTATCTTAAGTGTTGTATTGTTCCGTAGTACAAAAGGTCATTTTTCACCAGAGAATCATTTTGCATTTGAGGCCGCGGCTTGGTACTGGCATTTTGTTGACGTGGTTTGGTTAGGTTTATTTATATTTGTCTATTTAATGTAAATAATCATTAAGGATTTAAAAAGCGCGGCCTTTATCAGGCGGCGCTTTTTTTTTGTCAGTAAGTTTTATGGGGTTGTAGTTTCAACTTGAGTTAAATGTTGACGCATTATATTTGCACCCAGTCCATGGGGTCTGATAAGACCGGTGCTAAAGGCAATAAAAATAAAGATAAATAGTATTAATGAAAGAGCAATACGAAAAGTCAGTGATTTTACTGTTTTTTTAGATTGTTCTTCAGATTTATGATTAATTAGATGAAATAGAGCGGAACCAAGGCTAATTATTATTAGAAAAAAGGTAATTATGACGATGCTTTGTATAATCATGGTAAAGTTTATAAAGATTAATGTGTACTCTATTTTCGTTTATTAATGCACTTATGCCAACTAGATCAAGAATAAAAGTATGCTTATGAAGCAGGTTGTTTATAAATGAAGGCAAAAAAAATCGGAATACTCATTTATGTGTGCGTGTTGCTATTGTTAATTAACTTAGGTTTATGGCAATTGAGGCGTGCTGTTGAGAAGCAAAGTTATATGGACCACAAAGAAACAGTATTGGCATCGCCTGATATTTTAAATTTAACCGGTACAACTGAAGATAATATTGAGCAAATTAAATATAAAAAAGTAAAAGTCGTTGGACATTATGATGAAGATCATCAGTTTCTAATTGATAATCAAATCAGTGCTGGTAAAGTGGGATATTTGGTTTTGACTCCTTTTATTTTGGCTGATCAATCTAGGGCAGTTTTGGTAAATAGAGGTTGGTTGCCCATAAATCAGCATAGAGAAGACTTACCTATGTTGAAAATGAGTGTTTTGCCAGTACAAATTACTGGGCGAATTAATAGTTTTCCAAGTGTAGGTATTAAGTTGGCAGGGTCTGAAACTCCAGGCGAAGGATGGCCATCTGTATTGCAAATAGTTGATACGAAAATATTAGCGGAAAAGGTGGGTTATAAATTATTCTCTTTTCAAGTTGAGTTAGATAAAGAGAGTCCTGAAGGATTTAAGCGCGAGTGGCAAACAAATAAAATTATGTCACCCGATCAACACAAGGCTTACGCCTTACAATGGTTTGCATTGGCAATCGCGTTAACCGCGTTGTTTTATTGGTATAGTAAGAAAAATAGAGATGAATAAACAACAGAAGAAAAATCAGATTTTAATAATAGCGATATTTAGTATGACTATTATTCCTTTCTTAATTGCTTGGGGATTAAAAGAGAATCCATCTTTGGTTAAGGGTACAACAAACCGCGGGCAATTAGTTGTTCCGCCAATTACTATTCCTCCAGAAGATATTTTGGGATTTGATGACTTTTCTAGTAATAATATTAAAGAATTACGAGGACATTGGTTAATTGTCAATGTAATACCAAATGAGGGGTGTAATGAAATTTGTCTCGAAGCATTACTCAAGACAAAACAATTACGCTTGATGTTAAATAAAGAATTACCACGCACTCGAAGAGTTGCAATTATTATTAAAAATCCATCTGAAGAAATATCGAATCAGTGGTGGTTAAAAGATACCTTGTTATGGCGCTTAAATCGACCTGATGATAAAGAGAGTCAGACCTTGTATTCCAGTCTATTACATGAAGACAATAAAATTGATACATCTCTGATAGATAAGCTTATAAAAAATGAAAATAAAGAAGTTGCACTTAACTCTGATTTAATTCGAGTTAAGGTCGGTGCTGAGTTTATTAATAAAATAGCAGCGGTTAGTAAAGGTGGTATATCAGATGGGATGTTGTTTTTAATAGATCCTTTAGGTAATTTAATGATGCAATATGAATCTGGATTTAATACTTATAAAGTAAAAGATGACCTTATGCATTTACTTAGAATTTCACAAATTGGGTAGAGAATAAAGAATGTTCAGAAAAATAACACTGTTCAGCGTAGTTTTAGCTTTAATCATTATTTTGTTGGGTTCAGTTATTCGAATAGGAGATATCTACCCTAGTTTAATTGAGCAGAATTTGCACCAGTTATTAAAAGTCCAAATTCATAACTATTTAACGGCCACTTTTGGTTTTTCAGTTTTTTTGTTGTGGTCACTTTCATGGTGGCAAAAAAATAACAAAATAACATTCGTTATTACCTCCACATTAGTTTTCATTCTAGTAGGCGTTCAAGCTACGCTGGGTTACTGGGGGGGCTTCTATCTGAGCTTTCCTATAGTAACTACATTTCATGTTTTATTGGGTTTATGCACTTTTTGGTTACTTTACGGCCTATTTTTACGCGCGACTACAGTTGAAAGTCATTATGTATTAGATAAAGAAAATCGAAATAATCGACTCATTTTTACTAGTCGGTTAGCAATGTTACTTTTAGGCATACAAATATTTTTGGGTACTTGGTTAAGCGCAAATCATGCTGGTCTTGCTTGTGTGGGTTTTCCGCAATGTAATGGTCAATGGATACCTGTCGCAGATTATCTAAATGCACTTGATTTCTTTAAAGGCCTATTAAATTCTTATAACGGAATTATTTCATATGATGCTCAAGTAGCAGTTAATTGGTTGCACAGGGTTGTAGCAATAGCGGTATTCTTATTGCTGAGTTTGGTAATGTTTAGTGCTACAGCAATCGGGTCAGTAAAATCAGTCAGTAGATTCGGATATCTTCTTGGCGCTTTTTTATTTGTATTAATAGGGTTAGAAATAGTAACTATTAAATATGAATTGCCAGTTTGGATGACTGCAGTGCATTATTTGTTTGCTGCTATCTTGATGTTACCTCTTTTAGGTATCAGCTTTTATAGTCGTTATAGTCAATTAGATACCAGTGAAATACACTCAAAAGATCTAGTTCAGAAAGAACAGTTAACTGAAGATGTTTTTGTATCTTCCGATAGTATTCAAGAGGAAGATTATGTAGAGCCTTTACCGGAATCTTTATATAGTAGGCTTAAAGCACAATTACATAGAACTCGCTCGGGATTAAGTGGTGTTTTATCTGGTTTACAATTAGGTCAAAGCTCAATTAACGATGAATTGCTTGAAGAAATAGAAGCTAATTTATTAATGGCTGATGTCGGTATCGATGCAACTAACGAAATAATTAGACATTTAAGTAATAACTTGGAGCGTCATCAATTAAAAGATGGTGAAGCTTTGTCAAAAGCATTAAAGGCTGAGCTTTATAGAATACTAAAACCCTGTAGTGAGCCTTTACAAATACCCAAACAAGATGAACCATTTGTAATATTAGTAGTCGGCGTTAATGGTGCAGGTAAAACAACGACTATTGGTAAGTTAGCTAAACGCTTACAAGCTCAAGGACATACTGTTATGTTGGCTGCTGGTGATACATTTAGAGCGGCAGCAGTAGAACAATTGCAGGTATGGGGTGAGCGAAATAATATTCCTGTTGTTGCTCAGCATACGGGTGCCGATTCTGCCTCAGTTATATATGATGGATTACAATCAGCTAAAGCCAAAGGTGTTGATGTGTTAATAGCCGATACTGCTGGAAGATTGCATACAAAATCAAACTTGATGGAAGAGTTAAAGAAGATTAAGAGAATTATGGGTAAATTAGATTCATCTGCCCCTCATGAGGTTTTGTTGGTTTTAGATGCGGGTACGGGTCAGAATGCCCTTTCACAAGCAAAATTATTTAATGAAGCAGTCTCTTTATCTGGGTTAGTTTTGACAAAATTGGATGGTACTGCGAAGGGTGGGGTGATTTTTGCTTTGGCCAAACATACAGGAACACCAATTAGGTTTATTGGTATAGGTGAAGGGATTGATGACCTGCAAGATTTTGATGCGGAATTATTTGTTGATGCCTTATTTGTGAATGAATAGTAGTTATGATTAGTTTTGCAAATGTAACTAAGCGTTATGAAGAAACGGGCGATGTTTTGCGTAACGTTAGTTTTCAGTTAGAGAAAGGTGATATGGCTTTTCTCACTGGACACTCGGGAGCTGGAAAAAGTACGTTATTACGGCTTATCGCTGCTATGGAACGTTGCTCCCGTGGACAAATCGTTGTTGATGGTCAAGATTTAAATGCAGCAAAAGAAAGTCAGTTGCCTTATATAAGGCGGAAAATGGGGTTCATCTATCAAGATTATAAATTGCTTCATGACAGAACAGTATTTGATAATGTGGCATTACCCTTAATTATTGCTGGTTATGGGCACCAAGAAGTTGCAAGACGTGTTAGAGCAGCATTAGAAAAAGTTAGTTTGCACGGAAAAGAAAGGAAGTACCCCTTGGCTTTGTCTGGTGGGGAACAACAACGCGTTGGCATTGCTCGAGCTGTTGTTAATAAACCACCTATTATTATTGCTGATGAACCAACAGGTAATTTAGATCCCGAGTTATCTGCAGAGATAATGCATTTGTTTCGTCAATTTCAACAGGTGGGTGTAACTATACTCATTGCAACTCATGATATTTCTTTAATTTCGCAATTAGATAACCGGGTTTTAAAATTGGACCATGGTCAGTTGGTGCAGAGTTAAGGTATGAAAAGACTTAATAAGAATCGAATTAAAAAAGATCCTCCAATCAAGACGATTAAGCAAGAAAAAAGACAAACTACTATTGCTGGTGGTGGTATTAAGGATAAGTTAATAGCTTATAGGGATTTACATGTCCATGCGTTTTTTTCAAGTCTTAGTCGTATGATCGCCACCCCCTTTAGTTCAATAATGACGATTGCAGTTCTCGCGATTTCAATTTCATTAGCCAGTGGTTTTTATATTGTTGTCGTTAATATTCAGCAGTTAACGGGTAATCTTGAAACCAGCAATCAAATTTCATTGTTTTTAAGAGATGATGTAAACGATGTTCATGCAAAAAAATTATTTGAAAATATTCGCGGTAATGAAAGTGTGCAGAATATCAAATTGATAAGTAAAGAGCAGGGGTTAGCGGATTTTAAGGAGTACAGTGGTTTTGGGGGAGCTATAAACGCCCTAAAAAAGAATCCACTGCCTATCGTAATAGAGGTTTTACCTAAGAATACTTTAAATGATAAGCAAGGTTTGGATGAATTGCTAAAAAGCTTTCAGCAATTACCAGAGGTGGATTTTGCTCAATTGGATTTGGAGTGGGTCGAGCGCTTGCAGGCTATTGTAGATGTGGCGCAGTTATTTGCATCGTTATTAAACATTTTATTAGCGGCAGCCGTATTATTTGTCATTGGTAATACAGTGCGTCTAGAGTTTTATGGTCGTCGATCTGAAGTTGTTATTTCTAAATTAGTGGGCGCCACTAACGCGTTTATTAGAAGGCCTTTTTTGTATACAGGCTTTTGGATAGGTTTTATATCCGGAGTCAGTGCTTGGTTTATTGTCACAATCTTAATGTTAATTTTAAGAGGATCTGTAGAAAGGGTATCAGGTCTTTTTCAAAATGATATGCATCTGTTGTTTTTGAGTTTTACTGAAACATTATTTTTGATTTCTGCATCTTCCATTTTGGGTATTCTAGGTGCTTGGGTAGTTTTATATTTTGAACTTAGAGTTGCTAAGTCTTAATAAAAGGGTAAATTAAAAATTATTAGCACTCTTTGTTAGAGAGTGCTAGAATCGCAAAAAATTCTTTTATTAGGAGATAAGATAGTGAGCACATTAGCATTACCTGTTAATTTGTCAGTTGGAACATTTGATGCTTATCTTAATTTAGTAAGACAAATGCCCAGATTAACGGTTGAAGAAGAGCGTGAACTAACGCTAAGATTCAGAGATCAAGGCGATTTGGATGCAGCTAGAGAATTGGTAATGACCAATTTACGCTTTGTGGTACATGTTGCCAGAGGTTATAGTGGATACGGTCTGTCAATGCCGGATATTATTCAAGAAGGTAATATAGGCTTAATGAAGGCGGTTAAGCGCTTTGATCCAGATGTGGGTGTGCGTTTAGTATCGTTTGCTGTACATTGGATTAAAGCCGAAATTCATGAATATGTTATTAAGAACTGGGGCATCGTTAAGATAGCTACAACAAAGGCCCAACGTAAATTATTTTTTAATTTACGTAAATCAAAACAAGATTTAGGTTGGTTATCAAATGCTGAAGCAATGGCAATAGCAGATGATTTAAATGTTGATTTAAGTGATGTTTATGAAATGGAGAAGCGCTTAAGTAGTCATGACATGTCTTTTGATATGCCAACAGATGATGCTTCCGAAGAGGGTGCTTTTTATCCAGCAAGTTATTTACAACAGTACGGTGCGGATCCCTCGGAGTTACTTGAAAATGCAGATTGGGAAGGTCATGGTCATGATTTACTATCTGAAGCCATGGAAAAACTTGATGCGCGAAGTATTGATATTTTAACGAGCCGTTGGTTGGCGGAGGATAAAGCTACCCTACATGAATTAGCTGAGAAATATAATGTTTCAGCAGAAAGAATTAGGCAGTTAGAGCAAAATGCGATGAAAAAGCTTAAAGCCTCTATGACCTTAGTTGCTTAGCGGTATTAAGCTCATATCTAAAATACTAATAAAGCTTAGCGATTGAACTGCTAAGCTTTATTTTTGTCAGACGTCTTAATGTATTAAGAGACTTAATTAGGCCGGATTTAGCAGGCTCAGGACTGTTTGTGCTTGTTCTGCGGCTTCATGCCCTAGGCTCGTTAAGTACCCGCCATCTTCTTGAGTGACTAGGCCCTTGGCAAATAGACGTTTAGTTGCTTCTATGCACTCAGGTGCCGCTGTTTTATGTACTTTGATTCCCTCTTGAGTAGTACTAAGGTTGTAGCGAACCAAAATGTTAATTTCATCTACAATGTCTTGTGTGTATGGCATCATTATTCCTTAAATTGATCAGTAGAGTGGTGCATGATAATGCTATTTTTGATTAAGGTAATATGTTTTTTGAATAAATATTCTAAAAGTATATTGTCTAAGCATTAAAGTCTTATTAAATAAAGGGTTTTAGTTTTTCTTTTTAGTAGCGTCTAATTGTTGGATCGCATTGGCAAGACCATGCGTCAATTCCTCCAGATAGATTAGATATATTATTGAAACCCGCGTGGACTAAAAATTCGGCGGCTTGTTGACTTCTCATCCCGTGATGACAGATAACAATAATTTCATCTTCAATATTAAGTTCATTTAGGCAGCTAGGAATTTGTCTAAGTGGAATTAATTTACTATCAGAAATATGCGTATATTCATATTCGTTAAGTTCTCTTACATCAAGTAAGCATAAATTTTCATTTTGGTTTAGTTTTGCTTGTAGTTCTAGTGCTGAGATTTGTTTAACAGTCATGGGTATCCTTAATGTAATCTTTCAAGGTGTTAGTTGAATCTTTAATATGAATAAGAGGGATTATAGAAGGAATGATACCAATAAAACTTGCTTATTGGGCGTTATTCTGATAAAAATGTCCGGTTTTTATTTATCCTGTCCTTAGGAGTTAATGGATGTCCGATAGTACTAAATCGACCGCGTCACCTTTTAGTTTTGCACCATATGTTGAAGTGCAAGATGAAGAATACATGAGTCCGGCGCAATTAAAGCATTTTGAAGCAATCTTAAATAATTGGAAAGCTGAGTTGATGCATGAAGTAGATCGCACCGTATCACACATGAAAGATGATGCGGCTAACTTTCCTGATCCAAATGATCGTGCAACGCAAGAATCAGAGTTTAGTCTTGAATTAAGAACTCGTGATCGTGAGCGTAAATTAATCAAAAAGATTGATGAATCGCTTAAAGAAATAGAGTCGGGTGATTATGGTTTTTGTGAAGCCTGTGGCATAGAAATTGGAATTCGCCGTCTTGAAGCTCGTCCTACAGCAAGTTTATGCATAGACTGTAAAACGTTGGACGAAATTAGGGAAAAACAAATGGGTTAAGCGTTTATCGTGACTGATAAACAACCCTATATCGGCCGGTTTGCACCTTCACCTACCGGCCCCCTGCATTTAGGATCTCTTTATACCGCTTTGGCGAGTTATCTTGATGCTAAATCTCATCAAGGGCAGTGGTCATTGAGAATTGATGATCTAGACACTCCTCGTAATTTAAGCGGCGCTGCCGATTATATTTTAAGCACCTTAGATGCTTTTGGTTTGCATTGGGATGGTGGCGTTACCTATCAGAGTGATTGCATTGCTTTTTATGAAGCCGAACTGGCTCGATTAATCAATACACAAATAATTTATCCTTGTGCTTGTAGTCGAAAAACTTTGGCTACTGATGGAGAGTGTTATTGTATTAATAAGCAAATTGATCTTACAGTTCCACATGCCTATAGAGTTAAAACTGATCAAAGCTTAATTCAATTTGTTGATCAGATACAGGGTTTGGTATCGATTTCTATGGCTGAGCAAGCCGATTTTATTTTAAAAAGAAAAGATCAGATTCTCGCTTATCAGTTTGCCGTGGTGGTGGATGATCATATCAAAGGCGTTAATCATGTCGTTCGAGGTTGTGATTTATTAGATTCAACGCCTAAACAAATTTACCTTCAAAAACTATTGGGCTTTGCATTGCCGGTTTATATGCATGTGCCGGTTATAAAGGATGCTCATGGCTTTAAGTTAAGTAAGCAAACCCTAGCAGAGGGTGTTAACTTAAAAGACTCTCAGAAGATCATTTTTAAGTTATTAGGTTTATTGTGGCAAAGTCCGCCAAAAGAACTTTATAACGCACCAGTGTTGGAATTGTTAGAGTGGGCGGTTCAACATTGGAACCCTAGTGCCTTAAAGCACAGGCAGTCGATAGTTCAGGGTTAGTGATGCTGAATCTTTGATCACTGCTTATCTGGATGGGTTTTGATTGTGTATTGGTTAAAGTTTATTTAATATTCGACGTCAAACAAACAAACAAACAAGTAAATTTAATGTAAAGTTTTCTGTAAAAGTTTGGTGTTCTGATCGTTTATAATTTCTAAATAATTATCATAGGTTATGTTTAATAAGGACAGTTGAAATGCCTTTATTAAATGTAGGTTCCGCTTTGATCTTCTTGATAATTTATCAGGGGGGGCAGGAGTTTTGAATTATATATGGGAGTAGGTTTAAATTTAGTTATTTAGGAAAAGAGGGGGGATGGAGCAGATGTTTTATATGACCAAAAAATTAAAAGCCTGATGACATCTTTTAAATAGACGCCATCAGGCTGATAGTTAAATTGCTAACACTTTTTAATTTGCACTTACCGCTACTTTTATTTCATCAATAAAACCATCTACATTTGCTGCTGCACCAGCTCTTTTAACTGCTTTAGTTGCGGCTGCTGTACATGCTTCACTTGCAACAATTGTGGGACAAGCTGCATTAAACTCAGCAAGAATGACTTCTTTAAGTACATCGGAACTTGCAGTTGCTCCTTCAGTGCTTTTTTCATTACCTTTAACCGCTGAATTTGCTGCAGCTTGCTCAGTAACTGAAGATACAGATGCCGCTATAATTGCATTTGTATAAGAAGCGTTATCTGATATGGCTTTTGTTGTTATATCTTTTGCAGAACTAGGTGCTGCGCTGATAGCTGCAGAAATAATAGCTGCTGCAGAGTTTGGAGCTGCTTTTACTGCTTCTGAAGCGATGTCGGCGGCTAAGTCAGGAGCGGCTTTTATTGCTGCAGTTGTTATTATCGCTGCTAAATCAGGGCTATTAGTGATTGCTGTGCTAACTATCAAAAGTTTTGCTGAGTCTGTTGTGGCTTTTTTTATAGCGGATGTAATAATGGAGGCTGCCTTACTATTATTTTTTTCTATTGAACTACTTGCATTATCAGCATCAGATTGATCGTCAGCAAATACAGCCATTGGCATTGCCAATGCTGCGATTAATAGAGCGGTTTTAAATGACTTAGTATGTGCATTCATGGTATTTGAGCTCACTTGTTTAGTTAAGTTTAAAAGTAATAAGGTTGGGGGTGTATTTAGCTGGGCTAAGTATAAGCGGTAGTTGTAATTGATACATGATTCAAATTTGTAATGACTCCCTACCCCTTTGATGGTTATTAAACGGTAAAAGTAAGTACAAGTCAATATTAATTATCATTAAATCCTTATAATATTGATTCTGCGTGACTTAGGACTCTAAATTAATTATTAATAGCCAGTAATTATGCTTAAATAACAAGCTTAAATTGGCTTTAAATTCTGGTAGTCCCTTAGTCCCTGATAAATCATGGATAAATTTCTCAAATCATTAATAAAACCATGGAACAGTTAGATTTACCATTCAATACTCAAGCACTACAACGCTTATCTTTGCAAATTAAGCAATGGGGACAAGACCTGGGGTTTCAGCAAGTAGGTATTGCTGATACTAATCTTTCTGTAGCAGAGCAACATCTTAACAATTGGCTAGAGAAAGGCTTTCATGGTGAGATGGATTATATGCATCGACATGGTTTAAAACGCAGTCGTCCAGAGTTATTACGAGACGGGACAATTCGCGTTATTTCGGTGCGTATGGACTATCAAACCGAATCTGTGGCCGATATGGTAAAGCTTTTAGATGCACCAAATGCTGCTTATATTTCTCGATATGCCTTAGGTCGTGATTATCATAAATTAATGCGCAATCGTTTGCAAAAATTAGTCGATAAAATTAATACAGCGTTACCTTTAACATTTGATGCTGATTTATTTAATTTAGAAATGCGACCTTTTGTAGATAGTGCGCCAGTTCTAGAGAAAGCTTTGGCAGAAAAAGCGGGCTTAGGTTGGATAGGAAAGCATTCTAATTTAATCAATCGTAAAGCGGGGTCGTGGTTTTTTTTAGGGGAAATATATACGGCTTTACCTTTGCCCATTGATGAAGCAACTTCTGCGCACTGTGGTGATTGCACGGCATGTATTAACATTTGTCCTACTCAAGCCATTGTAGCGCCTTATCAAGTTGATGCTCGCCGTTGTGTGTCTTATTTGACTATCGAATTACAGGGTGCTATTCCAGAGCAATATCGCTCCTTAATAGGAAACCGTATCTATGGTTGTGATGATTGTCAGATTATTTGTCCGTGGAATCGTTTTGCTAAATCAACAGCAGAAGCTGATTTTAATCCTAGACAGCAGTTAAATACCCAACAATTGTTAGATGTATTTGCCTGGACTGAAGCGACTTTTTTAACAAAAACCGAAGGTTCCGCTATCCGGCGTATTGGTTATCAACGTTGGTTAAGAAATATTGCGGTTGCTTTAGGTAACGCCCCGCAATCTGAAACGATTAAAGCGGCGTTAAAGGCCAAGCTATTAGATTGTTCAGATTTAGTAAAAGAGCATGTAATTTGGGCTTTAGAGCAGCAAAAGTAACATAGCCTTATACCATTTAACATAAAATTTATTCAAAATACCCATAGATTTTAGAGCTCCAACACCTCAGCAATCGCTATTAGTTCATTTTTAATGATAAGTATGTGGCTTTCAATGACTAATCGGAGTATTGAGATTGTTTTATCCTTTAATAAACTTTCTAGTTCTGCGGTAAGTTCTGCGATTGTTTCAATGCCCATGGTGGCTGCAGATCCTTTTAGAGTATGCGCTATACGTCTTGCTTTAGTGTAATTACCCATGATAAAAGCGCTATAGAAATCATCCATGTCATTTTGATGAGTTTCAATAAATATGGACATTAGTTCTAAATATTTATTTGCATCATTGTTCATAAGGGCTAGGCAGTAATCTAGGTTTATACCGGGGATTTTTGCCATGCGATCATTGTCGCTAAGTTTTGATGACTTTTTTTGTCCAAGTTGAGTCGGTATAGGTATAGGTATAGGTATAGGTGATGCGGAGGTTGCAGGTTTAGTGTGCTTTTGTGGTAGCCATTTAAGTAATGTTTCAAAAAACTTCTGTGTATCAATAGGTTTAGCAAGAAAATCGGTCATGCCCGCATTAAAACAAGCAGACTGATCTTCAGTAAACGCATTCGCAGTCAAGGCAATAATGGGAGTTGTTGCCCATCCAGGTAAACTGCGGATAATTTTTGTCGCTTCTAATCCATCCATTTGCGGCATTTGAATATCCATTAAGATTAAATCATAACGGTGCTGTTTAGCTTTTTTAATAGCTCCGATGCCGTCGCTAGCTTCATCAATAATGAAATTAGAATTGCTTAATAAATCTCGAATAATTTCTCTAATCACAATATTATCTTCAACTATTAATAATCTAGCACCTTGATGATCATGACTTAATTGCTGTTCTGAGTTAGTGCATTCAAGTGTTTCTGGAAGATTGATAATATGTTCATTGGATTTTTTAAAGCGTTGTAACCGAGCTGTAAACCAAAATGTACTCCCGATGCCTATTTGACTCGATACACCCACTTCACCTTGCATAAGTTCAACTAGGTGCTTGGTAATAGCTAAGCCTAAGCCGGTGCCACCATAGTTGTTTTTACTTAAAACATGACCTTGTTCAAAGGCTTGAAATAATAGATTTATTTTTTCTGGTGCGATACCTATGCCCGTATCGGTGACTAGAAAGCGGACTAATAAGTTATCTTCGATATCTTCCAATACTTCTGTTTTAATGGTGATTGAACCCTGGTCTGTAAATTTAACAGCATTACTCGCAAAATTAATTAATGCTTGTCGAAGACGAGTGGGGTCGCCTATTAGGTACTCAGGGACAGTGTCTCTATCAACAATAATACTCAGGTTTTTATCATCAGCCATTTGTTTGATGATAATTTCTGCATTTTTAAGAATGTCAGCGAGATGAAAATCAACTACATCTAGTTGCATTTTACCGGCTTCAATTTTTGAAATATCCAAGATGTCATTGATGATAGAGAGTAGATGTTTCGATGCAACATCAATCTGAGCTAATTTGTTGGCTTGTTCTGGGGTTAAGGTACTCCGCTTTAATAAATGCGTTAGGCCAATAATGGCAGCCATGGGTGTGCGTATTTCATGACTCATTTTAGCTAAAAATTGACTTTTAGCATGGTTAGTTGCTTCAGCTTGTTCTTTGGTTTGAATGAGCTCTTTAGTGCGTGATTCAACGAGTTTATTAATATTTTGATAATAGATATCTAGATCTAGTTGGGCTTTTTTACGGTCGCTAATATTACTTAAGGCCAGATAATAAAGTGGGCGACCTTTTTTGTCTTTACCTAGGTTTTCTTCAAGTAAGACCCAGTCAAGTTTGCCAGTAGGTCTTAATAGTCTAATTTCACAGCTAAGTGGCTTAATATTTAAACGTCGATTTTTACAATGCAAGTAATAGATATCTTGATCTTCTGGGTAAATAAAATCAGTAAAAACTCGGCCTATTAAACTGTGGTTATTATCGCTTAATAAGTTATCAGCCAACTGATTATTTTCAAGAATAATACTAAATTCATTTAAGGTGCAATAACCCACAGGCGCTAGATCATAGAGTTCTTTATAGCGTAATTGTGTGGATTGTAATTCCATTTGGATACGCAGTAATTCCTCATTTTGTATTTCAAGTTCAACTTGGTGTAATTGTAATTGTTGAGTCATGTGCATGACTGCACAAGAGCTTATCTCATCTGGTTTATCAGTAGGTATATTATTTCTAGATTTACAAAGTTCTTCAGCTTTAAGTCGAAAACTGAGCGCTGATGGAGTAAGAGCTTCTTCGATAATAGACGATTTATTCATGATTAAGCTCAAGTTAGTGAGTGAGGAGATGGACGGTTGGTTGGTTTTGGATTTTGAAGATTATTGACTAGCTTACGCAATTCAATAATCTCGTTTATATCTATAAAAGTGATAACAATCCCTTCAATAACATTATTTAATGTTCGATAAGGCTGAATACACATTCTTAGCCATTTATGCTGTACCGTACATATTTCGATGGTTTTTGGTACTAGATCTATTAATACTGCACTAATATCTGTCGTTAAATGTTGGTAATTCAGTAAATTGAGTGCTAGATGATTTACTGGGCGGCCAACATCACTTGGAATAAGATTTATCACCTGACAAGCGGTAGGCGTAAAGCGTAAAATATTCAATTTAGTATCTAAAAACAGGGTGGCTATGCCCGTCCCAGCTAAAAGATTATTCATGTCGTTGTTGGCTTTTGATAATTCGTTAAGGCGCGTTTCTAATTCGGTATTGACGATATTGAGTTCTTCATTAATACATTGAGCTTCTTCTTTAGAAGTTTCAAGTTCTTCATTCGTTGATTGCAGCTCTTCATTAACAGATTGTAACTCCTCTATCGAGCATCTGAGTTCAGCATTAGTAGTTTCCAACTCTTCTTGTATTGCCTGCATATAATCATCTTTTAATTTTAAGGCGTTATGTAAGGCTGTAACACGGGTAGTGATTTCGGTATTATCATCAAGAGTCATCAGTGGATTATGCAAAGATTGAGTTAAAAGTGTTGCTGAGGTTTTGTTGCCAAACAATTGAGAATTTTTATCTTGATCAACTTGAATCCTATTAAAAAGTGAGGTGTCGTTTGATTTAAGGTAACTCCCAATATGTTTTAGTTGGTTAATATGTGGGCGTTTTTTGCTGCAGTAAAGTTTGGTATGACGGTGTAGTGTTTGAAATAAACTATCGAATTCACCAATAGTTTCAGAGCTACCTAAAAATAATATGCCATTGGGTTTTAAGGCGTAATGGAATAGGGGGATTAACTGATTTTGCAAATCGGCTGTCATATAAATTAATAAATTTCGGCAGCTAATCAAATCTAATTTAGAAAACGGCGGGTCTTTGATTACATTGTGTTCAGAAAAAATTACTTTGTCTCTGATACATTTACTAATGCGATAGCTTTTACCATCAGGTTCTAAAGTAAAGAATTTTTCTAAATGTTGTGCAGATAGATCAGAACTAATACTGAGAGGATACAAACCAGCGCGGGCTTTATTAAGAGCAACAGGGTCTATATCCGTAGCAAATATCTGTACCTTGGTTTTTAAGTGTTGCTTATCCAGATAATCTTGTAACAATATGGCGATAGAATAAGGTTCTTGACCTGTTGAACAGCCAGGTGTCCAGACTCTAACCACATTATTTGCGGATTTGTCTTTAAAGAGGCTAGGAATAATTTCTTGTTCTAAGGTTTTAAAGGCCGTTTCGTCTCTAAAGAACTGGGTGACGCCAATTAATAAATCGTTAAATAAATGCTGTATTTCACTTGGATTATGTTCCAAAAAATGAGTGTATTCGGCTATTGTATGCTGGTTAAGTACCAGCATACGTCGCTCAATACGTCGATAAATTGTATTGGGTTTATACAGTGAAAAATCGTGTTGGGTTTCTGACTGTAGTAAGCCGACTATTTTTTTTAAAGCATCAACTGAAGTCAAAGAGGGTTTAATTAGGGTGGGGTTTGCGGGATGCGTTTTTTTGTTTTCAATTGTCTCTAACAATTTTGGAAACATGTCTTTAGGCGCTAAAACATAATCTGTTAAGCCAGTCGCAATCAAGCTAGCCGGCATATCACGAAACTCAGCAGACTCAATTGTTTGAGCTAGTAACAGTCCACCCTCTTCTTTAATAACTCGCGCACCTTCACAGCCATCATGACCACTACCCGATAAAATAATACCAATAGCGTTTTCATGTTGCTGCTGGGCAAGGGATTTAAAAAAGAAATCAATAGGGTGGCGGTGGCCACGTGCTGCAATAGGTTGCTTTAAATAGAGGTGTCCGTTTTGGATAGAGATATCAAAATCGGGTGGAATAATATAAATACAATTATTCTCAATGCGCATCTCATTAATAATTTCAAACACTGGCAAGTGACAGTAATGGGTCAGCAGTTGAGATAAAAGACTGGGTCTATCTGGCGCGAGGTGTTGAATTAACACAAAAGCCATATTGGGCAGAGTGTCTAGTGGCAAACCGGAGAAAAAGTTTTCAAATGCCGCAAGTCCACCTGCGGAGGCGCCTATAGCAATAATAGGAAAGTTGCTGTTAGCGGTATCGCTAAAGATTTTTGACTCATTTGGTTTTTTTATTGCTTTGGTCTTGCTACTCATTAACAGGGTCTCAGGTAGTGTACAAAGCAAAAGGCCGTGTTATTGGCACTATTAGGAGCAATAACACGGCCGATATTTATAAAATCAGTAGTTAAGGTAACTGTTTTTTTTGTAATTGCAAGCCTGTTGTATTTTATTTCTCAATAATAACGTATTAAATCAGTTTAACTTGCTTATTAAACAACGGTAGCCACTTGATTGGATGCGCTAAAAAAATTTTTAAAATAGGGCATAAAACTAATAGTGGTCGGAATGGAATAGAAGCAATAAATAGCCGCTGCCTCGCCAGTAGATACACCGAACATCCATTGCGGCATAAATAAAGTCATTAACGCCATAAAGCAATGGTAACTGGCGATTTTATAGTTATGTTTCCAAACAAAACCACTTAAAGCTAAGCCAAATAAAGAGCCATGGGTAACTAACGTGCCAAAGGCGCTAGAAATGTGATAACCAATATGATATTTGCCCATAAACAAGCAGGCAATCATGTTGCCGATAAAGTTAGGCGATGCATCAATCACTTGCCATTCTTTAGGTAAAAAGGCACACAGGATAAAGAAGCCACTTAAACAAGCACCCAAGATAGTGGCTTTTTTAAGTGCGGTTTTATCAGATGAATAAGTAGCTAAAGCCGGCATAATGGCAAAGGCTTGTAAGGCAATATGGTAGGTGGATACTTCACTTAAAAAGGCGTTAAGACCATAACCACATTGATCCGCTACGGGATAAGCGAAATATTGAATAAACTCCATCAGAGCAAAATGAAAAATAGCATAAGCTCTTGCAGAGCGTACCCAAAAAGATTCAGTTTTATCTAGAAAAGTTACCCCTGAAGCCGCTAATCCAATAACCCCTAATCCTAGCGACATATCAGCACTAAAACACATGTTTCCTCCATTCACTTATTAAAATTAATTGTATTTTACTACAAGCAGAGCCGAACCATAACCCGCAGTTGGATATAAGAAAGATAGTTGGCTTAAATTTCGATAAATCGGTTAGTTGGTGACTATGCTCCCATGTTCAGTAAGCTTGCTAACATTGTGAGCAGTGATACTAATGGTTTGAGTAAGTCTACTGACGTTGTGAGTAGTATTACTGAGATTGTTAGCAGGGTGCCGGAGTTGTCAGTAGCATTGCTCACAATGTTAGGATGTGCGATGAGGTATTGGTGCGGGTCGGTGAAAGTGATGGGTATCATGCTGGAGTTATGAGTATACATACTCACGATGTGCGCAAGTATGCTGATTACGTCAGGAAGCACACTAAAAGGTCTAGGAGTTACGCCGACAACGTCAGCAAGAACACTGCGCCAGTTAGTCAACGTGCTAACAGCGACAGCAGTAATGCCCACTATGTTAGCGAGATCACCCATATCCACAGTTACCATACTAACAGTCTTATGCATTACACGGGTAAGACCATTGATAATGCCATCTGTTCTGGCGACACTATTGATGATGTTAGTTTAAGCACGGGCTATTAGGGCGTTAACAATAATACTGCCCTCTAAGCCTTCAACTTTGATTAGGTTTCTATAGTCTAATCCCCTCTCTAATGGCACAATACCGCACATCAACAACACATAAGTAAGCATAACGCTAAATCTAAACTTCGGTTAAATTAATATTCCAAGGTTTATAACATGTGTCCCTCAATAGCTTTAAATACATACCGGGAGCAAATTAAAGCCATTGTTTTAGCGCACCACACAACCAACGCACGAGTTTTTGGTTCAGTCATCCATAATAAAGTTACTAAAACCAGTGATCTTTATTTATTAGTAGACTCTACACCAAATATATCATTGATGGATATGGGCGCAATCAGCCTTGAGTTGAAAAATTTACTAGGTATTAATGTCGATGTAGTCACGCCGAATGCCTTAGTGAAAAGAAAGACGGCTTGATGAGGGTTTGATGCTTGATGTATCACTTAAAGCGTTGAGCTAGCTCTTTGCTGAACTATCGCAACCGCCGCGGCACGCGTGCTGACGCCTAGTTTTTCAAAGATGTGTTCTAGGTGTTTATTAACGGTGCGGTGACTACTCTGGAGAATATTACCAATTTCTTTATTAGTTTTGCCCCGCGAAATCCACATTAATATTTCAACCTCTCTTAGGGTTAATCCTAGTGCATCTTTTAAAAAGGGTAGATCCCAGTCTTGTGAGTCTTTTTTTACTAGCAATAAATATTCATTTGAATCTTGGCAACTCGCTAACTTTAAACACAAGCCAGTATTTGTTTGAAACTCTTCATTTGAGTCTTTTTGCATTTCGCCAGTCAGAGCAATACGTGCTTTTGCCCAGCTTAATATGGGTTCTGGTAAAAAATCGTTGATGGCTATAGAAGAGGGAAGCACCATCATTTCAGTGATTAAGCTTTTAGCCGAAGGACTCAGCCAAGAGATGCAACCAGCTGCATTAATGGTTAAAGCCGAAAAAGTACTTAGACTTAGGGCATTTTCAGCACGTTTTTTATTACGCGCTAAGCCAAGATGTACGTCAATGCGGGCTAAAACTTCTTGTGGCCGGATGGGTTTTATAATGTAATCAAGACCGCCTTCATTAAAGCCTCGTAATAAATCATCTAATTCACTTAGTCCGGTCATAAATAGCACGGGAATATCTTCGGTTTGCGTGTTTGCTTTTAAGCGTTTACATGTTTCAAAACCATCGATACCCGGCATCACGACATCCATTAAGATAATATCGGGCTTTAAATAAGTGACTTGCTCTAGGGCCGCTAAGCCATCAGTAGCAACAAGCACGCGGTATCCAGCCTCAGATAAAGTATCTGACAGTAGGGCTAGATTACCTGGGGTATCATCAACAATCATGATAGTGCCATTGTAAACGGATTCCATGGGGTTATCTCTTGAAAGTCTGGGGGTTATTATTTTTAAAAAATAGTATTTTAAAGCAGTAATTTTTTGATTTCAGCCATGCGAAAATCTTTAGCAAATTGTTTAATTTTCTCAAAAAACACATGATATTCAGGATGCTGTGTACTTAAATTGTCAATATGTTTAACTAAACTACGTAAATCACCAATGCGTACAAAGTGCATTAATGCCGAAATAATTTCATCAGTAGGGCGTATTAATGGGGGTTCTATGGTGTTTATAGTTGGTTCATTAGTATCTGTTTGATATACCCAAGTTAAACCTAGATGCAGTTTGAGTTTATTGAGTAAGTTTTGGACTTGAATCGGTTTGGCTAAAAAGTCACTTGCACCGGCATTCATGGCTTTAACTCGGTCTGCGGGATAGGCATTCGCGCTTAAAATGATAATTGGAATTAGATATTTTTGTAAACGTAATTGATAGGCCGTTTCTGTGCCATCTATGCCTGTCATTGCTAAATCCAATAAGATTAAGTCGGGTTGCAGTTCGGCTATTCTTTCTAGGCAATCTTCGCCTGAACTGGCTTCACTCATTAGAAAACCTAGTGGGGTTAGCAATGATTTAATCAGTTCACGATGGTCTGATTGATCATCAACTGTAAGTATTTTTAGTCTTTTACCTTGATAGCCAGTAATGTTTTCTGTGGCATAGTGTTCAGAATCCGTACCTAAATTAGCTAAGAATAAGCGTACTGTAAAAGTAGAACCAACGCCCACTTGGCTAACCACGTTTAGTTCACCACCCATGATTTCGGCCAGGATTTTACTAATGGTTAAACCTAAACCACTCCCAGAAATGGCATTACCCGTTACCGTGTTAAGTCGGGTAAAGGGTTCAAAAATAACTTGCAATTGTTTTTCATCCATTCCGTCACCGGTGTCGGTGATTTCAAATTTGGCCACGCCGGCACTGTAACTAATACTAAAAAGAATACCACCCGTTTGGGTAAATTTAATCGCATTACTTAAAATGTTGATTAAAATTTGCCCGACGCGTTTTTCATCGGCTTTAATTCTTTTGGGTAGGGTATTGATAATTTTGCAATTAAAATACAAACCTTTATCTTCGGCTTGAGTTTTATACACATTCACGAGATGTTCAATTAAGGCATGAAAGTCAAAGGCTTCATAACTGAGTTCAAATTTACGGGCTTCAATGCGCGCGATATCAAGAATATCTTCAATTAGCGCAGATAAATGCTCGCCACTGCGTTTAAGCGTATCAACCGCTTGTCTTCTATGTTCAGGAATCGTGGGGTCTTTTTGTAAAATATAAGAATAGCCGACAATACTATTGAGTGGCGAACGGATTTCATGGCTCATATTACTTAGGAATCGACTTTTAGCCTGATTGGCTGAATTGGCGATGCGCATGGTTTCTTGTAGCTTGCTGTCGGTCTTTTTGTGTTTTTCTATTTCAAGTAACAAAAGTTGTGTTTGTTTCGCGGTTTCTTGTTGTGCTACTTGTCTACTTTCGGCATTTAAAATCAGCCACCAAGTACATAAGCCAATAAACACAAGTAAAGAGGCATAAATTTTAAAGAAGTTTTTTAAGAGTAACTGAAAAGCGTCAAAATTATGCTGTACAGTCAATAAGTCTTGATAGTAAATGATACTGATAAAAATACCCGTTAAAACGGATAAGAATAAAAACATCAGAGCAAAACGCAGTAAACGTAGTTTTGCAGTCATTTTTATTCTAGAGGGTAAAACACGTTCTGCTAATGCCCTTAAGTAATCATCAAACCTAAAACCAGTTTTACAAACATCTAAGCAACGCGCGTCTAAAGTACAGCACAGTGAACAGATCGAACCTCGATAAGCAGGGCAGTACGCCATGTCTTCGTGTTCAAAGGTGTTCTCGCAAATCGTACATTTTTTATCATTACCGACATTATTTTTATTACGATCTCGGGCAATGTAATGTTTTTTGCCAAACAACCAAGCCATGGTAGGTGTCAGAATAAAAGCCAGACCTAAGGCAATAAATCCTGAAAAGGCTTTTGCAACCTCACCAAAAATATCGGCGTAAGCAAGAATGGATATTAAAGATGCGGTTAGGGTAGAAATAATCCCTACCGGATTAAGATCGGGTAAATAGGCCCTTTTAAATTCAATCATGTTAGGACTTAAGCCTAACGGTTTATTAATCATTAGTTCTGCAGCAATCCTACATATCCAAGCGATAGACATGTGAGAAAACAAGCCCAATACTTTTTCTAAGGCACTAAAAACGCCAAACTCCATGAGCAGAAGTGCAATTAACACATTAAACAACAGCCATATCACTCGCCCAGGATGACTGTGCGTTAATCTGGAAAAGAAATTAGACCACGCTAAAGAGCCCGCATAAGCATTGGTTACATTGATTTTGATTTGACTGATAATCACAAAGAGGGTGGTGCCTGCTATCGCCAATTTTGGATTAACAAAGAGTTCTTTATAGGCGGTTAAATACATTTGCGTCGGTTCATGGGCATGAATTGGACTGATCCCATGGTGAATAGCCAAATCCGCTAATAAAGCCCCCAATATTTGTCGAACTGCGCCAAATAAAACCCAACCTGGACCGCCCGCTAAGAGTGCTAACCACCAGCGCACTTTGTTTTCTGGTGTCTTATCGGGCATGAAACGTAAAAAATCGACTTGTTCACCAATCTGCGCCATCATCGAAAATGCCACGGTAGCTGCGGTGCCAAATAGCATCCAATCAAAGCCAACACCTTGGCTAGTGGACCAAAAATAGTCAGTTAAGGTATTTAGCGCATTGGGTTCATGTTGTGCAATAGCAATGTAGGGTGCTAGAAATAAGATGAGCCAAAGGGGTTGAGTCCATAACTGCACGCGACTAATGGTGGTAATACCGAAAGTTACTAAAGGAATGACCAAAATAGCACTGATAACATGGGCTATGGCCAAAGGTATATGAAAATATAGTTCTAGCGCCAGCGACATGATTGACGCTTCTAAAGCAAATAACGTGAACGTAAAGGACGCGTAGATAAGAGAGGTAACCGTTGAGCCTATATAGCCGAAGCCAGCGCTACGAGTGAGCAAATCAATATCAATATGATAGCGCGCCGCATAATAACTAATCGGAAAGCTGGTAATAAATATAATTAACGTAACGGCAAGGATAGCCCAAACGGCATTAGTAAAACCGTAGTTAATAGATAAAAATCCGCCAATAGCCTCCAGTACTAAAAAAGCTGTTGACCCCAAGGCGGCATTGGCTACTTCAAACTCAGACCATTTTCTAAAACTACGAGGTGCATAGCGTAAGGCATAGTCTTCCATCGTTTCGTTAGCAACAAAGGAGTTGTATTCACGACGGATATTGGTGACATGTTGATGAATATCAGTTTTCACAGTTTAGCGGCGTTCATGTCCAAGATGTAGGGTGAGTGGTGAACCTTGATTGTTAATAATTAATTCTTTATCAACCTCGGTGTTTGCTTCATCAACCGCTTCAGTCTTAATGAGGATGGGTTCTTTACCAATGGCGGTTTTTCCTGATAAGGGTTCGGGGTTAATGGCTTGCGCAACAGTGGGTTTAATCGGTTTTACAACAACTTGTACGCTGGGCATCCATGCGGGCTTAAAGGTGGTAGTTTGTGCCGGTTTGTCTATAAGCGGGGTTTTTAAATTATCCAACAAGGTAAAGCAGGTGGTGGTTATTTGATCCACTAATTTATCGGTCGTATGGGTATCAGTAAAGCCAGAAAAAAAGGCTTCTGTACTAAAGGTCATTTTATGGGTAATGGGAGGGAGTGTCGAGCCTTTAGTACTTAAAGTACAGGTGATGGGTAATACATTAGCTTTTTGAAACTCTGCGGATCTGGGATCTGAGTTACCTCTAGAAAAAGAGAAGCCTACTGGCGTACTTTCATGGCTTATTTCTCCTAAGCTGGCTACCAAGTTATGTGATGCATTAGGTGCAGCTTGTTGCAGTGGATAATGCCATTCGCTAAGGTTTGCGATAACGCGTTCAGAGAGTTGTGTTGCCGTGACAGGTATTTTAAGTTGCGCAAGGTGATTTGAATCTACGCTAAAGTTGATACTGGTAACGGCGTTAATCTCATTGGCATTAACCGGCGTAGCAGAGACATCGTTTTCATGTAATAAGGCAATAGCCAAAATGCTCAGTGTGTGGATGTATTTTGGTGAGTTTTGCAAAGTCATAGTATCCCCTCAATAAGTGTTTTTATATTATAAGACAACAACTTGTGCGTCACTATACGTCAAATAACTGATAGTTATCTGACGGATTGTGCAGATAACTTTGAATCTGAATAATGAACCCTGCCAGCTTTGGCAGCATCGCTTTAAGGCGCTTGCAATTATTTTAGCGGATCAAAAAGGGGATTATAGATGAAAAGTTATATTAACCATGCTGTAGGCGGTTTTAATAAACGTCTACTTTGCACTGCAGTTGTTTCTGCTCTTGCTATGGGTCATATGGCCAATTCGCATGCGGGTGCCACTTTTAAAATTGATGATACTAAATGGGTCAGTTTGGGTTTAGGTTTACGTAGTAGCTTTACGACAACTGAAGGTGCGGCAGGACCTACAGGTAATCAGTGGAGTAATGATTTTGCTTTGGATAACGCACGTTTGTATTTTGCGGGTCAATTGCATAAATACTTAAAAGTTGAATTTAACACTGAAACACAGACTGCCAATAATGGTGGTGAGGTCAGAATATTAGATGCGATTGCGAAAGTTGAATATAACAATTATGCCAATCTTTGGGTGGGTCGTATGTTAGTGCCGGGTGAGCGTCGCGAAATGAACGGTCCGTTCTACAGCGGTATTTATCAAACTTTTGGTGCTGGTACACCTTTTGAGCCCGCTGATTACAATTTAACAATCAAAAACGATGGTACTTCTGCTGGATCTTTTGGTCGTGATGATGGTGCGACTATCTGGGGTGCGGCTTTTAGTGATCGTTTGCAATACGCTTTTGGTTTCTTCCGTGGTTTAAGAGGTGGTGCTAACGTAAACGATAATATTATGTATGCGCAAAAAGTTTCTTATAACTTTTGGGAAGTTGAAAAGAATCCAGGTTATTACACTTCTGGCACCTATTACGGTAAAGGTGGCGATATCTTAACGATATCTGGAAATAATCAGTATCAAAATCAAGGTGCGGGTGTATTGGGCACGCCAGCTGACTTTAGAGGTACTGGTGTAGATATTTTGATGGAAAAAATATTGCCTAATAAAGCCGTATTAACATTAGAAGGTGATTATAAAAATTATGGATTTAATGGCGCTTATAACGAAATAGCTAGAAACACCAAACCTGGTGGGTTCGATATGTTCGCGGGTCAAGCTTACGACGTAAGTGGTATGTATATGTTCCCAGAAAAACTAGGCTATGGTTTTGTACAACCTTATTTACGTTATGTGAATATTAATCCAAATGGTAGTACTAATCGTAACTCTTATCAAACCGGTATTAATTACGTGATCGACGGTCATAACGCGGTTGTTTCATTGAATTATATCTATGGCGATATGGCTACAAAAGGTATTACTAATTACACAGCTGGTGTAAAAGGTGACAGTGCAAGCACGCTGATGCTTGGCTTCCAATGGCAAATCTAATTTTCATATAATACTTTAGGATAAATCTATGAACAGAATTTCTACAAAATTACGTAAATTAAGTATTGTGGGTGCGTTAGCTGCATTAACAGTAGCTACTGGCACCGTTAGAGCAGAAGATACTATTAAAGTGGGTGTTTTACATTCTTTATCTGGCACCATGGCTATCAGTGAAACAACACTGAAAGACACTATGTTGATGTTGATTGATGAACAAAACAAAAAAGGCGGTTTGTTAGGTAAAAAATTAGAAGCGGTTGTCGTTGACCCTGCATCTAACTGGCCATTATTTGCTGAGAAAGCGCGTGAGTTATTAACTAAAGATAAAGTATCCGCTATTTTTGGCTGCTGGACTTCTGTATCACGTAAATCAGTATTACCTGTGATTGAAGAGTTAAACGGTTTGTTGTTTTACCCAGTGCAATATGAAGGTGAAGAATCATCTAAAAACGTATTCTATACTGGTGCGGCGCCTAACCAACAAGCGATTCCTGCTGTCGATTATTTGATGAATGATCTTAAAGTAAAACGTTGGGTATTAGCAGGTACTGACTATGTGTATCCAAGAACGACTAACAAGATTTTAGAAGCTTATTTAAAATCTAAAGGTGTTGCTTCAAAAGATATCATGATCAATTACACGCCATTTGGTCATTCAGATTGGCAAAGTATTGTGGCTGATGTTAAGAAATTTGGTTCTGCTGGTAAAAAGACAGCGGTTGTATCGACTATTAACGGTGATGCTAACATTCCTTTTTATAAAGAATTGGGTAACCAAGGTGTTTCTGCAGAAAAAATTCCTGTTATTGCCTTTTCAGTGGGAGAGGAAGAGTTATCGGGAATGGACACTAAGCCATTGGTAGGTCATTTAGCGGCTTGGAACTATTTCATGAGTGTTGATAGTACTAAAAATGCGGCATTTATTGATAAATGGCATGAGTACACTAAAAACCCAAAACGCACGACTAACGATCCAATGGAAGCGCATTACATCGGTTTCAATATGTGGGTAAAAGCGGTTGAGAAAGCCGGTACTACAGATCCTGATGCAGTACAAAAAACAATCATCGGTGTGGATTATCCAAACTTAACCGGTGGTACCGCTAAAATGTTACCTAACCATCACATTAGCAAACCAGTTTTAATTGGTGAGATTCAAGATGATGGTCAGTTAATGACAGTTTGGCAAACAAATACTTTGGTTGATGGTGATGCTTGGTCTGACTTCTTGCCAGAAAGTAAACCGATTATTGCAGATTGGACTTCACCAATTAACTGCGGTAATTATAACACTAAGACTAAAAAGTGTTCAGGTCAAAAATATTGATAGATTAGCGTCACTTAGCGGGTGGCCACCCCAGTCTTACTAACCTCGGCCCCCGCTTTTCTAGTAAGTAATATTTTAAAGTTAGACAAGTTAGTCTGTCTCAGTTGAGGGCTAACTTGTCATTCTGGAGATAACATGAAAGCGAATTTAATTAAGGGATCTTGTCGTATGACAGCGGTTTTAACGCTGTTATTTTCGCTAGCTATTCATGGCGATCAGGATGTATCGACACAACCCCCTTTTCAAACGGCCATCATAAATTTAAAACAAGGTTCTATGGCTGAGCGAGAGCAGGCTATTAATCAGTTAGCTGAAAATGGCAGTGCAAGTTTGGCTATCTTACAGGCCTTGTTAGATGGGCAGTTATTTACACTTAAAACCGATATGACATTGGTCATCGGTGTTGATAATAATCAAGGATACGATGTGCGGGACGCCTTAACAGGAACCGCCCTTGGTGCGATGGAGCGTGGCTCGGTTAATAAGATTAATTTAACCAACAAATTACGCGTTTCTTTAAGGAGAACGATAGGTCAATTGCAATTGACAGCTGAAGATCCTGCCATTCGTTTGGCAGCCGTTAAAGCGATGGGAAATGAGGATGACGAAAGTGCTTTAGCCTTGTTAAAAGCGCGTTTAGAGCTTGAAAAAGATGTAACGGTTAAGCAAGCCATTCAGGTTGTGTTCTTGTTAAAGGATATGAATAGTAGTGACAAATCTTTACGTGTTAAGGCAATTGAGGCTTTAAAAGCCCAAAACAGTTTAGATGTAGTGAATCGTTTAAACGCGATGGTTGAAAAAGATGAAGCCGGTAATTTTATAGAGGCGGATGCCGATATAAGAAATGCGGCTAAAGCAGCTTTAATTAATATTAACACGCGTTTGCAGTTCTATAGCTCAGTTGAAACGGTGTTCTTTGGCTTAAGTTTAGGAGCTGTTTTAGTGTTAGCTGCCATCGGTTTAGCCATTACATTTGGGGTGATGGGCGTTATTAATATGGCGCACGGTGAGTTAATGATGCTGGGTGCTTACACCACTTATGTGATGCAACAATTGTTACCTAATCATTTGGGTATTTCGGTCTTGTTATCCATACCCGTGGCTTTTGTTATTTCTGCAGCAGTGGGTATTGCCATTGAGCGGGGCATTATACGATTTCTATACGGTCGACCTTTAGAAACTTTATTAGCGACTTTTGGGGTTAGTTTAATACTGCAACAAAGTGTGCGTTCCATTTTTTCACCCTTAAACAGAAGTGTTGCTACGCCAGAATGGATGAGTGGTTCTTGGCAAATTAATGATTTCTTATCACTTACTTGGAATCGTTTTTATATTTTAGTGTTTTGTTTGATGGTGTTCTTATTATTGTTACAAATTCTTAAACATACGCGGTTAGGCTTAGAAGTAAGAGCGGTGGCTCAGAATCGGAATATGGCTAAGGCGATGGGTATTCCTACATCTAGGGTTGATGCAATGACGTTTGGTTTGGGGTCTGGAATTGCCGGCGTTGCTGGTGTGGCTTTAAGTCAAATTACCAATGTAGGACCTAATTTAGGTCAGGCTTATATAGTTGACTCATTTATGGTGGTGGTGTTTGGTGGTGTAGGTAATTTATGGGGCACTTTAGTCGCTGGATTTATATTAGGCATTGCTAATAAGTTTCTGGAGCCTTTTGCCGGTGCAGTGTTAGCAAAAATATTGGTACTGATCTTTATCATTTTGTTTATTCAGAAGCGGCCACGCGGATTATTTCCACAAAAAGGCCGTGCGGCTGATTCTTAATTAATCCTAAGAATGATAGAAATCTTATAACTTAATAGTGGGTTTGATATGAAATTAATAACTTTTGGCTCAGATAAAATTGCCTCGTCCGTTTTACTGGCATTGGGTTTAGTCAGTTTTGTTATTCCGTTCTGTAATTTGGCTTTACCAGTTGATTCTGCTTTGCATTTTTCGGCGTATACCGTTTCTCTTATTGGTAAATATTTAACGTTTGCTTTGCTGGGCTTGTCTTTAGATTTAGTTTGGGGCTATTGCGGTATTTTAGCGTTAGGGCAGGGGGCTTTCTTCGCCTTGGGTGGTTATGCTATGGGCATGTATCTAATGCGGCAGATTGGTACGCGGGGTGTTTATGGCGACCCATTATTACCTGACTTTATGGTGTTTTTAAACTGGAAAGAATTGCCGTGGTATTGGTTAGGTTTTGATCAATTTTGGTTTGCACTTTTGATGGTTGTTTTAGTGCCAGGTGTGTTGGCATTTGTATTTGGTTGGTTGGCATTTCGATCAAGAGTAACCGGGGTGTATCTATCAATTATTACTCAAGCTTTAACTTATGCGTTGTTATTGGCTTTTTTTCGGAATGAAATGGGCTTTGGTGGTAACAATGGCTTAACGGATTTTAAAGAGTTGTTAGGCTTTAATATCCAATCAGAAGACTTAAGAGCTGTTTTATTGGGGGTAACTGGAATTACGCTCATGGCGACTTTTGTATTGAGTCGCTGGGTGGTTAATACTAAGTTAGGCCGAGTAGTGACTGCTATCAGAGATCAAGAATCACGGGTGCGCTTTTTAGGTTATCGAGTAGAAATGTATAAACTGTGGATTTTTGTGTTTGCGGCCATGATAGCGGGTGTCGCAGGTGCTTTGTATGTGCCTCAAGTAGGTATTATTAATCCGAGTGAGTTTTCACCTCTTAATTCTTTAGAGATCGTTATTTGGGTAGCAATGGGTGGACGCGGTACTTTATATGGGGCGATTATTGGAGCGGTTTTAGTCAATTTTAGTAAAACGGTATTAACTGGCTTATTACCAGAAATTTGGTTATTTAGTTTAGGTGCTATATTTGTGTTTGTTACCGTCTTTTTACCCGATGGTATTGTGGGTTTAATGCGTCGTAAACTTCAGGAGCGTGCAGCATGAATACATTTGCTGAAACTATTGAAGGGCAACTCGATACACGACATGGCCCTATTTTATATCTCGAAGATGTCAGTGTAAGTTTTGATGGCTTTAAAGCACTGAATGATTTGTCTCTGTATATTGATGCGGGTGAATTACGCTGCTTAATTGGCCCAAATGGCGCTGGAAAAACCACTTTAATGGATGTGATAACCGGTAAAACTCGTCCTGATACAGGTTCGGTGTTTTTTGGACAAACTATCGATTTGTTAAAAATGGATGAGCCGGAGATTGCCCAAGCAGGTATTTGTCGTAAATTTCAAAAGCCTAGTGTTTTTGATGCGTTAACGGTATTTGAAAATTTAGAACTCGCTCTTAAAGCGGATAAACGAACTTGGCCTACTTTGTTTCATCGTTTAAGTGCTACCCAATACGATCGTATTAATCATGTGATTGAAACAATAGGCTTAATGTCTTGTAATCAGCATCGAGCGGGGATTCTTTCGCACGGTCAAAAACAATGGTTAGAAATAGGTATGTTGTTGATGCAAGAACCCAAGGTCATGTTAGTGGATGAGCCGATAGCAGGGATGACGCATCAAGAAGTGGAGCGGACTGCAGAATTATTACTTTCATTACAAGGTCAGCATTCTATCGTGGTGGTTGAGCACGATATGGAGTTTGTGCGATCAATTGCTAGTAAAGTAACGGTATTACATGAAGGCTCTGTGTTAACCGAAGGCACGATGGATGAGGTGCAAAATGATCCACGTGTTATTCAAGTTTATTTGGGGGGCTAATGCTTAAAATTAACGGCTTACAACAGTATTACGGTGAAAGTCATACTTTATGGGATTTTCAGTTGGATGTTCCTAAAGGGTCTTGCGTGTGTTTGATGGGCAGAAACGGCGTAGGTAAAACGACTTTATTAAAAGCTATTATGGGCTTAGTGCCCGTTAGAGATGGCGTTTTAGAAATTGATGGTGAATCTTTAGTAAATGCAAAAGCCGAAAAACGGGCTGAGTTAGGCATTGGTTATGTACCCCAAGGTCGTGAGATTTTCCCTTTATTAACCGTCGAAGAAAATCTAAAAACTGGTTTGCGTGCAGCAAGTCGGCACGGTATAAAAAAGGTACCTGAGCATATTTATGAGATCTTTCCGGTTTTAAAACAAATGTTAAATAGACGCGGTGGGGACTTGTCCGGTGGTCAACAACAACAACTCGCTATTGGTCGCGCTTTAGTTTTAAATCCGCGTTTATTAATTTTGGATGAACCTACTGAAGGTATTCAGCCAAATATTGTGAGTGAAATTGGCGACGTGATTATTCGTCTAAATCGCTCTTTAGGTACGCCAGTCACCCTACCTAAAACAAATCCCCATGATTTGGGTGAGGTGCATGAAGCCATTTCTAAAATCAATCACCAATTAGGGGTTACGGTGTTGTTAGTTGAGCAAAAACTACCGTTTGCCCGTAAAGTAGCCGACCGATTTTGTATTATGGATAGAGGTCGGAATGTGGCGATTGGTGACATGGATCAATTGGCTGAGGATATGGTAAAACGCTATTTGACCGTGTAATATCTTTACGGATTTTATACTAAAGGCAATAAATCTAAGTTTGAGACAGTGTTTGAGTGTGGTAACTTTAGCCGCACTTAGGATGAATTTAAGCGTGTATTAAAGAGGACTTATTATGAAAGTGCAGTGTTTACTGGTATTGATCGGTTTAATCTCATTGATGTCTGGACCTGTTTTTGCTCATACGGGTGCCAATGCAGATCATAGTTCAGTGACTAATTTGCTGACGCATTTATTGGGTTTTGAGCATATTTTATTGAACATTAGTTTGGCTGTAGCTGTATGGGGTGTAGCAAATTTAGTGGCGCTATTCTCTCAATATTTATCAGTGAGAAGATTTAATTGAGCGCTAAACAGTTATGACGACAGGTAATATGTCGGAAGGTTGGCAGGCCCAGTTAGATTTAGAATTTGGGGTAAGTCAACAAAAAACGGTCCTTTCTCAGCGCCGACATAAAGGGCCTTTAACGATTCAAAGGCCTTTTTATCCAGAAGGTGAAGTCTGTCATCTGTATATTCTGCATCCTCCTGGTGGAGTGGTGGCTGGCGACAGTTTAACTTTAAATATAGTCGCAAAGGCCAATACCGCTGCATTAGTTACCACACCGGCGGCTAATAAGTTTTATCGAAGTGATGGTGCGATAGCACGACAAATAGTTAACATTAAAGTGGCTGCTGGCGCTACTTTTGAGTGGGTGCCCCAAGAAACGATAATGTATGAGGGAGCCAGAGTTCGTTCTGATATTTGTGTTGAGTTAGATGCGAAGGCGCGTTTTATAGGTTGGGAGGTACAAGTTTTGGGCCGACCAGCCGCCAATGAAGGCTTTGCTACCGGTGAGGTGCAGTTAAATTGGCAAATATTTCGTGCAGAGCAACTCTTTTATCAAGAACGAATTAAATTAGATACCCAGGCTTTTATGGCGCGTTGGGGTTTAAATAATCATTCCGCTTTTGGGACTTTATTTGTGTATCCGGTTTTACCTGCGCAATTACAAACAGTGCAGAGTTTAATTGATGAGCAGTACGGACGCGGCGTGACTTTAATAGAGGATCTGCTTATTTGTCGAGCCTTGGATGACCGTGCGGATCGCTTACGAGGATTTTTTCAGCAAGTATGGGCTTTATTAAGGCCTGAGGTGATGCAACGCAGGGCGTGTGAGCCTCGAATTTGGGCAACCTAAAGACAGAAATTAAGGATTTATTATGCATTTAACACCACGTGAAAAAGATAAATTACTCATTTTTACGGCTGGATTATTAGCTGAGCGCCGCAAAGCTAGAGGTTTAAAATTAAACTACCCTGAAGCTATTGCTTATATTACTTCTGCCATTATGGAAGGCGCACGCGATGGGCGAACTGTCGCTGAAATTATGGATTATGGGCGAACTTTGTTAAATCGTGATGATGTGATGGAAGGCGTTTCTGAAATGTTGCCAGACGTACAAGTAGAAGCCACTTTCCCCGATGGAACTAAGTTGGTTACTGTTCACAATCCGATTGAATAGTTTAATCAGTGTGTCTTATCTTTACCTCAATACTATAGATCCAATAGATGGAGCTTAACTATGATTCCAGGTGAAACTATTCCCGCAGATGGGGATATCGAACTAAATGTGGGCCTAGAAGTTATTAAATTAACGGTGGCCAACCAAGGTGATAGACCGATACAAGTCGGCTCACATTATCACTTTTATGAAACAAATCCGGCTTTGGTTTTTGAACGAGATAAAGCCTTAGGGTTTAGATTAGATATACCCTCTGGAACTGCCGTCCGATTTGAGCCAGGCCAATTGCGCGAGATTCAGTTAGTGCCTTACACAGGATTACGGCGGGTTTATGGTTTTCGACAAGCGGTTATGGGCGAATTAAAGGAGTCTGTATGAGTAGAATGAGTCGACAAGCCTATAGTGATATGTTTGGCCCCACTACGGGTGATAAAGTCCGATTAGGTGATAGTGGTTTGTTTTTAGAAGTTGAAGCGGATCGCACCATTTACGGAGAAGAAGTAAAGTTTGGTGGTGGTAAGGTTATCCGTGATGGTATGGGTCAAAGTCAGGTTGATTCTTCTAAAGCAATGGATTTAGTGATTACCAATGCCTTAATCGTGGATTATTGGGGCATTATTAAAGCCGATGTCGGGATTAAAAGCGGTCGCATTGCCGCCATTGGTAAAGCAGGCAATCCTGATGTACAAAATGGCGTGGATATTATTATTGGCCCCGGCACTGAAGTTCTGGCAGGAGAGGGGCAAATATTAACGGCAGGTGGCATTGATGCGCATATACATTTTATTTGTCCGCAACAAATAGAAGAAGCCTTATCATCGGGTGTCACAACTATGATCGGTGGTGGTACTGGCCCTGCAACAGGAACTAATGCTACGACCTGTACTCCTGGACCGTGGAATATTGAACAGATGTTGCGTGCCTTGGATGGCTTTCCGATGAATTTTGGTTTGTTAGGTAAGGGTAATGCCAGTTTACCTGGCGCTTTAGAAGAGCAAGTGCGTGCCGGAGCCATGGGCTTAAAGCTTCATGAAGATTGGGGCACAACTCCAGCTGCTATTGATTGTTGCTTGTCAGTGGCAGAACGTTTTGATGTGCAGGTGGCGATTCATACCGATACTTTAAATGAATCGGGTTTTGTTGAAGACACTATTGCCGCCTTTAAAGATCGTACGATTCATACTTATCATACCGAAGGTGCAGGTGGTGGACACGCCCCAGATATTATTAGAGCCTGTGGTCTAGCTAATGTTTTACCTTCGTCAACAAATCCAACTCGCCCGTTTACAATTAATACGGTTGATGAGCATTTAGATATGTTAATGGTTTGTCATCATCTTGATCCCAGTATTCCAGAAGATGTGGCGTTTGCTGAATCTCGTATTCGCCGAGAAACCATTGCAGCCGAAGATATTCTGCATGACTTAGGCGCTTTTTCTATGATTTCATCGGATTCTCAAGCGATGGGTCGGGTAGGTGAGGTAGTCATTCGTACTTGGCAAACTGCGCATAAAATGAAGTTGCAACGCGGTAGTTTGGCTGAAGACTCGGCAAACAATGACAACTTTCGTATTAAGCGTTATATCGCTAAATACACCATTAATCCGGCTATCAGTCATGGTATTTCTCACGAAGTAGGGTCTATTGAAGTGGGTAAATTAGCGGATTTAGTGCTATGGAATCCGGCATTTTTTGCCGTTAAACCCAGTTTAATTATTAAAGGGGGTGTGATTGCATCTGCTGCAATGGGGGACGCGAACGCCTCAATTCCTACGCCACAACCCGTGCATTATCGTCCTATGTTTGGCTCTTTTGGTGATACATCTGCAAACTCTTCTATGATTTTCTTACCTCAACTAGCCATTGATGATGGGGTGGCCAGTCGCTTGGGTTTACGTAAACGCGTAGGTACGGTTAAGAATACGCGTAATATCGGTAAGAAAGATTTGATACATAATTTTTACCAACCGCATATTGAAGTGGATCCCCAAACTTATTCTGTGCGTGCTGATGGTCAATTACTGACCTGTGAGCCAGTGGCGGTATTACCGTTTGCACAGCGTTATTTTCTGTTTTAATCCTTGATTTAAATAAAGACTCATGACTGATTTGTTGAAGTTAACAGAAGTAGCTACCTCAGAAGCGCAAGCCGATGATGTGCTGACTTTATCTTATGAATATCGGCAAAAGAGCAGGTTGCCGGCACAAACGGATGGCGGTGTTAAAGTAGGTTTGTTTTTGCCACGTGGCCAGAGATTACATTCTGGAGTTATTTTAACGGGTACTGATCAGTTTAAAGTGTTAATAAAGGCGGCTGCAGAGACAGTATCAGTGGTGCATTGTGATGATGCTTTGCAATTTGCCCGGACTTGTTATCATTTGGGTAATCGGCATGTGGCCTTACAAATATTACCGAATGAATTACGTTATTTAAGTGATCATGTTTTGGATCATATGGTAAAAGGTTTAGGCTTGGCGGTTAGTCATGAGGTTTTGCCCTTTGAGCCAGAAGCGGGTGCTTATCATAGTCATGATTAAGGATATGGCATTATTACGCCTATTACAGCTGGTAAGCCCTGGTTTACCGATTGGATTATACAGTTATTCACAAGGCATGGAAGGCGCCGTTGAAGAACAGTTGGTGACGACTGTTGATCAGGCTTATGAATGGATAGATGGCTTGTTGCAGCAGGGCTTAGCTCAGATAGATTTACCCATTTTGGCACGCTTATTTGATGCTTGGACATTAAATGATGACGCGGCCGTGCTGGTTTGGAGTGCAACTTTAATGGCTTATCGTGAAACTTTTGAGTTGCGTGCCGAAGATAGGCAAGCCGGTCAAGCCTTAGCGCGTTTGTTGGTGGAGTTAGGGATAGAAGAAGCTCGATTTTGGTTGCGCAGATCAGACGCAACATTAGCCACTTTGTATAGTCTTGCCGCAGTACGATGGGGCATTCCTAAACAACAAGCTATGTTAGGTTATGTATGGAGTTGGTTAGAAAACCAAGTGTTGTGTGCGGTTAAATTAGTCCCTTTAGGGCAAGTAGCTGGGCAACGCTTATTGATGGCCTTAGCCGATCAATTACCGGTACAGGTGAATCAAGCTTTGTTAATTTCAGATGAGGATATTGGGGGCAGTGCTTTTAGTTTGGCGTTATTAAGTTCTCGTCATGAGATGCAATATTCTAGATTATTTCGATCATAAAGTGAGTAGATAATGATTAAGAAACAAGTACTTCGAGTAGGTATTGGCGGACCCGTTGGTTCAGGTAAGACAGCTTTAGTGGATGCTTTATGCAAACTGATGCGTGATGAGTTTGATATTGCTGTGGTAACAAACGATATCTATACCCGTGAAGATCAGCAGTTTTTAATTCGTAGTCAAGCGCTACCAGAAGACAGAATTATGGGCGTAGAAACCGGTGGATGCCCTCATACCGCTATTAGAGAAGATGCATCGATGAACTTGGCGGCAGTGGATGAGTTATGTGAGCGTTGGCAAAATCTAGATTTTATAATGGTTGAGAGTGGTGGAGATAATTTAAGCGCTACGTTTAGTCCAGAGTTAGCTGATTTAACCATTTATGTAATTGATGTGTCTGCTGGCGACAAAATTCCACGTAAAGGTGGTCCTGGTATTACCCGATCTGATTTATTAGTGATAAACAAAATAGATTTAGCACCTTATGTGGGTGCTTCATTAGAGGTGATGGACCGAGATGCTAAAAAAATGCGCGGAGAACGTCCATTTGTATTTTCAAATCTTAAAACGGGTTTAGGTCTGGATCAGATCAGACAATTTATTATTGATGCAGGGATGTTAACAACAGCTTAAATTTGTAAGCAATCAGCTAAGACCGTGCGCATTAATTGCGCATTTGTCTTAGTATCCAGTTTTGGCGACTATTGACATAAGCGCTGGGTTTATCTGCTTTAAGTCTTAGAGGATTGGGTAGATTGGCGGCTAGTATGGCAGCTTGAGCGCGACTTAGGTTTTTAGCGGAGGTATTAAAGTATCTTTGGCTAGCCGCTTCAATACCAAACAGATGGTCGCCAAACTCGGCAATATTTAAATACACGCCCATTATTCTGTCTTTAGACCAGAATATTTCAATTAATAAGGTAAACCAAGCCTCAAGCCCCTTCCGGAAAAAGCTTTTAGCGGGCGTTAAAAATAAGTTTTTGGCCACTTGCTGGGTAATGGTGCTGGCGCCTCTTAGTTTTTTACTGCCGTTAATATAGGCATTGGCTGCAGACTTTATGGCTTTTAAATCAAAGCCAAAATGCTCATAAAAAAGTTGGTCTTCTGACGCAATGACGGCTGCCGCGGCGTTTGGCGAAATTCTGCCAGGGTTTACCCATTGATAATCAATAGTCTCGTAGGTCTGGTTGTAGAGTAAATCTTCATAATGTCGATACAGCATAAATGTACTGGTCGGCACAGGCACAAATCTATAGACCACTACGGGTATAAGTGATGCGGCGACAAAATAGGCGATACATATTTTGACTATGCGTCGGACTGAAAATCCTGCCGATAGTGAGATTTGCGAGTAACGAGATTTTTTGCTCAAGATTTTGGGACTGCGTCTTTATTTGTATTGAGTTGGTTTTGCCATCCACCACCGAGTGCTTTATAAAGTGCGACTAAATCAACTGCAAGTTTTGCTTGGCTATCGACTAAATCTCTTTGGGTTTGGTAGAGGCTATTCTGGGATTGTAATACATCTAGAAACATCGTCAACCCTTTGTTATAACGTTCATTTGCCATTTCTAAAGCTAATTGACTGCTATTGACCGCCATAGTGAGGGTTTGATGCCGAGTTTGTTCGTTTTTATAGGCGATAAGAGCATCCTCGACTTCTTTAAATGCACTTAATACTGTTTTTTGATAGTCTAAAAAAGCCAGTTCATGTTGGATCTTTTTACTCTTGATATTCGCGTTAATTTTACCCCAATTAAATATAGGTAGACTGAGAGAAGATGCCGCAGACCATGATTTACCTACTGGGGTAAAGTCGGTAAGTTTACTGTTTTGTAAGCCTATAAAGGCGGCCAAATTAACGCGTGGATATAAGTCGGCAGTAGTCACGCCTATGTTCGCGCTAGCTTTTGCAATTAAACGTTCTGCTAAGCGAATATCAGGTCTACGTGTTAATAGTTCAGAAGGTAGCGTACTGAGTTCTGGATTATGCAGTTGCGGAATGGCTTGGGGTTGCGTTAATAAGGGCGCTAAAGCATTGGGCGCTTTATTTAGTAAAATACTTAGACTATGCAGTGATTGTTTTACGATAGTATCGTAATCAGGTAAAAAGGCTTCCGTATTAGCGGCTTCTGTTTGGGCTTGAGCAACTTCTAAGTAGCTAATAAATCCAGCTTGTTGACGAGTTTTAGTCAGACTTACCGTATCTTGTTGAGATTTTAAATTATTTTGAGTGATTAAACTCAGTTGCTGATAATTGCGTAACTGTATGTAATTATTTGCTACCTCACCCAGTAAGGTCACTAGTATTTGTCGACTATTTTCTATTTCAGAGTCAATCGTGGCATCTGCAGCTTCTAGGGCGCGTCTTTCCCCCCCAAATAAATCAAGCTCCCATTGTGCGTCAAAGCCCATTTGAAAAATATTCATGACTTGGTTGCCGGCACCAAAAGAACTACCTGAGGCGGTAGGTTGACCACCTGTTTGAAAATTATTAAAGCGTTTAGTGACAGAACTTTTAGCGCTTAGTGAGGGTAGGCCTGCAGTTAGAGTAATCCAGCGTTGGGTTCTGGCTTCTTTGATACGTAAAGCTGCTTGTTTTAAATCTAAGTTAGCGGCGATTGCGTCTTTAACCAGTTGCTTAAGTATCGGGTCGTTAAAAGCAAGCCACCATTCTTCGGCAAGCAGATTATGCGTGGTCGTGTTGGGTGATAAGTCTGTTGACCATTGTTTAGGAGTGTTTGCTAAGGTTGGCGCAGTGTAATTTGGGCCTACCGTGCAACCAAAAAGTATTAACCCTATCCCTAAAATGATAGTTTTTTGCATCATGAATGTTGACCTGTTTGTATTACTTGATCAACGCGGGTATTCTTATTGTTTGTTGCATCAGGGTAGTCTTCTGCTTCAATAAAAACATCCATTTGTTGCCCAACATAAATGGGCAGTTGCTTGCGATCAAAGCGGTACAGGGCTTGTAAAACCCGAGTATCAACCCGCTCATTGCTATCCCCTGTTAATGACCGTTTAGGAATGACGTAAGGTTCAACATAAGCTAATTCTAGCTCAACTTTAAAGTTTCTATTGCCCCGTAAAAAAGCCACGGCATGCCGAGATTTATCGAATCGCCAGGCATCATTCTCATCAATATCAACACGCACATGGACTTTATCTAAATTTCCAATCACTAATAAAGGTGCGTTTAAGGTACTGGCTTGGGCGTATTCGCCGGGGCGAATATTAACTTGTAATACATTACCATTCACAGGTGCTTGAATAGTTAAACGCTCAAGCGTGGTAAGACTGTCTGCTAAATTGGCTTCAGCTTGTTTGATTGAGGCTTTTGCGCTTTCTAAACGAGCCTCCGCAATAGCAACCGTATTCTGCCGTTTTAAAATTTCTTCTGCACTTATAGCGCGTCGATCAGTTACGGCTTTGGCTAGGTCGTTTAGCGTGCGAGCATCATTTAAATTGGCTTTGGCAATTAATAATTCCGCATTAGCCTTACTTAAGTCGGCTTTTTTAATCGAAAGTGTGGCGCGTGTCTCGCGGTCATCTATAGTGAATAATAGGGTGCCCGTTGTTATTTTGTCCCCGACTTTTACATTGATGGTTTTAATAATGCCTGGTAAAGGTGTACCGATTTGAATGTTGCGGGTTTGGGCTTCAATAATCCCAGCGCCTGCAATAAAATTTTTGTAAGGTGCAGAAGCAGGTTCTACCACCGCGGGTGCGATAGGTGTCGGTTGATTACTATTAATAATACTGAAAATGGCAAAAATTAATCCAATCAAGGCTAGCAAGGGCAGTTTATAGTTAAAATTTAGCATGCTCATTACATCCTACTGAGTGAGTTTCTTACTTTAATAATATGGCCATCGTCCATTTCGGCAACTTGATCTGCAAACTCAAAAATTCGCGCATCATGAGTCACTATAACAAGTGAACGGTCTTTTTGGAGTGCAACGGCTTTAAGTAAATTCATAACATTGCGTCCACTTTCATGGTCTAAGGCACTGGTAGGTTCATCGCAAACAATTAGTTTAGGATTGTGAATTAGGGCTCGAGCAATAGCGACGCGCTGCTGTTGTCCGCCAGATAGTTGAGATGGTAAAGATTTCCACCGATCTCCCAAGCCTACTTGAGTTAATAGTTCAATGGCTTTTCGTTCGGCAATACTGCGTTTAACGCCGTTAATAATAAGGGGAATAGAAACATTCTCCGCCGCATTGAGTGCGGGTAATAGATTAAAAGTTTGGAAGACAAAGCCAATATTTCTGGCTCTAAAGTTTAGTTTTTCTTTATTTGAGAGCTTTTGTAGATCAATGCCAAAAATTTCACAGAGTCCCGAATCTTGATTCAGAATGCCAGCAATCACAGAAATTAGCGTCGTTTTACCACAACCTGAAGGACCCACTAACATCATAAGTTCACCCATAGTGATTTCTAAATTGATGTTGTTAAGGGCAGTGACAATTTGACCGCCGGTATGATAAGTTTTTGTTAAGTTTTGACAGCGAACGGCTAAACTCATGTTAGCCTTTAAATACGATGGCAGGTTCTAAACGAAACACTTTAAAAATACTAATTAAAGCTGCAAATATACATATGATACTAACTCCGGTGCCACTAAAGAGTAAGAGTTGCCAGGGAAATTTAAACGCTAAAATAGTATGGCGGGTTGCAAAGCCAAATAAGGCGGTGAGGCCCACCCCCAAGCCATAGCCAATACTTCCAACCAATACCGCTTGCAATAAAATCATTCTTAATAATACAAGGTTGCCCGTGCCCATTGCTTTAAGCACACCAAATTGGCGAATATTGTCTAAAGTAAAGTTGTAAAAAGTTTGGCCTGCAATAGCTGCACCAACGATAAAACCGAGTAGGATAGAAATACCAAAATTGATGGGAATGCCCGTGTTGTGCATAAAATATTGATAGGTAAGTTCTTTAAACTCAGCTTGAGTATAGGCAGCAGGCCCTGTGTGTTGCTTAATGCGTCTCGCTAATTCATGAGGGTCTTGGCCTTGTTTAGTTTTTACTAAAATAAACGATAGAAGTTTTCTCTCTTTGGGTGCGTAGTTTTTGGCTCGACTGTAGGTTGTATACACGACAGGCTGAGATTGAAAAGTACGAGTAGATTTAGCAATGCCAACCACTATGGCTCGGCGATCGTTAAGTTCTAAACTGTCACCTATTTTAAGAGGCGTAGGTTTTTCTCCCGGGATCAGCGATGGTTTGCCGAGTTTTTCGGTGGCTCCATCAATATCAACAATCACACTATCACTACGCCTTAAGTCGTCTAATTGCCCTTCTAACATAATAGGTGGACCGCCAATTAAAGTGGCATCATCCAAGCCTATAACATTACACGTTTGAAAGGTACCGTCTGTTAGTCTGGCTTTAAGTAAACCTTTATATAAAGGTGTGGCCCATTCTACCCCACTAACACCTCGTACCCGATAGAGTTCTGTGTCCTGTAAGGGTTTAATGTCATCAACAAATTGGACTTTAGGATCCATTACCCAAATATCAGGTAAGCCTAGGTCAGATATAAAACTATAAGACCGAGCCATTAAGCCAACAAAGATAGCCGGTTGTTGGGTCATAATTAATGAGGCAAAAGTAAGTCCCATAATAATGCCAATATATTTACCTTTATCTCCCATAAGCATTTTTATAGCGATGTAATTCATAGTGATGACTATTAATGTGCTGTGTTAAGGGGATTAGGTGCTACTTACGACTAATTAATCGATTATAGTGTTATCAAATTTAAATGGCAATTAAAGACGGAAGCTAGGCTTAATAGATAGTGTTTTATAGTGTGCATTGCTTTGAGCAACGTTAAAACATTGAATTAGAATAGCATTAACTCGTAAAATACGACTTAACTATAAAATTTTTGAAAAATTATGACAACGCAATTAACCACGACCAATCATGCTACGGACGTAGTAGGTTTAACTTATGTCTATCCAGTTATTTCTAGACGATTAGGCGGTTTGTCGATTGGGGTTAATTTCAATATAAACAATGCTTGTAATTGGCGCTGTATTTATTGTCAGGTACCCGATTTAAAATTAGGTGCTGCCCCTAAATTGGATGCAGAGTTATTAGAAGTAGAGTTACGTTTTTTTCTTAATGATGTGTTACAAGGCGATTTTTATGAACGTTTTAGTGTTGATAAAGAGAAACGCGTTATTAAAGATATTGCGATCGCAGGTAATGGTGAGCCAACGAGTTTAAAAGAGTTCGCTGTCGCTATTGAGTTAATTGGGCGTATAGCCACAGAAATGGGTGTGTTTCCAAAGAGTCAGTTTGTCTTAATTACAAATGGTAGTTTGGTGCATCAAGCTAAAGTAGAAGAGGGTTTAAAAGTATTAAATTCATATGGCGGTGAGGTATGGTTTAAGTTTGATAGTGCAAATTATGAGGGACGGTCATCCATTAATAATACCGCTCAGAGTTATCAGGCAAGCTTCCAGAACTTGAAATTAGCTAGTCAACTTTGTAAGACAAAAATCCAAACCTGTTTAGTTAATTATAATCAACAAGGCTTTTTACAACAGGAGCATGACGCTTATTTAGGTTTTTTAAGGCAATTACAAGCTGAGTTCGTTAATGTGCAAGACATTATGCTATATACCTTGGCAAGGCCTTCTTTACAGCCGGAAGCTGGGCACTTAGTCGCTTTGGATTTAGAGGTGCTTAATGCCTTTGCTCATGAAATAAAAGAAATGGGCTTTAATGTGAGCGTAAATTAACAAATATGACAGGATTTGTAATTTTATCTTGTTATCTTGGAAAGTACTCACTATAATAGTCCGCTCATTGATGTGCGAATGTGGCGAAACTGGTAGACGCGCTGGATTTAGGTTCCAGTAGGTAACCCTGTGAGAGTTCGAGTCTCTCCATTCGTACCACCCTTATTTTAAATAGAACGAGTCTTCGTTCTATCTTCAAAATTAGATTGATTATATATCTATATCAGTATCCATAAAATTCTTCTATAAAATATGTGAGGTAAAGAGATGCAAATTTCTGTTGAAAAAACATCAGAACTAAGCAGAAAAATGACTGTAAGCGTGCCCGAAACTGTTGTTCAGGAGAAAATTGCTGAACGTTTAAAAGCTTTGGCCCGTGAAGTAAAAATTGATGGCTTTCGTCCTGGTAAAGTGCCTCAACATGTCGTTAAAAAAATGTACGGCGAGCGTATTCGCGGTGAAATCACTGGTGATTTGATCAAAGATACTTATTATGATGCTTTACAAGATCAAGATTTAAAGCCTGCTGGCTATCCTCACATTGAACCACTAGAAGAAACTGAGGGCTTCAAATACACAGCTGTTTTTGAAGTTTATCCAGAAATTTCTTTAGAGGGTCTTGATAAATTAGAAGTTGAGCGTCCTGTTTCTAGCGTCACTGATGCTGATGTTGAAGAAATGATTGAAAAATTAAGAGCGCAAAAACAAACTCTGCAAGTTGTTGAGCGCGCAGCTCAAGACAAAGATACCATCACAATTAGTTTCTCTGGCACATCAGAAGGTGAGAATTTTACTGATGGTCAAGTTGACGACTTTCCAGTTGTTTTGGGTTCAAACAAAATGATCCCTGGTTTTGAAGGTAATTTGTTAGGTTTAAGTGCAGGTGACAATAAAACTTTTACAGTAAGTTTTCCTGAAGATTACGGTAATGAAAAACTAGCTGGTAAAGCAGCTGAATTCGAAGTAACGGTATCTAAAGTTGAAGAGGCTGTTTTAGCTGAAATTAACGAAGAATTTGTTAAGGCTTATGGCGTTGAAGATGGTTCAGTGGATTCTTTCCGGGTTGATGTTAGAAACAACATGGATAGAGAGTTGGTTCAGGCTTTACGTGGTAAATTAAAAAATGCTGTTATGGATGCTGTTTACGAAAATGTAAAAATTACAGTGCCAAATTCATTAGTCGATGTTGAAGTCGAAGAAATGATGAAACCGTATTTAGAAACAGCTAAAAGACAAAACATGAAACTAGAGGATTTAAAATTACCTAGAGAAATGTTTGAAGCACAAGCTACACGAAGAGTAGCCTTAGGTCTTATTTTAGGTGAAGTAATTCAAAAAAATGCTATTCAATTGGATGCAAATAAAGTACGCTCTACCATTGAAGACATGGCTAAAAGTTACGAGCGCCCAGATGATGTAGTTGCTTGGTATTATGCAGACGAGTCACGTTTGAATGATGTACAGCAAATGGTTTTAGAAGATCAAGTGGTAGAATCATTGATCGAAAAGGCCAAAGTATCTGATAAATCAGTAAATTTTAGTGATGTTATGGATAAGCAACAACGTTAAGGTTTTTAAATGTATAAACAGCATGTAATGAATCAAGCAAGAGCACTAGAAGCCGCAGGCGGTCTAGTCCCTATGGTTATTGAGCAAACCGCTAGAGGGGAAAGATCTTTTGATATCTATTCAAGGCTATTAAAAGAGCGTGTTATTTTCTTAGTTGGTCAAGTTGAAGATTATATGGCTAACTTAGTTGTTGCTCAGTTGCTGTTTTTAGAATCCGAAAATCCTGATAAAGATATACATTTATATATCAATTCTCCAGGTGGATCAGTGACTGCAGGTATGTCAATTTATGACACTATGCAGTTCATTAAGCCAGATGTCAGTACTCTATGTATTGGACAAGCGGCTAGTATGGGAGCTTTATTGTTAACAGGTGGCGCAAAAGATAAGCGTTACTGTTTGCCACATTCCAGAATGATGATTCACCAACCTTTAGGTGGTTTCCAAGGTCAAGCTTCTGATTTTGATATTCATGCAAGAGAAATATTGTTAATAAGAGATAAGCTAAATAAAGTATTATCTCATCATACTGGTCAACCCATAGAAAAGGTTCAACAAGACACTGATAGAGACAATTTCTTAAGTGCTGATGATGCGGTTGCTTATGGTTTGATTGATAAAGTATTAACAAATAGAACAGCAGGTTCTGATTTATAAAATGTTATAGACGCATAGTTTACTATGCGTCTATTTTAATTTATAAAGCCAGTAAAAGTATGAGGGTTGATTTATGAGTAATGATAAAGGCGGTAAAGACAGTGAAAAACTGCTTTACTGTTCTTTTTGTGGCAAGAGCCAACAAGAAGTAAAAAAATTGATTGCTGGTCCATCAGTTTATGTGTGTGATGAGTGTGTTGAACTCTGTAATGATATTATAAAAGATGAGATTGATGAGGATGAAGAGTCTTCATTTGCTGGTAACAAATTGCCTAAACCTAAAGAAATTAAAGAAGAGTTAGATGGTTATGTTATCGGTCAGGATAGAGCGAAAAAGATATTAGCGGTTGCTGTTTATAATCATTATAAACGCCTAAGAAGTAAATCTAAAAATGACGGTGTTGAATTAGCAAAGAGTAATATTTTACTGATTGGCCCTACTGGTTCTGGTAAAACATTATTAGCTGAGACATTGGCAAGACTGTTAGATGTACCATTCACTATTGCTGATGCAACTACGCTAACTGAAGCGGGTTATGTGGGTGAGGATGTTGAAAACATCATTCAAAAAATCTTACAAAAATGTGATTACGATGTAGAAAAAGCTGAAACAGGCATTGTTTATATCGATGAGATTGATAAGATTTCTAGAAAGTCTGATAATCCATCTATTACTCGAGATGTATCAGGTGAGGGTGTTCAACAAGCACTTTTAAAATTGATTGAAGGCACGGTTGCTTCTGTTCCTCCTCAAGGTGGGCGTAAACATCCACAGGGTGATTTTTTGCAAGTTAACACTGCAAATATACTTTTTATTGTCGGTGGCGCTTTTGCTGGATTAGATAAAGTAATTAAAGCTAGATCAGAAAAAGGTGGCATTGGCTTCTCTGCAGAAGTTAAGACGAAAGATGATACAAAAAACGTCGGTCAGTTGTTTGCAGAAGTTGAGTCAGATGATTTAATCAAGTATGGTTTAATTCCTGAGTTTGTTGGACGATTGCCCATCATCGCAACTCTAGAAGAGTTGGATGAAGAAGCTTTAGTACAAATATTAACTGAACCTAAAAATGCCCTAACTAAGCAATACAAACATTTGTTTGAAATGGAAGGTGCAGAACTTGAGTTTAGAGATGAATCACTTGTTGCTATTGCGCGTAAGGCGATGGAAAGAAAGACAGGTGCTCGTGGATTAAGGACAATTGTTGAGAATGTCTTATTAAACACGATGTATGAATTACCTTCTGCAGAAAATATTAGCAAAGTGGTTATTGATGAAAGTGTTATTTTAGGTGAAACTGAACCTTTGTTAGTTTACGAAACCGAAAAGAAAAATCTAGCAGTAGAGTCATAAATAATTAAGCTCAACCCCGGTAAAACAGGGTTGAGCTTTTTTGTTGAACCAATAAGTATATCAAATTTCTGAGGTGATCCTCAGTGTCATAAAAAAGCTGTAACAGTAAATTTGGATGTATATTGCCTTTAGTAATAATGCTGTTAAACCTATTCTTTAACGTTTTTCTAAAATTTAATCTATTAATCTGTAATTAGTCGTTCGCTATTTTTATAGATTATTGTAATATTTCCCCAATATCTTTATAAATATCCATGCAATACTTGCGGAAACTTTGGATATTTTGTAATAAAAATAATGTGGTGCCTTGCTATTTAAATAAGCTGTCCCCATTATTCGAGATTGAAAATTGTTTAACGCCCTCCGTTTATGGAAATGCACACTATGAAACCGTTGCTCCAAAAAGATAACTTAATTCCAGTGTTACCACTAAGAGATGTGGTCGTCTATCCCCATATGGTAATACCTCTATTTGTGGGTAGAGAAAAATCCATTGATGCGCTCTTTGCGGCTATGGAAGACAATAAACAGGTTTTGTTAGTGGCTCAAAGAGAAGCTGAAGTCGACGAGCCAGAGTTTAATGATTTATATGAAATTGGTACCTTAGCCAATATTCTACAACTATTAAAACTTCCAGATGGTACTGTTAAAGTGCTTGTCGAAGGTAGTGAGCGTAGTAAGGTTCTTAGTTATAAAGAGACTGATACATTTTTTTCAGCAGAAGTGGAAAAAATTGAAGATGTGTATAAGTTATCTCCAAAAGAACAGGAAGTGTTGCAACGCACAGTCTTGGATTCATTTGATCAATATGTAAAACTCAATGGTAAAGTTCCTGCAGAGGTATTAAACGCTTTAGCCGGTATCGATGATCCCAGTCGACTTGCAGATACCATGGCGGCTCACATGATTTTAAAAGTCAGTGATAAGCAGATAATTTTAGAAACAGCAGATATTGAACAACGCTTAGAAGATTTAATGACCTTGATGGAAGGAGAGGTTGATTTATTAGAAATGGAAAAGAAAATCCGGGTGCGCGTTAAGCAGCAGATGGAAAAAAATCAAAGGGAATACTATTTAAACGAACAAATTAAAGCAATTCACAAAGAGTTGGGTGATATGGATGAGTCACCTAATGAAATGGCCGAATTAGAAAAGAAAATAGCTAATGCGGGTATGTCTAAAGAAGCAAAAGCTAAGGCAGATGCAGAGTTTAATAAGTTGAAGTTAATGCCACCCATGTCTGCTGAAGCAACAGTGGTGCGTAACTATATCGATTGGATGACAAATGTACCTTGGAAGAAAAAAACCAAGGTGAGACATGATCTTAAAATTGCAGAGCAAGTTTTAGAATCTGAGCATTATGGTTTAGATAAAGTAAAAGAACGAATTCTAGAGTATCTTGCCGTTCATCAAAGAGTTAAACAGCTTAAAGGTCCAATTCTATGCTTGGTCGGGCCTCCAGGGGTAGGTAAAACATCGCTTGGTGAGTCTATTGCGCGCGCTACAAATCGTACCTATGTGCGTATGGCTTTGGGCGGTGTGAGAGATGAAGCTGAGATTCGTGGCCATAGACGAACTTATATTGGCTCTATGCCTGGGAAGATTTTACAAAGCTTAACAAAAGTTAAAACGCGTAATCCATTGTTCTTGTTAGATGAAATTGACAAGATGGCGGCGGATTTTCGTGGGGATCCTGCTTCTGCATTACTAGAGGTGCTAGATCCAGAACAGAATCACACATTTTCTGATCATTATTTAGAGGTCGATTTTGATCTTTCTGATGTAATGTTTGTAGCTACTGCAAATAGTATGAATATTCCGCCAGCATTGCTGGATAGAATGGAAGTTATTCGTTTAGCGGGTTACACAGAAGATGAAAAAATAAATATTGCAGTCCGTTATTTAATTCCAAAGCAGATAAAGAATAATGGCTTATTAGTAAAAGAAATTGAAATTACTGAATCTGCCGTACGAGATATGATCCGTTACTATTCGCGAGAAGCTGGTGTACGTAATTTAGAACGAGATATATCTAAGGTGTGTCGTAAAGTGGTTAAAGCCTTATTGTTAAAATCAGCTAATGATAAAGTCGTAGTAACAGCAGAAAATTTAAATGATTATTTAGGTGTTAAGCGATTTAAATATGGTTTAGCGGAAGAACAGGATCAAATTGGGCGGGTAACTGGATTAGCTTGGACAGAGGTGGGTGGTGAGTTATTAAGTATTGAAACTGCAGTCATTCCTGGTAAGGGTAAGCAATCAGCTACGGGTAAGTTAGGTGATGTTATGAAGGAGTCTATAGAAGCTGCGATGACCGTTGTAAGAAGTCGTTCGCAAGTGCTCGGTATAGAGAACGATATGTTCCAAAATAACGATATACATATTCATGTACCTGAAGGTGCTACACCAAAAGATGGTCCAAGTGCGGGAATTGGTATGTGTACAGCTATTATTTCGGCGTTAACTCAAATTCCTGTTAGAGCGAATGTAGCAATGACTGGTGAGATTACTTTAAGAGGTGAAGTTTTGCCCATTGGTGGTTTAAAAGAAAAATTGTTAGCGGCTCATCGTGGTGGTATTACAACGGTAGTTATTCCTGCAGACAATGAAAAAGATTTAGTCGAAATACCTGAGAATATTAAAGAGCATTTAGACATTAAGCCGGTGCGTTGGATTGATGAGGTATTAGAAGTGGCTTTACAGTATTTGCCTACACCCGTTGTGAAAAAAACTGATGATGAGTTGACTAAGGTAGAGGCTGAGGCAATTAAAAAGTTACAGCCAGGTCAGCTTGCACATTAAGAATGTTTCGTTATTGTGACAAAACCTTAAAAACAAAGGCCTTGAGGGTATTAAAGCTTGACACCATCTCACTACACTTGATATAAATGTACTTGTTTATTTTGGTGCATGCAATCGTGGATAAGAATAGACATAAGCGTTTTCATAATAAACATTAAAAACAACTTCTTTAGGAGGAGTAATGAATAAATCGGAACTTATCGATGCAATTGCAGAGTCAGCAAGTTTAACTAAAGCTGATGCAGGACGTGCTCTAGACGGTTTTTTAAGTGCAGTAACAGGTGCTTTAAGTAAAGGTGATTCAGTGGCTTTAGTTGGTTTTGGTACTTTCGCAGTTAAAGAAAGAGCAGAGCGTAAAGGTCGTAATCCTCAATCAGGTGAAGAAATTACTATCAAAGCAGCAAAAATTCCTTCGTTTAAGGCTGGTAAATCTTTAAAGGATGCTGTACAATAATTTTTTCTTTGTTGGGTGACCGATTAGACCCAACACTGAATTAAAAAAAATTGTTATTTAGTTTGCATTTTAAAATAAACACTGTATAATGATTTTTTTAGTCGGGTGCTTAGCTCAGCTGGGAGAGCATCGCCCTTACAAGGCGAGGGTCGGGGGTT
>JAPLRS010000013.1 GCA_026399015.1 Methylococcales bacterium | reverse complement strand
ATTATCCATCATGCCACTATTATTGAATTAAACGGAGAGAGTTATCGAAAGAAACAAAGCATAAAAAAATAGCATTTTTTTAACCACTAACCGGACAAGATAGTTGTCGCGAACCGGTCAAAGTAATTGACGCCAGACAGTATAAGCATCAGCAATTTTGGCTGCTGTGTCCACATCTGGACATTTTGTTACTATTGTATTGGTGTTTGAGGCACCAACGCCAATACCATCAGGTTCGGTAAATCCGAATACACCAATTGATCCATAGCAACCTGAGGCAGCCGTAGTCAATGGATGTATTGGATCAATAGGAGCTACCTCTAATCCATGTAAACCTGTGCTATCAGTTAAGTAAAAAACAGTTCCACCAGCTGGTCCAATATCACCAATCTTAAATGGACAAGAAGTAACAACCCATGTTGGTATGCCATTACAGTCCTTAAGAGTTGCATTATTAGGTCCGGCTGAAATGTTTACCCATTGAAAACCATCCCAATAATGCATATCCCCGGAATTTGTTCCGTCCGTAATATAACCCGGATCCCCTTTGTCACCCTTATCTCCCTTAACACCGGCTATTCCAGTATCCCCTTTATCACCCTTTTCGCCTTTATCACCTTGGGGTCCCTGTATTCCCTGGGGGCCTTGAGATGCACCAGCAGGACCAATCGGTCCCTTAGCGCCTTGGGGACCTGTTGCTCCCTGTGGACCTGTTACTCCCTTATCGCCTTTATCACCCTTAGCACCAGTCGCACCTTTTTTACCAATGGGACCTTCTTTGCCTTGTATACCCTGAACACCTTGAATTCCTTTGTCACCTTTTGGTCATGCAGGCCCTTTTGGACCTGTAGGTCCCTGTGCACCAACAGCGCCAGCCGCCTCTGCCATATTACTAACAACAATACTTGAAGATAAAAGTGCTATAACTGTAAAGTGGATTGATTTATTCATGATTTTGAGTATTTAATTAGAACGAGCGGATAGCCCTAACTGGATATGAGAGTTGTACTCCGTCTTGTCTCTGAAGACTAGTAAAAAAGTATTGATCCCAAACATAAGTATTATTTAAATTAGACGAACTCCAATAAGTGTAGCTATTTACAAATCCACCAACAACAGATTGGTGCTGATACAGTAAATTTAATTCATCTCTGGATGGTAAATACCAATCATTAAAACCATTTAAAGTATAAGATTGAGCAGCTGCTGCAGCATTTATGGCCGTTCCGTAGTTTTGAGGGTTGCCATTACCACTAACTAAACCACCATCGGTACCACAAGTTGCGATAATCGCTGCAGTATTAGCTGCACCTGTCCCGACTGCGGTACCATTAATTGTATTAAATTGTAAAGTGCCGTTTCCATTATCCCAACCCCAACAACCCCAAGAATAACTGGCCCCACCATTTATGTCTTGGGGTGCAGATTCCAAACCATGTAAACCAGTTTTATCCATTAAATAAAATACTATTCCTCCTGCTGGACCTATATCCCCTACTTGATAAACATTTACACCATTTGAAGCATCACAAAGAGGATTCCAGGATGGTTTACCATTATTACAAAAATGCAAAGTTGCAACAGAGTAAACAGGTGTTTGTGTTGATGTTGCTGGTATATAACTTGGCGGTGGTATTAACTGCCACTGACTACCATCCCAATACTGCATATCACCGACATTATTTCCAGCTTGAGGTAATCCTGCAGGGCCTCTTGAGCCTTGTATACCCTGAATACCTTGTTCACCTTGAGCACCTGTTGCACCGGTATCTCCTTTGTCTCCCTTAGTCCCAACATCACCTTGAAAACCCTGTATCCCTTGGGTTCCAGTATCACCCTTATCGCCCTTAGGTCCTTGAATCCCTTGAACACCATTCAACCCTGTAATCACACTCCCTAATAACTTCCATTTATCAGTATTTGCACTAACAGACTTATTCTTATTCTTAATGACCGCAATATAAGTTTGATCGTTTTCCGTGATCAAACTCCCAACAGGGTAGGTGGTCTTAGCGTTCCAAGTTCCGTAGTAGGGGCCGACATTTGTGGCTGAAAAGACATTAGTTGTTATTAGCAAAAATGCTAATAAACATAGGAATTTTATTTTGTGTATTTGCATGTTTGGATAATGTTATATGTGATTGGTACTTAGTAAGATTATTGTATTAGTTTAGAATGAACGGATTGGTCTAACGGGAAATAGTTCTTGCAATATTTCGGTGTAAGTGGTTTCTCCGACAGTATTCTGTATTTCAAAATATTTATTCGATAGAGACTCTGCACCTTGATCAAAGTCTTGAATCCATATGACTGATCCAGAATCATATTCCGTAGAACTCCATCGATTATATGTGGGATTATTGAAACAATCTAAAGTACTTTGAGAAAATCCACCTACACCCACATCAACCAAATTCTCATACAGTAAATGTAGTTCGCGATCAGATGGTAAATACCAATCACCAGCAATGGTTGTAGGTGTTGAGTATGTATGTGCAGAATTTGCAGCCCCTGAGTTACAAACTCCCAATATAGCAATAGTGTTAACTTTTCCCATACCAATTGCTCTAGCCGCGAAACCATTAACGGCAGGAATTGAATCATTAATATCACACCATTGTGTTGGCTCTATATCAGTAGGTGCTGCTTCAAGATAATCAAATCCGGGATATTGATCATCTTTATCAACAAAAAATATCCATCCGCCACCGGGGCCAACAGCCCCCACTTTACATGCTTCTTTTCCACTAACACCGCAAGTCATTGAATAATTAAATGAGCCCGTATCGCCCTTAGCTCCTTGAATTCCTTGAACTCCCTGATCTCCCTTATCACCTTTAGGTCCTGCATTACCTTGCTCACCCTGCAATCCAGTGTCACCTTTTGGCCCCTGAATACCCTGAAGCCCTTGAGATGCTCCTGCAGGCCCTTTATCACCTCTTGGTCCAGTTGCACCTTTGTCACCAACAGGCCCAGTTGTTCCGCGGTCACCTTTATCGCCTTTATCTCCCTTAGAGCCAGTCGCACCTCTTTTTCCGATAGGCCCTTCTTTACCTTGATTACCCTGAGGGCCTTGCAGGCCTTTATCACCTTTTGGACCTTCAGGCCCTCTTGGACCATCAGGCCCTCTTGGACCAGCAGGACCAGTAGGTCCCTGTGCACCAACAGCGCCAGCTGCCTCTGCCATATTACTAACAACAATACTTGAAGATAAAAACGCTATAACTGCAATGTGTTTTAGTTTGATCATAATTAGATTTTTTTAAGTTTGCGTTTGAAAGAGACTAAACCTAGCCCAGACAGGAATAACCAGACTGCACCGGGGAGCGGAACGGCGGCAACATCGCCCGGGCGAACAGCCCATGCGTAGAACTGGAAACCCTTATAGAAGTAGTACTGGTAGCCATTGTAGGTTCGGAAGAGCCACGCGCTGCCTGGAAGGGGCGCGTACTCACTACTCGACCAGTACACAGAGTCCTGCACGTTAGAAAATAAATTGTAATTGGCATTATGCGTTGTGGTAATTGAAGTATCCGCTACACCACCGAGTTGGTTATAAAATAAATCGCCCATTTGACTAGTAGTAATGTTATAGCCCTGATTATTTGGGTTGGTTGCATCTGCTGTCGAGGGTAATGTCCAATCTGTATAACCACCTAAGCTTAAATGGTTCGCCCATGCTTGTGCGCCCCACCACGTCATTCTGCCGTCACTGGTAATAAAGTCACCAGTAGTAAGTGTGTGTGTGCCATTATCATAAAAACTAGGCGTATCATGAATCACCCCGCCATTCGCAGTGATAATCTCACTGACTAGATTGGGATTACTCGCCGCTTGGGTTTGAAACAAGTTAGCATCAGAAGCCCAAGTGATGTTATTCACATCGTCATAGACCATATCCGTGCCACGCGCTATTAAAGCCGCTTGTACAGCACTGCTTGTGATAAGGCTCAATAAAGCGATGGTTAAAAATCTATTACCCATAAAATACTCAATGTTTAATTGTAAGGGAGGTGGATACTTATGAGTATTAAATAATAATATTGTTATTTGATAAAGGATTATCTTTAGATAAGTGAAGTATTTAGTGTCATAAAATTGTAATAATATATTAATTTATGGATGACATCTGAAATTATTCATAAAAATTTAATGGGTAGTGTTTACAATACAATACAAAATTATTGATAGAGGTATTTTGCTATGAGCAAAAATTATAGTAGTCCATTAATGGCATCAGTACATGAAACTGTTGAAGGGTTACATGGTATCGGATTAGTAGATAAAAAAACCATGCGTGAATTTGATTTATTATGTTTAACGCCTATAGAACCCCTCTCTGCAGAAGAAATTCGTCAAATTCGTATTCGTGAAAATGTAAGCCAAGAAGTTTTAGCACACTATTTAAATGTTACTAAAGGTTTAATAAGCCAATGGGAGAGGGGGGTTAAAAAACCTTCAGGTTCTTCTCTTAAGTTACTCTTATTAGTGGCAAAAAACGGTCTTTCAATGATTGCTTAAACATTTTTAAGATGTCGTTTCTGCGTTTATATACCAATATAAATTTTTATTTTTTGCTTAATTAATAATAAACCTTGTGCTTTATAGATATAGGGTTTATTGTTCTAACACGATCTCGCATAGACCTCAGTTGACTCGTCTAGCATTTCTGATACCTAACAAGGTATTGCACTATCATGGCTCATTGCTTTTTTAAGCTGACTGAGCATTACAAAATATTAACTGAGCATTCCGTTACGCCGACTGAGCCTTTTGCCAAACCGACTGAGCATTCCGCTAAGCCGATTGAACACTCCGCTGAGTATCCAGAGTGTTCCGTTACTCTGTTTAAGCACCACATAATCATTACTTGTTAGTTTTTATAACGCCGGAGTGCTTTGTTACATTACCAGAGCATTCACCGGGGTCAGCAGAGCATTCATCTGGGTCAGCAGAGCATTCATGTAGTCTGCTGGAGCACTCAGTTAACTTAGCTGAATGCTCTGTTATCATTCCTTAATGCTCATTCGTTTTGGCTAGATGCACCGTAATAACAGCTGGATGCTACCCAACGATTGCTAAGTGTGTTTTAAGCTTTGCATATCACCTGAAAGTCCCTCCCAAAAGGAGTACTACCTTATGTCAACAAGTTCTTATATGCCTCTCACCGATGGCGGTAAAGCTAATTTACTAGACCATTTAACCACGGCGTTATTGCCGTACACTACTTTATTAAGTATTGCCCTAGAGGATGTGGCATCGTTAACCGCAGATGCTCTGTCTTTTAGATATTCCTTGCAAAGTGCAAGTGATATGCAAGCCTATGGCCAAAACTGGACGGCTTTTAAAAACCATCAAAGAGATGGTAGCGGTTCTGTAGCCAGTTGGCCTGTGCCTCCTGCGTTAGTATTGCCGATGCCAGCTGCGGTTAAGCCCGGGATAATACCTAGACTGTCTAGTTTGGCCGCTCAAATTAAGGCCAGTAAAAATTATACGACCGCTATTGGTAAAGATTTATGGTTGATAGGCTCTGAGGTGGTGATTGACCCTGTCTCTTGGAAGCCTATTATCAGTGTGCAGTTTCAGGCGGGGCATCCTATTATTCAATGGACTAAAAGTCAGGCTTCTGCCATTGAAATTTGGGTAGATCGTAATGACACTAACGGCTTTGTGCCATTAACGATTAATACCGAGCCCAATACTAACGATACTTTTGCCCTACCAGAAGCGGGTACGAGTCAGTTATGGCACTATAAAGCGATTTACATACTCCATGATGCGCAAGTAGGCCATTGGAGTGATGTGGTAAGTGTTACGGTGGGCAGTTAGTTTTAGTTTTAGATTTTAATAGTTGCAAATAAAAGCCTTACCCTTGGGTAAGGCTTTTTTGTTTGTATTTAAAACGCTGCACCTGATTAATTTATAAAGTGCTATATTAAAAATATTACTAAATGCTATTATATTGCTATGTATAAAATTGTTTATAAGAAAAAAGCAGTCAAAGCACTGGCTAAAATACCTACGGAGTTCTCTGAAAGGTTTATAAGTGCATTTGATGCGATAGCTGTAGGAAATACAGAAGGTTTGTCTATCAAGCCGTTAGAAGGTTTGAGCGGTTTTAGATTAAGAATTGGCAGTTATCGTGCTATTTATGAGTTAGATAACGGTGAACTAATTGTTACAGTGTTTAATATTGGTAGTAGAGGGGATATTTATAAATGAGCGTTCAGTTTATTGAAAATAATGGTTGTAAAGAGTATGCCATTCTCCCAATTGATGTATATAACCAATTATTAGAAAAAGCCGAGTTACTAGAAGATGTAGCCGCTTATGAGAAAGCTAAACAAGACGATGACGAACTGATTCCAAGTGATATCGTTAATCGTTTGCTTAGAGGTGAAAATAAAATCAAAGTTTGGCGGGAGTATCGACAATTGACTCAAGCAGCTTTGGCAGATAAGTCTGATATCGCTCAAGCAACTATTGCGCAAATGGAGGGTGGTAAGCGTATTGGGAGTGTTACAGTGCTAAAAAAAATTGCGGTGGTTTTGCAACTTGATTTAGATGATTTGGTATAAGTTTTTCTAATTTATAAACTCTAAAACTTATCCCCAGAAGCTGTGGATAACTCTGTGTGTAACTGCATTTGCAACTCGCTAACTATCTAATATTTATTGGTATTAGTTAGATTGTATAAATGTAATACAATCCGAAATGCTTCTATATAAATCAATAACTTAGTGTTGCTATTTGTTGGGGCATTGGCTGTGTTTATCGTTGTTTTTTTGATAATACTTTAGCTATATTTGCAACTGTTAATTTGTGGGTAACTTTGGAACTTTAGGATAATCCTTTAGGTTACTGGTAGTTACAATCTCTTTGTTATACTTTGCATAACATATGTCATCTAAAGAGGTTTTATTTAAGCGTTAAAGTCGTCTGTTTTATTTGGATGAATTTCTACTAATACGGTTTGCGGGCCATGCATTTCTTTAATCAAAACTTTAAACTGGTTAAATTCTACTGTTTGGCCTGTTACCGGAATGTCTTGCAGTTTAGACATAATTAGGCCACCGACGGATACTTCGTCTTCGAGTTCTAGTTCTTCATTTTCAATGTCAATGCCTAAGATGCGTTCTAATGAAAAGATCGGTAGACTGCCTTTTACAATCAGTGTGCCGTCATCTAAGCGATTCCAATCATTATTGTTTTGTCTAAACTCATCGCGTATTTCACCCACCATGGCGCTTAATAAGTTATCAAGGGTAATAAAGCCTTCTGGGGTATCCCCTTGTTTACCAATAATGGCAAAGTGTGCGGCGCCCATTCTAAAATATCTAAATAATTCTAAGGCGGGGGTGTCTGCAGAAACAAATTCCACCGGTCTAATAAAGGGGTGTAAATCATTAATCTCTTGGCCGGTTTGTTGGGCAAAGAACACATCTTTTAAATGCACCACACCTAATATATCAATGCCATTGTTATCAAAATACGGATAACGGCTGTAGCGTTTGTCGGCGATAATTTTTAAATTTTTGCTTAAGGGGTTGTTGCGGTGTAAAGCGACCATTTCAGTGATGGGGCGCATTAAATCTGACACTTCTAGGGTGCTAAAATCTAAAGTTTTAGCCAGTACATTCCATTCATCCCGAGTGAACTTTTCATCTTGATTATTACCTCGGATAATCAGTTTAAGTTCATCAGCAGAATAATGCACATCGTGGCCGCCTACATTGTTTAATCTAAATAGCTTTAAAATTAAGATAGCACTAGAGTTAAGTAACCAGATGGCGGGGTACATTAACCAATAAAAACCGTAAATGGGCCCGGCACACCACAAGCTGATTTGTTCTGGATTTCTAATGGCCATTGATTTGGGCGCTAGTTCGCCGACCACAATGTGTAAAAATGAAATAATTGAAAAAGCTAGGGTAAATGAAATGCCATGAATAAATTCTGCAGAAATAACCCCTAGTTCTGGGTAAATGACGCTTAGTTGTGAAAAAGCGGGTTCTAAAAGGCTGGCAAAAGCCGGTTCACCCACCCAACCTAAGCCTAAAGAGGCTAGGGTAATGCCCAGTTGGCAAGCAGAGAGATAAGTATCTAATCTAGAATGCACAGTGGCTAACACACGGCCACGCCAGCCATGGGTTTTTGCGATTTGTTTTAAGCGGGTTTGTCTAAGTTTTACTAAACCAAATTCTGCGGCTACAAAAAAACCATTTAGGGCCACAAGTAGCATAGCCACTATTATTAAAGCAATACTATTCATAAGTCAGCAGGTCAGTCTTTTGCATATTTTGTAGGGGTTGATGCATGGTTTAGTTTATAGAGCGGTGGATTAGTTTTTTAAGTTCATCAAAGATAACAATAGACGCAGCAACGCTAATGGCTATTAACCAGTCTGATGCTGATAAGGCTGTTGTTTTAAATAGGGATTGTGCGCTAGGCCAATAAATAACGATTATCTGTAATAAAAGCGTGCTAATAATGGCTAAAGAAAGCATTTTATTAACAAAGAGATATCGGTTAAAAATACTGTGGTTTTCGGATCGGGCATTAAAAACATTAAATATTTGAAAAAAGACAAAGGTAGTAAACGCTAAGGTTGTGGCATGTTCTGGCGTTTCATATTGTAGGCCATAATATAACACTCCTAAGGTACCTACGGCCATATTTAGGCCGTATAAAAATAAATCGCCCATGCGATTAGTCGTCAGTATACGGGTTTTAGGATCACGCGGTGCTTCATTCATAATGCTATTTGGGGTGGGGTCCATTCCCAACGACATAGCTGGTGGGCCATCCATAATAATATTAATCCAGAGTAATTGTAGAGCTGTAAAAGGGCTGGGTAAACCTAAAGCGGGCGCAATGGCAACGGTTAATATAGCGCCAATGTTAGTAGATAACTGAAAGCGGACAAATTTAACCATGTTGGCGTAGATGCCTCGGCCTTCTTTAATGGCTTTAATTAGGGTCGCAAAGTTATCATCTAATAAAATCATTGAGGCCGCTTCTTTGGCTACATCAGTCCCAGTTATACCCATGGCTATGCCGATATCGGCATTTCTTAGGGCAGGGGCATCGTTAACCCCATCGCCGGTCATGGCTACAATATGACCGTTGGCTTGTAAGGCTTTTATGATGCGGGCTTTCTGATCCGGGGCTGTACGGGCAAAAACACCAATGTCGTCAATGCAGTGTGCTAATTCATGGTCACTCAGTTGTGCTAGTTCTGCACCTTCAAGTACCTTGCTTGTTAAGCCTAGTTTTTTAGCAATGGCGGTGGCGGTTACTTTTTGATCGCCAGTAATCATTTTAATGGCAATGCCGGCTTTTTGGCACAAGCTAATCGCGGAGGCCACTTCTGTTCTAGGTGGGTCAATTAAACCTACTAAGGCAACTAGACTAAGGTCTTTAATGTATTGAAATAAATTGCCGTCTAAGTCCGTAATGTGGCTAGGTAGCAGGCGTGTGGCAACGGCAATAACCCTTAAGCCTTCTGCTGCCATGGCATTATTTTGTTGAATAAAATCATGGTGTGCATTTTGGCTGAGTTTAAACAGTTCATCCGGTGCGCCTTTAATAAACACTTTAATACGATCGTCCACACGATGAAAACTGGCCATATATTTGTGTTCGGCATCAAAAGGAATCTCGGCTAATCTAGGGTAAGTTTGGCTGAGTTCTGTGGCTTGATAATGCGCTTTAGTAATTAACACTAATAAAGCTGCTTCCATCGGGTCACCCACTACTTTGCCATGCCGTAGTTGGCTGTTGTTACAAAGCGCTAGGGGTAGGATAAGCTCGTTTAAGCTATCCGCCGGTAAGTTTGGACTAATGCTACCGCTTGTGCTGTAGCCTTCACCACTAATGGCATACTGTTGGTGCTGATAAAATATCGATTTAACCGTCATTTGATTAACGGTTAAGGTACCGGTTTTGTCAGAACAAATCACGGTGGTGCAACCCAAAGTTTCAACTGACGCTAAACGTTTAATAATGGCATGTTGTTTAGCCATTCTATGCATACCCAGCGCTAAAGTAACGGTGACCACGGCGGGTAAGCCTTCTGGAATTGCCGCTACGGCCAGTGCTATGGCAGTTATAAGGGTTTCTATTAGGGGTTCGCCTCGCCATAAGGCGGCGATAATCAGCAAACTGATAATAGCTAATGCAAAAGCAACTAAGCGTTTGCCTAGGCTATCAAGTTGAATTTGTAAGGGGGTAGGTTGTTCTTCTGTGCTGGTTAATAATTGGGCTAATTGCCCGATTTCTGTGGCCATTCCTGTCGCTGTGACTAGCATTTCGGCTCTGCCACGGGTGATGGTGTTGTTCATGTAGAGCATGTTATGGCGCTCTGCCAATACACTATTGGTTTTGCTAAGCGGTTTACTTTGTTTGGCTACGGGGCAAGATTCTCCTGTTAAAGATGACTCATCCACTTCTAGGGTATGGGCGCTTAGGATGCGCCCGTCTGCTGGAATTTTGCTACCTGCTTCTAGTATGACAATGTCTCCGGGCACTAATTGTTCTGAAGACAGTTCACACATTAGCCCATCACGACGCACTTTGCTTTGATGAGTGAGCATTTGTTTAAGTGCAGATAATGAGGCTTCAGCTTTATTTTCTTGATAAAACCCCAGTAAAGCGTTGGTGATAACAACGACTAATATCACAATGCCATCTTTTAAATCTCCAATACAAGCGGCTAAAACGGCGGCAGCCAGTAAGATTAAAATAAGTACACTTTTAAATTGCCCAAGTAATAAGCTAAGGGTGGAGCGGGCGGGTTTTTCTTGTAATTGATTGAGGCCATATTCTTTTACGCGGTCACTGGCTAGCGCTGTGTTTAAGCCTGTTTCTGCGTTTGTGTTTAATAATGCCAGTGCTTCTATGCTGGATAATTGATGCCATTGGTGGCGGGAAGTATCGGGCGTTGCGCTAGGTGTTTTTTGTTCTGCTAGCCAGGTTTTCCAAACCGCGAGTAGCACTGCCAAAATAATAGGGCCTAAAAATAGCCCGATTACCCCAAAGGCGTTAAGCCCGCCTAATACACCGAGTAAAACGAGTAAAATGGGTGTGCCGGTTGAGCCACTGATCACTAGGGGTCTAATCACATTGTCTATGGTGCTAACTACTAAAAATCCCCATAGCAACAAGATGACACCAGCGCCTATTTGATTCATTAAAATTAGGCTAAGGCCTATTGGTAGCCATACTAAAGTGGCACCCATAGGAATCATTGCTAATAGGGCAGTCAGTACGCCAAATAATACGGGGGCATTAACACCGGTAAAGTAGTAGCCTAGTCCAGCGACAAAGCCTTGGGTACATGCGGCAAGGACTAAGCCATAAACCACAGCTCGGGTGGTTTGGGTAACCGCTGTCATACATACAGCTTGATATTGACCCAAAAATACCGCTAAACCTTGCTGAAGTTGCTGGCTGATGGTTTCGCCATCTCTAAAAAAGAAGAATAAAGTGACTAAAATAACACCGAATTTAATAACATGACTGCTGATGTGAGTCAGCGTTTGGCCAAATTGACTTAGGCCTTGTTTGCTTAGATAGCCTAGTTGATTGATTAGGTCATCTTCATTTAGACTTAGTTTGGTAATGCCTATTTTTACAAAGCTTGCGAGCTTGGGATAATTTGAGAGTAGGTTGTTGATTTGAAATTTTTTGGGGTCAAAGTCGCTGGCGATGGTTTGGTAGGCACTTTTAAGTTCTATTTGTAATAAATTCACCAGCCAGTACACGCTTAACGTGATAACGATAGCAATAAGACTGGTCATAACCAGGGCGCTTAGATTGTTTTTGTGCTTAAGTTGGGTTCTAAGTGCTTGATAAATTGGCCACAGTACATACGCTATAATCACTGACCAGACAATGCATAGCAGGTAGGCTTTAAGGACCATAAAACTTAAAAATCCTAAAGCGACCAGAAATAGGCCGGAAATGAATTTATTTGTAAGCGTGTTGCGATAAAAATCAGTCATCATACCCTGCCGTAAATAAGCTTATAATAGGCGCGTTTTGTTAGCGTTTAATTTTTGTGTATTTGCAAGTATTGGGTAAAAGGTTGCAATGAGAGTTAGGTTTTATAAGTCAGTTACATTTTCTATGTTGAGTGCGGTTCTGTTATTAACAGGGTGTTCTGAGCCTGTCGTGCAAAAAATGGAAGGTCATGCACAAGGCACAACTTATCATATCAGTTATTGGTCAAAATTACCGCTGGATCCCAAGGCCGTAGAATTAAGTGTTAAGACTGAGTTAGAGCTTATCGATAAAGGTTTATCTAATTACCGCCCTGATTCGGTCATTGAGGTTTTTAATAGTAAGCAAAATACCGATAGCCAAGAAGTGGGTACAGAGTTAGTTGATTTAGTGCGCATTGCTCACGGTGTTTATCAAGCGAGTCATGGTTGTTATGATTTAACTACCAAGCCTTTGTTTACGCTATGGGGCTTTCATGGTGATAACCCTGCTATCCCTATCCAAGAAGTGATTGCGAATACTTTGTCTGAAGTGGGTATGGATAAACTTGAAGTTGTTGACGCTACGCATTTACGCAAAAAACAAGCAAATATAAAAGTGGATGTGTCTTCTATTGCGCAGGGTTTTAGTGTGGGCAAAATAAGTCGGCTTTTAGAGCAACAAGGTATCACGGATTATTTAGTAGAAATTGGCGGTGAGTTGCAAACTCGCGGTCATAAACCTGATGAGCAGCCTTGGCGTATTGCTTTAGAAAGACCGTTACCGGGTGAGCAACACATGCAAAAACGCTTAACTATGCCAATAGACACCAACATGTCGGTGATGACTTCGGGTACTTATAATCATTACTTTGAACATCAGGGCAAGCGTTATAGCCATATTATTGATGCCCGCAATGGTTGGCCTATCCAGCATGATTTAGTCTCGGTGACTGTTATTACTCCAGACCCTACTGTGGCGGATGCTTGGGATACTGCTTTATTGTGTTTGGGTCAGGCTGAAGGCTTAAAAGCGGCTAATGATGCCAACATCCCAGCGCTGTTTATTCAACAACAGGGCACTAATCTTATTGAAACCCGAAGTGCTGCGCTAGTGGCTTTGGATAAAGTCATCATCGAATAATTGTAACTGGAACATAAATAATGTCGTTTAAAACTACTATTTCTAAAGGATTTTCTAATTGGAGTGATTGGACGCTCGCTAATCCAGTTAAAGTGTTAATGCTGGTTGTTTTGTTGACGGGCTTAGCTTTTCAATACACGGCCAATAATTTAAGTATCGATACCGATACCACGGATATGGTGGCGCCTAATGCCCCTTTCCAAAAGAATTTACGTGCTTACGAAAAAGCCTTTTCGCAAGATATTCATACTTTGTTATTGGTGGTTGAGTCAGATACACCAGAACTAACTAAAGCCGCTACCAAGCGTTTAAGTCGAATCTTAAGTGCGGATAAAGCTAATTTTGAGACTGTATATGTGCCGTCTGATAATGAGTTTTTTCATAAAAACGGTTTGCTGTATTTAGATAATCCTGAATTGCAAAGTTTGTCTAATCATTTGTCACAAGCGCAATCGTTTATCGGACGTATTTCTCAAGAGCCTAACTTAACGGGTTTCTTTTCTATCTTTAACGATGCCTTAAGCACTGAGAATAAAGATCAAGCCGTACCTATTGATTTAACGGCCTTGTTAGAAAAAGTCAGTTTGTCTTTGCACAGAAGTATGCAAGGCGACACTAATTTGTTGTCATGGGAAAAGTTAATTGCGGATAAAAAATTAACTGCAGGGCAAGTGGATAAAGGTTTTATTACCGTATCTCCTAAGTTTGATTTTACGCAAATTCGTCCGGCAGAAAATGCGATTAATGCGATACATAAAGCCGTCGCAGAAATTCAACAAGCGGATGTACCACCCGTTAAGGTGTCTATCACAGGTGAAGCCGGTTTAGAAGATGATGAGTTGGTGGGGATGAGTACCGGTACTTTTAATGCCAGTATCTTCTCTATTGTCTTAGTGTTGTTTATTTTGTTATTGGCGTATCGGTCCGTTTTATTAACGATTGCGACTTTAATATCTTTAGCCTTAGGTATGGTGTTTTGTGGTGCTTTTGCGGCAGCAGCTGTGAAAGAGCTAAACTTAATATCGGTGGCTTTTGCGGTATCTAATATTGGTTTAGGGGTTGAGTACGCCATCCATTTTTGTTTGCGTTATCAAGATAATCTTCAGCATCATGTGCAAAAAGCCCGCGCTTTACGCAGTACTTTAATCTCAACCAGTCCGTCTTTAATTTTATGTGCTAGCACGACTGCAATTGGTTTGTACGCCTTTGTGCCGACAGATTATAAAGGTGTATCAGAGTTAGGTTTATTAGCTGGGACCAGTCTATTTATCTGTTTGGTGGTGACTTTAACGGTGTTGCCGGCTTTAATTAGATATATTCCTGCTTCACCTGAAAAATTACAACCGGCTACTGCGCATCCTTTCTTAGCGACTTTTGCCGAAAAGATGGCGGCTTTAACGTTACATTTTGCAAAACCTATTTCTATTATCACGGGTTTGTTGGCTGTAGCTTCTGTGGCTTTAGTGTTTAAAGTGCAGGTGGATTTTAATCCGATTAATCTGAGAGATCCCAATACTGAATCGGTCATGGCGTTTAAAGAGCTAACTAAAGATCCTGAAACTACCCCGATGACTTTAACGGTATTAGCGAACAATCCTGAGGAAGCTAAAACCTTACAGAAAAAACTAGGTGAGTTAAAAACAGTCGATAAAACTTTAAGTGTTTTTGATTTTGAACCCACGGATCAAGAAGATAAACTGGCTGTTATTGAAGAAATGGCACTGTTGCTAGGTTCTCAAACTAAAGGCTTTCCACCGTTGACGGTGGATAATGATCCTATCCCTGGTATTCTTAAACTTATTAAGACCATTGATTTGGCATTACCTGAAAAGAAAGAGCCGCGTGAGATAGCTGCGCTTAATGGTTTTAAAGCCGAATTGCAGGGTATTTTGTTAGAGTTGGATAACCGTCAAGAACCTAGCCGTAGGCAGTTTATCGAAAAAACTCAAACCACTTTGTTAGGTACTTTACCCAGTGCTATGAATGAGTTGTTGGGTAGTTTAAAGGCGCAAGAAGTGACTTTGAATGATTTGCCCGCTGATTTTAAAATTAGATGGTTAAGTAAAGAAGGCACTTATCGCATCCAGATTTTCCCTAAAAAGGATTTGATTGATTTAGCTAATCTGCAAGAGTTTATTTCAGATGTGCAGGCGATTGCACCTAATACTACAGATTTACCAGTGATTTATTGGGAGTCTATGAAAGAGGTGGTTTATTCTTTCCAAAAAGCGATTACCATTGCGTTGGTAGTTATTGCCTTGTTGTTATATGGTATTCGTCGTAATTTAACCGACACTTTGTTGGTGATGACGCCGCTAATTTTGGCTGGCTTGTTTACCATGGCCAGTACGGTCATTACTAATACGCCCATCAATTACGCCAATATCATTGCCTTACCGTTGCTCTTGGGTTTGGGGGTTGATAATGGTATTCATATGGTAGAGAAGTTACATCACTCTTTATCTGAAGAACAAAATATTTATCAATCCAGCACAGCTAGAGCTATGTTTTATGGCGCGTTGACCACGGCCTCTAGTTTTGGTGGTTTAGCTTTCTCAAGTCATCAAGGTATAGCCAGTATGGGCTTGGTGATTACTATCGGTATCTTTTGGATTATGACTTGTACTTTTGTGGTATTGCCCGCATTAAGTAAAATTGTTTTAAAAGATAGCGTTAAGGCTTAAGCGTTAAACACATTTATTATTCATTCATGGTTCCATCGGAACATTATTAATACAAGGTAAGACATCGTCATGCTAGACCCTCGCTTATTTAGAACTGAACTTGATTTTGTAACAGAACAGTTGGCTCGTCGCTCATTTAATTTTGATGCAGCTGCTTATGTGGAGTTAGAAGCTAAAAGGAAATCAGTACAAGTTAAAACGCAAGAGCTACAAAATGAGAGAAATAGTCGATCTAAAGCCATAGGACAAGCTAAAGCGAAAGGTGAAGATGTCCAACCTTTATTAGATCAAGTTCAGCACTTGGGTGAGGCTTTAAGTGCGGCTGAAGCAGAATTGTCTGCTATTCAAGCTGAGATGGAAGCCGTTATGGAGGCGGTGCCTAATATTTTGGACATCAGTGTGCCCGATGGTAAATCTGAAGAATTAAATGTGGAGTTATCGCGTTGGGGTGATGTGCCTACATTTGATTTTGAACCTAAAGATCATGTGGACTTAGGCACAGCTTTAAAAGGTATTGATTTTGAGTTAGGTGTAAAGATTGCCGCGAGTCGCTTTGTGGTATTAACCGGTCCTTTAGCGAGATTACAACGCGCCATTATTCAGTTAATGTTAGATACCCATGTGGCGGATCATGGTTACGCAGAAACCTATGTGCCATTCTTAGTTAATGCAGAAAGTTTGCGTGGTACTGGCCAGTTACCCAAGTTTGAAGCAGATTTGTTTAAAGCCAGTGATGATCCAAAGTTATATTTAATTCCTACGGCTGAGGTACCTGTTACCAATCGCGTAAGAGACGATATTATTGAGGCGAAAGATTTGCCACTAAAGTATGTGTGTCACAGTCCGTGTTTTAGAAGTGAAGCGGGTGCTTATGGGCGTGATGTAAGAGGTATGATTCGTCAGCATCAATTTGAGAAAGTTGAATTGGTGCAAATCGTAAAACCCGAAGACTCGGAGCAAGCGCATGAAGATTTAACTGCACATGCTGAAAATATCTTAAAGAAATTAAACTTACCCTATCGCAAGATGTTGTTGTGTGCGGGTGATACCGGCTTTTCATCTGCTAAAACCTATGACCTAGAAGTTTGGTTACCAGGGCAGGGTGCTTATAGAGAGATTTCTTCTTGCAGTAATTTTAAAGATTTTCAAGCACGGCGCTTACAAGCGCGCTGGCGTAACCCTGAAACCGGTAAACCTGAATTAGTGCATACGCTGAATGGCTCAGGTTTAGCGGCGGGTAGAACATTAATTGCAGTGATGGAAAACTATCAAGATGCGCAAGGTCGAGTCCATATTCCCGAAGCCTTAATCCCTTATATGGGTGGCTTAACTATTATTGAATAAAACCATTGTTCTAATTACCGAATTATTATACAGATGACTATTACTACTCGTTTTGCACCTAGCCCTACTGGTTATTTACATGTTGGGGGTGCGCGTACCGCATTATTTTCATGGCTTTATGCGCGTAAACACGGCGGCCAATTTATTTTGCGTATTGAAGATACCGATTTAGAGCGTTCAACTCAAGAATCAGTTAACGCTATTCTTGAAGGTATGGAATGGTTAGGGCTAGATTATGACGCGGGTCCGTTTTATCAAACTCAGCATTTTGATCGCTATAAAGAAATTATTCAGCAGTTGATAGATCAGGGCGATGCTTATTATTGTTACTGCAGTAAAGATGAGTTAGAGCAATTGCGTACTGAGCAAATGGCTAACAAGGAAAAGCCTAGATACAACGGTAAATGTCGGCATTTAGGTGCTAGAGATGAATCTAGAGAGGCCGTGATTCGGTTTAAAAATCCAGTTGATGGCGCAGTCACTATTCACGATTTAGTGAAGGGCGATATTGTGGTGGGTAATAAAGAATTGGATGACTTGATTATCGCTAGAGCTGATGGCACCCCCACTTACAACTTAACGGTTGTGGTGGATGATATGGATATGAAAGTAACCCACGTTATTCGTGGCGATGATCATATTAACAACACACCGAGACAAATTAATATCTTGGCGGCCTTGGGCGCGGAATTGCCTTTGTATGGGCATTTACCGATGATTTTAGGGCCAGATGGTGCACGTTTATCTAAAAGACATGGCGCTGTAAGTGTTATGCAGTTTAGAGATGAAGGTTATCTGCCGGATGCCTTATTAAATTATTTGGTGCGTTTAGGTTGGTCTCATGGTGACCAAGAGATTTTTACGATTGCCGAAATGATTCAGTATTTTGAATTAGATGATGTCAATGTGTCTGCATCTACTTTTAATATGGAAAAGTTATTGTGGTTGAATCATCAATATATTATGAACTCTGATCCGGCACATGTGGCTAAGCATTTGAGCTGGCACATCGGGCAGTTAGGTATTGATCCAACAACTGGCCCAGATTTAGTAGATGTAGTAAAAGCCCAAAGAGAGCGTAGTAAGACTTTAGTAGAGATGGCTAATGCCAGTATCTATTTTTATAAAGACTTTGATAGCTATGATGAGAAGGCGGCTAAAAAGAATTTTACACCTGAAGCTGCCGATATCTTGGCGCAATTATTGGTTGAGTTTGAAAAAGCCGCTGTTTGGGATGGCGAAGCTTTACATCAAGTGATTGTGGATTTATCTGAAACTTTAAGTGTGGGCATGGGTAAAGTGGCGCAACCTTTACGCGTGGCGATATGTGGTTCAGCGGTTTCACCAGCCATTGATATTACCCTGTCTTTGTTAGGCAGAGAAAAGACCTTAGCCAGAATACAACGAGCGATACATTATATTAGAAACTGAAATTGTCTTTGACAAATGTAATAAATACTGTACAATACCCGTTCTTTACTTGGGGCCATAGCTCAATTGGTAGAGCGCAACACTGGCAGTGTTGAGGTCAGCGGTTCGATTCCGCTTGGCTCCACCAATAAGTAAAAGTGTTGATTTAAAATAGCTAGTCCCCATCGTCTAGCGGCCTAGGACACTGCCCTTTCACGGCGGTAACAGGGGTTCGAACCCCCTTGGGGACGCCACTATTTAAGAGTGGCATCTGTTAATTTTACAGTTGAGTATATTTTAAGATAGTTTTGGTTAATCATCAGTTGATTAATTTAGGCCAGACTAAACCAGTTTTAGTCCCCATCGTCTAGCGGCCTAGGACACTGCCCTTTCACGGCGGTAACAGGGGTTCGAACCCCCTTGGGGACGCCATAATATTAAAAAGGCTTATCTAAGATAAGCCTTTTTTTTGCCTGTTAGTTTTGTGTTGATTGTTTATATCAATGTCTTAGTTGTAAAATTCATTCCCACAAATATAATGCTCTTGGTGTTCAGTTTTTTAAAAGGAATCAAAATGGATAATATGAGAAAAATACTGCTAGGTTTATCTTTAACAGCAATGATGCACTCTGCAACTGCCGTTGAAACATTAAAAGTGTGTGCTGACCCTTTAAATCCTCCGTATTCAACTAAAGATGAACAGGGCTTTGAGAATAAGATTGCTGAATTGTTTGCTAAAGACTTAGGGCAAAAGGTTGAATATACTTGGTTTGCGCAACGCATTGGTTTTATCCGTAATACTTTAACAGCGGATGTGGATGATTGGGATGCAACCAGTAACAAATTTAAATGTGATGTTGTTATGGGTGTGCCGGCGGGTTACGACTTAACCTTAAATACCGAACCTTATTATAAATCTACCTATGTTTTATTAATTGCTAAGGGTCGGGGTTGGGATGATATTAAGGATGCTAATCAGTTAACTGACCTGCCAGATCCAAGATTAGATAAATTAAAAATTGCTATGTTTGATCGTGGTCCAGGTACTACTTGGATGCAACAAAACGGTTTGCTTGAACAGGGCATTTCATATCAATCCATGTCAGGTGATAGCGAAAATAATGTCGCCATGCAAATTGATAAGGACTTTAAAGCTAAAAAGATAGATATGGTTATCTTATGGGGACCTATGGCGGCATATGTGATTTCTCAAAGTCCAAAAGACAGCTATAACATGATTCCTATGCATGCAACACCTGGGGTTAGATTTGATTTTGCGATGTCTATGGGTGTGCGTAAAGGCGACAAAGATAGAAAAGCTCAATTAGATAAGCTAATTGTAAAGAACGCAGATAAGATTCAAAAGATTATCGAAAGTTACCATATTCCGTTATTGCCGTTACAAAAATAAAGTAGGGCAGTAAGGCGGATAAGAAAGGCAACTTATAAGCGTAAGTTGCCTTTTTTTATGGGCTTTATTTTCTATTAAATAAAGCAATTAAGTGGGTAAAGTGCGCTACTTGGTCATGTGATAATTGTGACCATTGAAAGCGCCATTTCCAATTTCCAACTGTTGTGCCAGGCACATTCATTCGGGCATCTGAACCTAGTTCAAGTATGTCTTGCATAGGAATTATGGCTAAATTTGCTACCGAGCTTAGTGCTGCTTGTACTAAAGCACTGTGTAAAGGAATCGATGGTTTACCTAAATAATCGTAAGCATGACTTCTTTCGTGGTCTTGGATGCTTTGTGTCCAGCCAATTGTGGTGTCGTTATCGTGAGTACCGGTATAAACCACGCAGTTCTGAGCATAATGGCTCGGTAGATAAGGGTTTTCTGTGCCACTGCCAAAGGCAAAGTGCAGAATTTTCATGCCGGGTAAATTAAACTCATCTCTTAGAGCTTCAACTTCTGCGGTGATAATGCCTAAATCTTCTGCTACTAAAGGAATAGCGCCGAGTTTTTTCTTAATGGCTGTTAATAAGGCACTGCCAGGGGCGGTAACCCATTCACCATTTTGCGCGGTAGGTTCTGATGCGGGTATTTCCCATGCGGCTTCTAAACCACGGAAATGATCAATTCTAAGAATATCAAATTGTTCTAATTGAGTCTCCATGCGCTCAATCCACCACTTGAAGCCATTTTTACTGAGATATTTCCAATCATAATGTGGGTTACCCCAGCGTTGTCCGGTTTCAGAGAAATAATCAGGGGGTACACCAGCAACGACAGACATTTCACCGTCTTTATTAAGTTTAAAAACATTGCGATTCGCCCAAACATCAGCACTGTCGTAAGAAACAAAGATGGGGATATCGCCAAAAATCAGCACATTATGTGCATTGGCATAGGCTTTTAGGGCCATCCATTGTTTAAAGAACACAAACTGTTCAAATTTAACGTTGTTGATATCGTCAGCCAATCTTAGAGCCGCTTCTTTTAAGGCTTTAGATTCTCTTTCTTTAAACGGAGTGGGCCATTGATTCCATGATTGTTGGTTAAATACTTTTCTAAGTGCCATGAATAGGGCAAAGTCGTTTAACCAGAGGGCTTTGTCTTTACAGAATTTAGCAAATTCATCTTTGTCTTTTTGGCTACCGCGTTCAGTAAAGCCCTTGAAAACCTTTTCTATTAAGCAGCTTTTATTAAAAACATCAGAACCTTTACATTCTTCGCATTGCTCAGAGGGTTTTAGCCAATCGAGTTCAACTAAACTATCGATGTCGATTAAGCTTGGATTGCCAGCATGAGCTGATAAACATTGATATGGCGAGCCATCAGCATGAGGCATACCTAAAGGGAGTGTTTGCCAAACTGAGATGCCAGTACTTTGCAGAAAATTGATGAAATTATAGGCTTCTTTGCCTAAGTTACCTTGTTTATCAGGCCCTGGTAAAGAAGTGATGTGCAGTAGTACGCCTGCTCTACGTTTATTTAAAAGGTTATTCACAAATCTGCCTCTGTTAATGTTCAACACCTGGTCGCATTGCTCCACCCATCATTGGGTCACCATGGCCTTGCGTAAAGGATTCTGCCAGGTATGCTGGAGGCTCTTCGCCTAATATTAGATATAAGTTAGATAAATTGAGTCGGAATTGTTTTTCAAAACTACTGACAGCTTCTCCTGGGTTATAGTCACCAAACCACCAGAACCAATCAGATCCTTCACAAACTGCAAGTTGAGATTCTGCTACTAGTCTTTGTTCAGTTGTTAAACGCTTAGCTAGTATTGCCTTATCGAAAGCACATTTTACTTCACCTAGCATATCCCAGCCACGATTTTTATCAAGAGACCCAATCCACGTGGAAAATGTACCATAAACCCAGCTACCTGCTGTTAAATGATTTAACGGATAAATAACGGAATTATTGTTTAAACACTCAGAAAAAGTAGTTAGTTGAATGCTAGGATGCGTTGCTAGGCGTTTGTAAAAGGACTGCAGAAAATCATAACCATTATTGGGAAAATATTCCCAAGCATTTTCACCATCCATAATAATAGACACAACTTTATCGCCTGATTCATGAATGGCTATGTTTTCTAAATGTTTAATAAAGTCGGTTACGGCATCTTCTGCATGCCATTTTGAATATTCAAAACCAATTAAATCGGAGAGGCCATCGTCTCTAAAAAAACAGGCAATGTCGGTATTGATTAATTGATAGGGGTGATGCGTATTAGTTGAGGCGTTTGGTTTAAGACTATTATGTAAAACAGCGCCACCGCTAGCTGTCCATTTAAAGCCAAATTCACTTAAAACGTGTAATGTCTCAGTACTAATACTGCCCTCGGATGGCCAACAACCTTTAGCCTTAATGCCAAAATAATGCTCAAAGGTTTGCATGCCTTTTTCTAGATGCCATATAACTCGCTCTTTACCATGCGGATAGTTTTGTAATATCGGCATGGGGGCGTCAGGCATGGCTTCCTGGGTAGTATTTAAATCGAGTAATAAAGGCATTATGGGGTGAGCGTAAGGGGTAACCGATAGTTCTATTTGACCGGTTTGAGCTAACGCTCTGTAGCGGTTAACGATATTACTTAGTAGCTCGCCAATAATTCTGAATAGTTGAATTCTATCGTCAAGCGTGTAGTTTGTGGCTTTTGCTATTAATGCTTGGATGCGATTATCCGATAGCTTGACTGATTCAGCTAGCCACGCTAAATGGTACCAAACTAAAATATCCTGAAGAAACTGGGGGGTTATGTAATCTAATGCATAGAAGTTTTGCTCTAGCCAGCCCGTTATTTCAGCTAGATTTTTAAAAGCCGGGTAGCGATTAATTTGTCGCTCTCTGTTGGCGCGTAAACAATCCTTAATAAGTTGCCAAGTTAAATTTTTGTCTGAGGGAGGTGAAGACGCAATGAGAGCATTAAGCAGAGGGTCTCTTAATGGTAGGCCATCTTTATGGTATTGATTAATTTGTTGCACATAATCATCAATCTGCTCTAAGAGTATAGGGGCAAAATTGATAACGGCTTTGGCTTGAGGCGTGGCCTCTAGGTGTGCTGCCATGTCTACATAGTCTTTTATAACATGTAGATAAGTCCATGGTAGTTTAAATTCTCCAGATTTTAAATCCCTATATTCCGGTTGATGCATATGCCAGCATAAGACCAGCTTTATCTTATTTGTGTTATTCACCATTATAAATTCTCACAAATTATAGCCATGTAGCGGCGGGATTAATAAAGACTACATATTGAATATGATTAGCTTTTGCTTAAGAATTTATAGTCACAAGACATAGACTGTAACGCCAGTGATAACCAGCGTTACAGTGTGTACAGCTTTTATTATCTAACGTAATGCAATCGTTGTCCCAACATATCTGAAGTGACTAAAACGACACCACCAGCGCTGACATGAAATCTTTTTTCGTCATCAGCTCTGTTTTCACCAATAATGGTGCCTTCAGGAATATCACAGCCTTTTTCAATAATAGCTTTAGTGATACGGCAATGACGGCCGATGTTAACTTCTGGTAATAGAATAGAATCTTTAACTGAGCTATAAGAGTTAAGGCGTACATTAGAGAATAGCAACGAATGTTTAACAGTAGCTCCCGAGATAACGCAGCCACCTGACACCATTGAATCTACAGCTGATCCACGTCTATCATCGTCGTCGAAAACGAATTTAGCGGGTGGAGTTTGCTCTTGGTGTGTCCAGATAGGCCAAGTGTTGTCGTATAAGTTTAAACCAGGATTAACGCCAATAAGTTCCATATTAGCTGTCCAGTAAGCATCAATAGTTCCTACATCGCGCCAGTAACTTTGAGCGCCACTCTGTAAATCTAAGAATGGATAAGCGTTAACGATGTATTTATCGATAACGGCTGGAATGATGTCTTTGCCAAAATCATTGCTGGAATTTTTATTGTCAGCATCTTTAAGCAATTGCTCAAATAAGAAACCAGTGTTGAAGATGTAAATCCCCATTGAGGCAAGAGCAGTATCAGTTCTGCCTGGCATGACGGGTGGATTTTCTGGTTTTTCAACGAAGGCTTTTACACGACGGTTATCATCAACATCCATTACGCCAAAAGCAGTCGCTTCTTCTAGTGATACTTCTATACAGCCAATGGTTAAATCAGCTTTTTTCTGAATGTGATCCGCTAGCATTGCGCTGTAATCCATTTTATAGATGTGGTCACCCGCTAAGACTAATATGTGGCTTGGGTTACGACTACGCAAAATATCAATATTTTGGAAAATTGCATCTGCCGTGCCTTTATACCATGAGTTTTCATCATGTCTTTGTTGGGCTGGCATTAAGTCAACATATTCTCCAAACTCACCGCGTAAGAATCCCCAGCCTTGTTGGATGTGGCGAATTAGTGAATCTGATTTGTATTGGGTTAGGATGCCTATTTTACGGATGCCTGAGTTTACGCAGTTTGATAATGGGAAATCGATAATGCGGAATTTGCCACCAAAAGGAACAGCTGGTTTAGCTCTCCAGTCTGTCATATTCATCAATCTTGAGCCACGGCCGCCAGCTAATATTAATGCAATTGTATTTCGGGTCAAATGACCTATGTTCGGGTCATATTGGTTATTGCTCGGCGCTGACATTTTTTATCTCCATGCTGATATAGATATTACAACTCATAGTTATTTTGGTAAGATTTACTCGACATTCATTCTACTACTACACCGAGGCCATTTAAAGTGAAAAAGCGTTCTGATAACACACTTGACTCTGATACTACAAAAACGATCTCAGATAAAACGGAAGTTAATGCGCCCGAATCTATAGTTACCCCAGAAGTTAAAAAAGCAGCGCCTAAGCGTAAACCCGTTGCTGCGGCAAAAAAACCGGTAAAAACAAAGGTAGAAGCTCAAACGGAGTTAACGGTTAAAGTGACTAAACCTAAAGCTGTAAAGCCAGCATATGTTAGTACAGGGGTACATGTTTTAAATGATGATGAGCAAAAAATTATTTCAGCTAAGCATCATGACCCTTTTGCAATTTTAGGTAGACATGAAGTAGATCAACAAATAAAGATTAAAGTTTATTTACCTTATGCTGAAACGGTGAGTTTAAGCCATGATGGTTCTGAGTTAGTGCGTTTAACAGGCTCTGACTTTTTTGAATATTTAGCAGAACCAAATCAATTACCCGAACATTATGAATTATCTTGGATAGACAAGGACGGCTATACCCATAAAAATTACGATCCTTATGATTTTGGTGTGCAATTACCAGAGTTTGATCAACATTTATTTGGCGAAGGCAAACATTGGCACATTTATCAGAAACTAGGCGGCCATTGCCATACTGTTGATGGTATTGACGGGGTTTTATTTACCGTCTGGGCACCAAACGCAGGTCGTGTTAGTATCGTCGGTGATTTTAATCGTTGGGATGGGCGTTGTAATCCTATGCGTAGTTTGGGTGGCAGTGGTATTTGGGAGATATTTATTCCAGGTATTAAGGCCGGATCTTTATATAAATTTGAAATACTCAATCGTTATACCCAAGAAATTTTATTAAAGACAGATCCTTATGGACAGCAATTTGAATTCCGTCCTAACACCTCTTCTATCGTTGTTAAAGAGAAGAACTACGATTGGCAAGATGAGCAATGGCTCGCTCAACGTGCTAAGCGGGATTGGTTACATGAACCTATGTCTATCTACGAAGTGCATTTAGGCTCTTGGCGTCGTGATAACCAAAATAACTTTTTAAGCTATCGTACCTTAGCGGTTGAGTTGGTTAATTACGTAAAACAAATGGGTTTTACGCACGTTGAATTATTACCTGTTACAGAACATCCTTTTGATGGCTCTTGGGGTTATCAAACTACCGGTTATTTTGCGCCTACAAGTCGACATGGCTCACCGGATGATTTTCGTTTCTTTGTAGATACTTGTCATCAAAATGGTATTGGCGTGATTTTAGATTGGGTACCTGCTCATTTCCCTAAAGATGCGTTTGCTTTAGCGCGTTTTGACGGCAGTGCCCTGTATGAACATGAGGATCCGCGCAAAGGTGAGCACCGTGATTGGGGGACTTTAATCTATAACTACGGTCGTAATGAAGTTAAAAACTTTTTGTTAGCCAGTGCGAACTTTTGGTTAGAAGAGTATCACTTAGATGGTTTAAGAGTGGATGCGGTCGCTTCTATGTTGTATCTGGATTATTCGCGTGAAGCTAATGATTGGGTGCCCAATCAATATGGTGGTAATGAGAATTTAGAGGCTATTGATTTCTTTAGACAACTCAATGCCGTGACCCACGATTTGCATCCGGGTACGGTGATGATGGCTGAAGAATCAACTTCTTGGCCACAAGTAACGCGTCCAACTTGGACGGGTGGTTTAGGTTTTTCTATGAAATGGAATATGGGCTGGATGCACGATGTGCTTAGCTATATGAGTGAAGAACCAATTCATCGTAAATATCATCATGATAAATTAACATTTGGAATGTTATATGCGTTTACTGAAAACTTTACACTACCGTTTTCACATGATGAAGTGGTGCATGGTAAAGGCTCATTAATCAGCAAAATGCCTGGTGATGAATGGCAACGCTTTGCAAATTTAAGATTGTTGTACACGTTTATGTATACCTATCCGGGTAAAAAACTATTATTTATGGGTTGTGAGTTTGGTCAAGGTACTGAGTGGAATGCTAATCGGGAGTTGGATTGGTATGTTTTAGATTATCCGCATCACAAAGGCATGCAAACTTTAGTTAAAGATTTAAATAACGTATACAAAACTCATCCTGCTTTATTTGCACATGACTTTGAGCCACAAGGTTTTGAGTGGTTGGATTGTCATGATGTCCAACAGTCAATCATCAGTTATAGACGTAAAAGTAAGCACGAAGAAATCATTGTCATTTTAAATTTTACGCCAGTTCCAAGAGAAAACTACCGTTTAGGTGTGCCGTATGAAGGCACTTATACGGAAATTTTTAATTCAGATTCTAAGTTTTATGATGGAAGTAATGTGGGTAACGGTGCGGTTGTGACTGAATCAGTTGCATGGATGAATCAACCTTACTCAATTAATATCAATGTGCCGCCATTGGGTGCGTTAATCTTAAAAATTTAAGCTTTATAGCGTTACATTTTTATCAAATACTTTTTAAACGAACTTTAGATTAAATGAAAAAAATTCTTTTTGTAACCAGTGAGGCCCATCCGCTTATAAAAACGGGCGGCCTTGCTGATGTAAGTGGTAGTTTGCCTAAAGCTTTAGCAGAATTAGACCAAGATATACGCATAATTATTCCAAATTATCAGGCATTAAAAGCAACAGAGAGCGTGCGATTTTTGTTTTCTTTGCGTGTTGATAATCGCAATATTAATATTTTGGAAACAAAGTTACCTGATAGCAAAGTGATTGTTTGGTTGGTTGATTATCCAACTTTTTTTAATTATCCAGGTAATCCTTATGTAGATGAATTTGGTGAGCCTTGGGTTAACAATGCCGAACGCTTTGCCTTGTTTTGTCGTGTTGTGGTTGAAGTGGCTATGGACAGGGGTTACCAAGATTGGAAACCTGATGTGGTGCATTGTAATGATTGGCAAACAGGATTAATTCCCGCTTTGTTATCTTTGGAGCATGACAGACCTGCTACGGTTTTTACAATTCATAACATGGCATATCAAGGCTTATATCCGGTGAGTGATGTCGCCTTATTAAATTTACCTGGCCAGTTATGGCATCCAGAAGGTCTTGAGTTTCATAATCATTTGTCGTTTATTAAAGGTGGATTAGTTTATTCGGACTTTATTACGACAGTGAGTCCTACTTATGCTTTAGAAATTCAGACTGCCGAATATGGTTATGGGCTGGAAGGTTTGTTGGAATATCGTAAAGACACCTTGGGTGGCATTATTAACGGGATTGATTTGGATCAGTGGGATCCAAATACCGATACCTATTTGCCGCATAAATTTTCTGCGGCCAAATTAGAGCAAAAACTTTTAAATAAAACTGAATTACAGACTAGATTTTCCTTACCAAGCAATGAAAAAGTGCCTCTTTTTGGTTTGATTGGTCGATTAGTTGAGCAAAAAGGTATCGATTTAATCATGGATTGTTTGCCAGAAATGCTGAACATGGACCTGCAGTTTGTTTTGTTGGGGAGTGGCGATAAAGTCTTTGAAAAGCAATTACAAGACTTAGCGTTACAGTATCCCGATAAAATGGCGCTAAAGATTGGTTATGATGAAGGTTTAGCTCATCTAATCGAAGCCGGTTCAGATGTATTTTTGATGCCTTCGCGTTTTGAGCCTTGTGGTTTAAATCAAATGTACAGTCAGCGTTATGGCACTATTCCTATTGTTAGAAAAACGGGTGGGTTAGCGGATACCGTAACTGATACTTTACCTGAGTCGATCTTAAATAATACGGCGAGTGGTATTGTATTTAACGAGGCGAGTGCTAGTTCTTTATTGGAAGCTATTAAAAGGGCGTTGATACTTTACAGTATTCCTGACAGTTGGAAAAAGATGCAAATAACGGGTATGGAAAAAGATTTTTCTTGGCAAAAAAGTGCTGAGGAATATTTAGCTTTATACGATAGTCTTTAAATAGCGAGTTACATCAAATTGATTATTTGATGTAACCCATTTGATTCGGTGGTTGTATCTATGAATGAAGTTCAGTTGCTATATGTGGAAAATGTAATTTATAAAAAGAAAACGGCGCTTATTCAAGAGTTAACTTTTTTTATAAAATTACATAATTTAAGTCCTAATAAGGTTTGTGAAGTGGTGTGGGCTGGTGAGGATGAGCAATGGCATACTCTATCGGCGCATTTTCATAGTGCAATCGATGAAGAACAAGAATATTGGCAGGCGAGTGTGACTTGCACAGCAAGTGATGAAGAGTCATTGCCGGGCAATATCGAGTGTGTTCTAAAATATAAAGTGCTAGATGAGGAGTATTGGGACAATAATCAGGGACTCAATTATTTTAGCCAAGCTGACTCTGGTATTAGGCTGACGAATTCTCAGTCTGTTCAAAATATTGATTTTGATAATAAGTTCTATCAAGGTCAACACTTTCTTCCTGTTACGGTTGCAGTACAACTAAATACTCAAGTGGAGGCCGTGGTTATCCATTGGACCACCGATAATTGGCGAACTACCCACAAAACAGCTTGTCAATCTAAACGCAATTATTGGGCTGATAATCAAGGCAGTTATGCGCGTAATCCAAATCAATATGGTGTGCAAGTTTGGGGAGCGTTGCTTAAAATAGAAGATCCTTTTTCCTTACAATACAGTCTCTGCTGTGAAGGTAAGAAAAAGGTGTATTGGGATAATAATTTTGATAAAAATTATTCTTTAACCCATGATTTGCTTCGTATCCTTATCCTTAATTTACATTGCTATCAGGAAGATAATCAGGATTATAAATTTTCTCAAATCGCTAAAGCTATTGATGAGCAACAAGTCGATATTATTTGTTTGCAAGAAGTGGCTGAGTTATGGAATAACGGACATGGTGATTGGAATAGCAATTCTGCAAAGATAATCAATGACAGGCTTAAAAATCCGTATTATTTATACACGGATTGGTCACATTTAGGTTTTGATAAATATCGTGAAGGTGTCGCTATTTTAAGCCGCTTTCCGTTATTAAAAAAATCTTCAAAATATGTTTCTAGTGATACGAATCCAGAAAGTATTCATTCCAGAAAAATAGCCATGGCACAGGTTAATGTGCCTTATATGGGCTTGGTTAATCTGTATTCTGCACATTTAAGTTGGTGGGCTGATGGGTTTTCTGAGCAATTTAATGCTTTAAATACATGGGCGGCGTCCCAGCATTTAGATGATGTGCAGGCAACGTTATTGTGTGGGGATTTTAATATTGTTCCCAAATCAGAGGGTTATGATTTAGTAATCGAGCAAGGTTATGATGATGTGGTTAATCATGTAAATAGTAATCTTGAAAATAGCTTTAAGGTGAATGATCATTACTGGCGAGATTATCCATCTGAAGATCATCGTATTGATTATATTTTTATGAAAAACCAAAGTTCCTTACAAACAGTTTCTGTGCGGCCTTTATTTACAGAACACGATTATGGTCGTGTGTCTGATCATTGTGGTTATTTAATGACATTTGAGCCCAAGTAAATAAAACAGATTAGGTATTGATATGCCAATAGCAGAACATTTCGCTATGCCACTTGACGGCGTGTTAGGTGGATACTTTCAGAGAGTTAATGATTTTAATCACAAATTTCAAGTACGCTGGGGAAAGATAGATTTTGATGTTTTTTATGGCTCACAAGTTAATATAAAAATTGTCTTAAAAGTCTATCGAGAAGCTGGGGTTTGTGAAACCTATCTCGTTGATACGGATGCTTATGAAATTCAATGGAATAGACATAAACGTAGAACCCGAGATTTTTATATTTTGCCTTGGTCCAAGCACTTTGGACATATTAACTGTATTAAGTTTTCTTATATTATTCATTTAGGTGAGCGGTCTATAGCCTCACAGAATGAATACATCTATATGGATGGTTATCAGGTTCGTAGTGATGATGATCAGTATCGACACATTTCTCACGAACACTCAACACATAATACTTATCGTACGCATGAGTTAAATGCTGGGCAATTGCAAAGCGATGTGGATTGGTACAATCAGCATTTAAACAGCCTCAATTTAACACCTAAATTTACGAAAGGTCAGCAGTATCATCCTTATCATCCTAAGCGGTATTTGCATGATCATATTGATAAGGTGGTGCGGAGTAAGTGGGAAAATCCGGAGCGCTTATGCACCATTAAGGTGAGTGTGGATTGTATTGATGATACGGATTTTATTGCCCACCTTATTTATGCAAGTCATCAAGGTGTATTGGTTCAATGCATTGTCGATTGGCGCAAAATGACCTTAACAAATAGTGATAATTACGCACGCTTAAAGTCCGCGCCAATTGAGTTGGTGGGTGTTTTTTGTACGCCTAAACACCATCTCATTGAAGTTGAACCCGATATGCATACAAAATTTGTTATTTTTAATGATGAAGATTGTATCTTAGGGTCATTTAATATTACCTTTGATCGTTGGTGGGCTAATTGGGAATCCGGCATGACTTTTCATTCCAAAGGTATATGTCGATTGCTGGATAATATCTTTCAGAGTCAGCGGGGCGGGGTTAATCAAAAATACGGGGTTGATCCGCTTAGTCACTTTAATCTGCTTTATACCTTTGGTAGGCAGATGATGTTGAATGGCAAGCCATATCGTCCGCATCATGCTATTTTGGCAGAAGTGCATCGGGCTAGACATTCCATTAAATTATGTTTGTTTTTGATGGGTGATTTAGTAGGTGAGCATCATGATAGTGTGGTTGATGCTCTGATTCATGCCAAAAATCGGGGCGTACATGTCCATATTCTGTTTAATGGACATTTAGCAAGGCAAGGAAAAATTGGTGTAGAGCGTTCAATGTCTGATGAGCTGCAGCGCCCTTTATTACCGTCAATACAACATTTGAAAAATGCTGGGATTAGCGTTGGCTTGGTCTATGGTCAAGATGATCATCCTGTACCGTATTCGCCTATTCATTCTAAATACTGTGTCATTGATGAGTCGGTCGTACTAGAAGGTAGTTTTAATTGGTACAACACATCGGTGTTTTCTCATGATTTATTAGTCATAGTTAATAATCACCAATTGGCTCAGCCTTATTTATATGAGTTTCAGCAAATACAAAACTCATTTAGGGTTTATTACTAAAGCATCAAAAAAGTAGCGCGGTCTAAATAATTTTGTAACAGGGATTATGCTATAAAACACATAATCTAGAACTTTTAATAACTAGATCAATATTAAGGATTTATGGGTGTAACGCAATACGAATTTGATCCAAGTTATGGGTATACGTTAGATGCTTTATTAGATGTAAGTGCGCCGAAAGCACCTAAAGATTTTGATGCATTTTGGATGAAGCGTTATCAAAACGCTTTAGCGGTAGATGCGCAACCACAAACAACCGTTGTTTCTGAAAATCAGAATGGCTGGCGTGTCCTTGAGATTACTTATACCTCAACAGATAATTTTATTATTCGTGGCTGGTTGTTGTTGCCAGTGACGGGCATCATTAAGCGTGGATTTATAGTCGGTCACGGTTATGGTGGTTGCGATGGTCCAGAATTTAACTTTCCATTTAAAGACGCCGCGTTTTTGTTTTTGTGTTTTAGAGGTTTAGCCTTGAGTGCCCGTTCTGATATTTCCACAGAACCTTGCTGGCACGTTTTGCATAATATAAATGATAAAGATCGTTATATATTAGGCGGGTGTGTAGAAGATATTTGGACGGGTGTTACGGCGGTTTTAAGTTTGTGCCCATTTCTAGCTGGCCGATTAGGTTATATGGGGATAAGTTTTGGGGCTGGAATTGGTGCGCTAGCATTGGCGTGGGATTCTCGTATTGCAAAAGGGCATTTAAATGTCCCCACTTTTGGATATCAATCCTTACGTTTAAAACTACCAACAAATGGTAGTGCTAATAGTGTTCAGCAATATTATTTAAATCATAAAAAACAAACGCTCAGAGTTTTGCGGTATTACGATGCGGCTATTGCAGCTAAGCGTTTTAATAAGCCGGTGCATTTTGCTTGCGCAAAATTTGATCCCTGTGTTGCGCCACCAGGGCAGTTTGCTATTTGTAATGCTGTAACTTCAGAAAAAGAACTCTATATTTTAGATGCAGGCCATCATGACTATCCTAATAAGAGTTTGCAAGATAGAGAATTAATGGGTCAACTGGAGGTTTTTTTTGCTTCTTTAAGTCTTTAATAAAGTAGCAAATATCAAGTGGTATTTAATTTAAGCCTGATTATGTTATTGGGAATGATAATTTAACTTTAAATGGGCTATTTAAATGAATCGAGAATACCATAAATGGTGGAGTACACGATTAAAGCGTGATATGGAGTTGTTGGTGTTTGGTCACGCGGGTGCAAAAGTATTAGTGTTGCCATCTCGGTTTGGACGTTTTTACGAATATGAGAATTTAGGTCTAGTTAAATCGTTGCAAACTAAAATTGAGTTAGGTTATTTACAACTCTATTGTATTGATGGCATTGATGCAGAGAGTTTGTATAACAGACAGGCTCATCCTAAAGATCGTATTTCAAGGCACATTGAATATGAATCTTATATTGTGGATGAAGTCGTACCGTTTATGAATGCCAGAAATCCCCATGAGTGTGTTATTTCGCATGGGTTAAGTTTAGGGGCATTTCACGCAGCTAATGTAGCGTTTAGGCACCCGCATTTATTTAAAAAGTTAGTCGCTTTTTCGGGGCGTTATGATTTAACTCTTAATGTAGAGTTCTTTAATGATTTGTTTGATGGTTATTATGACGAGGATATTTATTTTCATACTCCCAATCATTTTTTACCCAATTTAGATTGTTCTTTTCGGTTAAATTGTTTAAGAAATATGGATATTGTATTAGTGATAGGAAAAGAAGATCCCTTTTTGGAGAACAACTTTAGGCTCAGCGAAATTCTTAACTCTAAAAATATAGATCATCAGTTGTTTCTTTGGGATGATAGAGCGCACAGTGGGTATTATTGGCGCCGAATGGCTAGTTTATATATCTAGAAAGGTATTGAATTTAAAAAATAATTCTCTTATCAGTCAAATACCTTTATAATGCGCGGTTCATCGAGGCATACCGCCTCTCCTTGCTTTACCTTCTTTTTAAGACAGAGAGGGAAGGCTTAACCGAAAGGAAAAATAATGCGACATTACGAAATTGTCTTTTTAGTCCATCCGGACCAATCAGCTCAGGTTCCAGCAATGATTGACCGTTACAAGTCAACTATTGAAGCTACATCTGGAAAAATTCACCGTTTAGAAGATTGGGGTCGTAGACACCTAGCTTATCCAATTAGAAAAATCCACAAAGCTCATTATGTATTAATGAATGTTGAGTGTGATCAAGCTACTTTAGAAGAATTAGAAAGTGGTTTCCGTTTCAATGATGCTATTTTGCGTAGCATGACTTTGTTGCAAAAAGTGGCTATTACTGAGCCATCTCTTATTGCTACTTCAACAGCTGAAGAAAATAAAGCGGCTGAATCAAGAGCAAAAGAAGCAGCAGCAAGAGAAGCAGCAATAGTGCCTGCAACTGGTGAGATCGACGAAGAAATTGATTTAGACGACGTTGATTTTGATGCCGACGACGCTGATGACATCATCGCTGAATAACAATAACCTATTGTAAAACGGAAATTAAAATGGCACGAAATATTAGACGCAAAAAATTTAGCCGAGTTAGTTCAGAAAGCGGCTCTCAAATAGATTACAAAGATCTAGATTTATTAAGCGATTATATTACTGAAACTGGCAAGATTGTACCTAGCCGTATCACAGGAACTAGCGCTAAGCACCAAAGACAATTATGTGTTGCAATTAAACGCGCGCGTTTCATCGCATTACTACCGTTCTGCGACGCACACAAATAACAGCATAAAGCGGGAAGGGCTTTGAACTTTTTAGCGACATACCTAATGCGGGGCAAATTGCAAGCCATGATAGTGGCTTCATCCCTTGCGTTATTGTCTCTAATGGTACCTCCCGTGAGTGTGTTAAGTTCAGCTGCCGTTGGTCTGGTCACTTTAAGACGAGGTGCAAAAGAAGGTCTTTATATATTAGGTTACTCTAGTTTAGTAACTGCGATATTGGGCTATTTTGCTATCGGTAGTTTTCAGTTTGCAATGCTTTACGTCATGGTGCTTTGGTTACCTATTTGGTTAATTGCAATTGTTTTAAGAGAAAGTAGATCTTTATCTTTAGCACTTCAAGTAGCTACAGGGGTAGGCATTTTAGGTGTCATCAGTTTTTATCTTTATGAAACTGATCCAACTGTGATTTGGAAAGCAGTATTAACACAGATGATTCCTGTTGATGCGCCAGTTGTGGAGCTACAGGAAAAAATAGATATGCTAGTGCATTACATGACCGGAATTATTTCAGCCGGTTCTGTATGCGGATTATTGTTCGGCTTATTTATAGCAAGATGGTGGCAAGCTAACCTTTTCAATCCGGGTGGATTTAAGCAAGAGTACTTGCTTCTTCAATCAACCCATAAGTTGTCTATAGGTTCAATTGCTATCGTGGGTGTTGCTTTAAGTACATCGGGCATTATTTCTGAAATAGCATGGAATAGTCTTATTTTACTGTTCGTACTTTTGGCTGTTATAGGCACTTCTGTATTGCATACTGTTTGCTCAAAGGTAAAATTAGAGCGTTTTGTTGTACCCATGTTGTACATAACGCTTTTTTTGATCCCCCATGCTCTGTTATTGGTCGCACTAATCGGCCTGATTGATCCGTGGTTGAACTTACGAAAAATCGAATCTACACACGCCTAAGGGCGTATAAATATTGGTTAATAACCGAAAGGTGAGGATAAAAAGATGGAAGTTATTCTTCTTGAAAAGATAGCAAATTTGGGTAACCTAGGTGACAGAGTCACTATTAAAGCAGGTTATGGAAGAAACTATCTAGTTCCACAAGGTAAAGCAGTTGCTGCAACAGCGAACAAAATTGCTGAATTTGAAGCGCGTCGTGCAGAACTTGAACAAGCAGCTAAAGAAAAATTACAAGCAGCTCAAAAATTAGGTGCTGAATTAGGCAAATTAGAAATCTCAATCGCTCATAAAGCGGGTGATGAAGGTAGATTGTTTGGTTCTATTGGCACTCATAACATTTCAGAAGCAATTACTGCTGCTGGTATCGCTATTGAAAAACACCAAATTCGTTTGCCACACGGTGCAATTCGTCACATTGGTGATTACGATATCGACATCAACTTACATTCTGATGTTATCGTTACTTTAAGTATTAAAGTAGTCGCTGAAGCATAATAGATAAAAGAACAAGGTATCAGAGGGAACTGGTTATTACTATGACCGACGACCTCTGTGCCTTGTGATTTTTATTATGCGTATCATTTATACCGTTTTATTTTACTGTTTAACCCCCTTTATACTTCTACGCTTATTTTGGCGAGGTATTAAGGCTCCTGATTATCGTCTTCGATGGTTGGAGAGGTTTGGATTTTATAAAGAAATTTATCCTCAGTCCGTTATTTGGTTTCATGCCGTCTCTGTAGGAGAGGCAGAAGCACTCTTTCCGCTTCTTAAATTAATTCTACAGCATCACCCAGATGCACAGCTTCTAATTACTACGACTACTCCAACGGGTTCTGCACGCGTTAAAGCCGTTATGGGTAACACCGTAAGTCATGTTTATTTACCTTATGATATGCCAGATTCAATTGCGCGTTTTATGGCCAAGTTTAAGCCTAAGATGGCGGTGATTATGGAAACTGAACTGTGGCCAAATTTGTTCATTGCTTGTGGGCAGAACGCAATTCCTTTGTATGTGATTAATGCGCGACTATCAGAGAAATCAGCTCGAGGCTATAAAAAGCTTCCGACCCTAGTCAATCAGGCATTAGCGCAGGTGAAAACCATTGCTACCCAAACACAAGATGATGCTGATCGGTTTGTTAGTATTGGGGCGCATTTTGATGGAGTTGTAAATTTAGGAAATATCAAATTTGATGTTGATGTGCCAAGCACAGTTATTTCTGCGGGTGCTCATTTAAAAAACACCTTATTTGCTCAGCGTTTTGTGTGGATAATTGCTAGCACGCATACTGAAGAAGAGGCTATCTTTTTAGCCTTATACAAACAACTAAAACTAAAGATTCCTGAGTTATTGTTAATCTTAGTACCAAGACACCCAGAGCGTTTTGGTGATGTAAAACAATTATGTATCCATCAGGACTTAAATGTAGTTTTAAGAACAACTGGCGAAACGGTTGTTGATAACACCGATGTGTATTTGGCAGATACTATGGGTGAATTAAAGTTACTTTATGCCGCTGCTGATGTGGCTTTTGTCGGTGGTAGTATGGTGCCAATTGGTGGACACAATATTTTAGAGGCCTCAGTCATTGGTGTGCCTGTTATGTTTGGGCCTTATATGGCTAACTTTAAAGAAATCTCGCGACGCGTGTTAGAACAACAAGCGGCAATACAATGTAAGACTACTGCCGAAGTGCTTGATACCTTGCTTGCTTTATATCAAGATGCAGAACACCGTAGTGCATTAGCAGAGCGGGGGAAGCATTTTATTAAACAAAATCAAGGTGCTGTAAATAGAGTATACGCTTTGTTGTCTAGTCATATTTCATGAGCATTCATATTCGTTCTCTTTATCTGTTAGAGAATTTAGTCTATAAATATTAAGTTATAATATTGTCAGGATTGCTATTAGATTTTATTTATTTATGGCAATGTCGTGTTTTTAAATCCAAAGGTGTTATGAGTAAGCAAAGAAAAGCAGTGGCGTTAATTTCGGGTGGTCTAGATTCTATGTTAGCCGCAAAAATAGTCATGGAACAGGGCGTTCATGTTGAAGGGATTAACTTCTTTACGGGCTTTTGTGTTGAAGGTCACACACATGCTATTCGGGCTCAAGATAACGCCAAGCCCAATCGTAATAATGCTTTATGGGTTGCCGAACAATTAGGCATTAAACTGCATATTGTTGATGTAATTGAAGAGTACAAAAAAGTACTCATCAATCCAAAACATGGCTATGGCTCACATATGAATCCGTGTTTGGATTGTAAAATTTTTATGGTCAATAAAGCCAAACAATGGATAGTTGAAAATGACTTTGACTTTATTATCACCGGCGAAGTGATAGGTCAAAGACCAATGTCTCAAACGAAATCAAAAATGCCCATCGTAGCAAAACAATCAGGTGCAGATGATTTGTTGTTACGCCCAATGTGCGCTAAAAACTTGCCGGCAACTAAGCCAGAGCTAGAAGGTTGGGTTGATAGAGAAAAGTTGCATGATATTACCGGTCGTTCACGTAAACCACAAATTGAAATGGCTAAGCAATTTGGTATTGATGATTACTCGCAACCAGCGGGCGGATGTTGCTTTTTAACGGATAAATACTATTCGGCAAAGCTAGTGGATTTATGGAAAGCCCAAGGCGATAAAGATTACGAACTTGATGACATCATGTTATTAAAGGTGGGTCGACACATTAGACCAAAACCAAACTTTAAATTGATTGTAGCGCGAGAAGAAGGCGAAGGGCGTTTTTTACAGGGATATAAAAAAGAATTTATCAGTATGCATTGTTCTAGTCATCCTGGTCCCTTAACTTTAATTGATGGTGAGATGTCTGCAGAAGACTTATTTTTTGCCGCTAGAATTGTCGCGCGTTATGCGCAAGGTCGTGATGAAGATCAAGTTGACATAACGATTACTCAGAAAGATGGCTCAGAGAGAACCATCCAAGTAAAACCTTTTTCTAAAGCAGAAGTGCTTAATGAGTGGCACGTTTAAAATTGTTATGCAAGAAATAATAAGAGAAACTTTAAACGCCAGGCGCCTTTTATGTCCATTGCCGGTTATTCGGACACAAGATAAGGTCAAGCAACTTAACACTGGCGATCAGTTAGAAGTCATTTGTACAGATCCAGGGGTAATGCATGATATTCCCGCTTGGTGTCGCATAAATGGTCATAAAGTTTTGGAAAGCCGTTCTGGTGATCATGAATATATAATTGTGCTTGAAGTAGGTGAAAAATGAACGACCCACTTGATACCGTAAAACTGAATAAATTAAAAGCTAAAGCCAGTTATGTAGGCGCTACTGTTAATGTCTTTCAGACCCTTATTAAAATTGGGTTCGGTATTTGGGGGCAGTCAGCGGCGTTGATTGCCGATGGTATACATTCATTATCTGATCTATTAAGCGATCTTTTAGTTATAGTTGCAGTTAGATTAGGCAGTCGTGAAGCAGATCATGAACATCCATATGGACATCGCCGATTTGAAACGATCGCAACGGTTATCTTAGGTTTAAGTTTAATTGCGATTGGTGGTGGAATCTCATGGGAGGTTATGACCCGCATAGCTAATCCTGAAGAATTACCGGCACCCAACTCCTTAGGCATAGCGGTCGCTGCTATTTCTATCATTATTAATGAATGGTTGTATCACTATACAAAACGCATCGCTAGAAAAACCCGCTCTAAACTCTTAATGGCAAATGCTTGGCATCAACGCAGTGATGCTATTTCATCAATTGTGGTGCTGTTTGGTATTGCGGCAGTTATGTTGGGTTATCCGTTGGCAGATGCCATTGCCGCAATTGTTGTCGCTTTAATGGTGGCAAAAATTGGTTTAAATCTGATTTTTGATAGTGTTAAAGAATTGGTTGATACTTCTTTACCTCCGCTTTTAGTCGCAGAAATTCGCAATGTAATCATGGGTATTGATGGCGTAGAAGGCATACATTTATTGCGTTCTCGCCAAATGGGTGAAGATGCCTTAATTGATGCGCATATTGTAGTTGATCCACGTATTACCGTGTCAGAAGGCCATGCGATTGGTGATATTGTTCGTGACGAACTCATTAGTCGATTTGATGATGTGATGGATGTGTTAGTGCACGTGGATCCAGAAGATGATGAAGCCTATTTTGAAAAACACAAACCCTTAACTCGCAACGAAGTTAAGGCTTTATTAGCTAAATACTTGCCTGACTTTGAGGCGCATATAGAAGATTTTAGAATTCACTATCTTAGTGAATGTATTGAGGTTGAGATTATCTTACCGTTTGCCTTAAGTGCAGATACTGCTCTAATGCAGGCTTTAAAAAAGCAGATTAAAGTCATGAAAAAACGCGTAAAAGATATCAATGATATCGTATTATTTTTTAAACAAAACGAGGAATAACAGATGGCTGTAGGACAATGCGATTTTCCAATCATGCACAATGTCAATGGAATAACGCTAGGCACAAGTAATGCTGGTATTAAGCAAACTGTTAGAGATGATATTTTAGTATTTCAAATGGCGGAAGGTTCCACCTGTGCCGGTGTGTTTACGCAAAATGCTTTTTGTGCTGCGCCAGTTCACTTAGCTAAAGCTAATTTAGCGCACAATCCTCGTTGGTTATTAATCAATTCAGGTAATGCCAATGCCGGTACAGGTGAGCAGGGCATGCAAGATGCACTACAATCATGTGTTGAGGTCTCCAAAGTAGTGGCTGGTTTAGCAGAACAAGTGCTTCCCTTTTCTACTGGTGTTATAGGTCAACCTTTACCCGTTGATAAAATTACCTTGGCTTTACCTACAGCGGTTAGCAATCTGGCGATAGATAATTGGGATAAAGCCGCTCAGGCCATTATGACAACCGACACTTTTCCTAAAGGTGTTTCTAAAGTTATTAGTATTGCCGGTGAGACCATTACTATTAATGGTATTTCAAAAGGCGCAGGTATGATTCAACCTAATATGGCCACCATGTTAGGCTTTATGGCGACTGACGCTAAAATTAGCCAAACACTATTGCAAGATTGTTTAGCTTTAGCGGTTGAGCAATCGTTTAATCGTATTACTGTAGATGGCGATACCTCAACTAATGATGCTTGTATGTTAATGGCCAGTGGTTGCTCTGCGGTGCCAGAAATTTTAGCGGGCACTGAAAATTACACGATCTTTGCTGATGCCGTGATGACTGTCTGCAAACAATTAGCGGAAGCTATTGTTAGAGACGGTGAGGGTGCCACTAAATTAATGCGTATTAAGGTTGAAGGTGCATTAACTGATGAAGAAGCGGTGCGCGTTGGTAAAACAATTGCACATTCACCTTTAGTTAAAACCGCATTTTTTGCCAGCGATCCTAACTGGGGACGTATCCTTGCTGCCGTAGGGCGAGCAGGGGTTGAAAATATGATTTTAGAAGATGTGCAACTTTTCTTAGATGATGTGTGTATCGTTAGAAACGGTGGCCGTGCAGATGATTACACAGAAGAAGCCGGTCAAGCAGTGATGGATAGAGAAGAAATTACCGTGACCGTTAAATTAGGTCGTGGTGTGGCAGTACAAGAAGTGCTTACCTGTGATTTATCGTATGATTACGTAAAAATTAATGCAGAATACAGAACATAAGTTAGATACATGACCGATAAATCAGTATTAGAAGTGGCTGTTGGGGTAGTAAAAAACGCAGATGGCCAAATTCTTATTTCTTTAAGAAAGTCGGGTGTGCATCAAGGTGGCTTGTGGGAGTTTCCGGGCGGTAAATTGGATGCTAACGAAAGCGCAGAGCAAGCCCTAGTTAGAGAATTTAAAGAAGAGCTAGATATTACAGTTAATAGCGCTACCCCCTTGATTACCATACAGCATAAGTACGCTGATTTAGCAGTAAAATTACATGTGTTTTTAGTAACAGACTTTTCTGGGGAAGCAAAAGCCTGCGAAGGTCAGATGTTTAAATGGGTAACGTCAACAGAACTTAATGCACATACCTTTCCGGCTGCAAATCAAACCATTATTAAAGCCGCGCAACTACCAGATCGATATGCAATATTAGATGATGCAGAAGATGAGCTTACTTTATTAGCACATTTACAAATTTTATTAGACCGCGATATAAAGTTTATTCAACTACGTTTAAAAAATACGCAACCAGCTGTTATAAAAGCTTTTTTACAAAAAGCTTATCCACTCTGCCAAGAATTAGGTGTGGTGTTATTACTTAATTCTGCTGTTAAACATGCCGAAGAATTTCCGGTAGATGGTTTGCATTTAACGAGCACAGATTTAATGGCTATCGGTAGTCGCCCTGTGACTGAATACGATATTGCCGAAAATGAATATTGGGTCAGCGCCTCTTGCCATTCCTTAAAAGAGCTTTTACATGCCCAACGCTTAGGTATAGATTTTGTGGTGTTAGCTCCAGTTTTACCAACTCAAACACACCCAGATACCGAACCCATGGGGTGGGAACAATTTGCCGATTTAGTCTCACAAGTTAATATCCCCGTTTATGCCTTGGGCGGATTAGCCGAAACCGATTTAGCTCAGGCTAAAGGTTTAGGTGCTCAGGGCATAGCGGCGATAAGAGTTTTTTTAAGTTAAAACCTCTAAGCCCTTGCGCATACCCAGACATCCACTCGTTCTACTCCTGCTTTTTTTAATAAACTGGCTAGTTCATGCACTGTAGAGCCAGTAGTCATTACATCATCTAATATTGCTACATGTTGGGCCTTTATGGGTTTGATTAAGGTAAAGGCTTTTTCCAGATTTTTACGTCTTTGTAGGGCAGTTAAGCCGATTTGATGTGGAGTGTCATGCGTTCTTTGGCAACTTGTGATATCCAGGGGTATGTTTAATTCTTTTGCTACAGTTCGACCAATTTCTAAAGCTTGATTAAAACCGCGTTCTCTATAGCGCGTTTTATATAAGGGTACAGGGATTATCAATTCAGGTAATTGTGCACTTTGTTTAAGGTGGTCTGCTAACAATAAACCAAGTAAACGGGCGTTTTTAGTTTGACCACCAAATTTGAGTTTGGTCACTAAATGCCGTATTTCTGCTTGATAAACAAAAGGGGCATAAGTTTCGTCAAAGGCGGGTGGCGTGCTAATACAGTGTCCACATAAACTGGGTGTAGAGACATTGCTTTCAAAGATTTCTGCACAGCGATAACAGCTACGTTTGTTTCTAAGTAGGCGTTGATAACAACAATCACACAGGTCATGTGACTTAAAACCTTTGTTTCCGCATAACAAGCAGGTAGGCGGTAGCAAGTAATCCTGTATAATATTAAGCCAGTTGTGTACCATTTTTAATTCATTAGGTTGACGATTGCTGTTAATGCGAGTCACTTTAAACTATAACTGTTCTTGGAGATTAACAGAATGTCTGCAAATCCTGCTTTAAATACCCATCCTATTCGTCACGATTGGACATTGGATGAGGTAAAAGCACTGTACGCTTTACCCTTTAATGATTTGATTTTTAAGGCTCAAACTGTGCATCGTGAGCATTTTGATCCAAATGAAGTGCAAATCAGTAGCTTACTTAGTATTAAAACCGGTTCTTGTTCAGAAGATTGTGGCTATTGTCCACAAAGTGCGCGTTATGATTCTGGCTTAACGCCAGAAGCTTTAATGCCTGTGGATTCGGTTATCAAAGCGGCTCAACAAGCTAAAGATCAAGGTGCTTCACGTTTTTGTATGGGTGCTGCTTGGCGTCAACCCAAAGATAAAGACGTCGAAAGAGTGATAGAAATGGTGCAAGGTGTTAAAGCTTTAGGGATGGAAACTTGTGTTACCTTGGGTATGTTAACAGATGCCCAAACGCAGCGTTTAAAAGAAGGCGGTTTAGATTATTACAACCATAACCTCGATACTTCAGAAGACTATTATTCAGAAGTGATTACTACGCGTACTTATCAAGATCGTTTAGATACTTTAGAGCGCGTGCGCGATGCCGGTATTAATGTGTGCTGCGGTGGTATTGTTGGTATGGGTGAAAGTGATGTTGACCGTGCAGAGTTGTTAATTCAGTTAGCTAATATGCCTAAGCATCCAGAAAGTGTGCCGGTTAATATGTTAGTGCAAGTAGAAGGAACACCTTTAATGGGTACTGAAGAACTTGATCCTTTAGTGTTTGTAAGAACCTTAGCTGTTGCAAGAATTATGATGCCACAATCTAGAGTGCGTTTATCAGCAGGCCGAAATAAAATGTCTGATGAAATGCAAGCCTTATGCTTTTTAGCGGGTGCTAATTCAATTTTTTATGGTGATAAGTTATTAACCACCGATAACCCAATGACTAATCACGATCTAGCTCTATTTGAGCGTTTAGGTATTAAATCTGGTGGATCTAGTTACGCTTAATGAGTTACGCCTTTCCGGATTTATCTCAGCAGTTACAAGACATTGCCACGTCGGGATTGTATCGATCTCGGCGGGTTATTGACTCACCGCAAGGTATTCACTTAAAGCTTGATGGTCGAAGCATCCTTAATTTTTGTAGCAATGATTATTTAGGCTTGGCAAATCATCCAGAAGTAATCAGCGCTTTTAAGTCGGGTGCTGATCAATATGGAGTTGGCAGTGGATCTGCACATTTAATCTGTGGGCACAGTTCTGCGCATCATGCTTTAGAAGAAGAGTTAGCAGAATTTACCGGTCGTGAGCGGGCATTATTATTCTCAACTGGCTATATGGCCAATATGGGTGTGATTTCTGCTTTGCTTGATATACAGGATGCAGTATTTGAAGATAGGTTAAATCATGCGTCTTTGTTAGATGGTGGCTTGATGTCTGGCGCACGTTTTAAACGCTATCAGCATGCGGATACTCAACATCTTAATACCCACTTAAGTAAGGCTAGCGGTAATAAACTGATCGTGACTGACGGCGTTTTTAGTATGGATGGAGATTTTGCCCCCTTAGCGGATTTAGTTAAAGTGGCTAAAGCACAGGATGCGTGGTTAATGGTTGATGATGCGCATGGCTTTGGTGTTTTGGGTGCTAAAGGAGGCGGTTTAACGGAATGTTTTGGTTTAAGCCAAACCGATTTACCTATCTTAATGGGCACTTTAGGCAAAGGTTTCGGTACTTTTGGGGCTTTTATTGCCGGCTCTGATGAATTGATAGAAACCTTAATACAAAAAGCGCGCACTTATATTTTTACGACGGCACTGCCAGCAGCCGTTGCTGAAGCCACTAGAGCCAGTTTAAAACGCGTTATCGCTGATGACTGGCGTAGAGCTCATCTTAAACACTTAGCTTTACGCTTTAGGACGGGAGCTGAGCAATTAGGGTTTGAGTTAGTTAATCTTGTGTCGGCAAATTCAGATGATAAGTTTGACATGCTGTCCGCGATACAGCCAATTGTGATTGGTGATAGTCAAAGAGCGGTGGAGATTAGTGAACATTTATTAAAAGCTGGTTTTTTAGTGAGTGCTATTAGACCGCCCACTGTCCCTAAAGGAAGTGCGAGATTAAGGGTCACCTTTTCTGCGTTACATCAAGAGACGCAAGTTGATCAGTTACTGGATGCTTTAAATACAGCAATTAATAAAACCCACACAGAAGCTGATTAATAGGGATTATGGTCAAGATTCATCAACAATCTATAGGGCAGGGGCCAACCATTGTTTTAGTGCATGGTTGGGCAATGCACAGCGGTATTTGGCAAGCCTTTGCGGAGCAATTAGCCAAACGCTATCAAGTGATCTGCCTTGATTTACCCGGGCATGGTCAAAGTGACGCTTTAAACGATTTTAATTTACCAGATATTAGCGCAGCTTTAGTGGCAGCAGTCCCAGAAGGACAATTTTGTTGGCTGGGCTGGTCTTTAGGCGCAACGGTAGTTTTGGATATTGCGCAACGTTATCCAGATAAAGTGTCCTCTTTAGTTTTATTGGCGGGTAATCCGATGTTTACGCAAAGCCAGCATTGGTCAGGTATGCGCGTAGATTTATTAGAGGATTTTGCCACGCAATTAAATGTAGATTGCCAGGCGACTTTACTACGGTTTTTGTCTTTGCAGGTTAATCAATTGCCGGACTTTAAAGCGTTAATTAAAAAACTTAAAACCGCAGTTTTAGAATTCCCAGCGCCTGCTGAGCATACTTTACAGGGTGGTTTAGAAATTCTTAAAACCGCGGATTTAAGAACAGCGCTCGCTAAAACTAAAGTGCCAGTTTCAGTGATACTGGGTACACGAGATACCTTGGTTCCAGTTGGCGTCGGCCAGCAAATGCAAGCCTTAGCCCCCAATATTGAGCTTAATATTATTGATAAGGCCGGTCATGTGCCGTTCTTATCGCATGCACAGGAGATAATCGACATCATTTCTCAGTTTACACCCGTGCGTTTAGATAAAAGTCGTATTAAGCAATCGTTTGCTAAAGCCGCGAATACATATGATGGGGTGGCTGAGTTACAACGGCAGGTGGGGCGAGAACTGTTAAGTTTTGTGGATATTAAACAATGTCAGGGTGTTTTATTAGACTTGGGCTGTGGTACCGGATTTTTAACATCTGAGTTAGTGGCTAGCACTAATTATCGAGAATTGATTGCAGTTGATATTGCGTATGCCATGTTAAAAACCACCCAAGCCAAGTTGCTAAAAGCATCTACATTGAAATTTGTGTGTGCCGATGCCGAGTTTTTACCCTTTACTTCGGGTAGTGTAGATCACTTGTTTTCAAATTTAGCCTTGCAATGGTGTCATAACTTAAGCGCTGTGTTTTTTGATATTAAGAGAGTTTTAAAACCCGAAGGTCAGTTAGTGTTTTCAACTTTTGGCCCTAAAACTTTACAAGAATTAAAAACTGCGTGGGCGACGGTTGATCATTACAATCATGTAAACGATTTTTATAGCCAAGCAGATATCCAGCAGTTTTTGGAGAATGCTGGATTTAAAGACATTAAAATCGTGAGTCATTCGTATGTGTCTACATACCCAAGTGTTAGGTGTTTAATGCAAGAGTTAAAAGGGTTGGGTGCTCAACAGGTTTCGGGTCGCAATAAATCGTTGACCACCAAAACCGCTATGAAAAAAATGTATACAGCATACGAAGCCTTACGGCTTAATGCACAAATTCCAGCTACCTTTGAGGTAATTAGTGTTATTGCAAGTGCTTAATTTTTTTTGTAAATCTAATTGTGCTTAGATAGGAAAATTAGACTATGAAGCAAGGTTTTTTTATAACTGGAACTGATACCAATGTGGGTAAAACTTGGGCGACTATTGCGTTAATACGCTATTTTAAAAAGCTAGGTAAAGTCGTGGTCGGTATGAAGCCAGTGGCCGCGGGGTGTGAATTAAATAACCGTAATGAAGATGCTCTATTAATACAAACCAATGCGTCTGTGCAAGTGCCTTATGATTTGATAAATCCCTATGCCTACGAGCAAGCAGTATCTCCACATATTGCGGGCATTAATAATCCCGTTGAGTTTGGTAAAGTTATTGAATGCTATGCTGCACTTAAAGAAATGGCTGATGTCGTTATTGTTGAAGGGGCTGGTGGCTGGTATGCGCCTTTAAATGCTCAGCAAGATATCAGTGATTTGGCCATAACCTTAGGTTTGCCGATTATTTTAGTGGTAGGTATTAAGTTAGGTTGCATTAACCACGCTAAGCTAACATATCAGGCTATAAAACAATCAGGAACAATTTGTGTTGGCTGGATAGCAGTCTGTGTGGATGCTGATATGTTAAATACAGACGAAAACATCGATACCATTAAGCATTTAATGCCTGTCCCGTTATTGGGTGTATTACCACACACACCTAAAGCAGATTTTGATTTTTTAGCTGAGAAAATAGAAATTATTTAGATACGCTTCGACAAATTAATAATCAGATAAGTTCTTAGGTGGAACAGCCGCTCTTAGGGCATTTAATACCGCGAGTACATCAATAATCTCTTGGGTGACTGCGCCGGCGACGGGGCTTAGGTAACCAAAGCCTGCAAAGCCCATACCTATCACACTTAAGATCATGCCGCCGACAGCACTTTGCATTGCAATCTTGCGCATTCTGGCGCCGATATGAAACAACTCATCTACCTTTAATAGAGAACTATCCATAATAACGGCGTCCGCTGATTCACCGGTAATATCACTATTTTGACCAAAGGCGATGCCAATCGTGGCGGCGGTTAATGACGGTGCGTCGTTAATACCATCGCCTAAATAAACAGTTTTAGCCGCTTGCGTTTCTGCACGCACAATATCAAGTTTTTGCTCAGGGCTCTGACTAAAATGTACATGTTGAATGCCCACTTGCTCTGCTAAAAATCTTACCTCTGATTCTTTATCACCCGATACTATCATTACTTTATCAAATAAATGATTGGGTTGTAGGTGATTAATAAAGGATGAGCTATCTGATCTTACTTCATCTCTAAATTGCAAGGCACCCGCATACTGATGATCAATTAAAACGATGCATTCTAAGCCACCTGTAATGGGTGGTAGTTTAGAAACTGCGTCAGGATGCATGATGTCAAATTGTTTACGGCTAGTGATTTGTATATGTTTGCCAGATACTACGCCTGTTAAACCTTGCCCGGGGAGTTCAGCAATATCATAGGCATTTACCAACGTAAGACAAGCTTTGTCAGCAGCGATTAAAATAGCGCTAGATAAGGGGTGTTTAGAATAGCGTTCTAAACTAGCGGCTAATAATAATAATTCTGTTTCATCTTGATTTTGTCCACACACAATTGCGGTTAACCAAGGTCTGCCATAAGTTAGTGTGCCAGTTTTATCAAAAATGGCGGTACGACATTGACCAATAGTTTCTAAAATCGCAGGGTTTTTTATAATAATTTCTCTGCGTGCTGCTAAAGAGATAGAACTGATAATAGTGACAGGAATACCAATTAATAAAGGGCAGGGCGTTGCAATGACTAATACGGCAAGAAAGCGGAGTATCTCGCCACTAAACCACCAAGCACTTAAGGCAATTAAGATGGCTATTGGGGTATATAAAGCACCTAATTGATCACCCAAGCGTCTAATGTTGGGCCGATAATTTTCAGAGGACTTCATCACCTCCATGATTTTAGCGTATCTAGAATCAATAGAAAGTTTATCGGCCCTAATGGTTAAAGCACTGTCGCCATTAATTGCGCCTGACATAACCGAAGAACCGGTCGTTTTAGACATTTGATAGGGTTCACCCGTTAAATACGATTCATCCATGGTGCCAGAGCCGTTAATAACAGTCCCATCTACTGGACATAATTCATGGGGAAGAATGAGTAACTCATCTCCAATACACACCTGTTCTGTACCAATGTCTGTTAAGTTATCTGCTGATTTTCTGTGGGCTACAGAGGGCATGCGTTTTGATAAAGCTTCTAACACCGAAGATGCTTTGCGAACAGCATAATGCTCTAATGCCGCGCCACCAGATAGCATTAAAACCACTAAACTTGCGGCTAAATATTCATTTAAAGCAACAGCCGTTATTATAGATAATGCGGCTAGTAAGTCGGCGCCCCAATCGCCTTTAAGTAATTTGCTCAAGATATTAAAAACTAAAGGAATACCGCCCAGCAGTAACACTAAAAATAGCGGGATTTGCTGAAGTGAGCAAGAAATTTGCAGTTGATTGTTAAATAGAGGAGTAAGACTTGATGATAATGCAGTTTGAATGCTGAGCGTATAAATCTCAGGACTTACAATGATTAAATACTGTAAAACGAGATAGCTAATAATCCCGATTAAACTGATAACAGCAATACTATTTTCATAGTTTGCTGTATCAGGTTTATTAGCTTGAGTTGGCACAATGACCTAATCGGCAATTGTCTCTTCTTCAGTTTGAGTGCTACCCTCAACTGACCAGAGTTTTTCAAGTTGATAATATTCACGAGATTGGGCAGTCATGGCGTGTACAATCACATCACCTAAATCAAGTAATACCCAGTCTGAGCCTAAGTCGCCTTCAATACCTAAAGGTTTAAAGCCGGATTCTTTTACTTTTTCTACAGCGTGGTCACATAATGATTTTAAGTGACGATCTGATGTGCCGGTGACCACAATCATGTAGTCGGTAAAACTGGTTTTGCCACGTACATCCAATGTAACTATGTTTTGTCCTTTACGATCATCCAAAACTTCTTGGACGGTTTTTAATAAATCTTCTACTTGCATTAAAATTCCTAGTGATTTGATGAGATTATTATCTCAGGTAAAGCTGGTGTTGCCTAATATAGGTGAGCACCTTATCAGGGAGTAAAAATCCCGGATTTTTGTGTTGCGCGATCATGTCTCTAATGGCTGTTGCCGATATGTCAAGTTGCCGTACAGATTGAAAGTATAACTTACCTGCGCTGTTCTGTGCCAATTCAGTTCTATCTATTGATAAATGAGCGCTAAAAAAATCGTTAAGTGCTTGTAAATGGTAATTAGGTCTAGTTAATACCACAATATGCGCATAATTAAATAAAGCTTGCCACTCATGCCAAGTCGTTAGCTGATTAAAGGCATCGCTACCTATAAAGAGTATTAAAGGTTGTGAGCCTATTTCTGATCTTATAGACTTTAAAGTATCCACCATATAAGAGGGGCCAGCGCGGTTTAATTCACGATCATCAATCTTTAAATCAGTTTGCTGATCAATAGCCAATTGCAACATCTTTAAGCGACTTTCTGCGCTGACTGACGGTAAGTCACGGTGGGGGGGATTAGCACTAGGAATTAAGCGTATCTCTGCTAAATCAAAGATGTCTTTAACTTCTAATGCCGAACGCAAATGCCCGTAATGAACCGGGTTAAACGTGCCCCCAAATATGCCAATCATTTATTGTCTGATATGACCATCGCCTAACACGACATACTTTAAAGAAGTGAGACCTTTTAAACCTACCGGACCTCTAGCATGTAATTTATCAGTACTGATGCCTATTTCAGCGCCTAAACCATATTCAAATCCATCTGCAAAACGCGTAGAAGCATTAATCATAACAGAGCTTGAATCTACTTCACGTAAAAAACGTCTAGCGCGAGTGTAGTCTTCTGTAACGATAGCTTCAGTATGGCTAGAACTGTATTGGCTAATATGATCAATGGCTTCATCTAAGCCGTGGACAACTTTAATCGATAGAATGGGTGCTAAATATTCAGTTTGCCAATCTTCTTCTGTCGCTCTAGTAGCTTGTGGAATTAAAGAACAAGTTTTAAGGCAACCCCGTAATTCAACGCCTTTTTGTAAATAGATGTCAGCTAATAAAGGTAATACTTTAGCCGCGATGCCTTCTGCAACTAATAAAGTCTCCATGGCATTACACACACCATAGCGATGGGTTTTGGCATTGTCTGCAATCTTAACGGCTTTATCAATATCGGCTTTGTCATCTATATACACATGACAAATACCATCTAAATGCTTAATAACAGGAATGCTGGCATCTTGAGAAATGCGCGCGATTAAACTTTTACCACCCCGCGGTACAATTACATCAACATATTCTTTTAAGGTAATGAGTTCCCCTACTGCCGCGCGATCTGCTGTGGTTACAATTTGCACTGTTTCGATAGGTAACCCCGCGGCAGCTAAACCTTCTGTAATGCAAGCAGCAATGGCTTGATTTGAATGAATGGCTTCAGAGCCACCCCTTAAAATACAAGCATTACCCGATTTAAGACATAAAGCGGCTGCGTCTATGGTAACATTGGGTCGTGATTCATAAATAATACCAATAACGCCCAAAGGGACGCGCATTTGTCCAACTTGAATGCCACTGGGTCTGTAACTTAGATCGGTTATCTCGCCAACAGGATCTGGAAGTGCTGCTACTTGTTTTAAACCCTCAACCATTGCTTGCACGCCTTTCGCGTTAATGGTTAAGCGGTCTAATGAAGCTGCATCAAGGCCATTTTGTTGACCTGCAATTAAATCTTTTTGATTTTCTGTAATTAAGGTCGCTTGATTTTTTTCAAGTATGTCGGCAATTTTTAATAAGGCTAAATTTTTTTTACCTGAGTCAGCACGGCTGATCTCTTTTGCTGCCTTTCTGGCTTTAATGCCAAGATCTTGCATATAAACTTTAATATCCACTGACACGCTCTATAAGAAGGGTTGATATAGCAGTCTATTATAGCGTTTAACTTTATACAGTTTTAGAAATTAATAACCTTTGTTTTATGTCTTATATTAAGTTTTTGTGACTTTATTGACATGTTTATTCGTGATTTTGTAGAATTAATATTGCACAAATATTTCAATTATATTTCAGGTGTTTTTAATTTGTAACTATCTGTTTGTTATGGAGAAAGTGGTGATTTCTCAATGAAAATAAATACAATTATTAGAAAATTTACCAGTGTATTTTATGTTTGCGTGCAATGTGGGCATAAAGAAAAATTATCTGAGCTTACATGTAGTCATTGCCATAAAAAAGGTGGTCTGTATTTAGACAACTCAAAGAAATATCCAGTAATTTGCGAATATTGTAGAGACAAAGGCATGTATGTGACTTGTAGCAAATGCCATGAAAAAGTCTATTACAAAGCATTTGAGTATGATTATAAAAACTTAATATTGTTAGCAATAATGACCTTTGTGGTTGTTGTAACCATTGGGTTTTATATTAACCATTATTAGTTTTGATGGATTTAATCTTCAGAACTGGCGCCAATAGTTGAATTTATAAATTGGTAAGGTTAATTACCCATTTGAGAATATAATGCTTTAACTTAACTATTCTTTGGGTACAACCTATGACCAGTCATTTACAAAGCTCCATTAAAATCGGTCCTTATCAACTATCAAATCGTATTGTGATGGCGCCATTAACCAGAATGCGCGCACCCGAAAATATTCCAACTGATATGATGGTCACCTATTATGAACAACGCGCCGGTGCTGGCTTAATTATCACTGAAGCCTCTCCCATCTCTTCGCAAGGGGTTGGTTATCCGGCTATACCTTATATATACAATGACGCGCATGTTGAAGGTTGGAAAAAAATTACTCAAGCTGTCCATGCAAAAAACGGTCATATCTTTTTACAGCTATGGCATGTAGGTCGTATATCACACCCTGATTATCATAACGGTCAATTACCTGTTGCACCCTCTGCAATTAAACCAAAGGGTAAAGGCGTAACAGCAACTGGTATGCAAGATTTTGTTACCCCTAGAGCTTTAGAAACAGCAGAAATTGTCGGCATTATTGAAGATTATCGTAATGCTGCAAAACAAGCTTTAGCAGCCGGTTTTGATGGTGTAGAAATACATGGGGCTAATGGGTATTTATTAGATCAATTCTTACGCGATGGCACTAATCAACGCACCGATAATTACGGTGGCAGTATAGAAAATAGAGCTCGTTTTTTATTAGAAGTAACCCAAGCTGTGATAGAAGTATGGGGCGCAGATAAAGTCGGTATACGCCTTTCACCAAGTGGTACTTTTAATGATATGACAGACTCGGCGCCAGAAACTATCTTTGTTTATGTATTAGAACAGCTTGGTAAACAGGGTTTAGCGTATTTGCATGTGGTTGATGCCTTAGAAGGTGATATCAGACACGGTGCTAATGTTATTAAATTAGACGTATTGCGTAAAGCTTATCAAGGCACATTAATTGTATGTGGCGGTTACGATAAAGCTAAAGCAGATCAGGCAATAGAACAAGGCCTAGCAGACGCGGTGGCTTTTGGACAGTTGTATATTGCTAACCCTGATTTAGTAGAGCGTTTTAAAGCAGATGCACCGTTAAACAAACCTGATATGGCTACTTTTTATGGTGGCAATGAAAAAGGTTATATTGATTACCCCGCTTTAACTGACTAACATTTCAGTATTGTAAAATAATTTAAGTCGCACTTTTATATTTAAACAATCAGGCTGAATCATTATTAAAGATGGATAAAATATTAAGTTTTATCCATCCATTTTAGTTTTAAAGCTATTCACTGAGCAGTTTGTCAAAAAGATAAGCTGAATATTCTATATAATGCCCACGTAACCTATTATTTCACTCAATAAATTCAAAGATGCCTTTATTACGTTTATCAAATATCTCCATTGCCTTCGGTACTCATGCGTTATTAAAAGATGCAAATTTTCAGTTAGATCCAGGTGAAAGAGTTGGTCTGCTAGGGCGTAATGGGGAAGGCAAATCTACATTAATGAAAATAACGGCAGGCAATATTCTGCCGGATAATGGTGAGATTTGGCGTCAACCTGAATTAAGATTAGCTTGGTTAGAGCAATCTCCCGATTTACCAGATGATGCCACTATTTATGATGCAGTCGCCGGTGGTTTAGGGGAATTAGGTGCATGGATCACGCGTTATCACGAATTAACGCTGACTATGGATTATGAGGATGAAAAAGCTTTAAATGAATTAGGCGATTTACAGCATAAATTAGAAGCTCATAACGGTTGGCATTTCCAGCAACGCGTCGAAACCACTTTAACCAAATTAGAGTTACCGGGTCATTTAAAGATTAGTGGTTTATCGGGTGGTTGGAAGCGTCGTGTGGCTTTGGCTAGAGCTTTAGTGATAGATCCAGAAGTATTGTTATTGGACGAACCGACCAACCATTTAGATTTTGAAAGTATTTTATGGTTAGAAGAGCAAGTCCTCAATTTTCAAGGCGCTGTATTATTTGTGACGCATGACCGGTCCTTCTTACAAAAATTGGCCACACGTATTGTGGATTTAGATCGTGGTAATTTAGTGTCATGGCAAGGTACTTATGATGATTACCTAACCCGTAAAGCTGCTGCACTAGAAGATGAAGCTAATCAAAATGCAGAGTTTGATAAAAAATTAGCCGAAGAAGAAGTTTGGATAAGACAAGGTGTAAAAGCGCGTCGTACGCGTAATGAAGGTCGAGTTAGAGCCTTAGAAAAGTTGCGTAATGAACGCGCTCAAAGACGCTTACAACAAGGCACCGCTAAATTGGCGCTTGAGAAAGCCGATGCGTCTGGTAAAAAAGTTATCGAAGTTAATGATATAACTTTTTCCTATGGTGATAGAGAGATCATCAAGAACTTTTCTACATTAATACAACGTGGTGATAAGATTGGTTTAATTGGGGCAAACGGTGCTGGTAAATCTACATTATTAAAATTGTTATTAAAACAATTAGAGCCAACCACGGGTGTGATAGAGCAGGGCACTAAACTAGAAATTGCATACTTTGATCAATTAAGGGACCAACTTGATCCTAATATGACAGTGGCCGATACCGTTGCCGATGGTAATGACTTTGTAGAGATTGGAGGCAATAAACGCCATGTGATGTCTTATTTGGGTGATTTTTTATTTGCCCCAGCCAGAGCCCGTTCACCAGTTAAAAGTTTATCGGGTGGTGAGAAAAACAGATTGTTGTTAGCGCGTTTATTTACTAAACCAGCTAATTTAATTGTGATGGATGAGCCAACTAATGATTTAGATTTAGAAACCCTAGAATTGTTAGAAGAAAAATTAGTCTCGTATGAGGGCACCTTATTGTTAGTGAGCCATGATAGAGCCTTTTTAGATAACGTGGTGACTAGTGTCTTTGTATTAAGTGGTAACGGTGAAGTTGATGAATTTGTGGGTGGTTATACCGATTGGAATAATCATGTAAAACAAGTTGAGCAGACTAAAGCAGCGTCAGCATCAAAAACAGCAGCAGAAGCAAAAGCAGCTGGGGCGGCTAAAAAGACTGAAGCAGTTGCTACACCAGAGGCATCTGCCATAGCAGTTAAAAAGAAAAAATTAAGTTTTAAAGATCAACAAGAATTGGATAAATTACCCCAATTGATTGATGAATTAGAAGCTAAGCAAGCAGAACTAACAGTGCAAATTAGTGCTTCCGCCTTTTATAAACAAGATGCTATGGCGATTGCTAAAACATTAGACGCATTAAAAGATGTCGAAAATAAGTTAGAGCTAGCGTTTGACAGATGGAATGAATTAGAAGGAGTGTAACTTACATTGTGATAAGGTTAAGCATTAAAGTTTCTTAAAGTTCCTCATTTTACGGTCTAAATCATTAATGGCTTTTTCAACCGCGTTATACTTTAGGTTACCGATACGAGGGTTATTTGCCAACTTATTATAGAAAAATCTTCAGTTATTTCATTTGTGCGCCTCATTTGCTCGGATGTTTCTTTTTGAGCAACATGCAGATCTTTCTGCGAGGCATACATTTCTTTACTATCAATAGCAAGGCTTGCAACGAGATCTGTTAATTCTTGATCAGTCATGGGGAATAAAAATAAAATTTTTTTTCAACATGTTAGCTCATAAAGCCCGAAGCGCCTGCAAAATTAAATAACAGTAAAGATTTTAAAAAGTAAAGAAACCATTCCAGCGACAAGAAAACCTAACATCCATTTTAAAATTGTAATTTCTGCTTTTATTAAAGATAAATCCTGATCAATTTTATTAAAACGACTATCGTAATCTGCCATTGTTTTGGCGGCAGCTCTAGCTTTTTCTTCAGATGCACCCGCATCTTTTAAAGCATCATAAAGCTCAGCTATCATTGTACTCATTACAATATTACTCCTTATACACAAAATCAAAATTGATTATAGGGTTATAAAAATAATTAGTCACTATTATTTAAAATAGTCTTGAGTATAACCAAACACCGTAGCTTTTTTATGATTAACCACATTAGCCACGGCGTGATTTAATATAGCGACTAAACCATGCCCATAAAAGATATTGTCACCCAACACCCTACAGACATCATCATTACCAATAAACTCAGCACCCAAGATAAAAGCTTGGGATAAACCTTATTTAGTCATCTAATCATATTAACCCGCACTGATCCAATCGCATTGCTATAATGCCCCATGAGCCAAGACCACGATAGCAGTTATAAGTTTTTATTTTCCAATCCGGAACTTGTCCGAGACCTAGTGATGGGGTTTATTCCGGATGAATGGTTACAGTCGTTAGATTATTCAACCCTTGAGAAAATCCCCAGTAGCTATGTTAGTGACGACTTTAAACAACGCGAAGATGACGTGGTTTGGCGTGTTAAAGTGGGAGAAGACTGGGTTTATCTGTATTTGCTAATCGAATTTCAGAGCAGTGTCGATAAATACATGGCACTGCGGATGATGGTATATATAGGCCTGTTATACCAAGATTTAATAAAACGCGGAGAAGTACTGGCGGATGGTCGATTACCACCTATATTACCCATCGTGCTTTATAACGGTAACCAAAAATGGACAGCGACTACCAATATTGCAGATTTAATCCCTGAAGTACCCGGAATGATGAGCCAATTTAAGCCGTCATTGCAATATTTACTGATAGAT